>CANRFQ010000007.1 GCA_947629935.1 uncultured Bacilli bacterium | reverse complement strand
ACCTTACTCATTTATTATAATATATTTTTTTTATTTTAAAAAGACTGTTTTCAAATTTTTCGTTTGTCAACAGTCTGAGACTTTAAATAGAAGTCTTTTTTTTAATCTTTGTAAATTAAAACTTGATTTGTATTTTTGAATATGGTATTCTATTTTTAGATTATAAAGAGTAAAAGGTGGTGGAATTATGAATGAAATGCTTAGCAAAATATATAATAGTGATTATTTTGTTATCGGATTATTCATAGTAATAGTAATTCTTGCAATTATTTTTTTAGTTTTAGTTTTTTCTGGTAAAAAGAAAAAAAATAATGGAAAAGAGGAAATAAAAGTAAATAATAATACAAATAATACAAATAATAGTTTAGAACAAAATTTAGCAACAATAGATAGTACAATAGTGGAAAGTCCCAATCCGACTCCTGTGGCTAGTCCTGTGGAGCCCGTTAATCCTATTTTAGGAACAGAATCAACACAAAATTCTGTTGAGCCTCAGCCAGTTCCTGAAGTCAGTCATTCAGTTGAAAGCGTGAGTATGCCAATAGATATGGGAGTAATGTCTCAACCAGTAGAAAATTCTGTTAACGATGTTCCTAGTGAGCCAGATTCAGCTTTTAATACAAGTATTTTTCACAGTATGCCAGAAACTATTGCTAATACTGTTAAGGAAGAACCAGTTGTTTCTGTAGGAGAAGTTGCTCCGGAAGTAAATAATGTTAGTGGAGATAATAATATGCCAATGGAAAATACTTTGACTTCTAATTTATTTGAGCCAGCTCCTGATTTGAGTCAGGTTTCTGTAGATAATCCTTTAAGTACGGAAGAAGTTTCTGAGGCTCCTAAAGCGGAACTACCAATAGAGCAACCAACAAATGATATTCCTAATATTAATGAGATTATGCCTAGTTATAATAGCCAATCTGATAATATTTCATCTGAGTCAATGCAAAAAAATGAACCAGAGTTAAATGATTATCAAAAAGAAAGAATTCAAATGCCTAATCAATTTAGTTCAGTTTATCTTAATAGAGAAGAACCAGTGGAGGAAAAAAAGGAGACGCCAGCACCTAAAAGTGACAAACCTCCTTATGATCCGACACTATTTAACAATATTTATGATCCTGTTCCCGATATAAAACCAGCAATGCCAGAAGAAAATAATCAACCAGAGATAACTCCAGTAGTTGAAAATAATGTAGATAATAGTCAAAATAGTACTCCAAGCTTTGAGATACCTAAGGTAAATATTCCAGAGCCATCAATAAATCCTGCAGAACCGGCAAATGTTGAACCGGCAAATGTTGAATCAACTTTATTTGAGATGCCAAAGTTTGATACAGTTCCACCATTAGAACCAATAAATAATGTGGAAAATAACGATATAGATTTAGAACAAACATCTATAGATATTAAAATTAATCCTCAAAATACATTTGAAATGCCAAACTTAGCAACACCTCAAACTGATAATGCTACTAATAATGATAATACAGCAGATGCAACAGCAGGATTACCGAATTTTAATAATGAAACTTTTAACATTAATAAGTAAATGTAAATGTAAAGATTCTTTCATGAATCTTTTTTTCATGATATAATTTTTTATGGTGAAATAATATATGGCAAAATATGATGAAAGTTCAATTAAAATCTTAGAGGGCTTAGAAGCTGTTCGAAAAAGACCAGGTATGTATATTGGTTCGACAGATAAAAGAGGACTACATCATTTAGTTTGGGAAATTGTTGATAATGCTATTGATGAAGTAATAAATGGGTATGGTAATTATATAAAAATAATATTACATAAAAATGATACAATTACAATTTGTGACACTGGACGTGGTGTGCCAATCGGTATGCATGAAAGTGGCAAAAGTACACCGGAAGTTATTTATACTGTTTTGCATGCGGGAGGAAAATTTAGTGAAGCTGGTTACAAAGTAAGTGGGGGTCTACATGGTGTTGGAGCCAGTGTTGTTAATGCTTTATCTAAAAGCATGGACGTTACTATTTATCGAGATGGCTTGATTTCTAATATTCGTTTTAAAGATGGAGGAAAGGTTGATAGTCCTTTAAAAACAATTGGCGAAACTAAAAAAACGGGAACTATGGTTACTTTTACGCCAGATTTAGATATTTTTAAAAATTGTCATTTTTCTTATACAACAATTTGTGAAAGAATGCAAGAAAGTGCCTTCTTACTTAGTGGTTTAACTATTGAAGTCATAGATGAAGAAGACAAGCGCAGTGCTAAATATTATTATGAAGATGGGTTAATTAGTTTTGTAGAATACATGAATGAATCGAAGAAACCTTTACATAAAGTAATTAATTTTAAAGGCACAAAATCCGATATTGAAATAGAAGTAGCCTTACAATATACAGATGCTTACAATGAAAGTATTATGTCTTTTGTCAATAATGTTAAAACTAGTGATGGCGGAACTCATGAAGTAGGATTTAAAACCGGTATTACTAAAGCTTTTAATGATTATGCTAAAACTAATAGTCTTTTAAAAGGTAAAGATGGTAATTTTGATGGTAGCGATGTGCGCGAAGGTCTTACAGCGGTTATTAATTTAAAAGTACCAGAAGCTAAGCTCCAATTTGAAGGTCAAACAAAAGGAAAATTAGGAACACCTGATGCAAGAAGTGCTGTAGAGAGTGTTGTTTATGATAATTTAAAATTCTTTTTAGAAGAAAATAAAGAAATTGCTTTAACGATCATTGATAAAGCAACAAAAAGTAAAATTGCTAGAGAAGCTGCTCGTAAAGCAAGAGAAGAAGCTCGAAATGGTAAAGGTAAAAATAAGTTAGAAAAAAATTTATCAGGAAAGCTAACACCCGCTCAGAGTAAAAACCCGAAAATTAATGAACTTTTCTTAGTTGAAGGAGATTCAGCAGGAGGATCCGCCAAACAAGCCCGAGACAAAAAATTCCAAGCTGTTTTACCTTTAAGAGGTAAAATTATTAATACGGAGAAAGCTTCAATTGAAGATATTTTGAAAAACGAAGAAATTAATACAATGATTCATACAATTGGTGCCGGTTATGGAAACAATTTTGATGCCTCGGAATCTAATTATGATAAAGTTATAATTATGTGTGATGCTGATGTTGACGGTTTCCATATTCAAACTTTGCTTTTAACTTTTTTCTTCCGTTTCATGCGTGGTTTAATAGAGCAAGGAAAACTTTATATTGCCAATCCACCTTTATTTAATGTTATTACTAAAGATAAGAAGTATAATTATTTTTGGAGTGAGGATGATGTTAAAGACTTTATTAAAGATAAAAACGGCTACCGTATCTCACGTTTCAAAGGTTTAGGCGAAATGAACGCTGATCAGTTAGAAAACACCACCATGAATCCTGAAAAAAGAAGTTTAATTAAAGTAAGTATAACTGATGCGGCATTAGCTGAAAAAAGAGTTAAAGTATTAATGGGAGAACAAGTCGAACCAAGAAAAGAATGGATAAATGAAAATGTTGTCTTTACCATGGAAGATGATTTAATAATCTAGGTGAACTATAATGAAAAAAAATAATTTATTTAAAGATTTAATTTTATATTTTAGTGTAATCCTTAGTTATTTTGTAATATATATAATTGTAAAACTTAGCATAGAATTTGATAGTGTTTACTATAAAATGGTAACTAATATTTGTTTTATATTTTTAACTGTTTTAACCTTATTTATTATTTATAATAAAAAATATCGAAAGATTGTTATTGTCTTAACTTTTGGGGTTGCTATTATTTTAATTAGTCATCTTTTATATTATGAAAAATTTAGTTGTAAAATAGAGCCTTTATTATATTTGCATAATAAATATGGTTTAGCTTTTTCGGATATGGATATTGTTAAGTCCACCAATTATTATACATCTTTAGATGATGATGGAATGCCTAGAAGTGCAACTATCAAATATAAAAAAAAGAAAATTTATGTTTATTTTTCTCAGGAATACAATAGATGGATAGATAATTATTAAATAATATAAAAATGTTTGCTAAAATAAGCAAAAAAGTATATAATAAAAGTGTAAGTGCTATACAAGGCATCTACAAGGTTGTGGACACCAGTCTAAGAATTACTTCTTAAACTCTGGTGTCTTTTATTTTAAATTATCATTTCTGATATTTAAAAGTTTTATAATGATTAATTCTAGTAGTAAAATTATAATGTTACTCATAACCAATCACTACCTTTCTAACCATACCCCCTGAAACTCAAGGTTTATGAATTACAAAGATGAAAAAAGGTAGACACCAGTGTATAACACTCGGCGTTTATTATAAAAAATAAAATAACAAAAAATAAAGAAAAAGTGGCCGTCAAAAAGCGACAGAAATTCGACATTACTTCACTCTTGCTTAAATGCTTATTTTTTTTATATAATTATAGTGGTGATTTAAATGGGACTTTTTGATAAGTTAAAAAATATTGTTAAGAAAAAAGAAAAAGAAGAAACAAAAGAAGTACAAGTATATGATAAAGGTTTAGAAAAAACTCGTGATGAATTTGTTTCTAAATTAAATATTCTAGGTATTAAATATACGAAAGTAAGTGAAGAATATTTTGAAGAATTAGAAGATTTATTAATTATGGCTGATATTGGTGTTAAAACAGTTTTTAAATTTTTAGATAGATTGCGTAAAAGAGTTAAAGAAGAAAATATTACTGATACTAAATATTTAAATGAAGTTATTATAGATGAATTATTTATCATTTATGTAGAAGGCGAAAGCTTAAGCGATAAAATCAATGAAGCGCAAAGTGGTCCAACTGTTTTGCTTTTTGTTGGCGTTAATGGTGTAGGAAAAACAACAACAATCGGTAAGATTGCGCATCGTTATAAAAATAGTGGTAAAAAAGTTATGCTTATTGCTGGAGATACCTTTAGAGCAGGAGCTGTTGAACAATTAAAAGAGTGGGCTACCAAAACAGATTCAATCTTTTATGGTAAAGAAAATACTGATCCAGCAGGAGTAATTTATGATGGCCTTGTAAAAGCTAAAGAAGAGAATGTCGATATAGTTTTAATTGATACCGCCGGAAGATTACAAAATAAAGTTAATTTAATGAAAGAACTAGAAAAAATTAATAAAGTTATTAAAACGCATATTGAAAATGCGCCGCATGAAACTTTATTAGTTATTGATGCTACAACAGGTCAAAATGGAATTTCCCAAGCGAAAGCTTTTAAAGAAATAACAGATATTACCGGGATTGTTTTAACTAAATTAGATGGTACGGCTAAAGGAGGCATAGTCTTAGCTATTAAAGAAGAAGTAAACTTACCGGTTAAATTTGTGGGCCTAGGCGAAAAAAGTGAAGACTTACAAACATTCGATATTGAAAATTATATTTATGGTTTATTTAAGGATATGATGTAATGGATAGAATTTATTTGAATGAACTTTTTGATTATTATGGTTCATTATTAACATTAAAAGAACAAAATATTTTTATTGAACATTATGAAGAAGATTTATCACTCCAAGAAATTGCTGATAATTTACTGGTTAGTAAATCAGCTGTTGGTAAAACTTTAAAAATAGTAGAAAATAAATTAAATGATTATGAAAGTAAATTACATTTAAAAGAAAACAAAGATAAAATAAATAAACTATTAGAGAAAATAAATGATAAAAAATTAATTGACGAAATAAGAGCATTAATTTAGATTAAAAAATAAAATAGAAGATTATTAACTGGAGATTTACTCAAGTTTTTTAAAATGTTATAATGATTAACGAAAGGAAAAAGAGTATAAATATTCTTACTTTTTAGATACTAATTATATGAAAAGAAATTTTGAATTTACAATTTTAACTGATAAAGAGTTTAAAAAATTTGCTTATGATCATCCGCAGCATAATTTTTTTGAATCATTATATATGAAAGAACTTTTAGTAAAAGAGGGAAGAGTTGTTTATTTAGTAGGCGTCCGTGAAAAGAAAAAGATTGTTGCAGCTTCTTTAATTGCCAGTAGTTTTACTTTTATGGGTAAAAAAACTTTTGAAGCTTTAAAAGGTTTTCTAATTGATTATAATGACTATGAACTTTTAGAATATTTTGTTTTGGAAATTAAAAAATTTATTAATCTAAAAGATGGTTTTCGTTTAACAATCGATCCTTATATTCCTAACATGCAAAGAGATAGTGAAGCTAATATTATTGAAGGAGGAATTAATAATAAACAGGCAGTAACTAATTTAAACAAATTAGGATTTAAACCTTTAAAAAATTCGGCACAAGTAAAATGGACTTATGTTTTGGATATAAAAGGGCAAACTGCTGAGGAATTATTTGCTTCTTTTAAGCCTAATACAAGAAACTATATTAATCGAACGATTAATAAATATAAATTAGTTATAGAAGAACTTTCTTATGATAGTTTAAATATATTTAAAAAGATTACGAGTGATACTTGCCAAAGAAGAGGATTTAAAGATCGTAGTTTAGAATATTATCAAGATGTCTATAAAATATTTAAAGATGATGTTAAAGTTTTAATATGTAAATTAGATTGTAATTTATATTTAAAAACATTAAAAGAGGAAAGAAACACTCTTGAAGAAAAAGTGGCAACTTTAAGTGATTCATCTAGCAATAAGAAGAAAAAAGAAACTATGCGAAAAGATATAACGGCAATTAAGCAAAAGATGGAAGAAGTCCAAGCTTTAAAAGATGAACATGGTGATTTTGTTATCTTATCGGGAGCAATGTTTATATTATATGGTGATGAAATCGTTTATTTATTTAGTGGATCATATGATGAATATATGAAATATTGTGGACAATATCGTTTGCAATGGGAAATGATTAAGTATGCCGCAGAACATGGTTATCAAAGATATAATTTTTATGGTATTAAAGATGTCTTTGATAAAAGTGGTAAAGATTATGGAGTCTATGAATTTAAAAAAGGTTTTAATGGTTATGTGGAAGAACTTTTAGGAGCTTTTGAATTAGGTACTAATAAAACTTATACAATTTATCAATTATTAAAAAAAATAAAAACATTAATTAAAAAATGAGGTAATTATGACTAATGAATTGACAAATAAACTATTAAATGATTTAAAAACAAGGTCTCTTTTTTATATTATGGAAAGTTCCATTTCTAAAGCAAGTTCTTTAAATAATTTTATTTTAGAATATAATCAAGAAATACTCACCAATATAAAACATATTAGTAAAGATTTATTTTTAACTAAAAGTTATTTAATTCATCTTAATAAAGAAAATTATGAAGGAATAAATAATCTTATTAAGATAATAGATGAGCAAATTACTAAATACTCTTTACCTTGTTTGCAAGACTTAATAACTTATTATCTAAAAAGTCATTATGATTATAAATCTCAAGAATTTAAATCTTTTGTCTATTTAATAGCGAAAGGTATTATTGAAGTATGTGGGGAAGAAAAAGTCGAGTGTAAAGATATAATTTTTAACTTTGATGATTTGCTATATGCTGAGATGATAGTTCCTCTTATAGTAAAAATAAATAATATTTATCTAAAAATTACACCATTTTATAGATCTTTTAACGTGCCCCATTTTCCTTATTTAATATCTAGTATAAATCGTCAAGAATTTAATGTTGCTGGTAAAAAAATATATTTAACTGTTACGCCTCGTGTAGATACTAATAATATTACGGAAGAAGACGTTTATACATTATACAAAAAAGCACGAGAATATGGTTTGATATGGACTGATCCTTCTTTAAAAAATGTCGGAAGGCTTCTAGAAGATAATGTGACTAACTTTAAAAATTGGGGACCGGTTCCTTATCAAAATTTAGGATATACCCATAGTTTAGGTAGTGAGATTTTAAAAAAAGGAGATTTAGTAATTTTAGATACTGATTATATATTTTTAGAAAATGCGGAAAATGTTAAATTCGGTGATGAAATAGTAAAGATATTTGAAGCTAGATATCAGGCTGAATTGCGCAATTTTAAATCTAGATAAGAGTGATTAAAAATGATATTAGAAAATTCTCCTAAAATTATAAGGATAGATAGTTATCAGAAGGTTAATGATAATCGGGTAAATAAGAATAATTGGTATAAAAAAGCCGGAAATATGTATTACTTTAAAACTTTGGAGCACGATGAGCAAATTGTAAGTGAACTTTTGGGTAGTTACTTAGCAAAATATTTTCGTTTACCAACAATTACTTATCAAATTGCTCAAAAAGGTAATGATTATGGCTTGTTGTCTGCTGATTTAAGAAAGAATCAGCAACTATTTAATAATTATCATATTTGGGATAACTATTATACAAATTTAAAAGAATTTTTAATTAATATACATAAAGATTTTTCTAACAAGTTATTATTACAACAATTTTTTTCGGTAGCTTTACTAAATATTATAATGAATGAAGATGATTTTAATATACAAAGCTTTTTGTTTACAGGTCACGATAAGCAAGACTTAAGTTTAATGGGCGTATTAGATTTTGGAGCCGGAAGTATTACAATGGCAGATAAAAATTATTATTTTCCTTTAGCTAACGATCTATTTATTATTGATATTACAGAGCTATCGGCAATTATAAACCGATTTCCTAGTTTTGAGGATCTTTTAACCAAATTTTTAAATGTTAATATTTCTTATTTTTTGAACTTAATTGAAAATGATTATGAAATTTCTATTCCCGAGTTTATAAAAAATAATTGTTTAGATTATGAAAAAAATATTAAAAAGTATGTTAAGCATAAATTAATGTAAAATCAAGGTTCATCTCTTGCTAATTAAAATAAGTTCTTATATAATAAAAGAAAGAAGCGAAGACGGATGTGGAAAATCTAACAGCTATATATTTAGAAAGTGATTCTCAAAAAAGAATAAGTAAGGTGGAACCGCGTAGTTTATCTGCGTCCTTACATATTCTTTTTGAGTTTTTTTAATTAGAAAGGAACAAGATATGAAAGTTTTTATTGGAAGTAGTGCCAGTAAAACTATTGATGAGTCTTATCTTATCATGGCACGGGAAACAGCTGAATATTTGGCTAGTAAAGGATTAGATTTAGTTTTTGGGGGCGCTAATTTTTCAATGATGGGCGAATGTTTTCGAACTTTTATTGAAAAAAGGCAAAAAGTAGATGCTTTTACTGTCAATTTTTATAAAGATGATTTAAAAGAACTAGATGGAGCTACATGTCATTTAGTTCCTAATACTTTAGAGAGATTTTATAAAATGTATCATATGGCCGATATTTTTTTGATTTTGCCAGGAGGTATTGGAACTTTAGCTGAATTTGTATGTGCTCTAGAAGAATATCGCAGTAAAAAAGAGAATAAATTAATCTTAATCTATAATAAAGATGGTTATTATAATAATATATTTGAATGGATGAATGAAAACATAAATAGAGGATTTTTATCTCAAACTTTAAATAATGATTTTAAAGTAGTGGAAAATTTAGATTCCCTTAAATATTATGTTGAAGAATTTATGGAGGCGGAAAAATGAAATTAAATATGGAAGATATAGTTAATTACTGTAAAGGTTATGGTTTTATATTTCAAGGAAGCGAAATATATGGCGGTTTAGCTAATTCTTGGGATTATGGACCTTTAGGCAAAGAGTTAAAAGAGAATGTCAAAAAAGCGTGGTGGAAAAGATTTATTCAAGAAAATCCGTATAATTATGGCTTAGATGCTGCTATTTTAATGAATCCGGAAGTATGGGTAGCTTCTGGCCATGTCGCTTCTTTTGCGGATCCGTTAATAGATTGTAAAAAGTGTAAAGCACGTCATCGTGCAGATAAATTAATCGAAGATTATACGCAAGGTCAAGAGACTGGTGATGGTTGGGATAATGAAAAATTAGAAACTTTTATTAAAGAACATCAAATAAGTTGTCCTAAATGTGGCCAAAGTGATTTTACACCAATTCGAAAATTTAATCTTTTATTTGAAACTCATATGGGTGTTACGGAAGAAGCTAAAAGTAAAGTTTATTTAAGAGGAGAAACGGCTCAAGGTATTTTTACTAACTTTTTAAATGTGCAAAGAACAATGCGTGCTAAATTACCTTTTGGAATTGGGCAAGTAGGTAAAAGTTTTCGTAATGAAATTACACCTGGTAATTTTATTTTCCGAACGAGAGAATTTGAACAAATGGAATTGGAATTTTTTTGTAAACCCGATACGGATTTAGAATGGTTTGGCTATTGGAAAAATTATTGTTTAGATTTTCTAAAAGATTTAGGTCTAAAAAAAGAAAATTTAAGATACCGTGATCACTCTAAAGAAGAGTTGAGCTTTTATAGTAAAGCTACTACAGATATTGAATATTTATTTCCAATGGGCTGGGGTGAACTATGGGGAATTGCCGATCGAACGGATTATGATTTAACTTGTCATATGAATCATTCTAAAACGGATTTAAGATACATAGATCCGGAAACTAATGAAAGATATATTCCTTATGTTATTGAACCTTCTGTTGGTTTAGATAGAATTATTTTAGCTTTGTTAAGTGATTGTTATACTAAGGAAATTTTAGATAATAATGAAGAAAGAGAAGTTTTAAAAATAAATCCTTATTTAGCTCCTTATAAAGCTACTATCTTACCACTAGTTAAAAAAATTCATCGCGAAAAAGCAATGGAAATATATGCTAATTTAGCTAAAGAGTTTAATGTAGCTTATGATGAATCTGGTTCAATTGGAAAAAGATATCGTCGTAGTGATGCCATTGGAACGCCATTTGCTATTACAATTGATGATGATACTTTAGAATATAATACTGTAACTATTCGCGATCGGGATACTATGAATCAAGAAAAAATAAATATTAAAGATTTAGAAAAATATATAAAAGATAGAATAAAATTTTAACTATCTTTTTTTAATTGAAAATAAAAAAAGGAAATGCTTTAAAAAGGGATAATATATTATATAGAGAGTAAGATGAAACACCAAACACAAACAAATGTTTTAAAAAATGTTGACAAAATTAAAGTAGTATATTAAAATTAATTTGTAAAGATAAATATAAAAGGAGAAAAACATGAAAGTTACAAAAGATAATAAAGATAAAGATAAGGCCTTAGAACAAGTATTGGCTGATATTGAAAAACAATTTGGAAAAGGAGCCATCATGAAACTTGGTGGTGATGAACATTTAGAAATTGATGTGACGTCTACGGGTTCAATTTCCTTAGATATTGCTTTAGGAGTAGGCGGTTTTCCAAAGGGACGAATTATTGAAATATATGGTCCAGAATCATCAGGTAAGACAACTTTTGCTTTACAAGCTATTGCTGAAGTTCAAAAAGAAGGAGGAAGAGCGGCATTTATTGATGCCGAACATGCTCTTGATCCCGTTTATGCTAAAGCTTTAGGAGTTAATATTAATGAATTATTATTATCTCAACCAGATACTGGTGAACAGGCTTTGGAAATATGTGAGGCTTTAGTTCGTAGTGAAGCAGTTAACATTGTAGTTATAGACTCGGTTGCAGCTTTAGTTCCCCAAGCAGAAATTGAAGGAGAAATGGGCGATTCTCATGTTGGTTTACAGGCACGTTTGATGTCTCAAGCTTTAAGAAAATTATCAGGAACAATAAATAAAACTAAGACTACAGCCATTTTTATTAATCAATTACGTGAAAAAGTGGGCGTTTTATTTGGCAATCCGGAAACTACTCCAGGAGGAAGAGCTTTAAAATTTTATTCTACTATTCGTTTAGATATTAGAAGGGCTGAACAAATAAAACAAGGAGATCAAGTAATAGGTAATAGAACTAATATTAAAGTAGTTAAAAATAAAGTAGCTCCACCTTTTAAAACAGCTAGTGTAGATATTATGTATGGTGAAGGTGTATCAAAAGAAAGCGAAATTATTGATTTAGCCAGTGCTGTAGATATTGTTGAAAAAAGTGGAGCTTGGTATGCTTATAACGGAAATAAAATTGGGCAAGGTAAAGAAAATACTAAAATATTCTTAAAAGAAAATCCAGATTTATGTGATGAAATAGAAGCTAAAGTTCGAGAACATTATGGAATTTCGAAGAAGCAAACAAAACAAGAAGGTTAGAGGTTAACTCTGACCTTTTAAAATATTGCTTGCTAAATATTTAAAATAATTTTATAATTAAAATGTAGATGTTTATTAAAAATGAATGTTTATAAATAAAAAATAAGGAGGAAATATGGGAATATTTACAACCCCCATTATAACTCTTTTGATTGGAATTTTATCGGGTTCAGGGCTTGTAACGCTTACTGTTTTTATTAAAAATAGTAGAGCTGAAAGTAAAGCTAATAAATATTTGCAAGATGCAAAAAAAGAAGCTGAAAAACATAAACGTGATACAATTTTAGAATTAAAAGAAGAATCTTATCGTTTAAAACAAGAAACTGAAAAAGAAATTAAAGAGAAAAAACAAGAAATTTCTTTAAATGAAGACAAGTTAATGCAAAGAGAAGCTAATCTTGATAAAAGAGAAGAAATGCTTCAAAATCGTGATGCCTTACTTGATCAAAAAGATAATAATTTATTAGCTAAACAAAAAGAATTGCAAGAAAAAGAAGTTAAAATGGATGAACTTTTAAAAGAACAAATGCAAGAATTAGAAAAGATATCCAAATTTTCTAAAGAAAAAGCTCATGATTTAATCATGAAAAGAGTCGAAGATACAATGGCTAAAGAAATAGCTAATTATATCAAAGAAGAAGAAGCTAAGGCAAAATTAGAGGCTCATGAAAAAGCTAAACAATTAATTGTAGGTAGTATGCAAAGATATGCTAATGATGTTACAAGTGAACAAACTGTTAGTACAATTGAGCTACCTAATGATGAAATGAAAGGCCGCTTGATTGGTCGTGAAGGCCGTAATATTAGGTCTATTGAAGCTGTTACTGGTGTTGATTTAATTATTGATGATACTCCGGAAGCGATAGTAATATCATCTTTTGACCCATTAAGAAGAGAAATGGCAAAAATAACCATTGAAACTTTAATTAAAGATGGACGTATTCATCCTACAAGAATTGAAGAAGTTTATGAAAAAGTAACTAATGATATGAATACAAAAATTACCGAAATAGGTAATGAAGCAGTATTTGAATTAGGGCTTACTAAAGTAGATCCAGATTTAGTTAATCTAATTGGCAAATTACATTTTCGAACTAGTTATGGTCAAAACGCTTTACAACATTCGAAAGAAGTTGCCCATTTAACTGGTTTAATGGCAAGTGAATTAGGAGAGAATGTAGCTTTAGCGAAACGAGCTGGTCTTTTACATGATATTGGTAAAGCTATTGATTTTGAAATTGAAGGAAGTCATGTAGAAATTGGTGAGACTATTGCTAAAAAATATCATGAAGATAAAACAGTTATTAATGCTATTTCTTCTCATCATGGCGATGTGGAACCAAATTCCGTTATTTCGATATTAGTGCAAGTAGCCGATACTTTATCGGCGGCTCGTCCTGGGGCTCGTAATGATTCTTTAGAAAATTATATTAAACGTCTTGAACAATTAGAAGAAATTGGAAATTCTTTTGAAGGTGTAGAAAAAACTTATGCTATGCAAGCAGGACGGGAACTACGAGTTATTGTTAAACCCGATGAAGTCGATGATAAAGAAAGTTATAAAATTGCAAGAGATATTAAAACAAAAATTGAAGAAGAAATGCAATATCCTGGTACTATTAAAATTAATGTTATAAGAGAAACAAGAGTACAAGAAGAAGCAAAATAATTCTTCTTTTTTCATAATAGGAGGTAGAGAATATGTATGCCAATGTTTTAGTTGAATATAATGTAAAAGCTTTAGATAAAACTTTTACTTATAAAGTAGCTGATAAAATAAAGAATACTTTAAAAGTTGGTATGAAAGTAAAAGTGCCTTTTGGTCATACATATGTAAATGGTTTTGTCATAGACATGTCAAATCATTTTCAAGGAGATATATCTAAATTAAAAGAAGTTTCAGTTATTGAAGATCCGCACTTAGTTTTAAATCAGGAACTATTAGAATTAGGAGTTTATTTAAAAGAAAAAACTTTGTGTTCATTAATTGGTGCTTATCAAACTATGCTTCCGTCTTCTTTAAAAATTAAAAATCAAAAAAGTAAATATGATCTTGAGACTAGCTATATTTCTCTTAATGAAAAGGCCGATGTAAATAAATATATCAACGAAAATAAAAAAAGTGTCAAACAAATAGCTATTTTAAAGCGTTTGCAATTAGAATCTAAAATTTTAAAAAAAGAAATTAATTCAAGTAGTTTACAAACATTATTAGCCCGCAATATTGTAAAAGAAGAAAAAGAAAAACAATACAGAATAAACATTAATAAAAAAATAATAGATGATAATCCTTTAACAAAAGAACAACAAGAGGTTTTTGATAGAGTTAAAAATTCATTAAATAAAGAAGAAACATTTTTATTGCATGGGGTAACAGGTAGTGGTAAAACAGAAGTTTATATTCATTTAATAAAAGAAGTAATAAAAAATCAAAAAAGAGCTTTATTATTAGTGCCAGAAATAACTTTAACGACACAGCTCGTAGAAAGATTTTATGAACGCTTTGGCAATAAGGTGGCTTTATTTCACAGTGCTTTATCAGAAGGGGAAAAATATGATGAATATCAAAAGATTTTAAATGATGAAGTTGATGTGGTAGTAGGTACTCGTAGTGCTATTTTTACCCCAATAAATAATTTGGGAATTATAATTATTGATGAAGAACAATCGGAAAGTTATAAACAAGAGAATATGCCTCGTTATTATACTTTAGATATGGCTTTGTTTCGTTCGCATTATAATAAAATTCCTTTAGTATTAGGAAGTGCTACACCTAGTCTAGAAACAATGGCCCGAGCTAAAAAAGGAGTATACACTATATTAACTCTTTCTAAAAGAGTTAATAAGGCTATTTTGCCTAAAATTACTTTAGTTGATATGCAACAAGAAATGAAAAAAAGAAATCCTATATTTAGTGAACTTTTAATAAATAAGATTACAAAATGTTTAGCTCAAAATGAGCAAGTTATAATTTTTTTAAATAGAAGAGGTCATTCGACAATTATTACTTGTCAAAATTGCGGGTATACTTATAAATGTCCCCATTGTGATATTTCTTTAACCTATCATAAATCAACGAATAATTTGCGTTGTCATTATTGTGGTTATACAATATTTAAACCAACTAAGTGTCCAGAATGTCACGAAGAATCTTTAAATTATTATGGCTTGGGAACGGAAAAACTAGAACAAGAACTTTTGAAAAAGATTCCTTTAGCTAAAGTAATTCGCATGGATGTTGATACTACTGCAAAAAAAGGTGCTCATGAAAAAATCTTAAAAGAATTTCAAGATGGAAAGTATGACATTTTATTAGGAACCCAAATGATATCTAAAGGTCTAGATTTTGCTAACGTTACTTTAGTAGGAGTTATTAATGCTGATTTGTCATTAAATATGCCCGATTATAAAGCCCGCGAGAGAACTTTTAGTTTACTTACGCAAACAGCAGGAAGATCGGGAAGAGGTGAAAAAGCCGGCGAAGTTATTATTCAAAGTTTTAATGTTGATAATGAAATATTTAAATTTGTGCAAGAAAATAACTATAATGCTTTTTATAATTACGAAATGCTCAATCGTCATAAATTAGATTATCCCCCTTATTATTATTTAGCTAGTTTAAAAGTAGCAAGTAAAGATTATGATTTAGCCAGTAGTGAAGCTCAGAAAATTTATAAATTTTTGACGGACAATTTAGAAAAAACAACAATGGTTTTAGGACCAACAACAGCTAATCAATTTCGATTAAATGGGATTTTTCGTTTTCAACTAATTATTAAATATAAGAAAGATACAAAATTAGATGCTTGTTTAAAACAATTAGATAATATTTATATAATGAATAAAAAGGTAAATTTAGAAATAGATACTTCCCCTTTGTCGATTTGACATATAACATTAAAAGTGCTACAATGCTTCTAGCAATGGGGATTGGTTGATATAAAAAATTAGTGAGAATCCTTATTGCAAGGATTTTTTGCTTATAAGGGGGAATAAAAAATGAAAAAAATCAATTTAGTAATAGTTGCTTTTCTAGCATTTGTTTTAATTGTCGTACCAGTTAAAGCGGATAGCCGTAAGAAAGTGCAAACTAATTATCAATATAAACTAGTGTGTGGTTATTATAATGGCAGTGATCAATTGACATGGGGTGCTCAAGAGAATATTGGTGATTTTAAAAATATGGATGGTTCGGAAAGTAATAGTAATCGTGCCTGTGGCACAACGACAGCTACGAAAAATTATCCTATAGGAGATGCGGCGTTTGGAAATTTACCAAGAGAAGTTACAATGACTTTTGATAATTGTAATGGTAGTACTGGAAAACAAAAAGCTTTGGTAGGCCAAAGTTGTGCCCATGAAGGAAAAGTTCGAACTTGTACGGTAAAATGGACGGGATATTGTTATAAAGAAACACAAAAAACTAATAAATCCCAAAAAACAACTAAAAAAACCAATCAAAGATTCACTTTAAGCCGTACGAGTCTTAAAGTAGGGGAAGAAACGAAAATCAAAAAACAAGGATCTTGTTATAAATTTTCTGTCGATGATGATAGCATTTTAAAATATGATGAGCAAACTGCCAGTTTTAAAGCTTTGTCAGAAGGAAAGACTTATATAAATTGTTATGATGAAGATGGAACTTATTTATATCATAAAATAGTTAGAGTAAAAACCGCTCCTGAAAAGATAGAATATCGTTATGTTAATAAAGATTCTAGCTTTTATAAAATAGATGATGGAGTAAGAGAATACGTACGTACTTTAAAAAGGGGTAGAAAAGTGCAATATCTTAACGTTTCTCAAAATGGATATTGTAAAATTAAATCAAATTTTACAACTGGGTATATTAAATGTGAAAATTTAAATGTTGAACCAGTTAAAAATGCTTAAGAAATGTAAACAAATTTGTTTGCATTTTTATTTTGTGCTAAAATAAAAATGGTGAGAATATGAAACACGTATTAGAGCGAATTAGTGAATATACTATGGAAGACTTAATGGGCGATAGATTTTCTAAATATGCCAAATATATTATTCAAGATAGAGCTATACCTGATGTGCGTGATGGTTTAAAACCAGTCCAAAGACGTATTTTATATGCTATGTATAAAAATAAAAATGTCTATGAGCATGGTTTTGTTAAGAGTGCCCAAACGGTTGGAGAAGTTATTGGTAAATATCATCCCCATGGTGATACATCTGTTTATGATGCGATGGTGCGCATGAGCCAGGATTGGAAACAGAGTAATGTCTATATTGAATTTCAAGGTAATAATGGTTCAATAGATGGGGATCCTCCTGCTGCTTACCGTTATACCGAAGCTAAACTATCGAAAATCAGTAACGAAATGTTACGAGACATTGAAAAAGATACAGTGGAAATGGCAAAAACTTTTGATGATTCCCGCGAAGAACCAACTGTTATGCCTTGTCGTTTCCCTAATCTATTATTAAATGGCGCAACGGGGATTTCGGCTGGGTATGCCACTAATATTCCGCCTC
The DNA here is from genome assembly GCA_947629935.1 of uncultured Bacilli bacterium. Lineage (GTDB taxonomy): Bacteria > Bacillota_I > Bacilli_A > RF39 > UBA660 > HGM10766. The sequence goes on along the minus strand of CANRFQ010000007.1, from coordinate 37,134 downwards.
ATAATTTAGGGGAATTAATAGATGCTACTATTAAATTAATTCAAAAACCGGATACTAAGCTAGGGGAAATAATGCAAATCGTTAAAGGCCCTGACTTTCCTACCGGCGGTATCATTTATGGGGAAAATGGTTTATTAAGTGCTTATACAAATGGTAAGGGTAAAATAATTGTTCGCAGTCGTTATACATTTGAAAAAACTAAAGGCAAAGATCAAATTATTATTAGTGAGATTCCGTTTGAAGTAAATAAAGCTTTATTAGTTCGAAAAATCAATGAAATAAGAATAGATAAAAAAATCGATGGAATTGCGGAAGTGCGCGATGAATCAGATAAAGAAGGTCTAAGAATTGTTATTGATTTAAAAACCGGAGCTGATAAACAAAATATTACTAATTATCTTCTAAAAAATACGGATTTACAAATATCATATTCTTTTAATATGGTAGCTATTGTTGATAAAAGACCTAAACAACTAGGAATTATTCCTATTCTTAAAGCTTATATCGCTCACCAAGAAGAAGTTGTCACGAGAAGAACTAAATTTGATTATGAATTTGCCTCACGAAAATTGCATATTACCGAAGGCCTTGTCAAAGCTTTAGCAATTTTAGATGATGTTATTAGAGTTATTAGAGCAAGTAAAAATAAGGCTGATGCTAAAGTGAATTTAATCAATGAATTTGCTTTTTCCGAACAACAAGCTACTGCCATATTAGATTTACAATTATATCGTTTAACTAACCTTGATGTTTTAGAATTAGAAAAAGAATTAGAAAATTTACAAAAAGTTATTGCCTTCTTACAGAGTATTTTAGATAGTGAAGAAATGTTACATAAAGTAATTATTGATGAACTTAAGAAAATTAAAAAGGAATACAGTAAACCACGTAAAACCGATATTGTGGCAGAGATAGAAGAAATCAAACTTGATGCTAAAACAATGATTCCCGAATACAATGTTGTTGTAGTAGTTACTAATGAAGGATATGTAAAAAAAGTCAATTTAAAATCATATGCTTCTCGTAACAATGAGGAAACTACTTTGAAACCTGGTGATTATGTTACAAGCTTATATGAAGTGACCACTTTAGATACCTTACTATTGTTTACTAATTTAGGAAGATATTTATACGTTCCCGTTCATGCCATAGTGGACGCAAAATGGAAAGAACTAGGTAAGCATATTAATAATGTGATTCCGATGGAACAAGAAGAAAAAATTATTGGTTCCTATGTTGTTGATAATAAAGAGGACGAAATTGTTTTATTTACTAAAAATGGGCAAATTAAAAAAACTAAAGTTCAAGATTTTGAAGTATCTAGATACTCTAAACCACTTACAGCTATTAAGCTTAAAGAAGATGATGAATTGGTAAGTATCAGTCCAGCTCAAGAAAATGTCTTAATTACGACTAAAAATGGGTACTATTTGAAATTTAATATTAATGAAGTGCCACTTGTTGGTGTAAAAGCTAGTGGTGTTAAAGGAATTAATTTAAAAGATGATGACTGGGTAATTAATGGTTCTTCACTTGATAATAATATCCAATATATAGATATTTTCACTAATAACAAAACTGCTAAAAGAGTAAAAAATGAGGAGTTAACTCTAGCTAGTCGAGCTAAAAGAGGAAGTACTTTAATGAAAAGACCGAAAACAGTAAACTATGAGATTTGTTATGCTATTGCGACAAATTCGAAAGAAGATATCGGTATTAAGTCGGATAGTGAAATTAAAATATTAAAAAATAGTGATATTCCAATTATGGATCTAAATTCCACAGGCTCAGCTATTAGTAAATATAATATTGATTCGGCCTTTAAAGTTGCCGATTTAATATCTTTTATAAAAGACAAGAAAAAGGTAAATAATGAAGAAAAGGATAATGAAGAAGAACTAAATTTGGAACCTCACGAATTAACTATTGATGATTTTATTGATGATTTTAAGTTATAAAAATTGGTGTAATACATCAATTTTTTCTATATAGTTTAAAATATTCATGATATTATGGAAGAGGTGAGATTATGAAAGTGGTAGATGATTTTCAAGAATATCAAATAATTGGTATGAATAACGGAATGAAAACGGAAATTTGGCATGATGTTATTTTAAAAAGACCAGACCCGCAAATTATATGGGAAGATACCGAACCTGATGTTAAAATAGATGCTATTTATCATCGCAGTAATAAAGGGGGAGGATCATGGGATATAAAAAATAAATCTTTAAATTCATCTTGGCAAATTCATTATCATGATTTGACCTTTAATTTGAAATTAATGGGTTTTAAACATACTGGTTTATTTCCCGAACAAGCTTATAATTGGAACTTAATTATGCAAAAAATAAAACAAGCTAATAGACCTATTAAAGTTTTAAATTTATTTGCTTATACCGGGGCTGCAAGTATTGCTGCTTTAAAGGCGGGAGCAGAAGTTGTCCATGTGGATTCTTCCAAAGGCATGGTGGAATGGGCTAAAGAGAATGTTAAATCCTCTCATTTAGAAGATAAACCAATTCGTTTTCTAGTAGATGATGTAGTCAAATTTGTTAAAAAAGAAATTAGAAGAGGTCATCAATATGACATAATTTTAATGGATCCTCCTTCTTTTGGCCGTGGTGCCAATAAAGAAGTTTGGTCTATTGAAAAAGATTTGTTTAATTTAGTAAGTTTATGTCAGGAAATATTTAGTGAAGATGGTATTTTGTTTTTAATTAATTCTTATACGACAGGACTATCTAAAACTGTATTAGAAAATATTTTAATTAAAACAATTAATAAAAAGATTCCTGGTTATATTTCTAGTGATGAGTTAGGAATAAAAATGGCAAATAGTAATTTGATTTTACCTTGTGGTATCTATGCTCGTTGGGAAAAAGAAAAATAGCGGTGTTCTTTTTTCCTTTTTTATTACATATAGTTAAATGTAAATTAAAAAGGAGGAAATATGGAAATATTAAAAGTATCTACTAAGTCTAACCCTAGTAAAGTGGCAGGTGCTATTGCTAATATATTTCGTGAAAAGAAAACCGTAGAAATCCAAACAATTGGTGCTGGATCTTTAAATCAAGCAATTAAAGCGGTGTGCATCGCTCGAGGTTTTTTAGCACCTGGAGGAGATGATATAGTAGTCATTCCATCATTTAATGATATTGAAATTGATGGTGAACAAAAAACCGCTATGAAAATAGTTATAGAAAAAAGATAAGACACGTTTGTGTCTTTTTATAATCGAGAAATAAATAAATAGGCAATTGCCAAACCAAAAGAAACGGTACAGCCAATAATGAAAGCTATAGTTATAAAGCCGTTGGGCTTGTAGACTAACGGAGTTCCTGTTTCTTCATCTTTTTTAGAATAAGTTGGTGTAATTAAACTAGTTAGATTTTTTTGATAATTAAAGACAACTTTTTGTTGAACGTTATTTAAGTTATTGCTTTTTTTATCTGTTAGCATTTTGCAAAATAAAATATATTCTTGCAAAATATTAAAGTTTTTATTATTTAAATAATGTTGATTTTGATAAGCCTCATTCATACTTTGCATAAAAGCTTCGACTTCTTCGGAATATTCATTATTGTTTGTTTTATCAATAAATGCTTTAAAAGACAACATTTTAAACACCTTCTTTATTACTATTAAAAATAGAAGCATTTAATTTAATAATGGCAAATAAATCTTGAGCTTGCATATTACTAAGATCTAATTTTAACTGATAACTTTCAAAAATAGATTCTAAATTAAAATCACCTAAATCAATTTCTTCATTTGCAAATTTTAAAATATTATTATGAATAGCTATTTTATTAAATTCTGAGTTGTATTGTTGAATAACATTTAAGACAATTTCATTAATATGATTAAGCATATATTACAACTCCTATTCTATAACTAATTTTACTAAATTTATAAAATTTTGTCTATTCTTTTGATAAGTATAATATTTAGTAGTATAATCATTATGTGATATTTATGGAAAAAATTTCAAAAGAATTTATTATAAATTTATCAAAAGAAAAAAATGAACCGGAATGGATGCTAGATTTTCGTCTTAAGTCTTTTGAGTGCTTTTTAGAAATGGATAATCCAGACTTTGGGCCTAAGTTAGATATCGATTTTGATAAAATAGTTTACTATAAAAAAGAAGATCAAAAAAAGACTAATGACTGGCAAGAGGTTAAAAAAGATATTAAAGATATTTTTGATGATTTAGGAGTTATAAAAGCGGAAGAAGAATATTTAGGGGGAGTCAGCAATCAGATTGAAAGTGAAGTATTTTATCATAAGCACCAAAATAATGAAGTTATTTTTGAAAGTACCGATGAAGCTTTAAAAAATCATCCCGATTTATTTAAAAAGTATTTCAATAGTTTAGTAAAATATAATGAAAATAAATATACGGCTTTAAATGGCGCAATGTGGAGTGGTGGTTCTTTCATATATGTTCCCAAAGGCATCAAAGTTGATCGACCTTTACAAAGTTATTTTCGGATTAATAGTAAGGCTTTAGGCCAATTTGAAAGAACAATTATTATTGTAGAGGATGAAGCTCAGTTATCTTATATTGAAGGCTGTACGGCGCAAAGTTACTCCGCTAATTCCTTGCATGCGGGGGTTGTCGAAATTTTTGTTGGCAAAAATGCCCAAATGCGTTATTCGACAATTCAAAACTGGTCTTTAGATGTTTATAATTTAGTAACTAAACGGGCTATAGTGGAAGAAAATGGTTTAATGGAGTGGGTAGATGGAAATATTGGCAGCAAAGTAACTATGAAATATCCTTCTTGTATTTTAAAAGGAAAGGGGGCAATCGGGAACTCGATTAGCATAGCTTATGCGAAAAAAGGGCAAGTTTTAGATGCTGGAGCAAAGATGATTCATTTAGGTAAAAATACCCGTAGTAACATTGTAAGTAAGTCAATTGCCGAAGATACTGGCATTGCAAATTATCGCGGCACGACGCGAATTGCTAAAGAGGCAACGGGAAGTAGGGCCAGTATTAAGTGTGATACAATTTTATTAGATGATAAATCTAGGAGTGATACCTATCCTCAAAATATCGTTGCTAATGAAGATAGTATTTTAGAACATGAAGCAACAGTATCAAAAGTAAGTGAAGAAGAATTATTCTATTTAATGAGTAAAGGCCTTAATGAACAAATGGCTAAAGAACTTATTATTATGGGCTTTATTCAAGATTTCAAAAAAGAATTACCAATGGAATACGCAGTGGAATTAAATCGTTTATTAAAAAGTTAAATTTTACGAAAATTAAAAATTCGTAATTTTTTTTTATTTAAAAATTGATTTTTTGCTTAAACAAAAATCAATTTTTGCTTTTAAACCTGCGCAAAAAAACCTTTTTTGCGATTTGTTTTATCTAGAAGTGTTTTGTTATTATCATTGCTAGAAAGGAGGTATTAAATGTTGAATCAAGTTGTCTTAGTTGGCAGATTAACAAAAGATCCGGAAATAATAACTACGGAATCCGGAAAGAAAAAAACTGTTGTTAATATTGCTGTTAATCGGCCGTTTAAAAACAGTGAAGGAATTTATGAAACAGATTTTATTCGTTGTATTTTGTGGAATGGTATAGCAGCAAATACAAGCGAATATTGTGCTAAAGGAGACGTTGTCGGTATTAAAGGCCGTTTACAAGCAACAACTTATGAAGAAAATGGTGAAAAAAAATATCTTACAGAAGTTATTGCCGAAAGAGTTTCCTTTGTTAGTAGTAATAAAAAAGAAGAATCGGATCAATTCAACTCTTCGTCATAAAAGATATCATCGGGCTTCATTTTAAAAATAGCAGCAATTTTTTTGGCTGTTTTATAATAAAGCCCTCTTTTTTTATTTTCAATTTGCCAATAAAAAGCTGTACACATTCCAAGTTTTTCGGCCATTTGAGCACAAGTAAACCCGTTACTTTTTCTAATTTCTTTTAATTTTTCCATATCAATCACAATTATATTATAGAAAAAAATAGCGCACTGCGCAAGACAAAAGTTTCATATTTGTCAACTTTCGACATTTTGCGTTATGTAAAGTTTATAATATGTAGCTAGAGGTGAAACGATGTTTAAAGGAGAAAGGTTAAAAACTTTAAGAAAGAAAAAAGGACTTACGCAAACGGATTTAGGAAATATGTTAGGTTTGGATAAATCAACAATCTGCTGCTATGAAAAGGGCACGCGCCAACCACCTATCGAAAATATTATCGACTTTATGCAAATCTTTGCTGTAACGGCTGATTATCTTTTAGGAACAGATCACTTAATTAAGACAGTCGAAGATCCTAATTACGTGGTAAAAACTATGTCTAAAGAAGAAATTACTTTTATGGAAGAACTTCGTAAAGATAAAATGACTTATGATATTTTATTGCAAGATCCCAAAAGAGGAGCCGATATTGTAAAAAAACATTTAAGCTAATTTTTTAAAAACTTTTTCATATAGTTATATTAGGTGAATTATATGAAAAAGTTTTTTCAAATCTTGGGCCTATGTAGTATTATGGTCTTTAGTTTTTATTATACTGATAAAATTGCTTTTTTAATTCAACAAAAAAATCCCGTTTTAAAAGAAATTAAGGAAAAAGAAGCGGATTTAAAAATTCCTTCTACTAATGCTACTATCATAGATGATTATATAATTCCCGGTTTAGCAGGCAGTAAAGTAAACATTGAAAAAAGTTTTTTAAATATGAAACCTTTAAATGAATACAATGAATACTATTTAGTATATGATGAGATAAAACCGACTATTTCTTTACAAAACAATAAAGATAAGATTATTATTAGCGGAAATAAAAAGCAAAATAAAGTATCTTTAGTCTTAGAATATAATGAAAAAACTCTAAACTTACTAAATGATTATAATGTTAATTTACTAATAAATAAAGATAATTATAGTCCGAATACTAACTTTGAACTTATTAATAATGAGATTAATTCTAAATTATATAGACAAGTAAATACTCTTTTAGACAAAGATAAATTAAATAAAAATATCTGTGTTTTAAACGAGTATAATAAAAAAATTTGTTTAGAAGATGACAATTATTTAATAAAACCTAGCTTAACTTTGACTGCCAGTAGTATAATAGAAGTGAAAAATGCTCTGGAGAATGGCTCAATTATTTTCATAGATAAAACTGCTAAATTAGAAGATATTAAAATTTTATTAAAACAAATAAAATTTCAAGATTTAGATATTGTGTATTTAAGTGAGCTCATTCAAGAGTAGTGGAGGTATAAAATGTTAAATATTAAAATTGATTCGCGCAAAGTGGAAAAGGGCGATACATTTGTAGCAATTAAAGGGGCTAATGTCGATGGCCATGATTTTATTGAGCAAGCGATTGCCAAGGGTGCTACTAAAATTGTGATGTCAGAAGATAGAGAAGTTAATGTTGAAAAAGTGTTAGTTTCTAATACAGAAACTTATTTAACTAATTATTTAGTGGATCATTATGCCGAAAAAATAAATAAAATTCATTTGATTGGGGTAACAGGAACTAATGGAAAAACGACGAGCTGTTTTTTAATATATCAATTGTTGCAAAATTTAGGAAAAAAAGTAGCTTATATTGGGACAATAGGATACTATTATGAAAATGAGAAAATAGAGTTACCTAATACTACTCCCAATATTTTAGATTTATATGACATGATTTTAACTGCAATTTCGAAAGGCTGTGAGTATGTTGTAATGGAAGTAAGTTCGCATGCTTTAGATTTTAAGAGAGTAGAAGGGTTGAAATATGACGTTGTTGCTTTTACTAACTTAACTCAAGATCATTTAGACTATCATAAAACAATGGAAAATTATTTAAAAGCTAAATTACAAATTCTCAATTATTTAACTCCAGAAGCTACAGTAATTGTAAATGCTGATGATGAATACAGTAAATACTTTAGGCAGGGAAATTATAAAACAATTAGTTTTCAAAATGGCGATTATAAAGTAATAGATTACCAAGATAATACAGATCAAACTTGGGTAAAGTTTACTTACGCTAATCAAAATTATGAAGTTAATATTAATTTAAAAAATAAGTTTAATATTTATAATTATTTAACTGCTTTAGCGTGCGTTCATAATTTAGGCTTTAAGATCGAGGATATTTTAGTAAAAACCCAAAATATAAAACCTCCTAAAGGTAGATGCGATATGGTTAAAGTAAAAGAGGGAATTGCCGTGGTTGATTATGCGCATACACCTGATGCGGTCTTAAAAATTATTACTTCCTTTGCGGAACATAAAAAAGCTGATATTATTACGATTGTTGGTTGTGGCGGAGATCGAGATCCGAAAAAGCGACCTATAATGGGTGATATTGCTACCCAATATTCGGATTATGTTATTTTTACCGATGATAATCCGCGTACGGAAGATAACAAAAAAATTATGCAAGATATTCTAGCGGGAGTAAAAAAAGATAATTATGAAGTAATATATAATCGTAAAGAAGCTATAAAAAAAGGGATTTCTATGATTAAAAAAGACACTATATTATTAGTTTTAGGAAAGGGTCATGAAGATTATCAAATTTTAGGAAAAGAAAAAGTTCATTTTGATGATATGGAGGTAATATTAGAATGTACTAAATAACTTTTAGGAGTTATTTCTTGTAAATTTTTAAATTTATGTTAGGATATATGCCACTGGAGGAATTGATATGAAAATTGTTATAGCTAGTGATTTTACAGATACTCCTGGAGGACGTAATATAGTTGACGGTCCTTTTTCGGGAGAGGAATTTAGAGAAAAGTTTTTAGTGCCCGCTTTAAATCAAGCTTTAAGTACTCAGCAAAAACTTGTTATTGATTTAAATAATCTCTATGGTTATCCAGTAGGCTTTTTAGAGGAAGCTTTTGGAGGATTAAGACTTTATTTTAGCCCTGAAGAAATATTAAATACATTAGATTTTAAATTAGACGATGATATTGAAGTGATAGATACTATAATTGAATTTATTAAATCATCTGACCGAGATAATCCTCGGATGGTCTATAAAAATAAATAGGCTAGTTCGTAAGTAAACTAGCTCTTTTTTTATTCAACTTTAAAATTATTGTATCAAGAACATTTGTTTGATATAATTATTTTAGGAATACTTAGTTAGTTTAGGTACTATTCTCCTTTACTTTTAAAGTGGAAGGAGGTGAAGTTATGAGAAAATCAGAGAAATATCTTTGCAGTATCATAATACTCCTTATTATTGTGATTTTAATCATACTAATAAAAATAGTACCAACTGTATAAGTCGGTACTAGACCTAAAATTTTAGGATAGTACCTAACTCATCGAAACTAGGTATTCCTTTTTTATTTTATGCAAGTTTCCTTGACAAATTCATCATAACATAAAAACGCACTTTTATCAAGCACGTTTTCTATCAGAGCACCAGATAGACCAAAATAAACAAATCATTAATCAACGGATAGTATAAAAAATCTATTATTCTGTTTAATTATTCCGTATTTAATGGTATAATTTAAATAGGTGGATTGTCATATGTACTTTTATGAACTAATAAAAAAATTATCAAAGAGCCAGAAAACAAGAATCTATGTTGATATGGATGGTGTTATTGCTTCTTTAGATTTTGGGAAACCTCTTGATTTTATAAATAAAAGACCATTAACTACAAATATTAAAACTTTAAATGCGTTATGTAAATTGGAAAATGTGGAATTGTTTATTCTTTCAGTATGTAGGCTTGACAGTCAGATAAGCGAAAAAAATTGTTGGCTAGATAAATATGCGCCTTTTTTTGATAAAGATAAAAGAATTATAATATCAAAAGAGAGTAATCCATTTTTTTCATCAAAGGAATTAAAACTAAATTATTTAAAGTCTTTAACAATAGAAGAACAATTAATTTTTATAGATGATGATAATGCAGTTCTAAAAACGATTCACAATAATATTAAAAATATAATTTTATATCAAGATTCAGAATTAATTGACTAAAAGGAGGAATTATATGTTAAGTTATGAAGGAATTTTTTTTGAAGCAGATGTAGTAGAATTAATACATTCATTAGAAACAGAAAAATTGTCTAAAGTTAATGATGAAATACATTGTACATTTAAATATCATCCAAATGAAGAAGAAGTATTTGATGAATTAGTTGGTAAAAGCTTTGAAGTTTTTCTTATAGGATATGGAAATGATGGTATGAATAGTGGTTTTCAAATATCATTACCTGATGAGTTAATACCATATTATATAAACTACGATGAGCAAAATCCAGATATACTGAAAGTGCCTCATATAACTGCGTCTTTATCTGAAGGAGCAAAAGCTTCAAGCACAAAGAATTTAGATTTTAAACCATTGAAAAAGCCAATTAGAATAATAGGTAAATTTGGCTATTGGATTAAAGATAAAAATGGTGAGTACGTATCTTATGAACCTATTTCTAAAAGTAAAACAAGATAATATAAAAAACATTATAATACATATTGGTTGCCAATATGCAAGTGTGTTTTTCTAAATTGACAAAATAAAACTACTTTCAATTTAATAGTTAGCATTTTAAAACTCGAACTACAAAAGTCCGAGTTTTTTATCTATCTGGTGTCCTGAGGGGGATTCGAACCCTCGACCGTACGCTTAGAAGGCGTATGCTCTATCCAGCTGAGCTATCAGGACAGCAAGCTTTCGTAAATTGATTATAAATCAAATTACTGGGATTTTCAACATTTTTTCGAGCATTTGTCGATTTCTTGATTATTAACTGAAAATATTACTTCCTCGATATCCAAATTATCTTTAATAGAAAGGGAAATAGTATATTTTACTTCTTCTTTTATTTTTTGTTCCTCTAATTCATTAAATAGATTTTCATTAAAAGATAGGTTAATACTATTTTCTTTAATTTCGTAGTCTTGTAATTCCGCATTGGCTTTTAAATAGCTCATTAAATTAGTTTGATAAATTGGATTGCTTTTAAGCTCACTAATAATTATTTCTACTTTATCTCGGGCGTCATTATTGATTTTAGTAATAGGAACATAATAATAATTATTGGCAAATTTACTAATATAATAAACTGTTGTTTTAGTGGTGTCTTTATAATTATCTAAGTCATAGACTTTATTAATGCCATAACGACGATCTAATACTTCAGGTAAACTTTTTTTAGAATTGGGTAGGGCATTTAAAATTTCGCCATCTACAAATATCATGACTTTCTTAACTCCATCAATACTTGTAAGAGAATAAACAATTGCTTCAATCATTTTTTCTTCGTTTTCTAAAGAGACATCTAAAAACTTTTTCGAAAAATCTACTTTTAATAAATTATTTTCTAATTGTAGAGAATTAATCTTCGTGTTTTTGGGAATTATTGCTTTAAAGCCATTGGGAATATATTCACTTTTTTTGCTGCCTATAACTAATGTTTCTAATAGCTCACGGGCTTTTTTTTCGGGAGTTTTATTATTTATGACGATATCTGTCATGGCTACATAATTATTTTCATCAATTAAAAAAATATTATTCTTATTTTCGGTGACACTAATATATTTTTTCTCTGTTTGGTAACGAGTATCATTTTTAGTAGGGAAAAGATATAAAATTCCTAAAATTAATAGAGCGCAAGTTGCTATAGTTAGTTTTCTTAAAGTCGCACGTTTAAGCATTTAAATCACCTAATAAAGTATATAAAAAGTTAAAAGAAAATATACCAAAATAAAAAAGTCATTAAGACTTTTATATTGATAATTCCCCTAATTTTATTAATTCTACAACGGCTTGAGCACGTCCTTTAACACCAAGCTTTTGCATGGCATTGGAAATATGATTTCTAACAGTTTTTTCACTAATGCCTAAAAAAGTTGCTATTTCCTTAGTTGATTTATTTAAAACTAGAAGTTCAAATACTTCTTGTTCTCTTTGCGTTAGGATATTTTTTTTCATGACTTAACCTCACTTTCATTTTATAACCATTTCCATTTTATTTTATGAATAATGGTATATATAAGTGAGAGTTAAAGACCTAAAAAACTCTTAAGATTGAAATTTTACTGTTATATACATTCGGGTTTCAAAGCTCTTTTGTACTGTTCTTATAATGCTATTTGCTAGTGCTTCATCATGTTGTTTATTTGAAATGACAACTTGAATTTGATCGCCTTTAATTTTAACAAAACTTTTTAATTTGTGATTTTCGCTGATGCTTTTTTCAATTTCTTCTTCTTTACCTTTATTTTGATTTAGTTCTTTTAAAGCTTCGTAGGCATCATTTTTTTCTTTCACAGTGGCGCTTTCATTTAGTAATACTTCTTGAAGCGTGTTCATTTCATTTAATGTTTCTTCATCTGCTTCGACACGTAAAGCTGCTAAAGCATCGCTATCTTTTAATTCAACAGTTTCTTTAGTTTCGTTATTTGTTGATTTAATTGTTTGTAGGACTTCATCGGGCATTGTAAGATAATAAATACTTAAAACTAAGATAAGACTAAATAGGGTCAAAAACCACAAATTTTGTTTGTTAATCAATGTTAACACCTCCATGTATTCTAATAATTATTATGCGGACGGCAAGAAATTATTACTTTTTTAAAAAAATTTTCAGAAAAAAAAGGAAATCGATTATTTATCTATAATATTACTAATGAAGGGAGGGAAAATTTGCAGAAAAATGTTATTGTAAGACAAGCTGATTTAAAAGATTGTGGGGCCTGTTGTTTACTTTCAATTATTAAATATTTTGATGGTTATATTCCTTTGGAAACTATAATTCAAGACACTTTTACAACTAGATTAGGAACAACAGCATTTCATTTAATTGAAGCTGCGAAAAAATATGGCTTTGATGCAGTGGGATTAAAAGTTGATCCTGAGAAAATAAAAGAAATGACTTTTCCCGTAATCGCCCATTTGCAGTTGGAAAATCAATATAGTCACTTTGTCGTAATTTATAGATATAATCAAGTTAAAAATACCGTTATGCTTATGGATCCTGCTAAAGGAATAGTTAATATTAATTTGGCAGAATTTTGCTTAGCTTGGACTAATGTTATTATAAAACTAATTCCAGCCTCTAAACTTCCAAAAATGGCTAAACCCCAAAACATTCTAAATTACCTTATTAACTTAGTACCAAGCGAAAAAAATCTCATTATAAAGTTACTCTTGACAAGCGTCATTTTTACCTTAATCAACATCATAACTAGTTTTTACTTTAAAATATCTATAAATGAAATTAATAATAATAATCTAAAGACTTTTAAGACTTTATGTATCTTTTTTCTGTTTTTAACCGTATTTAAAGTCATATTAAGTTATCTTAAAGATTATTATGAAACTTATTTAAATAAGAATATTGATTTAAAAGTTATGATACCTTTTTTAAACCACTTATTTTCTCTTCCTTTAAATGTTATTAATAATAGAACAACTGGAGAAATAGTAACTAGAGTTCAAGAAATAAATGAAATTAAAGATTTATTTTCAAAAATTTTTGTTACTATTTTCCTTGATCTATTATTAGGCATTGCCTCGGCCATTTTTCTTTATAGTATAAATAATAAATTATTTTTTCTTCTTTTACTAATTATAATTATTTATATTATAGCCGGATTAATATTTAGTCCTATTATCTACAAGAAAATTGTTCGAAATATCGAGTTTGATACCAAATTTAATAATGAAATAATTGAAAAGGTTGATAGTTTTTTAACTCTTAAAAATATGCACAAACCCGATATGGTAAAAAAACAGATTGAATATAAATATTGTCTATTTTTAAAAGATACTTTTAGCTTTAATAAGTTAATTACTTATAATAATTTTGTCAAAAATTTTATTAATGAAGTTGGTATTTGTTTAATCACCTCATTTGGTTGTTATTATATTCTAAAATCCCACCTTACTCTCATTGATTTAATAACTTTTAACTCCCTTTTAGTTTATATGTTGGATCCAATCAAAAATATAATTAATTTATTACCAAAAATAAATTATCTGAAAGCATCATTAAACAAAATAAGTGAGTTTACTAACCTTAAAGAGGAAAATTTACAAAATACTAATGAAAAGTTTTTAATGGGCGATATTGTCTTTGAAAATTTAACTTATACTTATAATAATTATGATTACATATGTAAGAACTTAAACCTGACAATTAAAGAAAAACAAAAAGTGATGTTTAAGGGCAAATCTGGTTGTGGCAAAAGTACCCTTTGCAAGTTACTATATCGTCTTTATGATGTTAAGGAAGGAGCTATCAAAATAAATAACATAAACATTTTAGATTATGGACTTAATACTATTCGAAAAAACATAACTTATCTTGCTCAAAAAGAAAGTTTATTTACTGACACTATTTATAATAATATAGTCCTTGATCAAACTGTGAGCACGCAAAGATTTAAAATGATATGTGAAATATGTCATTTAGAAGAAATAGTAAAGAAAAAGCCGTTAAGATATGACACTATGATAAGTGATAACATAGCCAACTTTTCAGGTGGCGAGCGGCAGCGGATTTTGTTAGCTAGAGCATTACTTAAAAAATCTTCAATTTTAATTTTAGATGAAGCATTAAGTGAGGTCCAAACAGATTTAGAAAAAAACATAATCCAAGATATTTGTACCAAATTTAATGATAAAACAATTATTTATATTACCCATCGAAATTTAGAAGATTTATTTGAACAAGTTATTGATTTTGAGGAGTTAAATAATGGTTCATTACTATGAAAATAATCAAGGGTATTTGTTAAGTTTGAAGCCGCAGAATTATTTTAGTATCACGCTTATGAACATTTTGTTGGTAATTTTTTTCTTGATATTTAGCTTTATTTATAAAGTGGCTGATTATAAGGAGGTGAAAATGATAATAGCTTGTGAAAATAGTTGTTCATATTATTTATATAGTACCTTAGAGGATATCAATGATATCCAAAAAGCTAAAAATATTTTAATAGATAAAAATAACTATCCTTTTACTATAGAAAAAGTAGGAGCAATTAAATATGATGAAGTCTATCAAGTTAATTATCAATTATTAAAATTAGATATAAAGTTACCCAAAAAGTACCAAATAGATAATTTATATTTGCCAGTTAAAGTTAAGATAAAAGAAGAAAAACTGATCCATAAATTGAAAACAATATTATTTTAAAGGAGTTGATATTATTAAGAAATTAGATAACACTGAATTAATGGATATTAGTGGGGGATCACTTTCGGTTGGCGCCTGCGCTTTAATAGGAGCGGGGGTTGTATTTTTAATAGGGGTCATAGACGGCATTGTGCGCCCTTATGCATGCAATAGTTAAAGGAGGTCCAAATGAAGTTAGAAAATGCACAGTTAATTAATATTCAGGGAGGTTCTAGTATAACATCTGGTATGTTAAATGCTATTAGTCGAATTATTGATACCATTATGGATGTCGGAAGAAGTTTAGGAACTGCCATCCGCATGATTTATAGCAATCGCTCATGTTAAATACAATTAAAAATAATAAAGTATTAAAAGTAATTATTATAATATTACTTATTCCCTTAATTTGTTTTTTTCTAAGTGAAATTATAACTTTTTTATTACACTTAGGTAGAATTGTGGGCACGATTATCCATAATATCAGTCATTTAAGTTAAAGAAGAGTAATCTTCTTTTTCTTGTGTCTAAATTTAATATAGTTTATAATAAAAACAGAATAAGGAGGAATAAAAATGCCTAAAAAAAATGGTTTTATTGCAATATCGATAATTTATTCCTTTTTCCTTTGCTTTATTATGTTGATGATGGGGATGCTGGCTAATTATACTCATTCAAAATTAATCTTAAGAAAAACTAATGAACCTCTTATTTTTGAACAGGATAGTCATCTTACTGCTAAAATAATGCAAAAATATCCATCAAGGAAAACAGTATCTGATTTTAGTCAAGGATGTCCAACTAGTAGTGATAACTCCTGCAGTGGCTTATTTCAAACTGTTGACGATGATGGAGATAGTTATTATTTTCGCGGCGCAATCGATAATAATTATCTTAAATTAAATTCAAGCGATAGTAATTTATGGCGCATTGTTCGTATTAATGGGGATGGGACAATAAGGTTAATATTAGATGGTGATATAGGAAAAAGTGCGTTTAATAGTACAAATAATATGGGAAAATATACTGGTTATACATATGACAATTTAATATCATGTACAAAATTAAATCCATGTAAGAGCGTAAATATAGCAACAAACAATGAAGAACATATAGGAACAACAGATCATGGAGGAACAAATAGTACCATAAAGAAAAAATTAGAAGCGTGGTATTATGATAATTTAAAAAGTTATGATCAATACATAGAATATGGAACATTTTGTAATGATACGTCATATGGAAGTGGAAGTGAAACGGATACATTATATTATGGCGCATATCAAAGATTGTATCAAAACACTTCATCAGTCAATCCTCAACTGACGTGTTCTGATCCAATTATTCAATCGGATAATAGTTTAAGAGACTATGGTGGAGTATATAAATTAAAAATAGGACTATTAAGTGCCGATGAAATAGTGCTAGCGGGATTTCCGCCAAACAGTTCAGAAGTAACAATCTCCAATTATCTATATTATGCTGGTTCTTCTGAGTCTTTTTGGAGCTTGTCACCTAGTGATTCTCATACTGATTATGTTTATGTCTTTTATGGTTTTCGGACTTTTCGTTACTTATACAATGGTATTAACGTAAATAGTTCTTATAGCGTAAGGCCTGTAATCAATCTAAAAGATGATGTAATTGCAACCGGAGATGGAACCAAAGATAATCCCTATGTTATAAAATAAGCAAAGTTCTTAAAATATTTATAAGAAAAGTACTTTGTTTCTTGCCTTAGTATATTTTCGGTGTTATAATACACTTGTAACGAAGGGAGGGAAAGATATGACAAAAGTTAGCGTAAAAGATGGTAACATTGATAGTGCTTTAAAAAAGTTCAAAGCTAAAGTAGCAAGAAGTGGTGTCCCTTCAGAAATAAAAAAAAGAAAATTTTATAAAAAACCTGGAATTGTAAAAAGAGAAGAATTAAAAGAAAATATCAAAAATTCTCGAAAGAAGAACAAAAGAAGAGATTAGGTGAAAATATGCTTGAGCAAATTAACAATGAATTAAAACAAGCCATGAAAACTGGTGATAAATTTAAACTATCAGTTTTAAGAATGTTAAAGTCAAGTTTACAAGCAGAGCAGATTAATAAAAAAGGCGACCTTACTGAAGAGGAAATAATAACCGTTATAAAAAAACAAGTAAAAGTACGTACTGCTTCTCGTGATGAATATGCCACTTATAATCGTCAAGATTTAGTGGATAATTTAAATAAGGAAATCGAAATTTTAAAAGTTTACTTACCTGCCGAATTAAGTGAAGAAGAAATCACCAAAATAATTGAAGATGTATTTGCTGAAGTAAAACCAACTAGTATTAAAGACATGGGGATGATTATGAAAAAGATAACCCCTCTTATTGGAGTGCGAGCAGATATGGGTGATGTAAGTAAAAAAATAAAAGAAAAATTAACTAAATAGATACTGAAAAGTATCTTTTTTTCATAAGATTTTCTAGGTGATTATATTTTGAAAATACTAGAAAATATTAGATCATTTCTCTATGATAAAGAGTACTTTATAAATATATTTGATAATTATGTATATGTTTTTAATTACCTTGATTTAATTAATTTCTCGGAAACTGCTATTCAACTGCAGATGGAAAATTTTAAAGTTGCGGTGGAAGGGGAAAATTTAAGTATTGTTAAAATGATGGAAAAAGAAATATTAATAGAGGGCACAATTAAGAAAGTCGTCAAAAAATGATCAATATAATCGATCACGTAAAAACGCATCGTGTTGAAGTAGAAGTTACGGGTCCTTTCTTAAAACATTTCTTAATCCATCTTTATCGTCTGCATATTAATATTAGCAACATTAAATATATTAATGAAGAAACAATATCCTTTACAACTAATATTGATAATGTTGAAAAAATAGAGACAAATTTTAAAGATTATCAAATAAAAATAATAAATCAAAAAGGAATTTACAAAATTATTCCGGCTATTTTAAAAAATAAAATATTTCTAACTTGTTTAATCTTAGGTTTATTAATATTTGGCATATGTCAAAATATCATTGTGAAGGTTGAGGTAATTCACTCTGATAAAATGATTCGACAACTAGTAGAAGAAGAGCTTGATTATTATAATATTAAAAGATTGACCTTTAAAAAAAGTTATAATAAATTGCAAGAAATTAAACAAAAAATCTTAGATAAATATCCTGATAAATTAGAATGGATTGAAATAGAAAATGTCGGAATGACTTATAAGGTAAGAGTAGAAGAAAGAATAATTACCAAAATAAAAGATAATAATAATTTATGTAATATCATTGCTAAAAAAAGTGGAATTATAACAAAAGTTATTAGTAAAAACGGAATGAACTTAAAAGAACCGGGAGATTATGTAAGTAAAGGAGATATTATTATTGCAGGAGATATTAGTGCTAATGAAGAGGTGAAAAATCGCGTCTGTGCCCAAGGAGAGGCTTATGGCGAAGTGTGGTATACAGCTAATATCAGTATCCCTCTTAATTATGAAGTAAAAGAAAAAACTGGCAAAAAAAGAATAAACTTTATGTTTGATAATGGCAAGGAAAAAAAACAGATTTTTAAAAGTCGCTTTAAAAACGCAATTACTAAAAATAAAAAATTATTTAGCTTTTGGGGTATTACATTTTATAAACAAACGGAATATGAGGTTCAAGTGACCAAGAAAAAATATACAGCATCACAAGCGGAGGCGGAGGCTTTAAATCTAGCCCAAAGTAAAATAAAATTAAAACTAAATGACAAGGAACGTATAATTAAGCAAAAAGTTTTGAATAAAACCATGAAAAATAGTAAAATGGAAATAGAGATTTTTGTATCTGTTGAAGAACAAATTGGAGAAAGTGTAAATTATGAGGTACCAAATGAACAAGAGTCTTCTTAGAATTGAGGTATAGTATGATTGAAAATACAGTGGTAAAAACCTTAAATAGTATTTGGCCAATGTTGACAATTTTCTTAGTTATTATAATCTCGGTCAGAATTGCCTATCTTTTTATTAATCATGAAAAATTTGTTTTTTATAAAGAATTTTTAGCATTACTATTTATTATTTATGGCCTTATGCTATTTGAACTTGTTACTAATCGAGATTTAGGAGGACGAGGCATTAATTTAATACCTTTTAAAGAAATCCTAAGATATGATTACAAAAGTGAATTATTTCAATATAACGTGATTGGTAATTTAGTAATGTTTGTGCCTTTTGGATATTTTGTGGCTAACTACATTAAAGCTAAAAAAGTAAGTCATATTTTTGTTCTAACGGCTATTGCCTCATTAACTATTGAATTAGTGCAGTTGCAAATAGGAAGAGCTTTTGATATAGATGATGTGTTACTTAATATTGCTGGTGGTATTTGTGGATTTTTAATATATATTGGTCTTAATGCTATTAAAAAACATTTGCCGAACGTTTTTCAAAAAGATGGATTTTATAATATATTATGTGGAATTCTTATATTGATAATTGCTTATTTAACATTTAAGTTTAAAGGATTTGGGTGGTTATTTTGATAAGAATTACAATTAATGAAGAATATAAATATGTAGATTATAAATATTTAAAGAAAGTTTTAAAAAAAGGTTTAGATCGTTTGCAAATCGATAATGTAACTTTTGAAATAACCTTTTGTGATAACGATTTTATTCGCAAAATTAATAAAGAATATCGCAATATTGATAGAGAAACTGATGTTATTTCTTTTGCATTTGAAGATAATGGCAAAATAATGTATAATAAAGAACGGCTATTAGGGGAAATATATATATCCATTCCCAAAATGCAGCAACAAGCTAAAGAATATGGTCATAGCGAGAAACGAGAATTATCTTTTTTGGCTGTCCATGGTATGCTTCACCTTTTGGGTTATGATCATATGCAAAAAGAAGATGAAGAAGTTATGTTTAATTTACAGGAGTTGATATTAGATGACGCAAATATCTCGAAGTGAAATAAAAAAGAAGGGCTTTAAACGTTTTTTAAAAAGTTTTAAATATTCAATTGAAGGTTTAAAATATGCTTATAAAAATGAACAAAGTCTATTAATTCATTTTATTGCGACGGTGTTAGCGATAATTTTAGGTTTAACTTTTAAAATTAGTCATATGGAATGGGCTGTACTTTGTATTGCTTTGGGTGTTGTTTTGGCTTCCGAGTTAATTAATACAGCGATAGAGGCGACGGTGGATTTAATTACTTTGGAGATTAATCCGCTAGCGAAGATTGCTAAAGATTGCGGTTCAGCGGCAACATTTGTTTTTTCGATGATTGCAGCGGTTATTGGAATAATAATTTTTATTCCTAAAATTATGCATGTATTTCATTTATTTTAAGACTTTTTAGTCTTTTTTTAATTCTCAAATGCAGTAATCTATGATAAAATTATTTAAGAAGTGAAGGTGAAGTTATGAAAAGTGGTTTTGTTAGTTTAATTGGCCGTCCTAATGTGGGAAAAAGCACTCTTTTAAATTCTTTAATTAATGCCAAAATCGCTATAACTTCTAATAAGCCCCAAACGACCCGTAATATTATCGAAGGAGTGTACAATAGTAAAAATGTCCAAATCGTTTTTGTCGATACACCAGGTATTCATAAACCCATAAATAAATTAGGTAAAGTTTTAAATAAACAAGCTTTAGCATTAGCTAAAGATGTTGATGTAATATTATTTTTAGTTGATGCTAGTGAGTATTTAGGCAAAGGCGATAAGTACGTTATGAGTACTTTAAAACAAACTGATATTCCTGTTATTTTAGTTTTAAATAAAATAGATAAAATATCGGACGAGCAAATCATGTATAAAATAAATGAATATAAAGATGAGTATCCTTTTGCCGAAATAGTACCAATTTCTGCTTTAAAAAAAGATAATACGGATCGATTAATTAAGGTTATTTTAAAATATCTAAATGATGATACTAAATATTTTGAAGATGATTATCTAACAAGCAATTCCGTTAGTTTTATGGCAAGTGAATTTGTACGGGAAAAAATATTGATGTTAACTGAAGAAGAAGTGCCTCATAGTGTTACTTGCTTGACAACAGATTTTAAAGAAAATTCTAAGCTAGCTCAAATAGCCGTTGATATTATTGTTGATCGTGAATCATTGAAAAAAATAATCATTGGAAAAAATGGGCAAATGTTGAAAACTGTGGGAAGTGAAGCCAGAAAAGATATTGAACAGCTTTTAGGAAAACAAGTTTATCTGGAGTTATTTGTGAAAGTGATTCCTAATTGGAAGGATAAAGAAAGATATATAAAAGAATTAGGATTTAAAAATTTTGAATAAAAAAAAGTTAAACAACCCAATATATTAATAGAGAGGAAAGGGTTGTTTAATTATGACTAAAAAAGAAGCTTGGGAAATGTTTAAAAAAACCGGCAAAATAGAATATTATTTAGAATATAAAAAAAATAAATAAAAAAGAAAAGTAGTGAATATATGCAAAAGATGGTAGAGGGTTTTATAGTTAAAGAGACACCTTATAAAGAATCAAGTAAAATAATCAATGTATATACAAAGGAATACGGAATTATTGGGATGATTGCCAAAGGTGCCAAATCCATCAAAAATCCTCTGCGCGCCCTAACAACAAAATTTACTTATGGCCAATTTAATATTAACTATAAGGAAGATAAGTTAGCTACTTTAATTAGTGTAGATATTATTGATGATTTAAGCAATATTAAAAATGATTTAACTTTAATTAGTTATACTACGTATTTAACGGAATTAGTTATGCAAGTAGTAAAACAAAGTTTAGATTCAGAAATTTATAATATTTTTATAAATACCATTTTAAAACTCAATCAGAATTTAGATCCGGCTATTTTAACTAATATACTAGAAATAAAAATGCTTGATTATCTAGGAGTTTCATTAAATCTTGATTCTTGTAATAAATGTGGGAATACTAAAGATATAGTAACTATAGATGGGGATATTGGGGGATATGTATGTAAAAATTGTTTAACCAATCAGCTTATTGTTAAACCTAACACTATCAAAATACTAAGAATGTATTATTATGTCGATATTAAAAGTATAAGTGATTTAAAAATCAAAGAAGAGACTAAAAATGAGATTAATACTTTTTTAAATCGTTATTATGAAAGATATACAGGCCTTTATTTAAAGAGTAAAGATTTTCTTCTGAAAATAAAAGAATTAGATGCTAGTTAGTAGAATATAAAACATTTTTAATAGAAATTTTAGCAGTAAATATCTTAAGAAATAATTCTTAAGATTTTTTATTTGACATAAAAATGTCAAATATTAAAAAAATAGAGAAAAAAAACTAAAGTTTATTTACAAAATTGGAAGTTTAGGGTATTATTTAGTTAAGCAGTGGTACATTGTGGAAGAAAGTGGGGGATGGAAATGTTCATGGGTGAATATCATCATAATATTGATGAAAAAGGACGTTTGATAATACCTGCCAAGTTTCGCGAGACTTTAGGTAACAAATTTATTATTACCCGTGGAATTGAGAAGTGTTTATATATTTATTCTCAAGAAGATTGGGATAAAATAGTCAAAAAATTAAACACTCTACCATTTACAAAAAAAGATGCTCGTATCTTTATTAGATCCTTCTTTTCTGGTGCTGCTTTAATTGAAGTCGATCGTCAAGGTCGAATTAATATTGCCTCCCCACTCGTTGGTCATGCCGGTTTAACTAAAGAATGTGTTATAATCGGCGCCAACGATAGAATAGAAGTTTGGGATAAAGCTTCTTGGGATGAATTTTTAAATGTCAACGCTGAAAAACTAGAAGATATTGCGGAAAATCTATTTATGGAAGTGGATTTATAATGTTACATTACAGCGTGCTTTTAAAAGAGACAATTGAAAATTTAAACATTAAAGAAGATGGCGTGTATATCGATGCCACAATGGGATATGCAGGGCATAGTAAAGAAATTTTAAAAAAATTAAAAAGGGGCTTCTTATTCGCCTTTGATGCTGATAAGCAAGCAATTAAGTATTCTGATCAAGCGTTATCAGAAATTGGGGGTAATTATAAAATATTTCATTCTAATTTTAAAGATATGCGAAAAGTATTAGCTAAAGAAAACGTTGATTTAGTGGATGGGATAATATTTGATTTAGGTTTTTCCAGTCCGCAAATTGATCAAAAAGAACGCGGATTTAGTTTTATGCAGGATGCACCTTTAGATATGCGGATGGATAGGGATCAACCTGTAAGTGCCTATGAGGTTGTTAATACTTATGAGGAAAAAGAGTTAGCTGATATATTTTTGGCTTTTGGGGAAGAAAAAATGGCAAAGATAATTGCCAAGACCATTAAAGAGCAAAGAACTAAACAGCCTATTAAAACGACTTTAGAACTTGTTGAGGTAATTAAACAAGCTGTTGGCGCTAATTACTTTTTTAAAAACCATCCGGAAAGAAAAATCTTTCAAGCAATTAGAATTGAAGTAAATAAAGAACTGGATGCTTTAGAACAAGTGTTACCAGATGCTATCGCAATGTTAAAAAAAGGCGGCAGAATATGTGTTATTACATTTCACTCCTTAGAAGATCGCATTGTGAAGCAAATCTTTAAAAAATATAGTGAAGTTGATGATTTAGTTAAAGGGTTACCTCAAATACCAGAGGAATATAAACCTTTAATTAAAATTGTAAATAAAAAACCTATTTTACCAAGTAAGATAGAGTTAGAAGAAAATTCCAGAAGTAAAAGTGCTAAATTACGAATTATTGAAAGGGTGTAGAAAATGAGCAAAGCTAAAGGTAAAAAAATAAAATTATTTAAAGGCGAAAAAATTATTTATTTTCTTTTTGCGGTATTACTTATTGCTACCCCTTTAATAAGTGTTTTCACTAAAGCAATGCTTTCTCAAACCAATATTGAGTTAGAACAAGTCAAAGAAAAAATTGAAACTCAATCCGGAATTAATGAAAGTTTAAATATGAAAATTAATGAACTTGCTTCATTAGATAAATTACAACAAGTTGCAACTGAACAAGGTTTGTCATATAATAATGATAATATCAAAGTAATTACTGATTAGCTTGCAAAGGAGAAACATATGAAAAGGAAAAAAAGCAATACAATTAAAATAAATAAATTTTTTATTTTAGGTATTGTTTTTTTATTTATTTTAATTATTTATCGTGCCGTATATGTTGCTACTAGTAAAAATGTTGATGGAATAAACTTAACAACATTTGCTAATAATCGTAATACAGCTAAAGAGACACTATATGCTACGCGTGGAACTATATACGATGTAAATGGTGAAATCTTGGCGCAAAGTGTTAATTCTTATACGGTTATTGCCTATTTGTCAGAAAAAAGGACAACAAACAAAAATAATCCCCAACATGTAGTAGATAAAGATAAAACTGCGGAGGCTTTAGCCCCTTTAATTAATATGAGTAAAGAACAAATTTTAAATCTTTTAAATAAAGATGTTTATCAAGTTGAACTGGGACCTGGAGGACGAGGCATCACTGAATTATTAAAAAGCCAAATAGAAGATTTAGAACTACCCGGTATTAGTTTTATTTCTTCAACTAAAAGATATTACAAAATGGGTGCCTTTGCTCCTTATATTATAGGTTATGCCAAAGCTGATGAAGATGGAGAAATTAAAGGGGAAATGGGAATTGAAGATTATTATAATGATACATTAAAAGGTAAAGATGGATACACGGAGTATCAAAAAGATATTAATGGTTATCAAATGCCTAATACGAAACCGATAATTGAAGAGCCAGTATCTGGTAAAGATATTTATTTAACCATTGATAATAATATTCAAATTCTTTTAGAAAATTCGATAAATGAGTTGATGAAAAATTATCAAGCAGAGTGGCTAACTATGACTGTTGCCGATGCTAAAACGGGTGCTATAGTAGCTACGGCTTCCAATCCGACTTTTAATTTGAATACCTTAGAAAATATTCAAAGTTATATGAGTCCTTTAGTTTCTTATGCTTATGAACCCGGAAGTACCATGAAAGTATTTTCCTTTATGGCTGCAATGGAAAATGGCGTTTATAATGGTAGTGATACGTATATGTCCGGAACTATTAATGTTGGTGATGATAAAGTTGTAGACTTTAATAAAGGAGTCGGTTGGGGACGTATTTCTTATGATTTAGGATTTGCTTATTCTTCGAATACAGCAGCCACTAATTTGGCTTTTAAATTAGGAAGAACTAAATTAAAAGATTTTTATACAAAACTAGGATTTGGGAAACAAACAGGTATTACTTTACCGAATGAAGCGGCGGGACAAATTAATTTTAAATACGATATCGAAGTAGCAAATGCTGCTTTTGGCCAAGGTATTTTAGTAACGCCAGTCCAAATGATTCAAGGCTTAACTAGTGTAGCTAATAATGGGGTTATGTTAAAACCATATATAGTTGATAAAATTGTCGATTCCAAAACAGGTAAAGTCATAAAAAATAACAAAAAAACTGAAGTTGCGACCGTAGCTAGTAAAGAGACAACTGATAAATTAAAAAATCTAATGTATGATGTTGTTTATAGTGGTCTTACCGACGCCAAATATTACAAAGCTGATAATATTACTTTAATTGGTAAAACGGGAACGGCCCAAATTGCTTCTCCTAGTGGAGGATATGAAACAGGAGAATATGATTATATCCGTTCATTCTCAGGTATATTTCCCAAAGATGATCCGCAATATATTTTATATATAGCTACCAAGAAATTTGTGGGACCAATTTCACAAGTCGCTGGTTTAGTTAAAAGCGTAGTCGAAGAAGTAGCAAAATATAAAAACATTACTGAAACGGAAAATGCTTTGGATGCTAGTAAAATTATTAATTTGAATAATTATATTAGTAAAGATGTTGGAATAACGAAAGATGAATTAACTAATATTGGTTTGACTCCCATCATTTTAGGTAATGGAAATAGAGTAATTAATCAGTATCCTTTAAAAAGTACGGTGGTAGTTTCCGGTAGTAAAGTATTTATATTAACTAATGAAAATAGTTATACAATGCCTGATGTCACTGGATGGTCACGAAATGATATTTTAAATTTATGTAAAATTTTAAATTTAAAATATGAAATAAATGGTTATGGAAAAGTAGTTTCGACTTCCATTGCTTCAGGAACGCCAATTGACTTAAATAGCTCGCTCGTAATTAATCTTGGCTAAAAAAACAAATTATGATAAGATAAAGCGCAGGTGATTTTTATGTTTGTTGATAACATTGAAATAAAAGTTATAGCCGGAAAAGGAGGAGATGGTTGTACTTCTTTTCGTCGGGAAAAATGTGTGCCATTAGGTGGTCCTGATGGAGGAAATGGGGGCAAAGGCAGCGACATTATTTTTAAAGTTGATCAAGGTCTTAAAACTTTAATTGATTTAAAATATAAAAAATTAATTAAAGGTCAAAAAGGCGTAAATGGTAAAGGTAGCAATAAACATGGGGCTAAAGCCGAAGATATTATCATTAAAGTTCCTCAAGGTACGACGATTAGGGATGTTGATACAGGGTTAGTTTTAGTTGATTTGGTAACCCCCAATCAAGAATTTGTTGTCGCTCACGGGGGCCGAGGCGGAAGAGGTAATAAAGCTTTTGTCACTCAAAGTGAACCAGCTCCTAAGTTTTCGGAGTATGGAGAGCCCGGAGAAGAGCGAATTTTAAAATGTGAATTAAAAGTTTTAGCTGATGTAGGATTGATTGGTCTACCTAGTGTTGGTAAAAGTACTATTTTAGCTTGTGTAAGTGCCGCTAGTCCTAAAATTGCCGCTTATCATTTTACGACTTTATCGCCTAATTTAGGAGTCGTAAAAGTTCATGATAAATCCTTTGTCTTAGCCGATTTACCAGGACTTATAGAAGGAGCTAGTCAAGGGGCTGGTTTAGGTAAAGAGTTTTTGCGTCATGCCCTGCGCACGAAAGTCCTTGCTCATGTTATTGATATGGGAGCTTTTGAGGGAAGAGATCCTCTGCAAGATTATGAAATAATTCGTCAAGAAATTGAAAATTATAGTGAAAAATTAGCTAATAAAGAAGAAGTCATCATCGCCAATAAAATGGATTTAGAAAAAGCTTTCGAAAATTTACAAAAATTCAAACAGAAATATCCTGATAAAACGATTATAGAAATTAGTGCTGCAACTAATCAAGGTTTAAATGATTTAATCACTAAACTATTAGAAAAAGTGGAAAGCTGTGAAGATGTGGCTTTGTATGATGAGAAAGATTATGAAAGTTATATAGTATATAAATTTCATAATGAAAAACCTTACACTATTACTAATGACAATGGAGTTTGGGTTTTAAAAGGGGAAGAAATTGAAAAATTATTTAAAATGACTAAATTTACGGAAGATGAAGCAGTCTTGCGCTTTGCACGAAAATTAAGAGGTATGGGAGTTGAAGAAGAACTGGAAAAAGCCGGAGCTAAAAGAGGCGATGAGGTGCAAATCTTAGATTATATATTTGAATTTAAAGAATAAATGGAGATAGATATGGATCATTATTTTACCAATAACGAGAATTTAGCTAGTGAAATTAGATATATTAATTATAATTATGGAGATATTAATTTCACTTTTGCTAGTGATAATGGCGTATTTTCTAAAAACAAAATTGATTATGGTAGTAAAATGTTAGTAGAAACATTTTTGAATAGCTCTCATCTTAAAACCGGAGACTTTCTTGATTTAGGCTGTGGCTATGGATATGTAGGAATAACTTTAAGTAAGCTTTTAGATATTAATATGACAATGGTTGATATTAATAAAAGAGCTATCCATTTAACAAAAATGAATTTAAAAAATAATAATGTTTCCGCAGATGTTTATTTAAGTGATGGTTTTGCGAATATTTCGCAAGCTTTTGATGTTATTATTACAAACCCGCCTATTAGAGTAGGTAAAGATATTTTACTAAATTTGCTTCTTGATAGTGCTAATCATTTAAAGGATAGTGGCGAGTTATGGTTTGTCATGCGTAAAGATCAAGGAGTTAAAAGTGTTATGAAAATTTTAGAAGAAAAATATATTTGTGAGGTCATGGCAAAAAGTAAAGGTTTTTATATTGTGAAAGTTCATGTCTAATTATTGTCTAATTTAAAACAAATTTGGAGAAAATTTGTTTTTTTGTGTCGGAATTGCTAAAATTTATTGACATTGCTGGATAATGTTGGTAAAATTTTAAATTGGTGACGTATTGTTTTTTCTAGAACAATTAACACTTTTAAAAAATTAAAAAATTTATAGGCATAGGGGTGAAACAGTGGCATTTAAATTAGCAAAATTTGGAGACCATAGAGAAAGAAGAACTTTCTCAAAAACTAAAAACACCTTAGAGTTAACAGATTTACTAGAAATTCAAAAAAAATCATTTAATTGGTTTTTAGAAGAAGGGATAAGAGAAATATTTGACGATTTATTTCCCGTTGAAAGTTTCACAGGTAATATTTCCCTAGAGTTTGGTGATTATTCTTTTGATGAGCCAAGATATTCTATTAAAGAGGCCAAAGAAAGAATGGTAAACTATGCAGCACCTTTAAAGGTTCAAGCTCGTTTATTTATTCATGAAACAGGTGAAGTTAAAGAACAAGAGATTTTCTTAGGTGATTTACCGATGATGACTGATGCTGGTACTTTCATTATCAATGGTGCAGAACGTGTTATTACTTCTCAACTTGTTCGTAGTCCATCTATTTATTTTAAAAGAGAAATAGATAAGAATGGTCGTCCTGTTATTTCAGGTGAGGTTATACCTAATAAAGGGACTTGGTTAGAATATGAACTAGACGCTAGAGATGTTTTATATGTGCGTATTGATAGAACTCGTAAAGTGACAATTACTACTTTTTTACGTGCTTTAGGTTTATCAAGTGATGAAGATATTATTGCTGTTTTTGGAGATAGTGTATATATTCAAAATACTTTAGAAAAAGATAATACTAAAAATACAGATGAAGCTTTAATTGAAATATATGAAAAACTTCGTCCGGGAGAGCCTGCTACTTTAGATAGTGCTAAAAATCAATTAATCACAAGATTTTTTGATAAATTTAGATACGATTTAGCTAAAGTAGGTCGTTATAAATTTAATAAAAAATTAAATATTTTAGATCGTCTTTTAGGATGTACTATCGCCGAAGACATTAAAGATGGTAAAAAAGTTGTTGTTAAAAAAGGTACACTTATTACGAAAGATATATTGGAACAAGTTCGTCCTATTTTTGAGGCTGGCTTTAATTTAAAAGAAACAATTATTAATGAAGAACTTGACGAATATAATAAAATTCAAGATATTTTAGTGTACGATAAAAATGATAAAGAAAAAACTATTAAAATTATTGGTAATGATCAAAGTATTTTAGAAAAACGTTTAACTATTTCTGATGTTTATGCCTCTATATCATATTATTTGAATTTATTACATGGAATCGGTAACATTGATGAAATAGACCATTTAGGAAATCGTCGTGTTCGTCAAGTTGGTGAATTAATTCAAAATCAATTCCGTGTTGGTATGAGCCGTATGGAAAGAGTTATTCGTGAAAGAATGACTACGCAAGAAATTGAAAATGTTACACCTAAAACATTGATTAATATTCGTCCTGTGACAGCGGCTTTAAAGGAATTCTTTGGTTCATCTCAATTATCTAAATTCATGGATCAAATCAATCCGATTGCCGAGCTTACCGATAAAAGACGTTTATCTTCTTTAGGACCAGGCGGACTATCTCGTGATCGTGCGGGTATGGAAGTAAGGGATGTTAACCCATCTCATTATGGTCGTTTATGTCCAATTGAATCGCCAGAAGGTCAAAACATTGGTCTTATTACTTCGTTATCTTCTTATGCTAAAATTAACGAATATGGCTTTATTATGACTCCTTACCGTAAAGTAGAAAATGGTCATGTAACCGATGAAGTTGCTTATCTTACAGCTGATGAAGAAAGTGATTATTATATTTCGCAAGCAACTTTAAATATTGATGATAAAAATAATATTGTTGATGAAAATGTCATTGCTCGTCTAAATGGCGACACAGTAATGGTTAAGAGTGACAAAGTAAATTATATCGATGTTGCTCCAAGCCAAGTTGTATCTATTACAACTAGTTGTATTCCTTTCTTAGATCACGATGATGCTACTCGTGCTCTAATGGGTGCCAACATGCAACGTCAAGCTGTTCCGCTTTTAAAAACCGAAGCACCTATTGTAGCTACGGGGGTTGAATATATTGCGGCTCGTGATTCTGGTTCTACCGTAGTTGCCAAAGCAGATGGTGTTGTGGAATATGCCGATAGTAAAAAGATTGTTGTTAAAAACGCTAAAGGTAAAGATACATATTATTTAGCTAATTTTGAACGTAGTAATGCTTCCACTTGCGTAAATCATCGTCCTTTGGTTAAAAAAGGTGATAGTATTCATCGTGGTGAAGTTATTGCTGATGGTCCATCTACGGAAAAAGGTGAACTTGCTTTAGGTAAAAATATGACCGTAGCTTTCATGACATTTAACGGTTATAACTATGAAGATGCTGTTATCTTAAATGAAAGATTAGTTAAAGATGATGTTTATACTTCAATTCATATTGAACAAACTGACATTGATTGTCGTGATACAAAATTAGGACCTGAGGAAATTACACGTGATATTCCCAATGTTTCTGAAGAAGCACGTAAGAATCTTGATGCTAATGGTATTGTTCGAATTGGTACAGAAGTCCATGAAGGCGATATCTTAGTTGGTAAAGTTACACCAAAAGGTGTGCAAGAATTAACTAGTGAAGAAAAATTACTACATGCTATTTTTGGTGAGAAAACTCGGGAAGTTCGTGATACATCTTTACGTGTAAAACATGGTGAAGACGGAATTGTTCACGATATTAAAGTTTATACCAAAGAAAATAGTGATGAACTACCTCCAGGAGTTTCCAAAGTTATTCGTGTCTACATCGTTCAAAAACGGAAAATCCAAGTCGGAGATAAAATGTCAGGACGTCATGGTAATAAAGGTGTTATCTCTTTAGTTTTACCAGAAGAAGATATGCCATATTTACCAGATGGTACTCCTGTTGATGTTATTCTAAATCCATTAGGTGTTCCATCTCGTATGAATATTGGTCAGATTCTGGAATTGCATTTAGGAATGGCTGGTAAAAAATTAGGAACTCATTATGCGACACCAGTATTTGATGGAGCAACAATTGACGATATTAAAGAACAAATGCAAGAAGCTGGTATGGACGAAGATGGTAAAACAATTCTTTATAATGGCCGTACGGGTGAACCATTTGAAAATAGAGTTTCGGTTGGTGTTATGTATATGATTAAATTACATCACATGGTTGATGATAAATTACATGCTCGTGCTACTGGACCTTATTCACTTGTTACGCAACAACCATTAGGTGGTAAAGCCCAATTTGGTGGTCAGAGATTCGGAGAAATGGAAGTTTGGGCTTTATATGCTTATGGTGCTGCCCATGTTCTTCAAGAAATCTTAACAATCAAATCGGATGATGTTGTAGGTCGTGTTAAAGTTTATGAAGCTTTAGTTAAAGGAAAACCGGTTAGTCAAGCGGGAGTTCCAGAAAGTTTTAGAGTTTTAATCAAAGAATTCCAAGCTTTGGGCTTAGATATTCAAATTTTAGATACTGATGATAATCTTCTTGATTTAAAAACAATTGAGAACGAGGAAGATAGTGAAGAAACTATTCGTGTTGATGAAATAGAAAACATTAAAGAACCAGAACCAGAGGAGCCAGAAGAAATTGAAGAAGAACCTTTTGAAGAAGAAGAGGAAGATTTTGAACCTGATTTAGATGATTTAGAATTTCCTGGTGATGAAAAGGAAGAAGGTGAAATGTAATGATAGAGGTAAATAAATTTAAAGGAATTAAAATTGGTATTGCTTCTCCTGAAAAAATCCGTAGTTGGTCTTACGGAGAAGTAAAAAAACCTGAAACTATTAACTATCGTACATTAAAACCAGAAAGAGATGGACTTTTCTGTGAAAAAATCTTTGGGCCTACTAAAGATTATGAGTGTTCTTGTGGAAAATATAAAAGATTACGTTATAAAAATGTTGTTTGTGATCGTTGTGGTGTAGAAGTAACTCGTTCCAAAGTTCGTCGTGAACGTATGGGCCATATTGAACTTGCTTCTCCTTGCTCACATATTTGGTTCTTTAAAGGTGTTCCTTCAAAAATGGGCTTAGTTTTAGATATGTCACCAAGAGATCTAGAAGAAGTTTTATATTTTGTTAGTTATGTTGTAATTGATCCAGGAAATGCCCCTTTAGAGAAAAAACAAATTTTATCTGATAAAGAATATCGTAGTTATTATGAAAAATACGGTAATGGCTTTACAGTAGGTATGGGTGCCGAAGCCATTAAAAAATTACTTGCTGATGTTGATATTGATAAAGAAGTAGAAGAATTACGTAAAGAATTAGAAAATACCCAAGGTCAAAAACGTATTCGTCTTGTTAAAAGACTTGATTGCTTAGTAGCTTTTCAAGAAAGCAATAATAAGCCAGAATGGATGGTATTAGATGTTTTACCAGTAATCCCTCCTGAGCTTCGTCCTATGATTCAACTTGATGGTGGACGTTTTGCAACTAGTGACTTAAATGATTTATATCGTCGTATTATTAACCGTAATAATCGTTTAAAGAAGTTATTAGAGTTAGGAGCTCCGACTATTATTGTCCAAAATGAAAAACGTATGCTTCAAGAAGCAGTGGATTCATTATTCGATAATGGTCGTCGTGGTCGTAGTGTAACTGCTGCGGGAAATAGAGCTCTAAAATCTTTATCTAGTATGTTAAAAGGTAAACAAGGTCGTTTCCGTCAAAACTTATTAGGTAAACGTGTTGACTATTCTGGTCGTTCTGTTATCGTTGTTGGTCCATCTTTAAAAATGTATCAATGTGGGATTCCTAAGGAAATGGCTCTAGAACTATTTAAGCCACATGTTATTCATGGTCTTGTTGAACGTGATTTAGCTCATAATATTAAAGGAGCTAAAAAATTAATAGACAATCGTGATGAATGTGTATGGGATATAGTTGAAGATGTTATTACCGAACATCCAGTTATGTTAAACCGCGCCCCAACATTACATAGACTTGGTATTCAAGCTTTTGAACCAGTTTTAGTTGGTGGTAAAGCTATTCGTTTACATCCCCTAGTATGTCCTGCTTTTAATGCTGACTTCGATGGTGACCAAATGGCTGTTCACGTTCCTCTTTCTGAGGAAGCTAAAGCCGAAGCGCGTATTTTGATGCTTGGTGCTAATAATATTTTAAGTCCTAAAGATGGAAAACCAATCGTTACTCCATCGCAAGATATGGTATTGGGAAATTATTACATTACCATTGAAGAGGCGGATTTACCAAATGAAGGTAAGGCATATAAAAATGCTAATGAAGCTTTAATGGCTTACGAAAGAAAAGAGATTTCTCTACACACCCGTATTGCTGTACCAACTTCATCATTTAAACATAAGTTATTTACAGATACGCAAAAAAATAAATACTTAATTACGACAGCCGGTAAATTAATCTTTAATGAAATATTACCTGATTCTTTCCCATATATTAACGAGGGCACAGATGCTAATATTGAAGGAATTACGCCAAATAAATATTTCTTAGAAATGGGAACTGATATTAAAGCTGCTATTAAAGAAATGCCTTTAGTATCGCCATTTGTTAAAAAAACCCTAGAAAAAATTGTTGCGCAAATATTTAAAAGATATAAAACAACAGAAACTTCTATTATGCTTGATAAATTAAAAGATTTGGGATTTAAATATTCAACTATTGCGGGTATTACAGTTTCGATGAGTGATGTTGTTACAAGCAATGAAAAAGAAGAAATAATTAATGAGGCACAGGGAACTGTTGATAAAATTAATAAACAATTCCAAAGAGGTTTAATTACCGAAGAAGAGCGTTATAACAATGTTATTAGTATTTGGAATAATACTAAAGATAAAGTGGAAGCAGAATTAAAGAAAATTAGTGAAGGTGATCATAAAAATCCAATCTTCATGATGATGAACAGTGGTGCTCGTGGTAATGCGGGTAACTTTACGCAGCTTGCTGGTATGCGTGGTTGTATGGCTAAACCAAATGGAGAGCCAGTGGAAATTCCTATTAAATCATGCTTTATGGAAGGACTTTCTGTATCAGAATTCTTCTTATCAACTCACGGTGCTCGTAAAGGTTCTGCCGATACGGCTTTACGTACTGCCGATTCTGGATATTTAACAAGACGTCTTGTTGATGTTGCTCAAGATATCATTGTTAGGGAAGAAGATTGTGGCTGTTTAACAGGTGTTGAAGTTAGTGACTTTGTTGATACTAAGAATAATACTATTATTGAGCCACTTGCTGAACGTATCTTAGGACGTTTTACAGCTAAGAAAATTATTGATCCAGAAACTAAAGAGGTTATTTTAGATAAAAATGTGATGATTACGGAAAATGATATAGTTAAGATTGAAAAAGCCGGTATCAAAACCGTAGAAATTAGAAGTGTCTTAACATGTAAAACCGAAAATGGGGTTTGTCAACATTGTTATGGTCGTAACTTAGCTACGGGTAATTTAGTTGAAACCGGTGAAGCTGTTGGTATCATGGCTGCCCAATCTATTGGTGAACCTGGTACTCAGCTTACAATGCGTACTTTTCACTCTGGTGGTGTTGCGCATGGTGGAGATGCGGATATTACTCAAGGTCTTCCAAGAGTTGAAGAATTATTCGAAGCTCGTAATCCAAAAGCTAAATCAACTATTGCGGAAATAAATGGTAAAGTATCTTTAATTGAAGAGACTAATGGTAAATATAAAATTGTTGTGGAAAACGATGTGGAAGCTCGCGAACATGTAACTAATTATGGAGCTAAATTACGCGTTAGTTTAAACGATAAAGTAGAAGCAGGAGATAAATTAACAGAAGGAGCAATTTCCCCAAAAGAATTGCTTGCTGTTACTGATCCAATCACGGCTCAACAATATATCTTAAAAGAGATTCAAAAAGTCTATAAATCTCAAGGTGTTGATATCTCTGATAAACACGTAGAAATAATTGCACGTCGTATGATTAATAAAATGCGTATTATTGATGAGGGTGATACCGACTTTGTTGCAGGATTAACGGTTTCTTTAAGAGAGTTTACGGAAGGAAACAAACCAGTAATCTTAAAAGGCGGAGTTCCGGCAACAGGACGTCCTATTATGCTAGGTATTACGAAATCGGCCTTAGAAACTGATTCATTCCTATCTGCGGCATCATTCCAAGAAACAACTAGAGTATTAACCGATGCTGCTATCAAAGGTAAAACTGACATGTTAAGAGGTCTAAAAGAAAATGTTATCATTGGTAAATTAATCCCAGCCGGAACTGGTTCTAAACAATATAGTGATATTCAAATTGAACTTGAAAAAGAGTTTATGAGTGATGAACCAAGTGAAATGTTAGAGGAACAATTTATTGATAATAATGAAGATATAATAGCCGAATAAAAATTTATTATTAACATTGACATATTTAAGTCAATGTTTTTTAATATTAAAAACATAATTTTGTTTAAACTAATTCTATATGGTATACTAGAAGTAGATTAGAGACTATGACATGGAGAAACACAGATTTACATTACTCTAAATCATCTTGTAATCAAGGAGGAAATTATATGAAAGAAAAAAGGAAACTTATAGTTATAATTGGCATAATATTCATAATTATAGTAGGAGTGATTTTAATCTTTTCGTTAAAGAATAATTTTTCTAAAAAAGATCCAAATACTACACCAAAAAGTCCAACTGAAAAAGTAGAACAGAATTTTAAAGCAACAACAGACAATTATAATATAACAGATACATCTATATTAATAAGCTCAGTAATTAAAAACAATTCAAGTAAAAGTCAAAAAATAAATAACGTCGAAATAATAATCAAAAATGAAAATGGCGAAGTGCTTTTAAATTATTATGAAGATGTTAATGTTGAAATTAATTCTCAAGGAGAATACTTAATGGACAGTGAGTTAAATATTCAAGATTTAAATATAACTATTCCAGAAAAAATAAATATAGAATATAAAATAAATTAAATAGGTGGGTTATGAAGAACAAAGGATTTACATTAATAGAAATCATTATCACTATAGCCTTACTAGGATTAATAGGGAGTGTAATAGCCATCAATATGGTGGGACTAACGAAAAAACAACAAGAAAAAGAAAACGAAAGGATAGCTACCATTATAAAAACTGCAGCAAGTGGATATATCGAAGATGAGAATATAGATGTACCTGAACCAGAGGAGCCAGAAGAAAAAGACTCAAAAAAAATTTGTATAGATGTTGAAACCTTAGTAGAAAAAGGATGGCTTAAAGAAAGCGATGTTAAAAATAAACTAGAATATCATGTTGAAATAATACAAGAAGGAAATGAAAAGAAATATGAATTAAAAGAAAAGAAATGTAATGGAAGTGGAGCAACACCGGAAAAGAAGAAAATATATATAACGTATAATACCAATGGCGGGGAATTTTCTGATGGAACTAAAACAAAGAGTAGTGCATCAACCACAATTATTGGTGATAAACCAATTAAGAAAGAATATGAATTTTTAGGGTGGAGTAAAAGTTCCATATCAAAAACCGCACAATATAAAAGTAAAGAAGAAATTTCATTCAAAAAAAATACAACATTATACGCAGTATATCAAAAAAATAAAGATACAACGCAGAAATATCAATTAAAAGTAAATGTCCAAAACGGAATGATAAATAATTCCACAAGCAAAATATACCAATTAGCAACAAATAGTAGTCAAACTATAGAAGTAACTCCAAATCCTGGATATAGTAAAATAAGCGTAACATGTGGAAATGGAGTAACAGCAACGACAACAGGAAATAAAGTAACTTTTACAAATATAAATCAAAATACAAGTTGTAATATAACATTTGAAGAAACAATATA
>CANRFQ010000006.1 GCA_947629935.1 uncultured Bacilli bacterium | reverse complement strand
GTAAGTTTATTCCTTACATTAGGTATATTATACTTTTAATCTTCATTTCCTTTTTTTTGGCAAAAAAATAGAAAATTTCTATTTTCTATAATTTTATTAAGCGATCATCTAATCTTAATTTATCAGCGACAGTTGCAATAAATTCTGAATTAGTTGGTTTAGCACGGTCGTAGTCAACACTATGGCCAAATATTTCTTCCATTAAATCATAGTCGCCTCTGTTCCAACTGATTTCAATCGCATGACGGATAGCTCTTTCTACGCGAGAAGAAGTAGTAGCATACTTTCCGGCTATTTCCGGATACAACTCCTTGGTAATTCCGCCAACGAGATTAGGTTCTTTATACATTAAATAAATTCCATCTCTTATATATTGATATCCTTTTATATGCGAAGGCACTCCTAAAGAATGTAATATCTTTGTAATAGATAATTCTATTTTTTTATCGGCCAGATTTTCTTTGGGTGTTACGCCTTCATAAATATCTAATATTCTTTTTTCTAAATCCGTGAAATTAAAAGGTTTTAACATATAATAATTAACACCATACTCACTTACTTTGCGAATTGTATCATCTTTATTATAACTTGTTAAAACGATAATCTTTTTTTCTAATTTTAATTTTTTTAAATCTTCTAATATTGATAGTCCCTCTTTATTAGGAAGAATTAAATCCATGACAATGACATCATAATCTTTTTGTCTGTCTTTGATTAAATTAAATCCCTCTTCTCCATCTTGACTATCTAAAACTATATCAATTACTGCGTGACTACTAAAATGTTCTTTAGCCATATTGATGATATTTTCATTATCATCAATAATCAGAACCCTTATCTTATTTTCCATCTTTTCTATCCTTCCTTATTTACTGCACGCAAGTTAATTATATAAAAGATGAAATCAAATTACTAGAGAATACTTTGTCTTATTCTGTAAACATTTGTAAAAGAATGTCGATTATTGTTTGGCCTTTTCTAAAAGTGTCAAAACCTCGTCTAGTTGTGTCGATACTTCGCCAATTAAAAATCCCGAAACTGGCAGTTGTTTCAACTTTTCAAAGTTATTTAAATTAACACTTCCACCATAAATTATATCTAATTGCAAATAATACTTATTAAGCACATAAGCATTAAGGTTATTTATAATATTAGATACTTTTTTAATATCAATTAAAGAGCTTTGTCCAATTAGAAAAGAAGGCTCATAGGCTAATATGATTTGTTTTAAATCGTCGATAGAAAGTTGCGAAAAGATTTCATCTATTTGTTTTTTTATTATTTTAAAATTATATTTGCTCTTATTTTCGCTAAGGCATAATATTATTTTTAAATTTTGACTTAAAGCTTCTTTGATTTTTGAAATTAAATCTTCTTTTTTTTCTTTAAAATATTTTCTTCTTTCGTAATGACCGATTAATACAAATTCACACCCAATAGACTTTAAAGCTTCGGCGTTTACTTCACCGGTGAAATTACCTTTAGGAAATTTAGAAACGTCTTGAGCTCCAACTGTAAAACCTTTTTCTAAAAAGTAGTTTAGATAAAGATAACTGGGCACAATAACAATGTCTTTTTGATAGGTAACTAAAGGTTTATAATAACTTTCTAAATCTTGATAATTTAATTTAGATTTTAAATTAAAAATCAAGTATTTCATATCCCTCTTCCTCCTTAGATTCTAAGGCTTTTAAAACAGGCAAATTACCATTGGCAATGTATTCTAAGGTAGCTCCGCCTCCAGTACAAAGATATGTAAAATCATTAGTAGGTAAAAATTTATGGACAGCTGCTACGGAGTCTCCTCCGCCAAAAATAACATTTGCCTCAGCATCATTTAAAATATTTAATAGTTCTTTTGTCCCATTAGAATATCTATCATCTTCGTATAAACCCGCTGTACCGTTTACAAAAATAGTTTTTGATTTATTGATATATTGTTTATATTTATCTAAAGTCTTAGAACCTAAATCATAGATGATTTCATTATCTTCAATATTATTGATTGTTTTATAATTTGTATATTCTTTTTCATAGCTACTTCCCACTATCGCATCAAAAGGCAAAACAATTTTATTTTTATATTCTAATAACATCTGTTTAATATCAGCTAGTAACTCTCCATCTTGCGAAGCTAAAGAAAAACCAATTTTAATATTTAAAACTTTTAAAAAAGTATTGGCTATACCTCCTGTTAATAATAAATGATCACAAATAGGTAGTAATTTTTTAATAACATTTATTTTATCTTCTAACTTAGCTCCCCCCATAATAACTGTAAAAGGATGATCAGCATTTAAAACATACTTATTTAAGGAATCTAATTCTTTTTGGAAAAGGAAACCGATACAACTTGGTAAATATTTAGCAATTCCCACTGTCGAAGCATGAACTCTATGTGCACAAGCAAAAGCGTCATTAACAAAAATATCTCCTAAAGAAGCCCAAAACTTAGAAAGTTCTTCATCACAATTACTTTCGTATTTACTTGGGTAATCTTCATAACGAGTATTTTCAATAATTAAAATTTCTTTGGAATTTAGACCGTCGACTTTTTCTTTTAAAGCATTACTTCTTGTCCGATTAGAAAAAATTACCTTTGATCCTGCACATGCTGGATCAGCGGTTATTAATTTTAATAAATGTTGGGCAATAGGAGTTAAGGTATTTTTTCGTAAATCAGACTTATCTTTTATTTTCCCTAAATGGGATAAGATAATTATTTTGGCATTTTCGTTTATTAAATATTTAATAGTTTCTAAGGAAGCACGAATTTTATTATCATCTAAAATATTCCCATCTTTAATAGGCACATTAAAATCACATCTTAATACTACTTTTTTATCTTTTACATCTATATCTTTTAAAGTTTTATACATACAATCACCTATTATCATGATACCATATTTTTCTTAAATTAATTACTAATGCCCGAATTTTCCTCAAATTTTATGTCAAGTATTTTTAAGATTCTTCAAAAAACACTTGATACCAGATGATAAAACAATAAATTGTCCAAATCTTTTTATAATTATCACATTTACTGTGATAATGATCATCTAGCAATTTTATAATTCTT
Source organism: uncultured Bacilli bacterium (assembly GCA_947629935.1). GTDB lineage: Bacteria > Bacillota_I > Bacilli_A > RF39 > UBA660 > HGM10766. The sequence continues at coordinate 56,448 of CANRFQ010000006.1, read as the reverse complement.
TCATTATTAAATAATTCTTTAGCAATATTCGAATTAAATTTGGATTTTATTTCTTTATAATAAGTTTCCTCTCTCATCCATTCTCTTAAAGGCACTGGGAACCCTAATTTTTTCTTTTTATAAGATTCATTAGGAATTACCTTATGAGCTGCTTCTCTTAAAGCTACTTTGGTATTTTCTTTAGTAACTTTGGCATTTTTTGGTAAACTACGAGCTACTTTAAAGACTTCAATATCGGTAAAAGGGACTCTACCTTCTAAAGAGTTAGCCATAGTCATGCGATCTGCTTTAGCAAAGATATCCTTAATTAGCCAAAAATTAATATCAATCGCTTGTCTTTGGATAATCTCATCTTGATTTTTTTGCTCCGCAAAATATTTTTGAGTTAAATCTTTATTTTTAATTTTAACGGGTATATTAAGAATTTTTTTTGCTTCTTTTTCCGAGAAGACCTTATTAACACCAATGTATGATTCTTCTAGAGATTGGCCACGTCTTACTAAAAAGTTAATCCCGCGATGTTCCGGAAAGATACTACAAATCTTCGAAATTATTTTTCTTATTACAAAAGGAATTTTATTATAAAAATTATAATCTACACTTTCTCTATAAGTATTGTAGCCACCAAATAATTCATCGGCTCCCTCCCCTGATAAAACAACTTTAACATCCTTAGCAGCAAGTTGAGAAACGAAATATAAAGCAACAGCCGAAGCATCAGCTAAGGGTTCATCCATATGATACATTATTTTGGGAATGACTTTTAAGTATTCATCTTTATTGATTTTTTTGCTTTTATTTTTAATTCCTAACCTTTGAGTTAAATCTTTGGCGTAATCAGCCTCATTATATTTCGGAATATCATACCCTATTGTATATGTATTATCTGGTTTAGCTAAAGAAACAATATAGGATGAATCGATACCACTAGATAAAAAAGAACCTACTTCTACATCACTTAACATGTGCTTATTAACACTATCTTCCATGACCTGACTAATTTCTTCAACAATAGTTGCAAAATCCCTTTCTTGAGGAGCAAATGTTAACTTAAAGTATTGATTTATATTTAATTTACCTTCTTGATATGTCAAGGAATATCCGGGATCCAAACGATAAACGCCTTTAAAGAAAGTTTCGGCAGTTGGGACATAGTTAAAAGAAAGATAAGGTCCTAAAATCTCTTTATTCAATTCTTTTTTAAAAGTGGGATATTCTAAAAAGGATTTTATTTCGGAAGCAAATAAGAGAGTATCACCAATCTGGGTGTAATAAAGAGGCTTTATTCCGAAGTGATCTCGAGCTCCAAATAATTTTTTATTTTTTTTATCCCAAATGACAAAAGCAAACATGCCTCGTAATTTAGTCGGTAGTTCTTCTTGCCATTCTTCATAACCATGCACTAACACTTCGGTATCCGAATTTGTAGCAAATTTATGGCCCTTTTTTTTAAGCTGCGCTCTTAATTCAATATAATTATATATTTCTCCATTAAAAATAACAATAATATTTTGATTTTCATTAAACATGGGTTGAGAGCCAAGATCTAAATCAATAATTGCTAGGCGTCGATGACCTAAAGCCACATTTTCATCCGTATAATATCCTTCCCCATCCGGACCTCGATGAATTATTCGATCACACATAGCTTTTAATATTTTCTTTTTATTTTTTTCTTGACTTACAAAGCCAGCTATACCGCACATAAAATACCTCTTTTCTTTATAATTGTATAATAATTAATGCTAATAATCAAACTAGTTATATTTTTTCTAAAAATAAATTAAATATTCTTCTAATAGAAAAAAATCTAGATAACTAGATTTTTAAAACAAGATAATCTGGGAGCCATTAACTAGCCCAGCATCTTTGACATTTTTTAAGGGATCTAAAAGAAATCCACTAGCTCTATCATATAAGCGAACATTTTTATCGGCTGGCCAGCTGCCATTAGACAAATCAACAATAGCCATATTTAAAAGACGGGTGACATTTTTTATTTTTTTATTAATAGGTATAAAAACATCATATCTTAGTTCAATTAGGGGAACATATACTTCAATTAATATTTTATTACTCATTATAACACCTCTACTTCTTGGGAATTTTTTTCTGTGTATTCTAACAACTTAGCTAGAATTGGAGCGGTTTCAATTATGACATAGCCCATATCATTTTTAATCTCAGCTGATAATTGACGGAAGTTACCAGTAGTTTTTAGTATTGTTTGATCACTTATACCATTACCTACCCATATACCATAACTTGGACTTATAGAAGATTTGAACCAATCTTCATAATTCAATGGTTTAATTGAATCAATAGCATCCACAACTATTATTCTCATAAAAGATATATTTTTCAACAATTTAATATTGTTTGTAAATTCCTTTTTAATACTTAAGTCAAGTGTTGATAATAAATCATTTAGACCAGTAATTACTAGGACAACATTTTCGGATACATTTTGAGTTTCTAAATTGTTTTGGATTAAGTTATTTAAATTAGTTATAACATTATCAAAATTCTCTGTATAATAAGTAACTTGATTTACCCTCGTTTTATAAAAATTAACAGCATCTAAAACTATAACCTTTGTATTATCTACTTTTACGAGCATTTGAAGTAACCCGTTAGCAAAATTAGTTAAATTTTTAGCTAACGAAGCCGAAATTATTGAAATAGGAAATTCTTTAAAATTAAAGGTTGCGGTTTTTAAAGTTTCTTTTTCAACCCCAATTGGTAAAGCCTCTAAATTTAATGTTTCATTTTCAAAATATTCAATGTTAGCATGCTCAGGTAAAATTGGCACTTTTGGAGCTTTTAGAGCAATGCCTTCATTTAACTTATTACATAAATTTTTAATAAATTCCATTTTATTTTCTTCTGGACAAATACTAGCACTTTGAAATTCATATACTTCATCTTTTTTGATTAAGCCTCTTCCTTTATTTTCCGAAGGAATAACTTTATTTCGGATATTAAAAGCATCATTATACTCATATGGATCCATCAATCTTAAACAAATAGTATTAAGGAAATTTTGTCTTAATTTAAATCGAACAGAATTAATTGTATTCCCAGCAACAATGAATAATATACCATACTTCATACCTTCTCGACTTAATTTAGACACTGATTCCTCTAAATTTGCATAACTTTCTAAAAAGTTATCAAAATTATTAATTATAGAAATAATATATGGTTTTTTATTTGCACTCATACTATTATAGACTTTTATATCGCCATTATAATCAGCAAATAATTTTTTTCTTTCCACAAATTCATCCATCAATAATTTAAAACAATTGGCTATTTTCTCTCCTTCGGCAATTAACATGACATCACCAACTTGTGGAGCTTTTGCAAACATTTTTAAAGTTTCCGATCCACAATCAATTATATAGAAATTAATTTCGGAAGTCGTATAAGTAGTTATACAAGAATAAATTAAAGTGGCTAATAAATCTTCTTTTCCAGAACCAGTCATTCCAAAAATCAAAGTGTTATCTAGTTCGGTTAAAGGTAAGGTCACTAATCCTTGCATTTGTCTAGAAGGATCGTCATATTCACCAATTACCGGATTTATAACATAATCTTCTTTATGATAATTATATTTAGTAATTAAATCGCTAACATAAATTATGTTTGGTATTCTATCTAGCCATAATCTATCAACAACTATATTTTGTTCTTGGGCAAGCGCCGAAATATATTTTACGACATTCAAAAGAACTTCACCCTGCGCTTCTGTATCGACAGTTTTAAAATCATCAATACTTTTAATAACGTAACCCACATTATTAACAAAGTTTAAAGATGTATCCACACTTTTTTTAATAACATCAGATGGAATATAAGGCATACCACAATAAGCTGATTGCCCAATAGCAAAATAATCATTATAACCAACAAGCAAATAAAATCTTCCTACTTGTTTTAACTCTGCAGCATCAGGAACTCGAATCATATCCTTACTATCCGCTTGATCTTGAACTTTCAAACATATTTTAAACTTGGCATTACTCCAAATTTGATCATTTACTACCCCCGCTGGTTTTTGGGTTGCTAAAATTAAATGCACACCTAAACTACGACCAATACGAGCAGTACTGATAAGTTGATCCATAAATTCAGGTTGTTGCGCTTTTAACTCCGCAAACTCATCACTAATTAAAAATAAATGAGGAATTGGTTTTTTCACTATCCCTTCTCGGTATAATCTTTGGTATTTATATATATCTATGGTACTTTCTCCAGAAATATCACGAGCATTATTAAATTCACTTTGTCTTCTTTTTAGTTCAGCTTCAATAGAAGCTAAGGCTCTATTTAACTCGGTGACATCTAAATTGGTAATTGTCCCCGCTATATGAGGAAGCCTAATTCCTAATTCTTTATTTTCAAAAGCTAAAGCTAAACCTCCTCCTTTATAATCGATTAAAACAAAAGCAACTTCATTAGGATGATAATTTATGGCTAATGATAAAACAAAAGTTATTATAAATTCACTTTTACCAGAACCAGTCATCCCCGCAATTAAACCATGCGGTCCATGAAATTTTTCATGAAGATCCAACTTAAATAAATCTCCGTTAGAATCAATGCCAATAGGAGCAGCTAAAGAAACAGTCGGATCATTTTGGACCCAACGACTTGATGAATTAAGCCCTTCAACTTTTCCAACATTATACATTTCTAATAATCCACAGGACTCAGGTAATCCCTTAGATTTAGAGGTAGACAAGACCGGAATATTGGCTAAAATCCTAGCACATTTTTCAATATCATCATTGGTTGGTGCTTCGATCATAAATTCCTTTTGAGTATTTGTGCTAAGTTCTTTTTCAATGACTCCGGAAACATCTTTATTAATATTAATAAAACAGCTGGCTTGATTTGGTAAAGCTGATAACATCTCATTATATATAACAATACTAAAACCATAATTTTCGTTACTTGCCAATAATTTTTTAATAAACGAATTATCAGATACCATATTATAATCGTCACACAAAATTAAATAATAAGGCATAAAATTTTGGTAGTTAGATTTTTCAGAATTACTATTTGATTCAGAATTATTATTCGACTCCGTTCTTAATTCATATTCTTTATCAAGTAATCTAATTACATCTTTAACATCGTCACTAGATGAAGCAAAATAACGATTTTCTTGTTCATTGTCCCAACAATGCTGTAGTTCTTTAATCCAAGTCCAATTATGTTCATTAGCCTCATTAGTAAAAATAACTATTTTTAAAATATCGGCCGAATAAAATGTTAAAAGTTGCAATAAAATTCCTTTTAAAAAACTAGCAGACAAATCATAATCTCCAACTACCCCAGTAATATTTTTTTGAAGTAATGAAACAGTTATTGGAGCTCCACTAATATTATGAGCTTCATCAACAAGGTTTTGAACAATATCTTTTAATATATCATCTTCTAAAACAAAATTTTCTTTTTTATATTGAATATCGATATCTAAAGGTACAGTTCCAAGTCCTAATCTAACAACTAAAAAATCATTTTCTTCGATTATTCTTTCCCATAAACGAGTACTTTTATTAGTAATAATTTGAATACAATCTTCAACAGAAATATGATTTTCCATTAAAATCTGTCTTTGTTTTGTAATATTATTAACTATTCTTTGACGAAGTGATTGAATATATAGTTCATACTTATCTCTTCTTTTTGTTTCATTTTTATCATTTTGTTTTTGCTTAAAATTCCTTGTTATTGTTGGCCAAAAAACCATAGTCCCTATCATAGCTATTGCCATGATCATTTGAGGAAGTACAGAAACAATTCCCGTCTGATTTTTTACAGCATTATTAACAGAAGTAAAAAGCATAACTACAGATGTCATTCCCATCGTAAGCATTGGGCCAACTGTTAAAATAGCAGGTGTATCATCTTCATTTTTTTTGGCTGGAGGATCATCAATTGTAATATCTAATGTATTAATTTTACTTCGAAAACGAGGAGATCTATTAAAATAATCTTTTTTTGTATATACAGTTACATTTGAATCATCATCAGTTACTTCAGGAGTGTCATCAAGCAATAAATTTTTATCATAGAATGGTAAATTTACAGTAACACTAGTAGCAGGATTATTTATTATTAAAATATTCCCTAATATGATTATCTTAAGTCCCAATATAAATACAATATCTCCATGATGAATACTATAATCGTTGCCTATTGAATATTTATTTACAAAGACATTAGCTTTGTCTGGTCTTAAATTTATTACCGAGTATTGACCATTATTATTTACTATTTTTGCTTGATTACCAGCAATTAAAGTATTATTGTAGACAATATTACAGCCAGGTGTACTTCCAATCATTATTTCTCGTGAACCACTAATATCATAATATTGGAAATCATCATTTACATTAGAACAAAATATCGTTATTAAAGTATCGTTAAATAAATCTTTAACAAAATAAAAACTATTAGTTTTTAATATACTTTTATCTACAACTTCACCATTATCATATAATTGAAAACCTTCGTTTACTTTAATAATCCATTGACCATTACATTCTGAAACATTTAATAAATTGATTTTCTCGCTCTCTTTATTAGAATAGTGGATCCAATAGTTTCCTTCAATTTTGATAGGGAGATTATAAGTAAATAGTCTGTTAATATCTGTAATTATATATATAATCATAGCCAATCTCCTTTTTATCTACTATAAATAGTATAACATTTAAATATATAAAATTAAATATTATTTTCATAAAAAGTGCAACATAAAACACAAAAAAGAAGATAATAATTCTATTATCTCCCCACAAAATTATTTAAAGTCGATTAAAATAAAATATACCTATTATTCAAAAGTTCGACTATTAATTGATGAAGTTGAATTAGAGAATCCAGCTTGAGCTTGAGCATTGTATGCTTTGGCTTCAGCTATTTTAGTATCAATAATTGTTTTAATTTGAGTTAATGAATTAATAGCTTGGTTTTGTGCACTCATTACACTTCCACCGACAGCAGAAATAGTAGCACCTAAATCAGAATCTGGTCCAACAGTTTGTTTTAAATCATAAAGCAATCCAGAACCATCTGTTGTTAAAGTTTCAAGATTCTTTTTTAGATTATTGATTTCTTGATCAAATCTTTCAGCTGTAGTCTCTAATGCTTCCACTTCTTGTATACTTAAATTAGCCATATTATATCCATCCTTTCTAAATATTTAATTAGGGATTAGCGTTACTTCTTTTAGATGCAGAAATTAATTGCATTGTTGTCTGATAAATTTCTGTGATATCACCTGCTAAACTATTTAAAGTATCATTGTTATGATCAACTTTTGTTTTAGTCTCAGCACCTACTTGTGTATCAGTAATCCAAGCATTAATTGTTGCATTATTAATAACACTTTCAAAAGTGGTAACTGAAGTTCTAATTAATCCCGGAATTGTATTGATTTGCTCAGCTAAACTTTCAGCTGTAGCAATTTGCGAATCAGTTAATAATGTTTGCATACTTACCTCCTTCCTACCATTTTACGTATTTATTATACTAATCCCACTTATTTTTGTCAAAACAAACCATAAAAAGTTTACGCTATAATGTAAACCATTTAAGGTTTGTTTGTGAAAATATTATTTTATTAAACTTAATGATACTTTTTGTTTTTCTAAATCCACATCATCTACATAACAAGTTACTATATCCCCTACATTAACAATATCCAAAGGATTAGAAACAAACTCTTTAGCCATTTTGGAAATATGGATAAGTCCATCATCATGAAGGCCAATGTCTACAAAAGCACCAAAAGAAGCCACATTGCGCACTGTACCTTGTAACTCCATGCCTTTTTTTAAATCTTCAATATGTAAAATATCACTTTTTAATATAGGGGCCTCTAAAGTATCACGCGGATCTAAACCAGGATTTAGAAGTTCTTTAATAATATCTTTTAAAGTATATTCATCAGTTCCAATATCTTTAGTTACTTCTAAAGTGCTTATAGTATTTAACTTCTCTTTAAATTCGTCTTTATTAATGTCTTTAATATCCAAATTTAATAGTGTTAATAATTTGTTAGTAACATCATAGCTTTCGGGATGGATTCCCGTCTTATCAAGCATGTTATCACCGTTATTAATTCTTAAAAAACCAATAGCTTGTTCATAGATTTTTGGAGTTATTCCTTTTAATTTTTTAATTTCTTCTCGATTTTTAAAGTTGGCCTTTTCTTTAAATTTTAAAATATTATCAATTGCTCCTTTAGTTAATCCAGAAACAAACTTTAAAATACTTTTTGAAGCGGTATTGATATTAACACCTACTTCATTAACTACTTTGGAAACTGTAAATTCTAAAGATTCGCCTAACTCTTTTTGATTAACATCATGTTGATATTCCCCAACCCCGATAGATTTCGGATCGATTTTTACAAGCTCTGATAAGGGATCTTGGACTCTCCTTCCAATACTTATGGCACTTCTTTTTTCCACTGTTAAATCAGGAAATTCTTCAATAGCTAATTTGGACGCCGAATAAACACTGGCTCCCGCTTCACTTACAATTGTATATTTAACATCTAAACCTTTTATGGCTTCGGAAACAAATTTTTCACTTTCGCGGGATGCTGTTCCGTTACCAATTGCTATTAAATTAATGTGATATTTATTTATTAAATCAAGTAAAACTTTTTGGGAGTTTTCAAAATCATTATGAGGTTCTGTAGGATAAATAACCTTAATATCTAAAACATTTCCTGCTTCATCTAATACAGCCAATTTACAACCAGTCCTAAAAGCAGGATCAAAGCCCAAAACTCTACTACCTTTTATTGGTCTAGTTAATAAAAGATGTTCTAAATTAGTTTTAAAAGTTTCGATAGCTTTTTTTTCACTAATTTCGGTCAGTTCATTTCTTATCTCCCGGGTTATTGAAGGTAAAATTAATCTTTTTAAACTATCTTTACTAGCCTCTTTTACAATATCTACTACAAAAGAATTAGGATTTTTAATAATCTTACTTTCTAAGAAATCAGTTATTTTTAATTTGTCGTATTCTAAAGAAACCGTAATAACTTTTTCTTCTTCGGCTCTATTTAAAGCTAACAAACGATAATGTTTAATATATTTAATTTTTTCTTGAAATTCATAATATATTTCGTATTTTTTCTTGTCATCTATAGCATCCTTCTTCTTTTTAGAAGTAATGAACCCATTATTATAAATAAAATTTCTAATCCATTTACGATAATACGCATTATCACTTATCCATTCACTTATTATATAAGAAGCATTTTCGATAGCCTTATCAGGTTCCATATCCAAGCCCTTACATAATTCCGCTATAGTGCCTTGGGTAGGAAAAGCCATTATCTTTTTAGCCAGTGGTTCTAATCCCATTTTAATAGCTTCGCTAGCTTTAGTTTTTTTCTTTTCTTTATAAGGACGATATAAATCTTCTACTTCCGTAAGTTTTAAGCAGTCTAAAATTTGTTGTTGCAAATCCTCGGTTAATAATCCTTTTTCGGCAATTAAGCGAATGACATCTTCTTTTCTTTTTAATAAATTATTTTGATAATCATAAGTTTTTTCTATTTCCCGAATTTGTTCTTCATCTAGATTGCCTGTTTTTTCTTTACGATATCTAGCTATAAATGGAATTGTTGCTCCTTGTTCTAGTAAATCTAAAACAGCTATGATTTGTTTTTCTTCTAAATTTAAAGTTTTGATTAAATTATTTATAACACTATTATCCAATTCTATCACCTAAAATATTATACAAAAAGGAACTTTTATTTGCAATGCAAGAAAAAAACAGATTATATCTGTTTTAACGACGAGGTCCACCATAATTATTAGTTAATTGTTGGCTTAAAGTATCATAAGCAAACTCCGATAAACTTTGGCCATCACCATATCGTTTCCAAGCTTTTTCACATATGCGTTCCCAAGCTCTAGTACGCAGCTCATATTCTAACTCCGTAGCTAATTGTAAATTGATACTTTTAGCATTAGCCAATTTTAAAGCAGCAATCGGACCTAAATGGGTATGCTCTTTTAAATAGTTTAATTCTTCTTCGGTTATTTGCTTTGTATCAAAAACAGGTTCAGGTCTATCTTCATGTAAATCAAATTGTTTATTTATTTGTTCAACGCTAACAACTCGATACATTTGAGGATATTTTAAAGCTTGGTTTTGGCCTATCTCATATGTTGTCCCCGCTATAACTTTATCTAACTCCCTTTCATTATATTCTTTATATTCTTTTTCGTTCATAAAATTACCATCCTTTTTCATTCATAATAATTACCTCTCTTTTTCTTCTTAATTATATCAAAATTTTGGCAAATAAAAAAATTTTTTTGCAGATATTTTACATTAAGATTTAATGTATTTTATTAAAGCAATGTGCTAAAATAAAAAATGAAGGTGTGAAATGAAAAACAAGATTCTCTTACTTAGTGCGATTATTGTTTCGCTAAGTTTAATTAGTGGTTGTTTTATCTATAAAAATTATCAAAATAAGCAAAAGAAAAAAGAAGAGAAAATTATAGCTAATACGAAACGAGAATTTAATTTTTATATAAAAAATGAAATTAAAGAAAAACCGACTAATGAAGTAGAATATTTTTTTAACGAGATTATTAAAGAAAATCAAAAAAATCAAGAAATAAATTGGGAAAATTTTGAGCAAAATAATCTCCAGAAAAATTTAAACAATCCGCAGATTGAGGAAATATTAAATATTATTACAGCCGAACAAGAAAAATATAATATAGAACTTTTAGATACTTTGACAGAAAAAAAGCTTCCTAAAATTAGTAATACCCAAATAGATCAAAAGACCATTATAGCTATTTATAAGAGTCATGATTTTATCAAAAATTTAAAACAGGAAAAAACAAAACGGGAAGAATATCTTAATAAATTAAATACTTTAAAAGAGGATTTAACAACTTTAAAAAATAATAAAAACTATTATGCCAAAGAGGATGTTTATTGGTGTGAAGACCAAGAAACTGTGGAACAACTCCAAAATTTTAGTACTAAATACAATCTTGCTTTAAATGTCCAACTAAAAAAGGCAGAAACACCTAAAGAAGCAAAAAAAGAAAACGGCGTTCCGATTTTATGTTATCACGGTGTGCTTGATGATTATTGGGGCGATGCGAGTTTATTTGTAAAAGTAGCAGAATTTGAAAAACAAATGCAGTATTTAGTAGAAAATGACTATACTCCAATATTTACTAGTGATATAAAAAAAGCAAATAAGTATCAAAAACCGATAATCATAACTTTTGATGATGGTTATAAAGATGTCTATACCAATGCCTATCCTATTTTAAAAAAATACAATATAAAAGCTAATATTTATATCATTAGCGGTTGGATAAATGGTGATGTTTATATGAATACGAGTGAGCTCCAAGAAATGGCAAGTTCGCCTTTAATTGAAGTAGGTTCGCATACTGTTACTCATAAAGCCTTAGCCACTTTAACAGAAGACCAAATCGAAGAGGAAGTAAAAACTAGTCAACAACAATTACAAGAAATTACGGGAAAACCAATTGATATTATTGCTTATCCTACCGGAAGTTTTGATAATCGAGTTATAGCCATTACCAAAAAATATTATCAATATGCTCTGAGCACAATTAAAGGTCGAGAAAATCCAGCTAATCTAAATCAATATTCTTTACGAAGAATTTATGTCTATCGCCAAACGAGCTTAGAAGCTTTTAAAAATTTGTTCTAACGTTTATAAACAACACCATAAGTTTTATGCATTTTATCTAAGAAAAAGAAATTATTTAACGGATTATAAGTTAAAGAAGCATTTAAAATTAAAATAATTAAGATTATAAATAAGCTAATATAATTTAGATATTTGTAATCTTTTTTTAATAAAATGAAACTAGCTATATATTGACCAAACACAATTGCTAGAAATAATAATATAAAAGTAAATATCATATTTTCACCCAACAAAAAGTATACTGGTAAATAAATGGCTAAAAAACTCCCAATAGACCCTAAAGCACTAACTAAAGCAGCGGTACATAAATTAAGGAAACTAAGTTTATTTTTAAATATTCTTAAGATTAAATAAAAGATTATGACACAAGTAAATAACATTTTCATGTGTTGAAAAATACTTTCATTAACTGGGAAAAAATACCCAATTAAATTAAAGGGTAAAAACTCAAATAGAAAATGAGCCGGAAAATTTAAAATAAAAATAAGAGCACTACTAATTAATATATAAATCCATTTTTTCATATTATTAGTGTACTCAAATGATCTTAAATTATGAATTATTGCTTTTTAAAAACAAATAATTTACTAAAAACATAATTGGCAATCGTGATAACAACTTGACTTATTAATTTGGCAATCTTATCATTCATTTTTAAAATAGTAACACTTAAAAACATAATTCCCATATCCATTAATAAAGTTAAAATCCGTGAAGATACAAAGGATACGGCTTCTTTTTTAATATTTTTATTTTGACTTTTAAAGACATATTTGCGATTAGTAACAAAAGCAAAAGCTACAGCCCCACACCAAGATAACACATTTGCAATTTGCAACTCAATGGCATTATCAGGATTTAAAATCGTAAATACTAAAAGATAATATAAAGCTAAACTAACAACCGTAGTTAACACGCCCACTATTAAATAATTGACTATTTCTTCATATTTTTTATATAATTTTTTTATTTTCGTTATCATAATAATTCACTTTCTTCACTTTGTAAATGCTCAATTAAAATTTGGGATTTCTCATCCCAAGAATTTTCTTGGGCTTCTTTATCTAATAGTTTAATATATTTTTTATCATGACGATTTTCATAAGCTATTTCGAGTTTTTTTAAAAACTCTTGCCCACTTTTGGCAGTCATTACGGATTTATATTTTAAGCATTCGTCCATAGCTGTTGTCACAATCGGTTTATGCAGCGCCATATATTCAAATAATTTTAAAGGCGAGGTAGATTTAGTAATATCATTGATTAAAAAAGGGATAGTTAAGATATCGATTTCTTTAGCATAGTATTTTAAAATTTTATATTCTTTTATTCCCATATAATGAACATTTTTTAAAAGACTAATCTGCGCATTATCAAAAGAATCATCATATTTTACCCCAAAGAGAATAATGTTATATTTGTCTGTCGCATTTATTTTACGAATTAAATCATAATCAAACCATTTAGCTAGGGCACCATAATAACCAATATTAATTTTCCCATTATGAATGATATCTAAATATTCCTTTTCTAATTTATAATCTTCGAAATTTTGATAGAAATCGTAGTCAACTCCATTAGTAGAAAAGATTAATTTAGTTTGCCCTCTTTTTTCTAAAATATCATTATAAAGTTTATCAGCCGTAGCCACAATATAAACATTTTCTTTATCTTTTAAAGCAAATTGAAATTTATCTAAGATATTTTGGGGAATTTCTTTAGTCCCCGCTATATCAGCAGTTAATTCATCAATATATTCATAAATAATTTTATATCCTTTTTCATTATATTCTTTTAAATCTTTAGCACTCATTAACCATTCGGTAGAATAAACTTCTAGATATTTAGGCTTATTAATTTTTTCTAATTCGCTAAAAATTAATTTACTATATTCTTTATTATTAAAATTAACTAAATACAAATTTTCTTGCTGTTTTTTTAAGGTTTTCACTTTATCCGTAAATGTAGTAACTTCATAAAAGACTAATGTATTTTTAGAGGCCATAGCTAAAGCCATATGTTGAGGTCTTTGGTATAAAGGAACATTCCACCCAAAATTATTACGCCATACTATGACTCTATCATATTTACCCTTGAAAATAGTTTTTAACTCTTTTATATATTTTTCTTGATTTTTTTTAATTTCCCAAGCGGAAAAGACATTTATTTTACTTAAATAATTGGAGGCAAAATATCTAATCATTTTCTTAGTACCACCAATAATACCATCTTTTTTTATTACGTTAATTAATTTTGTTACTTTATCTTTCATATTCAATCCTCTTTATAATAATACCATTATTTTAATAGATAAACAAATTATAAAATTATTACTTATAATAGCCTTATAGCCAAAACTCTATTAGATATTTCAAATACAACCAAAAATCTAGATTACTGTTTTTAAAATAATTATAACTGCTACAAAAAAGATAAAAGAATTGATATATAAGAGCCATAATAATTAAAACAACCACTATTTTATGAAAGTAATCTTTATATTTAAACTCTTTATTTTCTATTGCTAATAAGATAATAACTGTAACTAAACCAAATAGCCAAGCAAAATCCGTTAAATATCTTGATAATATCCCCGCCAGTTGTGTATCAAAGATCAAAATGATAAAGGCAGATATTAACATAATTACGCAACTCGAATAAATCATTTTACTATTTATAACCTTTTTAAATTTGGGCAAGAATAAACTAACCAAATAAATTAAAGTTGTTGCTAAAAGGCCACCATAGACTGATTCATAAACTGTAATACCCATATAATTAGTAACTAAATGCGTTTCGGTTAAATAAGGAAAGACATTTTGAAAAGTTAAAGGATTAAATAAATAGACAAATATGCCTAAAGGAATTCTTCCTAATTTAAAGCCTCTCGCTGTCATATCATTAGTTGTTAAATTGTACGCTGCTCCAAAATCAAAAGGTGATCCAAACCGAATATAGTTATAATACATCAACAAAATACCTACAACTAAATAAGGAATAATTAGGCAAAGAAGATATTTTAAATATTCTTTTTTAGAAATTTTAGCTTTATTTTGGTTATAAAAAGCAAGTAAGATGGGAATCATTAAAAACGATCCTAGCAATAATTGAGGCCGGCAACCCGCTACTAAGGCTAAACTTAAAGACCCCAAAACCATTTTAGTTTTTATAAATCTTTGGGAAGTAAGTATCGAACTTATGATGTTTAATCCTAAGAAAGTAAACATTAAACCACTAATAATAGGAGCACAATATATCTCAGGCACTTTAACCATATGTTCTAAACCTGTACAATAAACTAATAGAAAATTTAATAAAAGAAACATTCCAATTGAGCAATTTTTATACTTATATTTAACTAATCTATAAAGTAATAAAGTCATTAAACATACCGTCGCAATTGTACAAAGAAAAATTAAATAAGTGGTATGTAAATTGGCACGAAATAAAAGATTAAAAGGTAAATAAAACATGATAACAGGCACAATCCCAAAATAAACATAATAATGGCCTTTATAAAATGCGGCATCCCACAAATAGTGACTCTTATCCCCTAAAGTTTCTTCTCGTAAACTACTATCATACGGATTATCCATTTTATTTAATTTTTCTTCAGAATGATTCTTATCTTCAATAGTCACTTTTTTATGTTTAATACTCTCGGTTAATTGATTATAATAATCATAATCGTTATAAAATGGATGTAAATTCCGATTTAAAATTATAGCAAATATGGCTACATTAAAGATTATTAATAATAAAATAATAGATTTTTTAGAAGATGAGGCAATTAACTTACGTTTAAATAAATAGGAATTACTTTTAAATAAATAAAGAAAGAATATAACAAAAGTAATTAGCAGACATCTAGCACTATTAAAACATAAGGGAACTTTGGCATTTAAAATTATTTTTTGCAGTTGAATATTTTCATTTTTAATTTCTAAATATATTTTTTGACTTTTACCACGTAAATTTAAGTTAATATATCGGGAAGTAATAACTTTAGGAGCTATCTCTCTAGTGGGCAAAGCATAATAAAGAGCATTCCCAGAATCAGTTGCTTTAATTTTTAAACTATAATTGTCTAAGGAATTAGTTTCCACATAAATATTTTTAATTTCTTTATTTATATTATCTATCTCGTAACATGTATTAATACATGGCACTTCTGTTAATTTATTTTGCTTATACACTATTGGATGATAATTCAAAGTTTTAAAAAATTTAAAATTACAAATAGTTATTTCAAAAATACCACTTATAACTAAAGCCAAAATAATTACTACTAAATATTTATTAAAAAGATTTTTCTCTTTTAAAGTTTTAACCCTTTGATAATTAGCAACTAACATCATTAAAAGTAAATAAATAATTAAAATTAAGGTTTTATCTAGAAAAGAAAAAGATATCCTTGATGCAAAATTATTACATCCAAAAATTATAATACCTCCTAAAATAAGAGTAAAAATATTATGGATGATAAATTTTCTATCAATTTTTAATTTTAAAAATTTTAAATCTATTCCTAATTTTAATAAAAAAAGTATCCCAAAGATTATCATAATGTATCACCCTTATGCTATTTATTACTTTTGACTATATTTAAATATAATTCAAATAATTGTTTATGTTTTTTATTAATAACTTCTAATATTATACCAGTAATCCATAGTAAAATAGCTAGTACTAGAATAATACTAGAAACAATTAAAGTTGGAAATCTCAAAACAAGTCCAGTTTCAAAATAATCAAACACGACAGGAATTCCTAAAATTAAAGAAGCAATTAATAGCACTAAACTTATTATTGTGAAGAATAAACTTGGCTTATATTCTTTAAATAATGTAGCAATTGTTTTTAATACTTTATAGCCATCGCTATATGTATTTAACTTTGACTTGCTACCTTCGGGTCTATCACGATAAGTAACAGGAATTTCTACTAATTTGAAGTTTTTATCAACAGCATGAATAGTCATTTCTGTTTCGATTTCAAATCCCTTAGATAATACCGGAAAGCTTTTAACAAATTCATAACTAAAAGCACGATAACCAGTCATAATATCCTTAACATTATTTTTAAATAATTTATTAATTAAAAATCTGACAATTTTGTTTCCAAAGTTATGAAAAGGTCTTTTATTTTCCGTAAAATAAGTTGATGATAATCGATCACCAATTACCATATCAGCTCTGCCTTCTAAAATTAAATCACACATTTCTTTGCCATTTTCCACAGGATAGGTATCATCACCATCAACCATAATATAACAATCAGCATCTATATCACGAAACATACTGCGAATAACATTTCCTTTTCCTTGTTTATATTCATATCTTACGATAGCACCTGCTTTAGCTGCTATCTTATCCGTATTATCTTTGGAATTATTATCATAAACATATATATCAGCTTTTGGTAAAGCCTTTTGCCAATCTTTTACAACCTTTTCAATTGTGGCACTTTCGTTATAGCAGGGAATTAAAACTGCAATTGTTTTGTCATTACTTTTTTTCATAAACTACTCCTTGCAAAAATTATTAAATTATTTATTTTCCTCACTATTACTGTCTATCAATTTTATATACATCTAACAAAAAAGGAACATTTATTGCTATTTATGTAAGATGTTATCTTCTATTTCTTTAATTATATAAATAGGTCTTTTCTTTGTTTCTAAATATGTTTTAGATAAATATTCGCCAATTATTCCAAGGCATAATAGCTGAATACCAGAACAAAATAATATTATACAAGCCAAAGAAGGCCAACCGGAAACAGGGTCACCAAAAACAAGCGTTTTAAGTAATATTACAAAAATAAATATAATAGCCACTAAGAAAAGTAATATTCCCATGAAGGTGGCAATAGTTAAAGGCACAGTTGTAAAAGCCACAATACCTTCTATGGCATATTTAAATAATTTCCAAAAAGACCATTTCGTTTCTCCTGCTACTCGTTCAACATTTTCATATTCTAGCCATTTTGTTTCATAACCAACAAAGCTAAATAAACCTTTGGAATAACGATTATATTCTTGTAAGGAGATAATGGAATCAACTACTTGTCTACTCATTAAACGGTAATCTCTAGCCCCATCAACCATCTCAACTTTACTCATTTTATTAATTAACTTATAAAACATTCTGGCAAAAAAACTTCTGATTGGCGGCTCGCCTTTCCTAGTAACTCTTCTCGTTCCTACTGAATCATATCCTTCCTCTTTAATAATTTTAAACATTTCAGGAAGCAAAGATGGAGGATCTTGTAAATCAGCATCCATTAAAGTTACATAATCACCTTTTGAGTGTTCTAAGCCAGCAAACATTGCAGCTTCTTTACCAAAATTTCGAGAAAAAGAGATATATCTAACTCGTTTATCTTTTTTAGATAAATTTCTTAAAATTTCTAATGTTTTATCTCTAGAACCGTCATTTATAAATAAAAATTCAAAATCAACATTGGCCATTTTTTTAACCACTTTAATTATTTCTTGATAAAACAAAGGTATACTTTCTTCTTCATTGTAACAAGATACGATAACTGATATTAATTCTTTTTTTGTTTTCATGTTTACCTCACTAACCACTTATAAAAATTATATCTTATTAAAGAAAATAAGTAAATTATTTATATTTAATTTTAAGTTATTGTAGTTTGACTGAAAGTTTTGGAGATGGTATTATTCTTATATGAAAGGGAAGAAAATATGCAAAAATTGAAAAAAATATATCCTTACTTAATTTCTTTTATTTTAGCGTCTTTTTGTTTATTTATTATTTATTCTTCTTGCAAGATTTTTCCTTTTGGAAATAAAACTCTTTTGACGCATGATTTATCAGGACAATATATTAACTTTTTAGGTGATTTTAAAAATGTAATATTAAATCCCAGAAATTTATTTTATAATTTTTCGATGAATCTTGGTAGTAATTTTTACGGATTGTTTTTTTATTACATGTCTAGCCCTTTGAATTTATTACTATGTTTTTTTAACAACGCTAATATTACAGAAGGGATCTTAATTTTAAATATTATTAAAGTAGGCTTATGTAGTCTAGCAATGACTATTTTGCTAAAGAAAACAAGTCAACTAAATAATATTTTTATAATAATTTTATCTCTAATGTACTCCTTAATGTCTTATAATATTGTTTATTCTTCTAATATTATGTGGCTAGATGGAAGTATTTATTTACCTATTATTATTTTAGGTATTGAAAAAATATTAAAACAGGAAAAGCCTTATATTTATGTAATAAGTTTTTTCTTAGCTATATTATCAAATTTTTACATGAGTTACATGATTGGAATATTTTGCATTATCTATATAATAATTAGAATTTTTCAAAGAGATACTTCTCAAAGTATAAAAAATTTTTTTAAAAACAATTATAAGCTTTTATTAAAATTTATAAAATACACATTTATTGCTGTCCTTATTTCTTCTTTTATTTTAGTTCCTGTCTTATATAATTTGATTCAAAGCAAAGCCGAAATAAGTAGTCAGGGTTTCTTGCTAAATAGTTACTATGAACCATTAGATGCAATTTCTAAATATTTAATTGGGGCTTTTAATTTAAATCAACAACCGTTTGGACCACCAAATATTTTCTGTGGATGTTTAGCGGGATTATTATTAATTTTATATTTTGGCAATTCAAAAATTGCTCTTAAAAATAAAATCTCCTACTTTCTAATATTATTTATATTTTATTTGTCTTTTGTTATAATTCCTTTTAATCTAATTTTTCATATGTTACAAGAACCAGTATGGTTTCCATTTAGAGATTCTTACATATTCAGTTTTTTAATTATTCTTTTAGCCACCCAAGGATTAGAAAATTTACATAGCATTAAGTCTAAAACAATATTTAAAGCTATGGCTGGGTTTATAATTTACATTTTATTAATAAGTAAATTTAATTACTCTTACATTTATCCTATCAATGCAATAATAACAATAATTTTTATATTTGTTTATGCAGTATTACTATATTTAATAAATAGAAATTCTTCCAAAAAGCTTAATTTTATTCTATTGTTCGTTGTAATATGTGAATTATTTTTAAATGGTTATCAAATAATGAAACAAATTGATTATGTCTCTAGAGATGATTTTTATAATAAGATTCAAGAAGAAGCTAAAATTATTAATCAGACACAAAATTCTGATAAAAACTTTTATCGCATAGAAAATAAAATATCTAGATCTATGAATGATTCTATATTATTTAATTATAATGGATTTTATCATTATAGTTCTCTATCAGGAAAGAATAATAAAAATTTTTTAACTGATTTTGGCATTCGTCATAATCTTATTGCCGAAAATGCTAGCAATACAACATTGCCTATGGCTAGTTTATTAGGAGTAAAATATTATGCAACTGAAAATCATAGTTTGGGTTTTAATCCGGAATGGTATGAAAAAGTAAGTGAATATGTATATAAAAATAAATATTCATTAAATTTAGGATATTTAGTAAATAACGAAATAAAAAATCTAACACTTACTAATAATCCTTTAGAAAATCAAAACAATTTTTTAAAATCTTTGACTAATACAAATGATGATGTTTTTGAAAAAATAAATATCTCTGATACCGCTAATATCAATAAGAATATAAATGAAGAATGGTATATCATTTATAAATTTAAAAATAATGATACAGCAAACTTAAAATTATATATTGATAATAAACTTATAGTATCTAACTCTGAAATAAATAATTATAATGTTGTTTATATCCCTAAAAATATTAGTACTATTAAAATAGAAAGTAAAGATAAGTATACTTTATTAGCTTACAAATATCATCATGAAATTTTTGAAAATATATACAAAAAAATCTCAACAAATCAATTAAAAATACTAAGTAACAAAACTAATTATATTAAAGCCACTATATCCGTCAAAAAGCCGCAAATATTATTAACATCATTAATTAATAATAAAGGGTGGAAAATTAAAATAGATGGTAAAAAAACAGATAAAATAAATATAGCCAATAGTTTAATAGGATTAAATATAGCCCAGGGAAGTCATACTATAGAATTTTACTACACACCTCCAACTTTATATATTAGCTTAATTTTATCATTAAGTGGTGTAATATGGTTCATTTTAGATATTAAAAAAAGTAATTAAGATCATCTAATTCTAATTACTTTTTTAGTAAATACAAATATAAATTGTATCATTTATTATTTTTAGCTGTTCTGGATCAAAGCTATCCCAGTTTTTATGGGAACAGTATTTTTCATACTCTTTATTTGGATCTCCATCTTCAAATGTTATTGATGATTTAGTATTTAAGGCTGCTCTATAAGCCCATTCATACCCAAAAGCTCTGACATTCATATCACCAGCTGATTTTAAAGAATAATATGTATATGTGGGATTTTTATCATTATATATTTTAAGTTTATACACATTGTATTCTTTATTATCTTGGATATATTTATTTATATTTTGGGCTTCCTGAGTATTTAATTCGTTATTTTCTATCTGGCTTTGAGCAAAACTTAAGCCACTATGCCATTGAAAGATTAATAAAATACTCATTATCCCAATAAAAATATAATTTATATACTTTTTATCTTGGCCATAGAGCAGATAAAACAATATTGGAAATACCCCAAGGATTCCATAACCAATATTACTTCTAGGAACCATCCAAATATAAGAAGTAAATAAATGGGGTAAAGCAGGCACAACAAGCAAAGAAATCATGGCTAATATTAGGAATAAAATAAAATGAAATCCTTTTTTAACACCAATTAAACAAAAAACTAATGAAATACAAAATGCTCCGATTAACATATAAGAAGGTAAAATTTTATATGTAGAAGTCAGTAATAACCATGTCCCTTTTATTAAACTTTTTATTGATTCTAGCAAATTAATATGATTTGCTAACCTAGTTGCTCCTAAAACTTTAGTGATTACAGCAATTGTCCCCGCCGCAATTATAAAAATAACTCCAGTTATAATAACTCTTTGAGCAAAAGTTTTAAAGTTATCGCAATCCTTGAAAGCAAAAATTAGGGGAATGATAAACAGCATTGATAACGCACCTTGATAACATAATACCGAAAATATAGCAGCTATTATAGATATCAATATTAGGTATTTATTTTTCTTTTTCCAAAAATTAATTATTGAGGCGATACTTATAGAAATGAATAATACACTTAAACACATAATCCCACTATACTCAGGGAACATAAAAAATTCGATAATAAATGGATTAGCGACTAAGCATACACTAAGGAGAATATTTATCATTTTATTTTTGCTATTTTTATTTAATAAATTAAACATAATAATTGCTGATAAAAATAAAGATCCAAGAGCTAATGCCCATGATAAAATTTTTTCTGTTGCGTAAGAAAATTTAAAGAAATCCATTAGATATAAAAAGCCAGTCATAAATAATCTACCATCGTGAAAGTAAGGATTAATAGCATTATATTTCATGCCGAATGATTCGAAAAAATAAGTGTCTATGGCATAACGATTTAAAGAAAAGACGCCAAATAAAGTCAGTAAAATCAGAAAAATTATTAAATGATGATATTTATATTTTTTTAAATTTGCTTTTAAAAATTTCATACTTATACTCCTCTATTATCTATGTTATATAGAATCATAGCTGCTGTTATTATTTTATGGTTTTTTCTATTTTCTATAATAAATTTATCCAATTTATTATTTAATATAGCTTCGTTCCTTTTCGTAATATAAGTTCTTGTTTCCTCATCAAACTTGGAAATAACCTGATTTACAAAATCATTATTTTCATAAATGTCTTTTAAAGTAGAATAAATATTGTCATTCATGAATTTGACATAATCTTTTATTTCATGAATCTCTAAATCATAAATTTTATTAATTATAAGTTCCTCAATGCGCCACCAAAAAACATAATTTTTAAATTCTTGTATATTTATTTTGGCCTTTAAATCTTCATGATTCTTTAAACTATTTTCCAAAATATTAATTACTTTTATCATATCATAATCAATATTTTTAGCACTATTTCGCATGATAGAATTTGGGCGAATCATATACTCGTAATATGGTTTATTAATATATTTAATTTTTTTTGCCTGAAGTAAAACTAGAGGATTCGCACTTAAATCTTCATATTTTAATTCGGCAAATTTTAAATCCAATTCTTTATATATACTTTTTTTAATAATTTTATTACAAGCAGAAGGCATAATTGTAGCATATAAAATACTCTTATAATTATTTTCTATATTTAACATTTTGTCCAAAGCAGGAGTCGGAAAGGTTTCTTTACCAGGTACCACAGATAACCAATCATATATTACTATATCAATATCTTGTTTTAAGTAAGGTACTGCTTCTTTAAAGAAGTTACAATTAATTGTATCATCAGAGTCTATTGATGCTATATATTTTCCTTGAGCCTCTTTTAAACCAACATTTCGAACATAACCAAGTCCATGATTTTCTTGACTTATAAATCTTATATTAGGATACTTTTTGGCAAAAGCTTTAACTATATTACCACTGTTATCAGTAGAACCATCATTAATCAAAATTATTTCCATATCATCAATTAAGGCATTTAAAATTGATTGCAAAGTTTTTTCTATATACTTTTCGACATTGTAGATAGGAATTATGACACTAAGCAAATATTTATAATTATCTTTAACTACTTTCTCTTCCTTTTTTATAAGCTTATATTTTAATTGCTTAACTGATTGTTCATAATCACTTTTAAAATCTTTATATAAATCTAGTATTTTTTCTTTATTTTCTACTGCCTTTTTTATTTTAAATGCTATCTCATTACAATCATCATCGCTATTTAATACCAGATATTCTTTTAGCTTCGGATATTTATCTAAAAGAGGAGTATTACCTAATAAACAAGGAACTCCATTGTTCATGCTATCTAAAAAAGGCAAAATATTAGCAGTCGTAAAATTTATATCTAAATTGATTAAATTATTACTAATAAGTTCTTCATATGTTTTAACTTTTTGCCATTTAATATTAAATTTCTTACAAAAATCTTTAGTAACTTTATTAGGATTTAAAATTTTAACTTTATAATCAATTAAAGATAGAGCTGTCAATTCATTATAAAAACTATCTTTAGGATCCATTTGACTATTAAGTAAACCTACTATATTTTCTTTTCTAGATCTCTTAATCTTAAGACTTGATCTTAATTTAATTAAATTAACTTTATATTTTTTATTTTTTAAAACATTATATAAATTTTCATCTAATAAGTTAATTTGTGTAATTTTGCCATTCTGATAAGCTGTTATAATTTGATTAAAATTATTTAAATTATTAATATCACTTAATCCACTTAGAGATTCTGGAAATATAAAATCCACTATTATTTCTTTGGGAATATCGCCTTTTACTTCAGCATAAATATTATAATTAATAAATATAAGGCGTTTTATATTATTTTTCTTCAAAAATGTTTTAAAAAAAGTAATATCATCATAAGTATTTTTAATTAAGACAACATTTTCAAAAGTCGCTGCAAAACCCTGAATTAAATGGAAATATTCTTGAGGTATACATATTAAGTAATCTAAATTATAGATATAATTTAAATCTTTTTTAATCATTTTTCCACCTCACATTTTCAAAAAATTTTGGACATCATTATTACTGTCTTTAATATTTTTTTTACGAAATTCGGAATATAAATCCATTATCTTTTCTTTATCTTTAAGACATTTAATAATTTTATCTTTAATAACCATAGGATTATCTTCCTCATTTACTATTATATATTTTTCAAGTTCATTTTCTTTAAAGTAATGGTGATTATTGCCACTTAAGCAAGGAACACCCATCTCCATACTTTCTAAAGGTAACATAGGAGAGCATTCTGATAACGTAACATAAGAAACAATATCAACATTAGCCATTCGTTTTATTAAGTCTATACGATTAAGTGGTGTTTTAATTCCTTGTATTTCTACTCCCAGTTTGTTAGCAAAAGAAATGGCAGCATCATTTAAAGGAACCATATCAATAATTGCCTTATCAATGAGGGAAACTGCTGCTATTTGCGTATACATATTCTTGCGCCAATCGTTACAATTAGCAGCATATAACCCAACTATAATTTTGCTATTTGTTCTTTTTTTGGTTGGCTTAATATTTACTTCCACTTTATTTGTCAAAAAAGCAGCATTAAATCCTTGCTTAACATAAAATTTCATCAAACTTTGTTTACAAGTTCCCATCACATCAATTATTTTTTTTCTATGTAAATCGATAATTTCTAAATTTCGAGCCCACCCATAATTATCTAATATCTGTGAATGACTACCATGCCAGAAAGTTTTAATTTTAATTGAAGAATTGTGCTTTTTTAAATATTTGGCTAAATCTTTCCAACCTATAGCAAATGAACTAAATATAACTTGTGGCACTTTTGTATCTAAAATTTTATCTCCAAGTTTTTTAATATCAGAAGTTAAATAAATCTCTCCACAATCAACTAAGTTTTCAAATAGTTCAATTGTGGCATTAGAAACACCTATCCAACTGCTATTATATATTGTTATATAATCTTTATTCTGCATACAATCTAAAGTTTTTAATGTACATTTTATTCTTTCATAATATTCTGTTGTTAATAAAGAGCGTTGTTTCTTTTTCTTACGATATAATACTAAAGGGAATAAAGCAAATTTAACTACTTTTATGAAGCTATACTTTGTTTTTTGATATAGTGATTCTAATTTTATTGTTTTACTTTTACCTAAGTGTCTAACTAAAAATAGTTCTAATTTTTGTTTTTTAGAAATCCAGGTAGCATCATAGTAATGAACCATATAGGTATTATCAGTAAAAATATTATTACTCCTATCCATACTTAAAGGATAAAAATAGTCGCGAGGGTAAATTATAATATCATTATCTAATCGTTGAATTATTGAACTATTTTCTTCTACTTTATATTCTTTTAATATTTCTGTTAATTGGATAGGAATACTTAATTTATTAATATTTGCTAAATCAAAGTGAGAGAAAGATTGGTATTTTTTTAAAAGTTTTCCAGGCAAAATTGCTTTAGCCTTTTTTTCATACCATACACCTACGGCAACAAACCCACTGTCTTCTAGTCCTAAAAAAGTATCATCGTTGAAAAGCGGTGTAATGTCTTTAATTACTTCCATGTCCGTATCAAAATATATTCCTCCATATTGATATAAAGCTTTAGTTCGAAAATAATCGGCAACAAAAGCCCATTTTTTATTTGCATAGGCTTCTTTGACAAAAGAGCATTCGTTAATATCACAATTGGTTTCATCCCATCTTTTTATTTCATAATCAGGTAAATATTTTTGCCAACTTTTAAGACATTTTAAAGTTAATTTTGAAAGTGGTTTTCCGCCAAACCAACAGTAATGAATGTATTTTTGCATACGTATCTTCTCCTTTTAAAATTGTACTAAATTTAATAGAAAAAGTCTATTAATACACCAAAAAATATCTTCTAGATATTTTACGAAGATATTTTTTTTATAATATTAACTATTCTTTTAATAACAACTACTGTAAATAATACTATATAAACAATAAATATAATAATACCAATTAGTATATAACCAATACCTTTAAAAATATTACCAAAAGCTTCGGCTTCCTTTAAAATATGTAATTTAACTAATTTTTTCTTTATATTTAAAATTTTAGAATCAAATTTCAAATAAATATCCCAAACATGAATTTTTTTTAGTACTTCAATTACTTTTTCTTGTTTAGTATTATAAATGTTTGGTTCAACAATTTCATTTTTAGATATTGAAGTCAACCATTCGTACGTCTCTGAATCTTCTAGTAGATATTGGTTTAATAATTCTAGGGCTATATCTAAATTAGCGAATGTTTTAGTAGTTTTTCTAGCTAAAACTGTGGCAATGATATCATTCATATTTTGATTCATTTGTTTAATTGTAAATCCCTTTAATATTTTCTTTCGACAATTTAGTTTATAAGTATCATCATCTATTACACGATTTAAATTTGTAACAAAAGCTGCTATCTCTTCTACATCATAATCTAAATCATATATATCTTGTTCTTCTTGTTTAGTAGGAATAACTGCTCCTACCTTATCATCAATTATTTCTCTTTGACCACCAACATCACTTGATATAACAGGCACTCCCATAGATAAAGATTCATAAGTGGTTAAAGCAAGTCCTTCTTTAATTGAACAATTTAAAGTGGCATCGCTTATAGCGTAGATTTCTTTTGGTTCTTTGATGCTTCCTAAAAAGCGAATATAATCTAAAATTTTTTCTTGTTTGGCTTTTTCTTTGACATCTTCAAGTAATTCTCCATCTCCACATATTAAAAAGATTGTATCTTGACGTTTCTTAACATATTGCTTTATTATTTCTAATAATAAATATGGTCTTTTCTGATAAGATATGCGAGCAATATATGAAATTATTTTTTTATCCTCTGGAATATTGTATTTAGCTTTAATTTCTTGCGAATTTAAATCATTATTAAAATATTCTTCATCAACACCAATATATACAGTTTTAAGATTATCTTGACGGCCAAAGTATTCTTTTAAAATCCGTTCACTATTTTTGTTACAAGTCATAGTCATATCAATAACTGAGCTGACAGCACTTGAATCTCGAGAATACCCGCCATTACGGTTATACCATTCTTCCATGTGAACATAATCTATAATTTTAATATTAGGGATTTTATTTTTTAAATAAGGCAATACCATATAACCATAAATACTATTAGTATTAAAAATTAATTTTGAATTATTTTTATTTATCAAGTATTCAATAAATTCATGCCAATATTTTCTTTCTAAAAAAGATGGCAAAATATAATAATTATCAACATATGGCTTTATTTCTTGGAGCCAACCATTTTCACTAATATTTGTTAAGATTAAAGTTACACTATATTTAGAATCTAATCCTTTTAGAAAGTCAATACAAAATTTATCGGCTCCACCCATAACAATATGAGGTAATATAAAAATTATATTTTTTTTAGAACTTTTAAGAGGGGTAATTTCCTTAAAAATTTTTGAAGGTCTATTTACATCGTTCCATTCATAATCAGCTATTGGATATTCAATAGCTTTTAAATTTAAATCTACTTTAGATACATAAGGTTTTAGTAACTCTTGCGTCTTTTTAGTGTTATTTAAGGATCTCTTTAATTCCCCATTTTTTTTACGACGATACCAAAAGCCAAAATAATCTAATCTGACAGGAATATAAGATTTAGCAAATAATTTAGTCCAAAAAAACCAATCTTCATTAATTTCTTTTTCTTTTAAGCCAAAGCCTCCAACATCTACATATGCACTTTTTCTAACTAAAGCTGTAGCCACTAATTGATTAGAGTTTAACTGCTTTTTGATATCAAATTTTGGAGACCATAAATATTCTTGTTCTCCAAAACCCAAAGAATTTGTATAAGCAAAAGCTGCATCAGGATTAGTTTCTAACGCAAAAAAAGTACATTCCATATAATTTTTTTCAATTAAATCATCATCATCTAAAAACAAAAAATATTTAGATGCTTTATTAGCTTTCTTACAACCAAAATCCCTTGTATTAGCTGCTCCTGTATTTTCTTTATGAAAAACTTTAATACGTTTATCTAGTTTTTCAATTTCTTTTAATACTTGTAAGCTTTCTGTATCGGTACTACCATCATCTATAATAAGCCACTCAAACCACGGAAAACTTTGCGATAAAACACTATTAGCTGTTTCTCTAATATAATCTTTAGAATTATAGAAAGGGGTAATAATTGAAATAACCGGAATAAAATCATCTTCGATTTTATAATTATTTTTATATTCATTAGGTAGTTGTTTAAAATTAAATTTCATGTCATCACTTCTCTCATACTAATTGTATCAAATATTTTGTTATTAAGGGGTTTTTTTAAAAATCTTTTTCTTAATTTTCACCAAAACATCTAAAATAGTTCCCCCAAACTTTTTTCCAAACGTTCTTTCTACTTTAAAGCGAATATACTCGCTTTTAGGAATCCAAGAGGCATCATAATAATGGATCATACAAGTATTATTTGTAAATTTATTATTTTTATGATCATCAGATAAAGGATAAAAATAATCGCGCGGATAAATAGTAATATTATTAGTTAAGTTTTGTATTTCTTCATTTTTCCTTTTATATCCACAAGGAATTAATAATTCCGTAATTAATTTAGGAATGCTATACTTCCTAATTTTATCTATGGAAAATCCTTCATAGTTTTGATAGACTTGTAATAATTTAGTCGTTAAATAAGATTGAGGATGTTTTTCGTACCACACTCCAACAGCAATAGCTCCACCGTATTCAACCCCTAAAAAAGTTTCATTTTTTAAAAATTTATCAATATTTTTTGTCACTTTCATATCAGTATCAAAATATATACCACCATATTCATTTAAAGCTTTCGTACGAAAATAATCGGCGACAAAAGCCCATTTTTTATTTGCATAAGCTTCTTTAACAAAAGGACATTCATTAATATCGCAATTAGTTTCATCCCATCTTTTAATTTTATAATCCGGCAAATATTTTTGCCAACTTTTAAGACATTTTTTGGCTAATCTACTTAAAGGCTTCCCGCCAAACCAACAGTAGTGAATGTACTTTTCCATCAATTTTCACCTCTATTACTATTTTGTCGATAACTTCTTTTATTCATCAATTATTTTCATTATTTTTTCAATCCTTTTTTGATTTATTTTGGCAAAATCAAGTTTATAATTTACTTTTGACTTTTTATATCTACTTAAGGTTTGAGCAATATCCTTTTCAGCCAAAGGAATTTTGAGAATATAATCTTGTAAATCTATTTCCGTATCACTTGCACTTATTGTCGAGATAATAGGAACATTTAACACTAAAGCTTCAATTAAAACGACAGGAAAACCTTCATAATTAGAAGTTAATAAAAAAGCATCACAATTCTTCATCTGTTGATATGGTTCTTTAATAGACCCTAACATAAATACATGTTTTTCTAATTGATATTTTTTTAGTAAATCTTCACATAATTTTTTATCTTTACCATCGCCAATTATATACAAATTTAATTGAGGATTTTCTTTAATAGCTAATGCCATACTTTTAAACATTCGTTTAAAATTTTTAGAATCATTATCTAAGCGTCCCACAAATAATAAATTAAGTTTATCTTTTTGATAAGGAAGTTTTATTTTTTTTGCGGCTTTAGCTTGGATAAATTGATAATCAATCAAATTGTTAATTACCACCGTTTTATTTTCTAAA
The DNA here is from genome assembly GCA_947629935.1 of uncultured Bacilli bacterium. GTDB lineage: Bacteria > Bacillota_I > Bacilli_A > RF39 > UBA660 > HGM10766. The sequence continues at coordinate 26,364 of CANRFQ010000006.1, read as the reverse complement.
CTTGGATAAATTTTATTAAACGAACTTTTCCCCTCATTGGATACAAAGATAATTTTTTTAAATTCGGCTACTTTTAAAGAATTAAAAAAGTTTTGAAAAGCTTCTTCATTATGATTAAAAGCTTCATAATAATTTGAGTGAACATACAAAGCATTATTGGTTGAGGCAATGCGAGCCAGATAAGATCCAATCAAGGAATATGTTGCATAATTGCAAGTAAAATCATATTTATTGTGATTTTGCCATTTCCATATAGTTTTATGAATTAAATTTTTACATTTACGCACAAAAACATTTTTACTTGAAGATAATTTATATTCCTCTACCTTAATTCTTGAATCTAAATCAGGTAATAATATACCTTTTTTTTCTTCTAATATTAATGTAATCTCGTATTTTGTTACTAGTTTATTTAATAACAAAATTAAAGCTTTTTCCATTCCGCCTATATCTAAATTTTTGGAAATAAATAAAATTTTTTTCATTCTCTATTTAACTCCCATAAATTCTAAATATTTCTCAATTACTGTTTCGGTTTTACCAATCATTTGCACTTCGCCATGTTCAATCCACACAACTCTATCACATAATTTTTTGATAGATTCAATGGAGTGAGAAACATATAAAACAGTGGTACCTCCCCTAATCATACTCAACATTTTTTCTTCACTTTTAGCTTGAAAAGCAATATCTCCCACGGATAGAATTTCATCAACAATTAATATTTCTGGTTCGACAATGGTGGCCACACTAAAAGCTAGCCTAGCGACCATACCAGAAGAAAAGTTTTTTACAGGCACATCTAAAAAATCATGAAGTTCGGAAAAATCGACAATTTCTTGAAATTTATGGTCAAGTAATTCCTCACTATAACCCATTACTGCCCCGTTTAAATAAATATTTTCACGAGCTGTTAAGTCGGGATCAAATCCTGCTCCCAGTTCAATCATCGGACATATATTGCCATAAGAATTGACATTTCCTTTAGTAGGTTTCATAACGCCTGCTACTATTTTAAGTAAAGTAGATTTTCCAGCCCCATTACTGCCCACAAAACCAACTACTTCTCCGGATTTAACATCAAAATTCAAATTTTTTAAAGCCCAAAACACTTCTTTTTGCTTTTTCTTTTTTTTCTTAAAACTAAAGAAATCAACAAAAAATTGTTTTAAAGAGAAATTCTTTTCAACACCCAAATTAAAGCGCATTGAAACATTTTTAACTTCAATCATATTATTTTTTTCCATAGCTTCACCTCTAAACATAATAGATAAATTTATCTTGGTTTTTCTTAAATACGACAAGACCAATTATAAAAACTACTATTGCACAAAGAGCACAGGCTCCAAATTGAAATAAAGTGGGAGTATGATGATATAAAATAATAGTTCTTGCAAAGTTAATAAATTGATATAAAGGATTTAGTTTAAATATTTGAATAAACCAAGAGGTTATCATATTAATATCATACATAATTGGTGTTAAATACGTCCAAATCATTATGATGATACCATAGATATAAAACATATCTCTTAAGAATACTGATATAGTTGATAATATTAGAGCCATACCTACTGTAAATAAAAATAAGCATAAAAAGACAAAAGGTAGAAGTAAATGTTGCCAACAAAGACCCGTACCCGTGGCTATAATTACAACATATAAAGGAATTAAAGTTAGCAAGAAGTTAATTCCGACAAATAAACACTTAGATAAAGGAAAGATATATTTTGGAATATAAACTTTATTAATTAAAGAAAAATTTCCAACAACTGAAGACATTCCTAAATTAGACGCTTCACTAAAGTAATTAAACATAACAAGTCCAGTAAGCAAATAAACTAGATAATTAACACCTTCCATACTAAACTTAAAAACATTCGAAAAGACAATGGCCATTACCACCATTTGTAAAACCGGATTTAGAAGGCTCCATAAAACACCTAAAACACTTCTTTTATATTTTACTTTGAAATCGCGGGATACTAATTGTTTTAATAAAAATTGATATTTTTTGAAATTAGTCCATATATTTTTTATAGCCATAAAATTGCTCCTTTCTAACATTTTACTAAATTTCTTAAGAAAACTCAAATTATTCTAAAGTTAAAGCTTCACTAACAAAAAAAGTAGATTTCTCTACTTTATACCCCTTTTTAATATAATTTTCTAGAATAGCCTTCTATGCTTCTAGCTTGTACAGATTGATATGTAGGTAATTCTTCTTGTGATTTTAAATCATTAATAACAGAGAATTTACTATTGTATTCATATCTTCCAGATTCTGGGAATCTATTTGGAGAAACACAATAACGAATATTTCCATCTACTGCATATTTCCAAATATATAGTCCAGATGTTCTATTGATTAAATCAATAAGTTGATCATTCCAGTCAAAATTATTACCAAAACGATATTTTTCTTCATAGAATACAGAATTTAATGAATAGTCATTGCTATTATATAAGCTATTTAATTGCCAACCACTAAATCCATATTTAGCTACATCTTGAGTTCCAGAATAAGCATAAACTGCGCTACCATCAGCGGTATACTTCACTAAAGTATATAGCACTCCTTCATAGTTTTGATTATCATATTGATCATCTGAAATATAATTGTCTTCATATTGGTTATAATTTGGATAGTAATTTGGATTGTATTCTGGATAATAGTTAGGATTGTACTCTGGATAATAATTAGGATTGTACTCTGGGTAATAACTTGGATAGTATTCTTGTAAATAATCATAATGACCACGAGCGGCACAATCATAATCTGTACAATTTTTAGCATGATCAGCTAAATATCTTTGAAGTATAGTGGGATCTTGAATATCCACATTAATATGATCATCCAAATTATAATTGTTATAATATTCCCCATAATAAGGGTCATATTCATTATAATATGGGTCATATTCATCATAATAATCATTACGTGCTGCACTTACGGCTTGAGCTGTTGCCCCAGAAAGTAACCCCATTGCTGTAACAACACTTATAACCTTACGTTTTATTGAATTTTCTTTCATAAAACAAACCTCTTTTCTTTTTATGCCCTATAATAGCGCTTTTTGAAGAAAAAGTCAATCATAAATTTGCAAAATAAAAAATTAGAGAATATCCCTAATTTATTATATTTTACTAACTTGAAATAATTCAACTTCAACTGGTGTTTCTTGACCAAATAAATCGATTAAAACATTTAAACGATTGTTTTCTAAATCAACAGTATCGATTGTTCCTTCCATACCTTTAAATGGTCCATCAATAATGTTAACCTTATCGCCTTTTTCTAACTTAACATCAGCATCTAAACGACTCATGCCCATATTAGCTAAAATTCTATCAATTTCTTGAGGAAGTAATGGTGTGGGTTTTGCACCTTTTCCTGATGAACCTATAAAACCTGTTACTCCTGGCGTATTACGAACGATATACCAAGCTTCATCACTCATAATCATTTCTACTAAAATATAACCAGGAAACATTTTTTTTGTTTTTTCTTTTTTTACGCCATCTTTAATTTCTACTTCAGTTGTTTCGGGAACAATAACACGAAAAATATAGTCTTGAAATCCCATAGATTCCGCACGCATTTCCAATTTTTCTTTAACTTTACTTTCATGTCCACTGTACGTATTTACTACATACCATAATTTTTCCATTAAAAGGCCCCCTTAATGAGTGAAATTAAGATATTTAATATTATAAAGAAGAAAGCAATTATAATACAAACTACTAAAGTAGCAATTGTATATTTCACAATTTCTTTAAATGTTGGCCATTTAACTTTCTTCATTTCCATTTTAATATCGTGGAAAAGTCCTTTTTTACTTTTTTTTACCTTTTTTTCTTTTTTACTCATATAACTCCCTCATTTTAATTCAAAATAAAAACACTTCTTTGTGCTAAACATAATATAGCATAAGGAATTTTAATTTGCAAGCTTTTTAACTGATTTTTTAATCTTTTACACTTAAAAAACCACCTTATAAGGCAGTTATTATTTTACTTTACTGACTTCTAAAGCTTTAATAGTTCGATCTAACTCTCTAAAGCCATATTTTTGATAATTAGATTTAGTTAAGATTGCTTCTTCATCCAAGTCTTTATTTTTTAAATTAATATATTCTTTAGCTGTCTGTTTATCAATTGGTTCATAACTAATAATATCATCTATTCTACTAATAATCTCTTTACTCAAGAAATTATTATCAACGGCTGTATTAGAAAATCCCATCGTATTTTGGACATTAGCATTAGATGTCATAAAGATTAAAGTATTATCAAATTTAATTTTTTCATTATCCGAAGTAGTAATCCATCCTTCATCTAAAATTTGTAAAAATAGATTAATCACTTTAGGACACGCTTTTTCAATTTCATCTAATAAAATTAACGAATACGGATTATCTTTTATTTGCTTGAAAATATAGTCATCATTATAACCAACATAACCAGCGGAAACACCAATTAATTTATTTACGGACGTATCTAAATTATATTCACTCATATCTAATCTAATTAAATTGATATTTAAAGATTTTGCAATTGTTTTCACGGTATAGGTTTTACCTACTCCCGTCGGTCCTGATAATAATAAAGACATTGGTTTAAGATTATTACTTTTTTGCTTCCTTTTAAAATTCAACAAAATTTTATCAACAGCTTTTTTTTGCCCTATTATCGTCTTATTTAAGTCTTTTCTTAATTTATTAAATATTTTGGTCTTATTTTCTAAAATAGGTATATTAGTTTTGTTTTCAATAACCTTTAAAATATCACTTTTTATAATTTTATTTTGAGGTTTTTGCTTAATTAATACAATTTTATTTTTTATATTATCTGCTTGCGTTTTTGCTTTTAGAGCATTAACATAATCCTGTTTAATAATATATTCTTTTTTTGCTTTTTGCACTTTTTCTAATTCCGCATTTAGTTTTTTTAAAGGGTTATTAGTTAAATTATGTAGTTTAACCTTCGCACAGACCGAATCTAAAACGTCAATACATTTATCAGGATTATTTTTATTATAAATATATTTATTAGCTAAGTAGATGATATCTTTAATATTTTTGGTAGTAATAATAATATGATGATGATCTTCATATTCTTTTTTGATTGATTTTAAAATAAATTCTGTATCCGCTTCATTAGGTTCTTGAATAAATATTTTTTGAAATCTTCTTTCTAAAGCTTTATCTTTAGCAATAAATTTATCAAATTCTTCGGTGGTAGTTGCTCCAATACATTTTAATTTTCCTCTAGCTAAATATGGCTTAAGAATATTCGAAGCATCAATGGCTCCTTCCGCTCCTCCGGCATTTACTAAAGTATGGATTTCATCAACAAATAAAATAATGTCTTCTTCATTTATAACTTCCTCGATAATTTTATTTAATCTTTCTTCAAACTCGCCGCGATATTTTGTGCCTGCTACTAAAGAAGACATTTCTAACATAATGATTTTTTTATTTAAAAGTTCACTAGTTACTTTTCCTAATTCGATCCTTCGCGCCAGTTCTTCAACAATGGCAGTTTTTCCCGTTCCGGCTTTGCCAACTAATAAAGGATTATTTTTATTCTTACGCAGTAACGTTTCAATTAACAATGTAATTTCTTTTTCTCTTCCGACAATTTTTTCCTTTAAATTTACTTCTTTATTCAGATTTCGTCCTATTTCATAGATAGTAAGTTTCTCCTTATTTTGACTGTTTTTACTTCTTAATTCTTTATATAATTTATCTAAATTTACATCTAAACTTATTAAGATTCGAATGGCAATACCCTCTGATTCTTCTAATAAAGATAAAAATAAATGCGTAGGCGTAACTAAACCGTTATTTTCTTCTTTGGCATCACTTAACGCTCCTTCAATAACTCTTTTTAGTAAAGGAGTATAAAGTTTTATATCACTTTTTTTACTACCTATGCCAACTACATCAATAAGTTCTTTTTTAAAACGATTATAAGTGATCCCATAACTATTTAGAGTTTTACTAAGTTTATCATTATTAGCCAAAATAGCTAGAAGTAAGTGTTCACTACCCACATAAGGATGTTTTAAGTCTTCCATTTCTTTTTCACACTTTTTAAATATTCCAGCTACTTCAAAGTTAAAATTATCAAACATAATATCCTCCTTTATTATTCTATGAATATCATGAATATAATTTTAAGCTTTTATTCAAAAAATAATGTCAAAAAAAAGACGCTTGAGTCTTGAAGATGATTAAGATTTCTTTTCTCTTAAATATTTGAAATCATCAATACTAGCATCTATATTAACTAAATTTTCTTCATACTGGTTTTTTACTTTTTCCCGCCAAGCTTGTAAAATTTCTATATATTTATCAGTATTATTTTTAAATTCAGTTAGAATATTGTCAATGTTTTTTTCTAAAAAGTAATAAATTACTTCGATACTATTTTTAAAGTCTTTTTGAAAAGAAACGCTATTGATGTCTTTAACGGAATCATCTATTACCTGTTGGATGCAACTTAAAATAGGTTCATTATTGGCAAGACAAGAATATCCAAAATGTTTTATGTTACAGCCTTGCAAGTTTTTGTGAGCAAGATAAATTCCCCGTGGCGTAAAGCTTATGTGGATTGAATTTTGCCTATTACCGATTTCCATTTTTAAAGTTATAGATTTTGTTTGCTCATCTTTATTTTGAACATTAATAACTAAAGACCCTTCATTGTCAGTCAAATAAATAGCATATTGAATATTGCCAGGCATAATTTCCCTCATTTTTAAAGATTTAATATAATGTGAAGCATATGGTTTGCCAACTCTAACTGTTGTTTTAAAATCAGTTGAAACATAACCTATATCATCAGCATAATTGATTACACCTATTTTTGTATAGGAAACTTCTTTTAAAGAATAGTTAGTTTTTTTATTAATAATATTATTATTTTCAATCTTATAACCAACTTTATCTAAAAACAAATTGATTTTTTGTTCATCCATTTATAACACCCCAAACTTAGAATAGCAAAGTTTTTAAACATTAGCAAGTTTTTAAATATTTCTTAAATATACTTCTATCTTTTATAACACTAAATTTTATCTAATAATAATTGACTTAAAAAATTGTTCTTGAAATTCTGTCATAGCTCTAATTGCTTCATCAGAATATTCTTTGCCACTTTTGGAAACAACTAATTTATCATCGTCATCATTAGTTCTATGAATTATAGCTATTACTTTCCCCTTACTTTCTTCCACAGGTTCAAATTCTCCAACTAAATAAGCGTCCAATTCTTCTCCATCGCCACTAATTGTATTAGGTATAAACCCATAATTTAACATATACATAAATCCATGTTTAGGATGTCTTGAACCTAATTGCCTATCTATTTTGACTGTTACCTCTTTTCCTAAAAAATCATTAGCATTAGTTTTTGTCATATTTAAACTTCTCCCATCAATAATAATATATTGTATCATATGATTTCCTTATCTTTATATGGAATAAATAAAAAAATGAAAAGCGTTTACATAAAATTGTTATAATCAGAGAAACTGATAATTACTTTCTCCATAACTTAGAAAAGATCAAAAGATCTACTTTTATAACCACATTAATTTTAAAATGGGCAAGCATTGCTATAATTTGTTCGATAAATACTTGAGGTAAATATTTTGAATATTACTAACGCTTTAATTCTAAGGTCGCAAAATGCGACCTTAGAATATTTAGATATTCATTTTCATTTAATTTAAAACAAAATTTCTTCTTACAACCACATTAATTCTCTTAGTTTAAACTTTATATAATACTTCCAAATCAAATTTCCAACATTACTTGCTTCTCTCATAAATTATTCCTATATAGCTGAGAGTTATCGAATTCAAAAAAAGTAACTGATTTTTAATAGGGTTAAGTAACTAAATATTATTTTATAATCGCAAGTACATATTTAATTAAACTATTTTTTAAAAATCTAAAAGTAGTTTATAATAATAATTTTCATGATAGATATATTATATAAAACATTTTCTATTAATAAATTAGAAGATAAAATTGTATATTTATTTATATCTATTTCTTTTAATAAACAATTATTTTTACATATTATAGTTACATCAATTTTTAAGTTTCTTATCATATCTAAAACCATTTTATCTGCATAATTATCAATAATAATTATATTGTCATGTGCACACTCAAAAATATCAACTATTTTTGAATAAGCATCGTATGTTTGCCCATTAAAATAAATTTCATTATCTTTTTTCTTTTCTTCCAATTTTTTAAAAGATTCTTGTAATAATTTGATATCTTTATCATGCTGTATTACCAAATTGTTAATATAATTCTGTTGAATCAGTTCATTAGAAATATACTTTCGCATCAGTACAAATGCATCCATTATTGCAATACTAACTTTTGTAGCAACAAATGGTGGCAAGCATTGCTACACCTTGTTCCGTAAACATACGTGGCTGATACTTTCTACCGCCATGAACATTATGTTTTAAACTTGAGGTCGAAATTTTCGACCTCAAAAATTTCCACTCTTCTTCGGTTAAAAGCCAAGAGAATCTTTCTGAAAATTTTTCTAGATTGTTTTTTACTGCTTCATTAATTCTTTTTGTTTCTACTTCATACAGTTTTGCTAAATCAGAGTCCAACATTACTTGATTTTCTCTTATTTCATAAATCATATCTTCAATTTTTACTTGTTCAGTTAATATAACATCATTCATATTAAAATTCCCCCTTAGGTTTTGATTACAGTTTAAAAATGCTAAACGTTTGTTCTTGTGTCAACTATTAGCAATTTCTATTTACATTAAAATAATACCTCAACTATCTATAAAAACTAATACCCTCCTCCCATAAAAAAAGTAAAATTACTCTCTTTATCCTTTCAAAACAATTCCCCAAAATAAAACAAAAAATGAAACTGTTAAATAATTTGTTTGATTAAATTATTCAACAATCCTATTTAAAACCTTTTTTCTTTAACAGTTTCAAAGTATAATTTAAAAGTATCGGGATATGTAAGATTATCCGGTAAATCCGAAGACAGCATTATTTCGGACATTTTATATTCTTCTGGCAATTTATCCATTTCGAGTATTTCGCAAAAACATAACAGAACACGATTATATAATTTGACCACTTAGCATTTCATCGATACCTATGTATGTATTGAACTTTTAAATGGGCGTTTGACGACCGTGCAAGCTGAAAAAAGACCGCCTTAAAATTATTGAAGACAGTCCATTTAGACTTTTTAACCCTTTAAATGTTTTAAAATTTATTTGTTTTCATAATATAGTTCAGTTAATATAAATTTTAATATTAATTTAGTATGAATACAAAAAGCTTTATCTATTTTTAATTCATCACCAAATAAGTCTTTACTTTGCATAGCACAACCGCCACCACATATATATAAAGCTTGGCAATTTAAACATGTCTCATTATTAATCGGCGTATTTAAATGCCATTTTTTATAGTTATTTGTTTTAAAAATATCATTTATGTCTATCTTATTAATATTCCCTATTCCATTTTCTGTAGTGTTCCAATAACCATGGCATATTGTAATATCACCATTAGGTCTAATAGAAATTTGGTTAGCACCTCTAGCACCACAATCACTATATTTAAAATCCCTTTCATAAAAAGCATAATATTTTCGTTTTATTCTATCTTCTCTAAAACCTAAGTCATATAATTCATTATTAGATTTAATAATAAAATTTGTAGCTCTTTTATAATATTTTTTCCATCCTTTACTTTTTGAAGTATAATGAAGCAAATTATAACTAATTCCCTTTATATTTAAATTTTTTAACCATTTTATAAATTCTTCTTGCCCATCCAAAAACTCATTGGCAATCGTTATTGATAAGCCAAAATCTACATTTTTGGATTTTAAAAGATTGATTTTATTAATAACCATATCATATACGCTTGCTGAATTTTTTTCAAAAATCCTATTTTTATCATTTATTTTTTTAGGACCGTCAATTGAAATGCCTATACCAATTTTGTTATCGCGCATATAATCAGCAATACTTTCCGTTATTAAAGTAGCATTTGTAACAATAGAATATTTAAAATTATATTTTTTAATTTTTGAATATTCCACACACTCTTTTATTAAATCAAAATTAAGTAATGGCTCACCACCATAAAATACTATTTCACCTTTTTCGGCCCCTATATCTTTAAGATGCTTTGAAAATTTATCTACGGCATTTTTCATAGTATCGCTACTCATTTTTTCTGGATTATTATTATTTAATTTGCCTATGAAGCAATATTTACACATTAAATTGCAATTATTATTAGGAATAATGTACATTAAAGTTATTTTGTTTTTTATATTAGAATTTATTGTCGTTCTAATCTTATTTAATGCTTCTCGATCAACAGCATCATTATTTATTACAATTCCACTCTCTTTTAAATGTTTTAATTCTTCTTTACTAAAACAATTATATTTTTTTAATTTTAAGTTAATTAAATTTTTGAAATTTAAATATATTGGTTGCATTAATAGATTATTAAAAACAGCATAAACGCCGGATTTAATTTTTATTACTTGCATATACTTACTATTTTTCATTGTTACCTCGTTCTCATAACATATATAATTAGATTAATTGTTATTTCTGTTACTGCTCTATTATTTTTTATTTTTTTATTATGCATTGGTGTCATATTTATTAAATTATTCAAATCATTTTCTGAAATTAGTTGTTTTTCATTAATTTCATATTCTGATAAAATATCAAAATTTTTTTCAATATTAGTTTTTATTTCCTTCTTTTTTTCATAATTATCCAATTGAAAGGCATTTCTTAATTCTATTAAATAATTATTTCCTGGAACAACTTTGATAAAATAACCATTATTTTTTAAAATTCTTGTAATTTGCAATGAATTATAAGGTGATAAAAAATCAATAATAACATCTATGGAATTTGATTTTAAAGGAATATTATTAATATCAGCCACAAAATAAAAATTACCATTTTGCAAATAATCAGTAGCCATATTTATAGCATCTTTTGAATAATCTAAGCCATATATTACATGACTATTGTTTATTTTTTCTTGAATTTTCCTAACATGGCTTCCTTCTCCGCAACCTAAATCAAGAATTTTAAAATCTTTTAAATCACAAGAATTTATAAATTTACTAATATAATCGTATACTGCACTATAATAATTTTTACTTATAAATTCTCTACGACTTTTAAATAATGATGTATCATAAATTTTACTACTTTTATAATTTGCGGTATTTACTAAAAATAAATTACCCTTTTTATTAATATCAAAATTATGATTATTATTACAAATTAGCATGTTATTATATAACTTTAAAGATTCATTACAGTAAGGACATATTAATATATCTTCTTTATTCAAGAAGTCAATACACATTTGCTTTTTTGTAAACATAATTAAGTCGAACTCTCGACTACCACCTCCTATCTAATTTAGACAACATTTTATATTTTATATTAATTAAAATATTATCACCTTCATTATTAATTTACAAATATATAAAAAGATATTGAATTACTAATTTGTATTATATTATACCAAAATGAATTATATTTGACAAATATACAACAAATTAATATAATTTAACTAGGAGGGATGCTAAGGTGAAATTTATTGATTTAGATGCTTCCAAAAAAAGCCAAAAATATGATACTAATGAAAAACTATATTCAAGCAGTTGCAATTGTGGAAGTTGTAACTGTAATTGTGGCGGAGGTGGAAGCCCAACCACAAAATGTAGTAAACAAGCAAAAATCAATATGACTAAAGTCATTGAAAACATTTATAAATAGTTCATCCATTTACTATAAATTGATTATACAATTTATAGTTTTTTTGCCATAAAATAAATTATTTTCTAAAATGATAGCATCTTTACAATTTATTACAAACAAATAATCTATGTAAAAATAATTGCATATACAAATCCTTGAGTAAATTACCTTCCATTGCTAGTGACTTGTAATTATTAAAGCCTCTTACTTCATAATAATCTCCAAATTATATATCTCAAGTGTTCCAATTTTCAATTTTTATAAAAATTATAAAATGCTATAATTTTGTAAAAGGACTATTAAAGAATTTAATTGTTTTTTACAATAGTAACATGCTATTTTGCTGAACTTTGACGGCTAACATTTAAAATGATGCCAACACTAGCCATTGAAACAAGCAAACTACTGCCTCCATAACTAAGGAATGGCAGAGTTACTCCCGTCACGGGGATTAAACCGACAACAACACATAGATTTAAAATAGCTTGAATTAAAATACCAAAAGCTAATCCAAAAACTAAATACTTAGCAAATAAATCTTCTTGCTGCATAGCAATTTTTAAAGAACGATAGAAAATAATAAAGAAAAAGAAACAAACTATTAATACTCCTAAAAAGCCGAATTCCTCTGATATTATTGAAAAAATAAAATCAGTCTGCGGCTCTGGAAGATAAAAGTGTTTTTGAATAGAGTTGCCAAAACCCATTCCTAAAAGACCGCCTGGTCCAATGGCATATAAGCTTTGAATAATTTGAAACCCACTTCCTAAAGGATCAGTCCAAGGATTTAAAAAAGAAACTATTCGGGCCATACGATAGGGGGCCACAATAATAAGAGCGACTATACCTAAAAGACCAGCACACCCTATTTTAAGAAAAAAAGATAATTTAACCCCCGAAATAAATAAGATACAGACTAAAGTTAAAACAATAACCATACCAGTTCCAAAATCAGGTTCTAACATAATAAGACCAAAAAAGAGTAAGATGACACCAATGATAGGTAAAACTCCTTTTTTGATATTGCGAATTTCTTTATTATTAGTAGCTAAATATTTTGAAACAAAAATAATAAGACCAATTTTGGCAAATTCGCTAGGTTGAATTCCAAAGCCTCCTAATCCAAACCAACTACGCGAACCATTACGAACAGTACCAATCCCCGGAATTAATACCAAAACAAGTAGAATAAAACAAATACCGATAATTAAATTAGCTTTCTTCTTATAAAGTCTATAATCAATTTTTGAAATTACTAACATAAATATAATACCAACTATATAAAATAATCCTTGGGCTTTAATAAATTTAAAAGCATCATTAAATTTATAGGCTGCCCAAATTGAACTGGAGGAATAAATCATTAATAAACCAAAGGCTGCTAAAATCACTACTGCTAAAAACAAAATTATATCAATATATTTTTGTTTCACTATAACCACCTAATATAAGCATATGTTTTTAGGGTGGTTTTAATTTATTAATAATTTTCCAAAAAAAATAAGTAAAATTAATTACTTACCGTTTTTTCAATAACTCTTTTAATATTATCTTCATTAAAAGGTTTAACAATCATATCAATAATAGGATATTGAAAAGCTTTATCGATTTTTTCTTTAGAATCATCACCAGTTATGATAGAAACAGGTAAACTATCAAACAAATCATTATCTTTAAAATATTCTAAAACCGCAAAACCATCAACTTTTGGCATATTCAAATCTAAAAGCATAGCAACAATTCTCTTATCAGTTTGCTTTTTGATAATATCAATAGCTTCTTGGCCATTACCAGCTAATATAACATCATAGCTTTCATGAAAGATTTTATTAATAAACTTTTGAATTAAATCCGAGTCATCAACAACTAATATCGCTTTTTCATTATTATTTACCACATTTTGACTAGTACTTTCTATAGTTGAACCTGCTAAATATTTTTTAGCTAAATCAATCATTTTTTGAGTTTCAGCCATTAAAGCATCAAAGTGTTCAACTACAAAAAACTTATTACCTTCCTTACTTTTAAGTTCATGCTCATAAGCCATCTCGGCTAATTTTGTAAATCCTAAATATCTGGCGTCACTTTTTAAAGAGTGCACTTCAATCGCATAATTCGGCATATCACCAATATCTTTATAGTTTTTTAAACGATTTACTTTCGCTCCAACGCCCTCTAAGAAATCATTTAAAGTAGCGTCATACATATCCATTTCGCCAAATAATTCTAAACTAGATTTAACATCTACACCATTTGTAATCAATAAATTAACATCTCTCATATTATACCTTCTTTAAATTAATTGTATCATAAAATATTCAAACTGGCTTATTTATTTAGATATTTCTGTAAAACTCTTTTCAATTCTTCTTTAGCAATAGGTTTAGCTAAATAATCATCAAAGCCCATATCTAAATATTTTTGCTTCATTCCTTCAATGGCATTAGCCGTTAAAACAACAACAGGCATATTAAATCCGGAAATTTGTTTTAACTCTGCCAAAGTTTCACTACCACTTTTATGAGGCATCATATCATCTAATAAAATTAAATCATAAACATTACCATTGATTATTTTATCAATTGCTCCATCACCATTATTGATTTGATCGATATTCATTTCATAAGGTTGCAATAATCTCGCCGCAACTTTTAAATTAAGTTCATTGTCATCAACAATTAAAATTCTTTTATCTTTATAATTATTAACATTATCATTAACAATTTCTTCGGCTTTTTTAATAGTGGGATTTTTAACAATTAATTGATCTAAAGAAACAATAAAGTCAGAACCTTCTCCATAAGTACTTTTAACTACTATACTACCATTCATTAAATTAATTAATTTCTTAGTAATAGCCAGTCCTAAACCCGTACCTTCTATGGTAGAATTTTTTTCATCTAATCTTTCAAATTTCGTAAATAATTTATCAATATTTTCTTGTTTTATACCTCGACCTGTATCTTTAACTGAGATAATTAAACGACAGACATCACCTGATTTTACCGAATTAACCGTAAAATCAATTTGACCTTTATCAGTATATTTCGCAGCATTCGTAAGTAAATTTAAAATAATTTGTTTTAATCTTGTATAATCTCCATATAAAACCGCAGGCATACTTTCATCAATCATAACCTTTAAGTTAATTGGCTTTTCGCCAATACGCACTTTAGTTAAATTCACAAGTTCTTTAAATAAACTTTGCGGGTCATATTCACAGTCTATTATTTCAAGTTTATTAGCTTCTATTTTCGAAATGTCTAGGATACCATTAACTATCTCTAATAAAGTTTGAGAAGCACTAATAATATCATCAACTTCATCTTTAGCTTTAGGAGGTAACTCTTCTTCTTTTAAGCTTTCCGAAAAACCAACAATAGCATTTAAAGGAGTTCTTATTTCATGCGACATACTACTTAAAAAATCGGTCTTCGCATTATTGGCTTTATCAGCAACTTCCTTAGCGATATTTAATTCTTTAATCATTTTGACATCCGGATTTTCAATGGTAAAATACATTAGACACGTTACAAATGCTGTAATAAAAGAAACTACTAATATTTGAGGAAAACTAAATTGAATTAAAGCTCCAATTATAATTAAGATAATAAATAAAATAATAGGAGTGTATTTTTGGGTTTTAATATATTTAAAATTTTTAATAATTTGAATAGCCCAAGTTATAATAAATAACGCACACGTAACATAGGTAAAATTAGCAGCCAAACCCTGAGAATAAACACCACTTTTAGTACTTACAAAATTTAAAGGAAGAATTATAATGCCTATTATACATACAGCCAATATTATAGCAGCAGTTATATAGGTATTTCTTTTAACTTTGGCAAGTTTTTGAGGATCATTACAGGAAATTATAAATACATATATAAACAAAAGTGTCTCCCATAAAATCAACATTATTAAATAAAATTTACCTAATATTAAATTTAATATAGGAAAAAAATCCATATTATAAATCAATGATACGCTAATAATATCAGTAATCAGTATGATAATATCACTTACTAATAAATATTTATATATCCTAGTTTCAATATTGTTAATACGTTGTTTAGAAAAATACACTATAAAAATTAATAAAGTATAAAATAAACCACATATTTGAAAAATATAACTTCCTATCATAAACTCTCACCAATTATATACTAAGTTTATCATATTTTATTATTTTTTTACATATAAAAAGATTGAGAAAATCAATCTGAAAATCAATCTATATTTCTTTTTAAAGCTAACACTTGTTCTTGGGTATAAAGTGCTAACTGTTTAGCACTTACTTTTTTATCGCTTATATCTGACGGTTTAAATCCTTGCCCAAAACTTACTATAACATCATTAGTAGGTATATACCAACGGCCAATATTATTAAATTTACTCAAATGAATATAAGTAGGGATAATCGTTGCATCAGTTAAATTTATTTTCATGAAGCCACCTTTTTTAAATTCCTGAATTTGATTTTTCTCGTAACTACATTCACCTTCAGGAAATAAAATTAAACTGTCTTTCATTAGATGTTGATATATACTGTTTACCTGTTCTTTTAGCTTTGCTATATCTTCGGTATAACGGTCGATAGGAATACAACCGATAGATGAGATAAAATTACCTAAAAAAGGATATTTATATAATTCCTGGGCAGCTGCAAATGGCAAAGCTTTATCTAAAGCTGCAATAAGCAAAAATACATCGAAGAAGCTTTGATGATTAGAAGCAACTAATATACGATCTTCTTCAGGAATATTTTCTCTATTAAGTACTTTTAAATTAATGTTGGTAATTTTTATTAAATTCTGAGAAATATCTTTACATACTAAACGATTATTTTCAATATCATCATTTAAATTAGGATATCTTTTAATTAGCTCTATTATAAATAATAAAAAAGCTTTTAATACTTCCAGTTTTTCTTTCATATCTTATTTCCCCCTATATTTTATATATTTTAATGGTCGATTACATTTATCACCAGTTATAGCTGAGACATTTGGAACAATCTTTGTCAGGTCTTTTTGTGTTAAATAAGATCCCTGTTCAATAGTTAACTCAATTTCGGAAATTATGTCGCATGTTGTATTTAAAGCATTTATATAAATATCATGAAAACTGTCATTAGATACCTGTTTCGTAAACTCATTAAGCCATTTTTGATGATCTAAATTCATATATTGATATAGTTCTTTTAATTTAGATTCATCATAGAAAAAATCATTGGCTCCCATTTTTATTAAATATTCAGCAAGTGTTGCAAATTTTTGCTTGAAATTTTCTGGATCATAACGATATAAATACATATATTTAGAAATATGATCAAAAGCTTTAGTTATTTTTTGACCTCCATTACTAATATTGTAGGCTGCAAAAATAGCTTGATCAACATAAGGCGTAATATCACAAGTTTTTAGATATTCAAAATCTTGATGTATTTTATAATCTTTTATATGCTTTTGCTCTTTTTCTAAAATAAATTTTGTATCATATAAAGTTTCAATTTTTCCATGAAGCCAAGGTTTATGGTGAACAGGAAGGTAGTCTTTAGCATATTGCATTATAAAGGGATGAAAATAACTATCTAAAATGTGATGAGAAATATATCCATATAAAAACATTTTTAATTCTGGTTCTTGAAAAATTTTATCATTTTTATAGCAAGATTTTAAATAATTATAAACAAATTCTTGAAAATTAAAATTACTTAATATAAGGGATAAATTTCGATTTTTAATAAAATTCCAAACTTCAATGTATAGTAATAAATCATGGCCTTGAGCATATATATTCAAATTATTAGTTGCGAGATAATTTAATTTTGTCTTTGATAGACATTCTTTTAAAAAATGCTTATGAACAATTGGTCCGGCCATAAATACTCCCCTTTCTGCAAATGTGTGTGTTTATACTACTACTTTTTTAGATGGAAGTCAAACTTAAAAAGCCTATACCAAAGTATAGACTATATCCAAACACCATAGGTTATTGCGGCCATAGCAAGAAGTAGACCTACTACCCAAAAGACTTTGACTATATCTTGCTCACTCCAACCAATTTGTTCAAAATGGTGATGTAAAGGCGCCATTTTAAAGATCTTCTTATGGAATTTACGAATAGATATGATTTGAATCATCGAACTTAATGTTTCAATGACAAAGACACCCCCGATTAAAGGTAATGAAAGTTCGTGTCTTGTTAAAATAGCAATTGTTGCTAAAGCTCCTCCTAAAGCTAAAGATCCCATGTCGCCCATAAATACCTTTGCTGGATGTGAATTAAATAATAAGAAGCCAAATAAAGATCCAACTAAAACGAAACAGAAAATAGCCATCTCTTGATTACCTTGCATCCAAGTTGTATTCCAAGAAAGAAGACCAAAAGCTAAGAAAGCAATAGCACTTAAACCTCCGGCTAGACCATCTAAACCATCCGTAATATTTACTGCATTAGATGTTCCGACTAATAAAAAGAGAATAAATAGACCAAAGCCCCAACCTAGAGGAATAGTTAATCCTAAAGAAGTAATTTCAATAACAGATTTACCACCATTTTTCATAAATATATAGAAAAAGATAATGGCAATTACTAATTGACAAAAAAACTTTGTCGAAATTTTTAACCCTTTATTATTTTTATATTTAATTTTTAAAAAATCATCTACAAAACCTAATAAAGCATAGGCCAAAAAGACAAAAATTAAAATAATTAAATTATGAGTTATATTTATACTGCCTCGAAAATAGAGAAAGATTAAAGCTAAGATGGTCGGAATTATAAAAATAAATCCTCCTAAAGTAGGTGTTCCATTTTTGGCTAAATGACTTTTACTAATTTTTAAACTA
Source organism: uncultured Bacilli bacterium (assembly GCA_947629935.1). Classification (GTDB taxonomy): domain Bacteria; phylum Bacillota_I; class Bacilli_A; order RF39; family UBA660; genus HGM10766. The sequence goes on along the minus strand of CANRFQ010000006.1, from coordinate 7,680 downwards.
ACACTCTGTTTAGCGTTCATCTTGCGCAACCAAGGAATTATAATAATGCCGGTTAAAATTGCTAAAACAAATCCTAACATCATGGCCATTGTTGATTTTGCTAAGATTAGCATGAGAACACCTCGTCTTTCTACACCATTATACTACTAAAATTATAAGCTGCTAAATGTCTTTTTAACACTGTTTACAGTATTTTACACAATTAGCCTAATAATAGTTTCACTGTACTTCCTTCTTTGACAAATATTCCGGGGCTAGGCGAAGAATAAACTACTTTTTCTCCTGTTCCCGCATATTCAATTTTAAAGCCTTTTAATAAAGCATTTGCTTCTTTAATCGTTTTCCCTTCTACATCAGGCAAAACCACATATTTCGTATCTAAATAATTATATTCTTTTGGCATGCCCTCATCATCAGGCTTGATTCCTAAAATATTAATCGCATCTTGTAATACGCTTTTAGCAATAGGAGCCGAGACTGTTCCCCCATATTGCACAACTCCTTGTGGGTGGTCAACAGCTACATAAACAACAATTTCTGGATCATTAGCAGGCATAAAACCGATAAAAGATAAGATGTAATTGCCACTCATGTAATGACCATCTTGGACTTTTTGAGCCGTTCCCGTTTTACCCCCTACGCGATAATTTTCAATATAAGCATTACGCCCACTACCATTTGCTACAACACTTTCTAGGGCATGTCTTACTAAAGCCGAAGTATCTTCGCTAATAACTTGAGCTTCTTTATTTGGGGTGATAGATTTAATGACGGAATTAGTTTCTGGTTCCATCATGCTGCCCACAATATAAGGGGTATATAAAGAACCACCATTAATCGCTGCACTAACTGCTTTGACTTGTTGTATAGGAGTAACCGAAATTCCTTGCCCAAAACTAGTCGTAGCTAATTCAACAGGGCCAACATTTTCTTCTTTAAAAAGAATACCACTAGATTCCCCATTTAAATCAATACCCGTTTTGACACCAAAACCAAATTTATGAATATATTCGTATAGCTTAGTTTTTCCTAATTTTTGCCCCATGACTACAAAACCGGGGTTACAAGAATTTTCCACCACTTGTAAGAAAGTTTGCGTTCCATGGCCTCCAGCTTTCCAACACTTAATACGCGCGCCTTCGACCGTGATAGAGCCACCATCTGTAAATTGATCTTCAAATAAATTAATAGTCTGCTCTTCGATAGAAGCTGTTAGCGTTATTATTTTAAAAGTACTTCCGGGTTCATAAGTCATCCAAATTGGTAAATTTCGATTGATCGTTTCGTTATCATATTTTTCGTAATGATTAGGATCAAAATTAGGTCTTGAAGACATTCCTAATATCTCTCCCGTTTTGGGATTCATTGCAATAATTAACGCGTGCTCTGGACTGTATTTACTGACCACATTATCTAGTTCTCTTTCAATGGCTTGTTGGATATCTAAGTCAATAGTCAAAGCAATATTAACCCCCGCTTGTGGTTTTTCATAAACTTCCGTAAGTTCTAGTTTGTTACCTTTGCCATCACTAAAATATTTAATGGCTCCATCACTACCTGTTAAATATTTATCATATTCTAGCTCTATCCCCGATAATCCTTGATTATCAATCCCAACATAGCCTAAAACATGTGACAATAAATTGCCATAAGGATAATATCTTTTGGACTCTTTAACTAAATATACCCCGTCTAATTTTAGATTATCTATCTTCTCAGCCGTTTCATAGTCTAGTTGACGACCTTCAGGGTGGACTCTTTCAATTGAGGTCTTTTTATTAACATGCTTATCCATATCTTTTTTACTAACTCCTAAAATAGCAGCTAATTGGGAAGATACTTCATCTTTATTTTTAATTTGATTAGGAATTAAAACTAACGAAGTCGTTGTAATATTAGTAGCTAGTTCTTTCCCGTTACGATCGGTAATCACTCCCCGATCAGCTGTTATAGGTAAATTTCGACTCCATAATGATTCGGCTAATTTATTTAAATCATCATATTTAAAAACTTGAATATAAAAAACTCGGGCAATAATAAAAATAAAAATAATTAAAGTTATTAAAAAAACATAACGTACTCTTGTATGAATATTATTTTGAAACATGTTATTCACCTAAAAAAGTATATGATTAAAATTGCAAAATAGAATATTCAAGACATTAAAAAAACTCATATTTTTAATATGAATTATTTCAATAATAAAGTTTTTTTAAAATCATCAAATTCCTCTTGAGTTTGAAAGATTTTCGTTCCCATCATCGGTTCATATAGTTGAATACCTAACGTATTAGCCGTCATAGGTTCATAAAATTGTAAATTGTTAATAGCATAATAAAGATTAAGTGATCTATTAATTTCGGCAATAATCATTTCGTTTTTAACAATCATGTCCAAAACTTGTTTTTCTCCTAAATCACCCATTTTCATTTGTTCTAAAAAAGCATTATTTTCTTCATCAGATAAATATTTATAATATCTACTATATATTAGGTCCTCTAAATATCGTAAATATTCTCTAGAAGCATGCAAGAACTTCTTTTTTGTTTTGTCATGATTATAAGAAAAAGCATCAACATACATAGTTTGTTGAGATATATTTCCTTTTATATTTAATGGTAATTTTCTAATAAACATGTAATAGTAAGCATATATCTCATAACCATCTATATTATTAGGGATTTTTAAACTTCGAAAAAAATCTAATGTTGCCTGAGAATAACGCTCTAAATCGGTAGGATTAGTAATTATATTAGTTGAATAATGAAATAGTTCATTTTCCTCTATAATTTGTTCTACCGGATAACCTTTTTTCTTAATATAGCCTAAATCACGATCCAATTCGCGATTAAGTTGATAACAATCCATAATATTACGAGCTAATTCTAAATTATTACTATTAGTAAATATGTCATACAATCTAATGTTGGCATATTCTTTAGGAAGTACTACAAAGCCCACTGTTGGACTGTTGGATTTAGCATTACTTAAATCAATAGAAGAATTAATATAATCAGTTGCATCAACAATAATGATATGCTCATCATCAAGTTTTATTTCGCCCCAAACGTGGTCTTGGCCTTCTCTACTTCGCTTTATAACTTCAATATCAAATTGTTCTAATATATATTTATATAATTCTAGCCATTGGGTACAGGTAACATATGAAAATATTTTTTCTTTCTTAACATTCACAGGAGCATTACAAATTCGCTTTTTCGCTTCTTGATCCATTTGTTTAACGTAAGAAATGTCGTAATATAAGGCTTTAGATAATTCAATATAAGCATATCGACTTATTAATAAACGATCAATCAAGTGTTTGTTTTTAATTAAACTAATAATATAATCGGTAACGCTTAGAGATACTAAATTTAATATATTTTCTTTACTATAAGTATGATAATTTACTGCATCGATCTGTTTGATAATAAAATCTAATTTTTTTAATGTTGCTTTTAAAATGGCAGAATTATTGTCTTTTTTTAATTTCCTTAATAATTTTAGGTATTCTTTTGCTTGGCTAGAATTTTCTGGTAAAAATAAATTTTGTTCAAAATCATTGTCACATTTTTGAATAAATAAGAGTGCTCTATTAATAATATTTTCATCCATAAAAACAACCCCTTGTAAATTGAAGCATATTATACCAGAACTTTGGTAATTTGTCAAAAATTACTTCATACGATATGAGAAAATGATATAATAATTATCGGTGATTGTATGAAAGACGCCATACTTAAAAAAGTAGATATTTTATATGCCATGTGGAAGCAAGGAAGTCTTGGGGGACAAATAATGCCAGAAGACGCAAATCCTCATTTAAAAAAAGCATCATTGGAAAATTATTCGTATTTTACTTTGCCCATGGCACTAAACTACCAAAGAAATTCTTATACATTATGGGAAAGTGCAAACAAAACTTATCAAGATGAAGAAACGAGATTCGTTTTTAACCCAAATGAAGTTTTAAATAGATCGTTTGAAGAAGTGCAATATGCTTTAACAAAATATAAAGTCGCTCTTCAAAAAAATAAACAAACCGAAATATGGATAAAACTGTGCGAAACATTTGAAACATTATTTAATGGGGATATTAGAAAGTTGTTTGATGAATTAGATAATGATGTTGATAAAATAAGAAATTTTATTCAAAAAACAAATAAAACGAAATTTCCCTATTTATCGGGCACTAAAATTTGTAATTATTGGTTATATGTTATTTGGCAATATACGGATAGAAAATATAAAAATATCGAAAATTTAACTGTAGCTCCCGATACGCATGTGTGTAAAGCTACTTATAGACTGGGCTTAATTACAGAAAATGAATTAAATTCAAACAATGTTCAGTTAATTGTAATCGATAGATGGAATTGGTTATTTAAAGGTACAAAATACAAGCCAATCGATATTCATACAGCATTATGGTTATGGAGTAGAAATGGTTTTAAAGAATTAGATAAAAGTATTTTAGATAAAAATTGAGCCAGAAATTGCTCTTTTTTTAACAGGATAAAACAAAATAGTTTATTCAAAATTCTGCACATCATTGACAGTAACTACAATTGCTCCTTTCGGTTTTGTAGCTCCAAATGGGTAACCTCATTGTTACTAAAAAATGTATTTTTACAGAAATCATAGTATTTTCCACCAACAAAAAATTTTGCATTACCAAATATTCGTAAGCCTTTATAATTTTCATCAATTACTGTTAAAACTACATTGGGATTGTATAAAATATTTGTTGCGTATTATTGATTGATAAAATAAAATCCAAAATAATTACTTGTTTGTAAGAGAAAAAATGATAGGAATATAAATACATTGTTTATTTATAAAAATAATATTTTATCTAAAATGGCTCGGAAAGTTAGCTGTTTTATGATAAAATTATATTGGTGGTTTGATGCAGTTAGAAGATCTAAAAACTGAATATGATAAACTTCAGTTAAAATATGGTGCTAAAGAATTAGATTCAATTTATAATGGTGGCTGTAAAAACAACCCTGATATTTGCTTTGTTTTTATGAATCCTACTGGACGAAATATTGCATCTTCTAAAAATTGGAAAGGCATTAAATCTCCTTGGATAGGGACAAAAAATATATGGGATTTATTTTTTGAATTAAATTTGATGGATAAAAATATTTATAAAAAAATAAAAGAAATAAAGGGTGCAGACTGGACGGAAAAATTTGCCGAAGAAGTTTACAAGGATGTAGAAAATCATAAATACTTTATTACAAATTTAGGAAAATGTACCCAAGTTGATGCGAGAGAATTATCTGATAATGTTTATAAAAAATATTTGCATTTGTTAGAAAAAGAATTTGAAATAATAAATCCTAAAGTAATTATCTTATTTGGAAATCAAGTTAGTTCTATTGTATTAAATGAAAAAATATCAGTTTCTAAAGTAAGAAAACAACTTTTTGAAAAGAAAATAAATGGAAAAACATATAACTTTTATGCCGTTTATTACCCAGTAGGTAATGGAAGATTTAATATTGACAAATCTATTGAGGATATTAAATGGGTAATCAAAAATTTATCAATACACAATCAGGAGGTTTTAGATAATGCAAGTAAAAAAACAACTACAGGAGTATGTTGAAAATAATATATTTCCAATATATCAGAAAAACGATTCTGGACATGGAATTGAACATATAAAATATGTTATAAAAAGAAGCTTAGAATTTGCAAAACAATTTGATAATATTGATTTAGATATGGTGTATGTAATTGCTTCCTTTCATGATTTAGCACATCACATTGATAAAGATAATCACGAAATATTATCTGCTAATTTATTTTATAAAAATGAAAAAATGCAAGATTTTTTTAACAATGAACAAAGAATAATAATAAAGGAAGCCATTGAGGATCATCGAGCAAATTTAGAGCATGAACCAAGAAGTAATTATGGGAAAATTATTTCATCTGCTGATAGAAATACTGATTTAACTTCGTCATTAAAAAGAACACATTCTTATACTATTAAACATTATCCCGAGTTGGATTTAGATGGAATGATTAACCGAGCATATAAACATATATCCCAAAAATTTGGAAATAGTGGATATGCCAAAATATACTGTGATGATAAAGAATTTGAAGATTTCAAAAAGAATGTGGCAGATTTGATAAAGAATAAATATAGGTTTGCAGTAAAATATATGGAGGTAAATGGAATTATGGATATTAAAGAAAAAGCAAAATTATTTGCTATACAAGCTCATATGGGACAAGTGAGAAAAAATGAACCTGATAAACCAATGATTATTCATCCAATAGGTGTAGGACAATTATTAGAAGCATTTGGATATGATGATAATGTGGTAGCAGCTGGATATTTACATGATGTTGTAGAAGATACAAAATATACTAGTCAAGATATTGAAAATGAATTTGGCAAAGATATTGCTAACTTAGTAATGAGTGCTTCTGAACCTGACAAATCGTTATCTTGGGAAGATAGAAAAAAACATACAATTGAAGCAACTAAAGAACTTCCTCTTAGAAATAAAGTAGTTATATGTGCCGATAAAATTAACAATTTAGAAGATTTGTTTTTAAAATTCGAAAAAAATGGTAATAGAGACTTTAGTGCTTTTAAAAGAGGAGAAGAATTACAAAAATGGTATTATACAAATATTTATGAAAGTTTAATATCAGGAGAAGATAAAGATTTGCCTATATTTGAAAGATTAAAAGACATTTTAGATAAAGTATTTGCTAAAAAAGAAAGTTTATTTTTAAGAGATACAATCTTTGTAGATAATCAAGATTATTATGCAAAGTTAAGAAAATTACATGCTCAAAAGATTGAATTAAAAAGACTAAAATCGTTAGTATCACTCCCTAAACCCTTTGTTGTAGAATTTACTGGAACACCTAGGACAGGAAAAACCACAACAATTAATAATTTATATGATTTTTTTAAAAAAGGTGGATTTGAAGTTTCTTTAGTAGAAGAGTTTACAACTTCTAAATATTATAAGGAAGAATTAAAAAGTAAATTTGATAGTATGAGTTATTCAGATAGAGACTTAGCAATATTTGAAGAAATAAATAAGCAATTACAAAATGCTATTTTGACAAAAAAAGATCTAATTTTAATTGATAGATCTTTAAATGATAGACAAATATGGAATTATAGACGTTTTGTTAGAGGGGAAATGCCAAAAGATTTGTATTTAAATGCAAGAGAAAAATACTCAATACTTTCTAAACAATTAATTGATGTTTTGATAGTTACTTATGCTGATTCTTTAATCTCTTTAAAAAGAGATTACAATTCAAGTTTAGCTTTAGAAAAAAGAAGTTTTTTAAACGAAGCAAATTTAAACGAATACAATGAAAGCTTACAGTCTCTAAAAGAATTATTCACTGAAAATGTAGACTCAATAATTTCCTTAGATACTTCAAAAATGAGTATGAATGATGTATCTATAGAAGTTGCATCTCAGGTCTTACCTATTATGAGAAAAAGATATATTAAAGCATTTAAACAAAAATATAATCTAGAATAACAATCACACTTAAGACGTGAGTGTTATTTTTTTTAAGCAGTCCAAACGGAAATATGACAAAAGCAGAGTCTGTAAATAAAATTGTGTAAATAAGAAATCTTTCCATGATAAAATAAAAGAAATGGAGAGATTTTTAATATGA
>CANRFQ010000005.1 GCA_947629935.1 uncultured Bacilli bacterium | reverse complement strand
ATCATTATTATAAGTAATTATTTGAATAAATGTAGAACGCCTTTACGGACTATTTGTTCTCCTTTTCACGTATGGCAACTTGAGCAGCAGCTAAACGAGCAATTGGCACTCTAAATGGTGAACATGATACATATGTTAAACCAATATTATGACAGAATTCTACAGAAGCAGGGTCTCCTCCGTGTTCGCCACAAATACCTAATTTAATATCAGGTCTTGTTTTACGTCCACCTTCAACTGCCATTTTAACTAATTTACCAACACCATTTTGATCTAATTTAGCAAATGGATCTGATTCGTAAATCTTATTAGCATAATATGCATCTAAGAATTTACCGGCATCATCTCTAGAGAAGCCAAATGTCATTTGAGTTAAATCATTTGTGCCAAATGAGAAGAATTCAGCTTCTTCGGCTATCTCATCGGCAAGTAAGGCTGCACGAGGAATTTCAATCATTGTACCAATATGATATTCGATATCTGAACCTTTTTCTTTTTTAACTTCTTCAGCAGTTTCAATAACGATATCTTTAACAAATTTTAATTCTTTTTTCTCACCTACTAAAGGTATCATGATTTCAGGAACAATATCATAACCATCTTCTTCTTTAACTTCAATAGCAGCTTCCATTAAAGCACGAGTTTGCATTCTAGCAATTTCAGGATATGTTACTGCAAGACGGCAACCACGATGGCCCATCATTGGGTTAAATTCATGTAATTCATCACATTTTTGTTTTAAATGCTCAACACTTACACCCATATCTTTGGCTAAAGCTTTGATATCCTCTTCTTCAGTTGGCAAAAATTCATGTAGAGGTGGATCTAAATAACGAACTGTCATAGGTAGACCTTTTAACTCTTTATACATTGCTTTAAAATCACCTTTTTGGAAAGGAATTAACTCACTTAAAGCTTTTTCTCTATCTTCAACAGTTTCAGATAAAATCATTTTACGAATTTTCGGGATACGCTCTTCATCAAAGAACATATGCTCAGTACGGCATAAACCAATACCTTCTGCTCCTAAATTAATGGCATTTTTAGTATCTCTTGGATTATCAGCATTTGTACGAACAATTAGCTTACGTGCTTTATCTGCCCACTCCATAATACGGCCGAAGTTACCAGATACAGATGCTTCTTCAGTGGCAATTTCCCCTTTATAAATATTACCAGTTGTACCATCTAAAGAAATATAATCGCCTTTCTTAAATGTTTGTCCTCCTAAGCTAAATTCTTCTTTTTCTTCATCAATCTTAATGTCACCGCAACCAGATACACAACAAGTACCCATACCACGAGCGACAACAGCAGCGTGAGAAGTCATTCCTCCACGAACAGTTAAAATACCTTGAGAAGCAACCATTCCTTCAATATCTTCAGGAGTAGTTTCTAGACGAACTAAAACAACTTTATCCCCTTTGCCACCAATACCTTCTTTTTTTGCTTCCTCAGCAGTAAAGACGATTTTACCAGCAGCAGCTCCTGGAGAGGCAGGAAGACCAGCTCCTATTACTTCCCCTTTAGCTAAAGCTTCTTTATTAAATGTTGGGTGTAATAATTGATCTAAAGATTTAGCATCAATACGCATTACAGCTTCTTCTTCAGTAATTTTTCCTTCATCTACTAGATCACAAGCAATTTGAATAGCGGCTTGAGCAGTTCTTTTACCATTTCTAGTTTGTAAGAAATATAATTTTCCTTCTTGAATAGTAAATTCCATATCCTGCATATCACAATAATGGTCTTCAAGTTTTTGCGCTAAACTCATAAATTCTTGATAACATTCTGGAAGATCTTGTTCAAGTTTAGTTATTGGTGATGGTGTACGAACACCAGCAACAACATCTTCCCCTTGAGCGTTAATTAAGTATTCACCATAAATACCTTTTTCACCAGTAGATGGATTACGAGTAAAGGCAACACCTGTACCAGATGTATCACCCATATTTCCAAATACCATGGCTTGAACATTAACAGCAGTTCCCCAGTCGCCAGGAATATCATTCATACGACGATAAACAATAGCTCTTGGATTATCCCATGATCTAAATACTGCTTTAACAGCACCCATTAATTGTTCAGTAGCATCTTGTGGGAAATCTTCCCCGTTCATGGCTTCTTTATAAACTTTTTTAAATCTTACAACTAACTCTTTTAAATCATCAACTGTAAGTTCTGTATCATATTTAATTCCTTTTTCTTCTTTTACCTCATCAATAATTTTTTCGAAGTATGATTTTGGCACTTCCATAACTACATCAGAATACATTTGAATAAAACGACGATAAGAATCGTAAGCAAAACGAGGATTATTAGTTTTTTTAGCAAATCCTTCTACGGCTTCATCATTTAAACCTAAATTTAAAATAGTGTCCATCATACCAGGCATAGAAGCACGAGCTCCTGAACGTACTGATACTAATAGAGGATCTTCATTATCACCAAACTTTTTGCCTTGAATTTTTTCTAATTGTTTTAAAGCATCAAAAATTTGTCCTTCAATTTCTTTGGAAATTTGCTTTCCATCATTATAATATTCTGTACAAGCTTCTGTACTAACAGTAAAGCCTTGGGGAATAGGTAAACCTAAATTGGTCATTTCGGCAAGATTTGCTCCCTTACCACCAAGTAAATCACGCATTTGCGCGTTTCCTTCACTAAATAAATAAACATATTTTTTCATATTTTCCTCCTAACTTTTCTATTATAACAAACTAACTTTATTTAAACTACCTTTTTATACCATTTTTACATAAAATTTCCAAAAAAAACAAGTTATTATTTAACTTGCTCTTCTTTTAGTAACACTTTACAAATATAATATTTACCATTTTTATTTTTTACTGCAAAGTAATTACCGTTTAAATAAATTATATCTTGACCTTCAATAGACATTACTGTATTATCATTAGAATCTTTAATAGTAAGATTATTATCCTTTCCATAGAAATAATAACCGTTAACTAAAGCTTGTTTCTTAACATAATTGGAAATTTCATTGTTTTCCGCAATGACTTTACCAGTATCTGCTTCTATTAAAGATTTATATAAAGAATTATATTCCGAATTAAATATTTCAATTAAAATATTATTTTCATTAGTAAGCTCATAAGAAATAGAATTAATAGCATCCGAAACGATTGTTTCATACGTAGCAAGGCTATTGCCTTTATCATCATATATATTTAAAGATAATGCTTTATCATCAATTTTTTCTTCTAATAAGTAGCGATTTTTAATTACAGCTTCTTCATCAACTAAATATTTCAAGAATTTTCCTTTTAATTCTTTTACTTCATTTTTCTTATTAACAACAATGGTATTTTTAAAAGTTTGCCCATCATTTTCATCATCATTTTTAGGATAAGTACTGATTATTAAACCATCATCAGGTTTAAATACTTCAAAAGCATTATTATTTCCGCAACAAACACGAGAGTTGTATTCAATATCCGATACGGAAGTCTTATAATTATAAATTATTTCTAAATCGTTATTCATAACTCCTAACTCACGATTTTTAACAAGAACAATATTGTTATCATAAACTTCTATAGCATCATAAGAAAAATCTAATACTTCCTCATTTAAACTATTAATTAAACCATATTTACCATCTTTTTTCGCTGCAATATAACGATTATTATCTACTTTAAAGAAAAGATCTTCATAAGAGATAGGAATAACAACATTACCTTCATAATCAATTAGACCATAACGTATTGTGTCATCAGCACTATTTACACTACTTATAACAATAAACTTATTACTAAATGTTATAATATTTTCTTCAGCATCTGTACGGTTATTATCGCCAATGATATTAACATCGGTCTCTTTAAAAATAGTTTTAAAATCACTAATTCGAACTAATTCTTTACCACCAACTACGAAATATTCATAATTTTTCATTTCGGGAGTTTCAAGTAAGGAAATATAGTTATCTGTTTCATACAATTTTTTACCAGTTTTCGCATTATATATTACGGTTTTGATATTATTATCAGTAGAAATAGTAACATAATACATATCTTTTAATAATCTTTTCGCATTTAAAGTAATGTATAAGGCATTTTCATCATTTTCATCTTTATATAAATTATATTCTTCTTGAAATAAAGTGGCAAATGTCTTAATATTTTTGCCATTACGATTTAAGTAGACTTGTTCTCCTAAAGTGTAAGTATAATAACCACCATATAAAATTTCAATATTGGTCGCTTCTTTATCAATTTTTTCAATAATTTTATCATTAATATCAATTATTAAATATTGATCATCTTTTTTAGCTAACATAATACCATCAATATATTTATCTATAGATGTATAAGATACTTTACCTTGCACGAAACCTGTCTCAATTTCGACTTGTTCTCTATTTGCTAAATAAATATAAATTACGCCTGAGATAATTAAAACTAAAACAGCTAAAATTAATATCCAATTTTTTTTGATTTTTTCCATTTTATATCTCCCTTTTATTTTATATAATCATAACAATTATCATCTTAGAGGTCAATTATTTTTCTTCTTTACTACGCGGATGGGCATTTAAATAGACACTTCTTAAACGTTCATTAGAAACATGCGTATAAATCTGGGTAGTACTTAAACTGGCATGTCCTAAAAGTTCTTGAACGCTTTTTAAATCTGCCCCTTCATTTAAAAGGTGCGTAGCAAACGTATGCCTTAACGTATGAGGCGATATTTTATGTTTGATGGCCGCGGCTGTTATGATATTATCTATTATTAATCTTACGCCACGATCGGTTAGTTTATTTCCTAAATGATTTAAAAATAAATAATCATTATGTTTATCCTTTAATAAAACTGGTCTACTTAACGCCAAATATTTTTCTAAACTTTCACTTTCATAATCGCCAAAATAAACTACTCTTTGCTTATTTCCTTTACCAATAACTCGGATTTCTTTGCGTTTTTCATCTATATCCGCTAGTTTTATATTAACTAGTTCACTCACACGCAAACCAGTATCATATAAAGTTTCAATAATTAGGAGATTTCTAATGCTTAATACATCATCTTTTTGACAGACATCTAACATTTTTTCAATTTCGCTATATTGTAAAAAATTAGGTAGTTTTTTTTCTTTTTTAGGTGAAGAAATTGTTTTGAATATATTATCAGGAATAATATTTTGATTTACTAAATAAGCATAAAAAGATCTTAAAGCACTTAGATGGCGAGACACAGAAGCATTTTTATAGTGTAAAGTATCTAAATATTTTAAATAGTTGCGAATATCATCTTTTTGTAATTTTAAATAATTAAGATTATTATTTTGAATAAACTCAGCAAACTGCAATAAATCGAGTTCATAATTTTTGATAGTAGTATTTTCTTGATAGTTGCGCTCTAGAGCCAAATAATTTAAAAAATCATTAATATTTTTATTCATCTTTTATCCCTATATAGCAAGCGCATAGTTTCTTGATTTTCCATTCTTTGACTATCTGGTAAATAATGACCATTAATATCATAGGCGCCATTATAATCTACTTGGTGGTATTCATTATATAAATTATGAGAATTGTAATAGTCATACTGTGGTATATCTAGTTCTTTATTAAAATATTCTTGCATTATTTCCCATAATTCAATGTCGTCTTGCATATCGTCAAATGACATTTGATTTAAAAGAATATCTTTTTTGGGCTCAGTTTCTCTTTTATATATCGCATAAATAGTTGCGTCACTTTGGTTAATTAGCCAATTATAGTCAATATTTTTCCCTCTTTGCTCATAACAATTTTGAATTATGCTAATATATTTATTTTTTAAAGTTGTACTGAATAGGGATACGTTTTCTTTCATGCTCTTCACCTGCTTTTATATTATCCTCATAATTTATTATATCACTAAAATTATTAATAATAAATAAAGTAAGAGCTCTTAATTCATGATATGGTAAGTATTTAGCATAATAGATGTTTTTCGGATTTGAAGCATTTCTGACATTTTTCATCACTTCTAATACTGATCTAAAAAATGGTGATAGATCTTTTTGATGAATAAACTCGTTATATATTCGATTAGCTGCTTGCGGATTAGTTGAACAATACTCTAAAAAAGCTATAACAAATTGGTAATTTAAAAATTCTTGTTCATTTTTATAACAAATTCCGTATTTATTTTCTCTTATCCCATTATTTTCTTTAAAAACAATTTTCATTTTACTATTAAACTCATTTTCTTCTATAAAATTAGCTTGTAATAATTTTTCTTTTAAATCTTCTTCATCATTAAATTTACTGGTAAAATGATCTATTCCTTCCAACGTGTTTAAATTCTCATTTTCATATTGAGATAATTTATCATAATCAAAAGGCATATAGTCTTTTGGTCTGCGCTCCATTACTAACATATATTGCATAAATACTCCTCCTTACAAAATAGTAGATTATTATAACGCAAGTTTCACCGGTCGTCAAATAAAAAGAGCGTTATATCTGAATTATAGTGATATTGCGCTCATAGAATTTATCTAAAGACCTGAAAATAATATTGTCTTTAGTAAGAACTCTTAATGATTTACAAATTATTAATTGGCCAGAACCAACATCATGTACTCCCCGACAATATTTGGGAAATAAGGTATACCTTGGACCAAATATGCCTCGGGAAGCCAACCTAGTTTCTAAAAAAGTCGGTGTTAAACCATTATGCATGTGGCCACAGATTATGTAATTTATTTTATTAAATATCGGAATTTGTTTTTGTACATCATTTTTGATAATTATCTCCGGACTGTGGCACAAGAAGATTACTATTTTATTTGGAGCAATAGTAAAATTACAAGCATTAAATTCTTTAATAAAATTCTGATTCCATATCTTTTTATACTTTGGTAGATAATTTTGAACTGTGGGACAAAATCCAATAAATTGATATTTTCCTAATACTATATTTTGATTATCTAAAACGTATATATTAGGGATCTTTTTTAAGGCTAAATATAATTTTGTAATCGGAAATTGCGGTTTTTTCAGTTCATGATTACCTTTAGATATTATTATGGGAGCTATGCAAGATAGCTTGGAAAAAAAGTTTAATAAATAACTAATTTGTTCTTGGTAGGCAATTTCAGGGGAATCGACTATATCACCGGGAATTAAAATAAATTGTGGGTGAAGACTTTTAACTGCATTGATTATTTGTTTATAATAATTATCATTGCAACTTTTAATATGATGAATATCAGTAATTATACATAAATTATCCTTTTTCTTATTTTGAGTAAGATTTATATAATTAACTTTAATTCTCATAGACATATCCCCCATTAAAATAAACTTAATTGCGAAGTTTCTGGTAAATTATCTAAAACACCTAATAATCTTAATTTCGACATAGTTGTAGTGTTGACTTTTCCTCTATTTTGAAAATCTTCAATACTATAATAAGCTTTTTTATTGCGTTCTTCGATAATAATTTTAGAAACTTGTTCTCCTAAGCCATCAATACTTTTGAATGGTAATATTAAAGATTTGCCATCATCATCTATTAAGAAATTATTAGCATCACTTTTTGTAATATCAATATTTTTAAAACTAAATCCCCTTGAAAGCATTTCTAGGGCAACCTGTAAGGTTTCTAATACCGCCTTATCTTTATTAGTAGCTTCGTAACCTTTAGTTTGAATTTCCATGATTTTAGTTTTGACGGCATCATAACCTTTAAGCATCGAATCCACATCAAAATCATTACAACGAATACTTAGAAAAGCAGCATAGTAATAAATTGGCATATGAACTTTAAACCAAGCGATACGAAAGGCACTCATAACGTAAGCAGCAGCATGGGCTTTAGGGAACATATACTTTATTTTATGACAAGATTCAATATACCATTCGGGTATATTAGCCTCTTGCATAATACTTACATATTCTTTCCAACCTTCTGGATCTTTAGAAGCTTTTCCTTTTCGCACAAATTCCATAATTTTAAAGGCTTTAATTGGCTCTACCCCATTATACATTAGATAAACCATGATATCATCACGACAACCAATAACATCTTTAAATTCACAAATTTTATTTCGAATAAGCTCTTGGGCGTTACCTAACCAGACATCAGTACCGTGGGATAAACCGGATATCTTAATTAATTCGGCAAATGTTTTGGGTTTAGTATCAACTAACATCCCAATGACAAATTTTGTTCCAAACTCTGGTACTCCTAAAGTTCCCGTATCACAATTAATCTGATCTTTAGTTACACCTAAAACTTGAGGAGAAGTGAAAATTTTCATAGTATCTTTATCGCCTAAATCAATTTTCGTCACATCTAAACCTGAAAAATCTTGGAGCATTCTTAACATGGTTGGATCATCGTGACCAAGAATGTCTAATTTTAAAACGTCTTGATCAATAGCATGATAATCAAAATGGGTAGTACGCCATAAAGAAGTATTATCTTCAGCGGGATATTGAAAAGGTGTAAAGTCGTAAACATCCATATATCCCGGTATAACAACAATTCCACCTGGGTGCTGACCAGTTGTTCTTTTGGCTCCTGTGCAGCCTTTAGCTAATCTTTCCACTTCGATATTCCGCATCACAATATTTTTTGCTTCGCAATATCCTTTAACAAAACCAAAGGCTGTTTTTTCAGCGACTGTACCAATAGTTCCAGCCCGATAAACATTGTCTATACCAAATAATTCTTTGGTATATTCATGAGCTTTCCACTGATATTCACCGGAAAAATTCAAATCAATATCAGGAACCTTATCGGCATTAAATCCCAAAAAGGTAGCAAAAGGCATATCTTGACCTTCTTTATTCATTTTCTGACCACATTTTGGACAATTTAGATCCGGTAAATCATAACCACTCGAATATGTCGCCCCTAAAGACTCACCGCCCATTTCAAATATACTGTGTTGACAATTAGGACATACATAATGGGCCGGAAGCGGATTTACTTCGGTGATTCCCATCATCGTCGCAACAAATGATGAACCGACAGATCCACGGGAACCAACCAAATATCCATCATCATTACTTTTCTTTACTAATTTTTGAGCAATTAAATAGATAACATCAAATCCGCCCCCAATGATACCTTTTAATTCTTGCTCAATTCGGTCACTAATTATAGGAGGTAAATCTTTACCATAGATGGAACGGGCTTTATCATAAACCATATTTTCCACTGTTTCTTTCGACTTTTCAATTTTGGGAGAAAAAGGAACCCCACCCGTTTCAATTATAACTTCTATTTCTTCGATTTGATCAGCAATTTTGTTAGTATTAGTTACAACTATTTCATGAATTTTTTCTTCGTCTTCTAAAAAAGCAAACTCTTCTTTTAATTCATTCGTTGTTTTAAAAGACATATCCGGAACATCGATACCCGCACGATTAAGAGGATGTAATTTACCATTTGTTTTTTGAGCAACTATAATATCACGATATATTTTATCTTCCCTAGTCAGATTATGGACATCCCCAGTTACACAAACTGGCTTACCAGCTTCTTGAGCAACTCGAATGATTTTCTTTAAATGATTTTCCAAATCTGTTTTCGTTTTAAAACCACTAGATTCCATTTGCAGTAAATGGCTCATATGGGAGATAGGTTGAACTTCTATATAATCATAAAATTGCATCATGTGTGATAGTTCATCATCTTCTTTAGTAAGAGCCGATTCAAAAATCTCACCATTGATACAACCACTACCTATTAGTAACCCTTCTTTATATTTGACAACCTCTTTGCGGGGAATTTTCGGTTGACCATTTTTAAATAAATATTTCGTATTAGCCATAGATATAATCTTAAATAAATTCTTTAAACCTACTTTATTTTGCGCTAAAACGGTGATATGAAATGGAACCGAGAACTTAACAAGTTCATCTTGATCGATAGAGTTATAAATATCCATCGTTGTTTCAATATTGCGATCATATAATATTTTTGCCATTTTATAAAAAGCTTTCGCTGTTCCTTCACTATCGTAATCGGCACGGTGATGTTCATCTTCATTCCATTCAATTTTATATCTTCTAACCAAAGTTTGTAATTTATGATTTGGCCATTCGGGATTTAAAATGCGTGCTAAACTCATGGTATCTAAAACAGTATTTTTAAATCCACCTAAATTATATTTTTGCATGGCCATTTGCAGAAATGATATATCAAATTTGGCATTATGAGCTACCATTGGTAAATCTCCTGTCCACTCTAAAAAACGCTTAGTGACTTCTTCTTCATTGGGTTTACCTTTTACCATTTCATCAGTAATATTTGTTAAAGCCGTTATCTTATCAGGAATATGATATTCTGGATCAATGAGCTCATCAAAGCGATCGATAATTTCGCCATCTTTAATTTTTACGGCACCAATTTCAATCATTTGATCACTACCAGGGTGAAATCCGGTAGTTTCGGTATCAAATACCACATAAGTTTGATTCATTAAATCATATTCTTTTTGATTGAAAATTACATCGACATCATCATTAACAACACTTAATTCAGCGCCATATAATACTTTAAAATGATCTTTTTCGTCTTTGCCTTTATTATAATCACAAACAGCATGATATAAATCTGGATAGGCTTGCAGGCAATTATGGTCAGTTACTGCGACCGCTTTATGTCCTAAAGATAGTGCATAATTAATTAAGCCTTTTTGAGGAACAACACTATCCATCATACTCATAAAAGTATGAGCATGAAGTTCAACTCTTTTTTCTGAAGCATCATCTACAGCTTTTTTATCTTTAGAATTAATAGCTTCCATATTCCGAATAGCAATAACTATATCTTTAGCAAAATTATCAAATTCCGCATTACCATGGAAACGATACCAAGAACCAACTTTAATCTTTTTTAAAATATCGTGATATTCGTCAATATCTCTTTTAAAAATTTTTGCGATAATACTATTAGTTTTATCACTAATTTTTAAAGTAGCAATATTAATATTTTCTCTTTCCATTGAATCGATGCCAAAAACATAAGCTTCTACAATAATATTTTTAGTATCACCTAAAATGTTATCAATATTTTCTATTTCTCCATCAATATGTTTGCCGACGATAATATTAGTTTTCTCTTCAGGAATGGCAATTGGAGCAGGAGCGCTATTTTCCATACTTTTTTTTATATCTTCTTCTAATTTTTTATTTAAAAAAGTTTTTATAGTTAAGTTGGAAAAACCATATTTAGATAAAGAGCTAATAATATTTTCTGTTTCTTTTATTACTTCTAATTCTTCAATTTTATTGGCCACTTCCACCGTAATTATTTGATTTTCCACTTTAATTTGTGCATCCGCCAAAGAAATTAAAGAAGGACGTTTTTTAATTAAATTACTAAGATAATCTTTAAAATAAGTAAAAATATCATCATCTGTAATATTATGATAAATAAAAGTTACATTTACTTCTTTTAAACCATTTATTTTATTAGCTGTAGCTTTGATTAAAGCATCAACGTCTTCTTTGGGTAAAACATTTTCACTTTCAACATAAACTAAAAAAGTTTCTGTTTTTTTATTTATTACTACTTTATTAATAGTAGCAGCATTAAATACATCATTTTGAGGAACAAATTTAATACTGTCAAAAAATCTTTTTAATTCAGTCATACTACTACCTCACTATTTTTTCCATTTTTTATTTTACAATTCTTAATTTATTTTTTCAATATTAGACACAACAATTTGATATTTATCTAGTCTTTTTTCGACTTTACCAGTTACTAAAATTAAATTATCTTTTTTAAACTTGGTCATTAAACTATTTTGTTTGGGAAAAATTATAAAATCCGCACTGGCTGTTTCATCTTCACCAGTTACAAAATACATCTTTTCCCCCTTCTTAGTTGTAACATTATAAATTCGTGTCACTAACACAACACATTTAATGAATTTATCAAAATGATTAGAAATATTTTCTAACTTAATAATATTCTTATCATGATAGCGACTGGCAGGATGATTAGTTATGTAAAAACCTAATATTTCTTTTTCTTTATCAATTAACTCTTTTTCCGAAAACTCCGGATATTCCTCCATTGAAGGTTTTAAAACTAAAGGAGAGTCTATTTCGGCTGTTAACTCGGCATAAGTAATAGCACTTTCGATATTATTAATAAGCGTTTTTTTATTGATATTAAAATCTTTAAATGCGCCGGCATATACTAAAGATTCCAACACTTTTGTCGTTACACTTTGGCCATAACAACGCTTTACAAAATCAAAAAAGTCGGTGTAAGTTCCCTTTTTCCTTTCGCTCAAGATTTCACTAACAGCCGCAGTGCCAACATTTTTTATCACTCCTAAGGGTAAAAGGAGATTATTACCTTTAACTTTATAAATTTCTTCACTTTCATTAATATTTGGCCCATAGATTTTCATCCCCGCCCTTTTTATTACTTGTAAATATTCGTTAGTTTTTATTTCACTAGCGATACTCATATTAAGTAAATTAGCATAAAAGATGGAACTATAATGTGCTTTTAAGTAAGCCATTTGATACCCTACTAAAGCATAAGCTACGGAATGGGATTTATTAAAACCATAATTAGCAAATTTTAAGATTAAATCATAAACTTGTGAAGCACAATCTTGATAACCTCTTTTAGAAGCTTCTTTGATAAAGTGTTCTTTTTCTTTTTGCATTATTTCCACTTTTTTCTTGCTCATAGCGCGGCGAATATTATCGGCTTCCGAAAATGTATAACCACCCATTTTTACTAATATTTGCATAATCTGTTCTTGATAAATAATTATTCCATAAGTACTCTTTAATATTTCTTTTAAATCTTCGTGAATATAATCAATGGCTTTTTTGCCTTCTTTACGTTTTATAAATTCATCTATATTATCCATAGGTCCCGGGCGGAATAACGCAATAGCAGCAATGATTTCCTCAAAAGATGAGGGTTTTAATTTTTGTAAAAAACTTTTCATTCCTTCACTTTCAAATTGAAATACCCCCATTGTATTTCCGGTTTTAAACATTTCTAAAGTTTTTTCATCATCTAGGGGAATATCATTTAATTTAATTTTTTTACCAGTATTTTGCGCAATTAGGTCTAAAACATCATGAATAGTTCGCAAATTACGAATAGATAAAATATCCATTTTAATTAAGCCTAAATCTTCTAAATACTCCATAGTACAGCCTGTCAAAATATTTTCATTACTGATAACAATCGGAATTAAACGATCCAGAGTAACACTTGATATTACAACCCCTGCCGCATGGGTACTTATCTGTCTTTTTAAACCTTCTAATTTTAAGGCAATTTTATATAAATTTTGGTATGTCTTATCTTTTTTTAAAGTGTTTTGTAATAATGAATTAGATTTATAATTTTCCATTAGTGTATTTTTGGCCTCAATAAGTTTTAAAATATTATTTAACTTAACTTCATCTATTTCTAAAATTTTCCCAACATCTCTTAAGACTTGTTTGGAAGTTAAAGACGAATATGTCATAATATTAGCTACATTATTAGAACCATATTTATCTTTTAAATAACTAATTATTTGCCCTCTTTTAATATCTTCAAAATCAATATCAATATCCGGCATCGTTATACGATCTTTATTTAAAAATCTTTCAAATAATAAATCGTATTTTAAAGGATCAATATCAGTAATACCTAAAGAATATGCCACAATTGACCCAGCAGCGCTACCTCGACCAGGACCCACTAATATATCATTTTTTTTAGCAAATAATATGTAGTCGTAAACAATTAAAAAATAATCGACAAAACCCATCTGTTTAATAACTGAAAGTTCATAGTCTAAACGTTTAAAATAGTGCTCTTTAAACTCGCCGTTAAGCCTTTTTAATAAACCTTTATGAGTCAATGTATCTAAATATTTATATGAATCATTTAATTCTTTATATTTAGGAATATATTTACCGTTATAGGGAATTTCGACATTAATTAAATCCACTATATCTAAAATGCTTTGTTCATCTTCTTCGTTATACTCACTTAAGTAATAATTTTTGGAATAATCTGTTACCTCTTCGATATGAATAGTAGTATTTTTACTAATCATATCTAAATATTTTAAGTAATTAGTATCCGTATTTTTTAAAGCTTTAATAATATTAAAAAAAACAATATTTTTAGTGATAATTAAAGCATTATTCTTTTCGTATTCACTTGTATAACCCAGATACACTTTCTCATATACCTTAGCTAAATTAGAATAAATTTGTTTATCTAGATAAGAAATAATACAGATGATATTACGACTATATTTTTCTAAATCTATGATTGCTAAATCTTGTTGTTGCTTTAATGTATTTAATTTTAATAAATTTTGATATCCTAAATAATTTTGAGCATAAAGATAAACGGGATGATTTTCAATTGTAATATTTAAACCAATAAGAGGTTTGATATTATTAAGTTTACATTTATGATAAAATTCAATAACCCCAAACATATTGTCATCACAAATTCCACAAGCAGGCAAATTATTTTGTTTTAAAAACGTGATTAAGTTATCAATTTTAATCATACTTTTTAGTAAACTATGGTCAGTTTTTACTCCAAGAGGTATATACATATCATCACCCCGCTTCATTGTAAATATTATATCATGAGATTTTCTTTAAAGATAGAAAAAAGAAAACAAATTTTTGTTTTCTTAGAATTTAACTTGAACGTTTTCTCTTTCAGCTTCAGCAGCTTCAAAGAATGCTTCACTTTTAAATCCAAACATTCCCGCAATGATGTTAGATGGAAACATTTGAATCTTATTATTATATTGTAATACTGTATCATTATAAAATTGTCTAGCTGAAGCAATCTTATCTTCAACTTCTTTTAAATCAGCTTGCATTTGCACAAAATTAGTATTCGCTTTTAAATCTGGATAACTTTCGGATAAAGCAAATAATTTACTAATTGCTCCCGTAAGTGCATTATTAGCTTTTATTTGATCTTCACTAGTAGTTGCTGATAAATAAGTATTACGAGCTTTAATAACATTTTCTAAAGTTTCACTTTCATGCTTAGCATATCCTTTGACTGTTTCCACTAAATTAGGGATTAAATCAAATCTTCTTTTTAATTGTACATCAATCTGTGCCCATTGGTCTTTAACTCTATTTCTTAATTCCACTAGTTTATTATGAACTGATACTACATATAAAGCTAAGATTACAACAAGAGCTATAACGACAATTAAAATTATTATTCCTGTACTCATGACATCCTCCTTATGTTATATATATTATCATGAGTTTTTAAAATAGACAAGAAATTATCATTAAAAAAAGGATAAACTTTATCCTTTAATAATATCCATTGCTCTACGCATTTTTAAATCATATTTAACCATTTCTATGCCACCAATTTGACGTTCAAATTCTTCTGGTTTCATATCGTATTCTTTAGCCATTTTTTGGAGTTCTTCTTTAGCTTCTTTATCGGTAACTTCTATTTTTTCTTTTTCAATTACTTCTTCTAATAAATAACGATATTTAACTCTTTTAGTTGCTTCCCCTTCCATTTGTTTGTGTAAATCTTCATGTGTGGCTCCCGTAAATTGCATATATTGTTCCATGTTTAAACCTTGCATACGAAGTTGATCTTCAAATTGATGAATCATATGATGAACTTCATCATCAATTATCTCTTCATTAATTTTGATTGTCATATTATTAGCAGCTTTTTCTAAACAATCATTCATATATTTATCTTCAATATTTTTGGCTTTACGTTGTTTAATTTCTTCTTCAACTTTTTTAGTAAATTCTTCTTTGGTTTTAATATCATCATAACCTAAATCTTTAAATAATTCTTCATTAATTTCTGGTAATATGCGATGTTTTAAACCTTGTAGTTTAACTTTGAAATTGACATCTTTGCTTTTTAAATCTTCTGTATAATTTTCAGGGAAACGAAGATCAATTGATTTTTCTTCACCTATTTTCATTCCAATAACAGCATCTTCAAAGCCAGGAATAAATGTATTGGAACCTAATTCTAAAGGATAATTTTCCCCTCTACCGCCTTCTAATTTTTTACCATCAACGTAACCCGTAAAATCAATTACAGCAGTATCACCACTTTCTGCCGCACCGTCTTCTTTAGGAACTATTTCGGCACAACGAGTTTGTAACGCCTTAATTTCTTCATCTAATTCTTTTTTGCTTACTTTATTTTCTTCTTTTTTAACTCCTAAATTTTTATAATCACCTAATTTTATTTCCGGTTTAGATACAATAACAAATTTAAAAGTAACAGCATCTTTAGATATATTAGTAACATCCATTTTTGGTTCAATAACTGGTATGACTTTTTCTTTATCTAAGGCTTCCTTATAGGCTATACCAACGGCTGCGTCTACAGCATCCATATATAAAGATTCTATTCCTACCTTTTTTAAATAAATATCTTTGGGTACAGCTCCTTTTCGAAATCCATCTAATTTAATATTTTTACGTTTTTTATTAAAAGCTGCATCTAAACAATCTGACCATTTTTTTCCTTCAAGGGTAATTTCAATTTCATGTACATTCTTTTCCATATTTTTCCTCCAATTACTTATGTATTATAACTTAAAGCCCTTTTTTATACAAGGCTTAAAAAGTAAAAAATCGCGATTTAAGCGATAGATTCTATTTTGACATCAAATGAGCCATTTGGTGTTTCAACCGTAACAATATCATTTACTTTTTTGCCAATTACGGCAGCACCAATTGGCGATTCATTCGAAATTTTATTGTTGAAAGGATCAGCCTCTAGGGAACCAACTATTTTGTATTCCTCTTTTTCATTATCATCAACATAACTAATAGTTACTGTTGAACCAACGCTGATAACATCTTTATTATTATTAGAAATAATTTGAGCATTTTCTAACTTATATTCCAATTCTTTAATGCGTCCTTCTAATTTCGCCTGGGCATCACGCGCTGCATCATAATCAGCATTTTCGGATAAATCTCCTAAAGCTCGTGCTTCTTTTAAAGCTTTAATAACTTCTGGTCTTTTATTTATCTTTAAATCATTTAATTCATTTTCTAATTCCAAGTAACCTTCCGCAGTTACTAATATTTCTTGTTTTTGTGACATTTTGTCTTCACCTCTTAAATTTTCATGGATAAGTCTACTACAAATATGAAGAAATGTCAAATATTTTTAAACGCAGCATATCATATTTATTTAAAGCCTTATCACAAGGGATTTTTACGATCATTTTGGGATGACGTGCGACATCTATTTCCTCCATATTTTCATTATATATTTTATTTATTTTTATTTCATATGGTTCCGTATTTGGACCAAATGCTTCTAAAACATCACCAATTTTAAAATAATTACGTTCTTCTATAGTTACCATTTTTGCATCATCATCATATTCTAAAACTAACCCAATAAAATCTTGATTAGACTCTTCTTGGCGTCCTAAAAAATATTGTTCTTTATTAGTTGGTAATTTATCATAAAACTGGGGAGTCGATTCACGATTGGCACATCTATTTAAAATATCTTGATAATATTTAATATATGCATCATTAATAGTCTTATTCATCGTTTTATCAATAATATTACGATAGACATTTAAAACTGTAGAAACATAATAAATAGAGCGCATTCTTCCCTCAATTTTAAAAGAATTAATACCAATATCAATCATATCTTTGATATAACTTACCATATTTAGATCTTTCGGCGTAATGGAAAACGGTTCCTTACTATTTTCGATATCAAATACCCAACGACATATCTGCGCACATCCACCTCGATTGGAATCGCGATTGGTAAAGCAATTTGATAAGACACATTTTCCCGAAAAACTAGTACACATTGCCCCGTGAATAAAAACTTCTAAATCCGCCTTGGTCTTAGTTTTAATATCAATTATATCTTTTCTTGAAGCTTCTCTTGCCAAAACAAGACGACTTACATTTTCTTTTAAATAAAATTTGGCACTTTCAGCATTTAAAATACTTGCTTGGGTAGAAAGATGAACTTCCAAATTTAGATTTTCCTTTTTAATAATGTCTAAAACGATAATATCACTAGCAATTATAGCATCAACATGAGCTTGAGCTAAAGATTTTAAATAATTTTCTAAATTTTTTAAATCTTCATTATGAAAAACAATATTAACGGTAACATAAACTTTTTTATGCAAATTATGGGCGTACTTTACCGCTTCTTTTATTTCTTCTATCGTAAAATTTTTAGCATTGGCTCGCAAGCTAAAATCTTTACCACCAATATAAACAGCATCCGCGCCATAAAGAAAAGCAAATTTTAATCTTTCTAAATCTCCAGCTGGGGCTAGTAATTCTACTTTATTCATTAATATCACCAATTTTATAAATAGTCTTTTTATCTAAAAATCCATTAAAATCAGATTTTTCTGTTTTATTTAAAGCTTCAAAAATATCTTGAGTCGTTAAAAAACTTGTATTGATATAGTAAAATTTAATATTATCCTTAAATTCTAATAATTCTAAATTATTATAAATTTTTTCATCATAAATAACGGTCCCATACTTATTTTCTTTAATCCTTAAAGTTTTTTTGGTAACTTTTTCGGTTATTTTGTTTTCTAATGGTAAATTTAAGGCAAATTCGGTATTAAAATTACTGATTAAATTTCGACGAGAATACATAATTTGATTATACCCATATACGGGTATAACCAAATCTTTATGAGTTTTATTTAAAATTTCTTTAATTTCCTCTTTAGTTATTTCGTTAGAAACTACCATACTATCGATATTTCTTTCTAAAAAAGCATTAATTGAGGCATAGTTAGTCCCAAAATGATTAGCAAAATAAATTTTTTCCCAGTTTAGATTAAGTTCATTTATTATAGATAAAACCCCTAAATCTTCAAAAAAGATACCTTTTAAAAAACGGTTATCTATTTGTTTAAAGATTTCTTTTAACTTGGCCAAATCTTCATAAGGAAGCAAGCGATTAATCAAAAGATAAAAATCATTTGTTACCTTATTTATATCTTCTAAATCTAATTCATCATATCCAACGCAAAAATTAGCTAAAGGCACTAAAAAATTCGTTATTCCCTGCTTTTCATATTCTGTTATTTCGGATAAATTTTTGATATTTACAATAATTTTTTCTTTCATTTCTTCCTCGTTACATCATAGTTTCTTTTAACTTGGTAATTATTTCATTAAAGTGCATACCATTAGATGCTTTAAATAAAATAACGTCATGAGCTTTTATAAGTTCTTTTATTTTTAAAAGAGCTTCGTCATTTGTTAAAAAAGTATAGACATTATCTTTAAGCATTCCTTTTTCTACCGCCATCGATGCAATATTTTGCGCTTCTTGACCAACGGTAATTAAAATATCAATATTATTTTCTTGAACATACTCTCCTACTTCTTCATGAAGTTGTTTGGCATATTCTCCTAGTTCTAACATATCGCCTAAAACGGCAATCTTTCGAGAAGTATATTTTCCTAAAATTTCGAGTGACGATTTCATTGAATCCACAGAAGCATTGTATGCATCATTAATTATTGTTATATTATTTGATAAATTCAAATATTCCAGTCTATTTTTCGTAAGTTCAAAATTTTTAATCCCCACAATTATTTGTTTTGGATTGATGTTTAAAAGTATTCCTACGGCAAAGGCTACTAGACTATTATAGATAAAAACTCGGCCAGGAACGGGAACATAAACATCATAAGTCATAGATTGATATTTAATTTTAAAAGTTGAGGATGTTTCTTTTAAATCAATATCAGTGGCCATAAAGTCACTTTTTTCATCAATGCCAATCGTAACAATATTGATATTTTGAGCATTTTGGGCATAAGTGTGCAATAAATCATTATCATTATTAACTATTAATATGCCATCTTTATCCATGCCATTTATGATTTCCAACTTAGCTTTTAAGATGTTTTCTCTTCCTCCTAGTTCCCCAATATGGGCAGTGCCAACATTGGTAATTACACTAATATGAGGTTTAGCAATTTTAGTTAAATAATCAATTTCGCCTAAATGGTTCATTCCCATTTCAATAACGGCTGCCTCTTCATCAGAAAGACGTAATAAAGTAAGAGGAAGACCAATATTATTATTGTAATTTCCTTCGGTTTTTAAAGATTTAAAATGAGTTTTAACTACACTATATATCATATCTCTAGTAGAAGTTTTTCCAACACTACCCGTAACGCCAATCACTTTGGCATCTGAATGGTCTCTTTTATATAAAGCTAGTAATCTTAAAGCTGCAATTGTATTTTCGACAATAATAATGGGCTGAGTAGTTGCCTCTATCGCATTATTTTGAGCAAAGTCGCTTTCTAAAATACAACAATTAGCTTCTTTAGCAAAAGCGTCTTGGTAAAAAGCATTACCATCAAATTTTGCCCCTTTAATTCCAATATATGTATCATTTTTAGCGATTTGTCTTGTATCCTTAACAAAGTTTTCACAAATCACTTTATTTGAGCCACAATATAATTTTCCTTTACATATCTCCACAATTTGAGCTACTGTTAAACCTTTTTTCATCTTAGCCTCCCAACAAATGTATCTTAACATAAAAATATATGTAAAGTAAATCGCGTCTAGAAGTATATAAAAAACTCGCCTTAGCGAGAATCTTTTTTGACACTGACCGAAAGTCCATCTCCAACATCATAAAATTTTGTTTCAAATTCTTCGTTTTCTTTTAAAAATAAGATGTATTTTTCAATTTTTTTAACTATTCCTTCTAAGTTTTTGCTTTCAATTTTCTTTTTACTGCCGACATAACCATGAAATTTTAAATTATCCGTAATGATTATACCGCCAGGAGCCAAGAAATATTTAAACTTTTCAAAAAACTTAGTATATTGTCCTTTAGCAGCATCGATAAATATTAAATCATATTCAATTTTATCTGTTAAATTAACTTCTAATGCATCTTGATAAACTACAGTAATTTTTTTATCCATGCCACATTTTTTGACATTTTTTAAACATTCCATATAACGAGTTTCATCACGTTCAATAGTAGTAACTTTGACATCTTCAGCGACACTTGCCATCAAAATAGCCGAATAACCAATGGCCGAACCAATTTCCAATATATTTTTAACATTATTTAATTTAATATATTTCATTATAAAAGTTATGGATTCTTTTTCAATGATTGGCACATTTTTATTTCTGGCATATTCTTCCATCTCTTCTATGAATTGTTTCATTATTTTCACTCTTTCTACTATATATTATATTCTTTATTCATAAACATACCAATTACCGTTATCTTTTAATTTTGCTACTTGCTGTTCATGTTCAGCATTGGTCTTACTAAAGTATATTTTACCACTTTTATCAGAAACAAAGAATAGATAATCGTTATCTTCCGGATATATTGCTGCCTTAATCGCTTCGATACCGGGATTGGATATTGGTCCTACCGGTAGACCCTTAAAACATGTCCCGCGCGTATTATAAGCATTACATTCATTTAATTCATCAGCTGTCAAATTATCTTTAAATTCTTTTTGCGTAGCATAATAAGTAGTTACATCGCTACCCAAAGGCATTCCAATATTAATACGATTTGTAAATACACCAACAATACCAGCTCTATCGCTACCGTCTTTGCCTTCCAATTCAACAATAGAAGCTAGGGTCATAATTTCGTGAATACTATAAGCATTTTTCTGCATGTCCTTTTTATAAGGAGCTAATTTACTTTCTGTATTATCCAATATCGTTTTTAGAACATCTTTAGCAGACGTATTTTCAAAAAAATTATAGGTATCTGGAAATAAATAACCTTCTAGAGGATAATAAATATCCGAATTTAAAATATCATCAGTTAAAAACCAGTATTCGGCAATTAAACTTTGCAAATAGTTATTATCTTGCATAAGATTTTTAAAGTCATCTTCCGAAATCTTTAAAGAACTAGATATTTCTTCCAGATAATCAGGATATCTTTTTCCTTCTTTAAAAGTAATATTAATTCCTTTTTGTTCTTTCGTTTTGCCACTATCTAAGGTCTTAAATATTTGTTTGACACTCATATTTCTCTTTAAAGTAAAAGTCCCCACTTTAAAAGTATAATCCCTGTGAAAAAAATTATAAATATAAGCCGCTTCCTTACAACGAATTAAATCGGCCGTTTTTAAATTATCAATGATTTGTTTTTCTCCTTCGCCTTGTTTTACTACAAAAGAGATGTTTTTGGAATCATTTTTCGCCACGGGCGCTAAGAAATAAAAATACAAACTAATTATTAAAATAATAATGGCAACTAAAGCGATAATTAATCCCACTACTAATTTTTTCATTGATCTTTTTCGCTTTCTGCGTCCACCTTTTCTTGGATAGAAGATAAGATATTTTCAATTAAAGCCCATTCTTCCTCAGTTTCAATTGGTTTTAAAGTCTTATCTTTTCCACTTGGATCATAAATACTAGCATACACTTTCGTACTGCCAGTTTCATCAGTAGTGTTATCGGTATAAACAATATAACTTTGTTTATTTTTATCATTATCAAATGTAAATAAAACTTCACAAGTTATTTGTTCTCCTTTGTCATTTACTAGTGTTAAAACATTTTGATTATCATTTTCTTCTTTCATTTTGATTTTCCCTTCATTCTTAAATAAGTATCAAGTATAATCGTCGCCGCCACCCCGTCAATGACTTTTTTTCTTTTTTTTCGACTTAAATCAGCATTCAATAAAATATTTTCTGCTTGTACTGTCGTCAAACGCTCATCTAAAAGTTCAATTTGCACATCACACTTTTGGGCTAATTCTTTTTGAAAATCTAGGCTCCTTTGACTGGCAAAGCCCAAAGAATTATCCATATTTTTAGGTAATCCTAAAACTACATGAGTAATATGATAAGTATTAATCAAATCACAAATTTCTTGCAACATTGCTTCTTTGGTTTGACTAGTATATTTGATTACTTTTAAGTTACTCGCAATGGTATTAGTTTTATCACTAATAGCCACACCTACTGTTTTAGTACCTAAATCAAGCCCTAAATAACGCATTATTTACTAAGAAATTCCTTTAACATGATTTCAATAAGTGCATATCTATCAAGAGCAATTATCTTTTCCCGAGCGCCTTTGTAACTAGAAACATATCCCGGATCTCCACTGTTTAAATATCCCACAATCTGACTTGTCGCATCATAATTACCAGCGACCAATAATTCAAAAACTTCTTGTAAGATTGCTTTAGTGGTTTTTTCTTCCATTAAAAATCACCTCTAGTACAATTTAATTTTACCAAAGTCAAACCAAATAAGCAAATAAACTCAGACATTTTTTGGCGTTTTACAACATATTTTTGCTTTTTTTAACTTTTCCAGATTGGCTTTAACTTCTTTACTCACTTGATAAGAGTCCTTAATCTTACTTAAAGCTTTATTAAAAATAAAGGGTTTAAGGTGACTTTCTTGTAAAAATTTAAAGGTAGCAGAAGGATATTTAATAAAACATTCACAAATAAGCCATGATATTGCCATATCAACATAATATTTATCGATTAAATTTCTTTGGCATATTTCATAGATACTGTTTAAATATTCTTTTTCAACATAATAATTTAGAAAAACTACAATTGCCATACGCACGGAAAATTCATGCTTACTATTCAAATAGTCATTAAAAAAAGGCCAAAATTCTTTTTTATTATTTTTAATAATTTTAAGACTACTACAAAATGAATCACATATCGCCCAATTATCAATTAATAACACGTAAGAATTGATATATTTTTTTAATTTGGCAGTATCCTTAATCCCCGCAATAATAAAGCCTCTTAATAATATTTCTTCATAATAATTTAGGGTCATTACTTTTAAAAAACTTTCATAGTTGCCCTGTAATATTTTTTTAGCAATATTCCTTAAGATAGGAATTCTTATTCCAATAGATTTATATTGGCTAGATACTATTTTTTGATTAAATTCTAAATATTGCAAATCTTTAAAAGTTTTTAGATATTGTAAAAATTCAGTATAAGCTTTCTTTGACCAATTTTCCTTAATTAAATTCATATTTATCACATAAAATATTGTAACATAAAAATTGACTTCTTGATTTATTTATGATAAAGTCTTAAAAGAATTAGTTAAAAAGGAGGAAAGAGTTATGGCAAAAAAAGTAACAACTAAAAAACCTTTAACTGGAAACAAACGTTCTCATGCTTTAAATGCTACTAAAACACAACAAAAACCTAATCTTCAAAAGAAAAAAATTAATGGTAAAAGTGTTAGAATCACTGCAAGAGAAACAAAAAAAGCTGCTTAATGAAGCAGTTTTTATTTTACCGTAATTTGTTAATCTGTTTTTGAAAATTTTCACTTAAGCAAATAAAAGAACCTGAAACACACATGTCTAAACCTGTATTTTTTAAAAGAGTGATAGTATGATCATTTATCCCTCCATCAACATTAATGATAAAATGATAATTATTCTCTTTTCTTAATTTATCAAGCTCTTTGACTTTTAATATTGCTGTTTCTTTAAACTCCTGCCCGCCTTTACCAGGAATAACACTCATTACTAAAACTTGATCAATATTTGCAAAATATGGTTCTATTTTAGATACTGGCGTATCTGGATTAATAGCAAGGCCAACTTTTATATTTTCTTTTTTAATAATATTAATTAAATCATTAAGATTATCGGTTATTTCAGCTTGAATTGTAATGTATTCGGTAGGCAAATTTTTATACTCATTAATATAATCTAAAGGATGGGCACACATAAGATGCACATCTAATTTTTTTGATATGTTTTGCAAATAAGGACAGAGATTTTCAGTTTTTTCCACAACGAAAAGACCATCCATGACATCTACATGAATATAATCGCAATTTGTTTGTTCTATTTTTTTTAAAGTTTCCTTTAAATTATCTTTTCTTTTTAAAAATGATACTGATACTTGCATATTCTCACTTCTCACTAATAAAACTTTTATAATTATCGTAACGTGATTTTAAAATTTTATCTTGGGCAACTGCCTCTTTTACAGCGCACTTTTTTTCATTAACGTGCATACAATTAGGAAATTGGCATTGATATAAAGAAAACTCTGGGAAAGAAGATTTTATTTCTTCTTTAGAAAAGTCATTAAGATCAAGAGCCGAAAAACCAGGAGTATCTACTAAATAACAACCAGCTACGGCAAATAATTCTACATGACGAGTTGTATGTTTACCTCTCCCTAGAGCTTCAGATATTTCCCCGGTTTTAAGTTCCAATGATTTATCAATTTTATTGAGTAATGTCGATTTACCAGCTCCTGTTTGCCCAGTAAAAACTGCGACGCTTCCCTTTAATATTTTTTTTAATTTGCCAACTTGTCTATTACTAATCACCAAAATACCCAACTTACGATAATATTTACTTAATTTTTTTATTGTCTTTTTTTCCTGGCTAGTTGCTAAGTCTAACTTAGAAAAACATATAATTGGTTTAATTTTATTAAGTATAATAATGCTCAGCATTTTATCTAATAAATTTAATGATAAATTTGGTTTTACAACACTTGTTAAAATTACTGCATAATCTACATTAGCTACCGCTGGACGTTCTAAGCTATTCGTTCTTTTTTCAATTTCTAAAATATAATTATTTTCTGGATCAATATGACAATTATCACCAACTAAAGGGGTAATTTTGTCATTGCGAAATTTTCCCCTGGCTCGACATTCATATTCTTTACCATTAGCTTGAACTGTATAAAGATTACTAATTATTTTAATAATTTTTCCCTTCATTAGCATAATCCTGTTGTTTCACAAACATTTTCTTCATCAGGAACGCTAACATCATTACCGGCCGTCTCATTTTCTTTAGCTGTTGCCACTTTAATGTTTAGTGTAGAGCCTGCTGATACAGTATAACCTACTGTTTTACTTTGATAATAAATCGTCCCTGGCGCATAATCAGATGTTTCAATATATTCAATATTTAAAGTTATGCCATAAGTATTACACCAATTTTGGACAGCTTCTACACTATATCCTCGAGAAAAATCGGGATATTTAGTTGTTATATTTGGAATATATAAAGTAATTGTATCTTTTGGTTTCAATTTCTTACCAGCTTCAACAGATTGACCAATAATTTGTGTATCGGTTATTTCATTAGAACTTTCCACATCTTTCTTTTCAATTACGACATAAATATTTTGAACTTCCAATTTTGCTTTAACTTCAATATAATTTTGACCGGTATAATCTTCAACCGTTATTTGATTACTACCTGTGGAAACATATAAAGTTACTTCTTTACCTTTAATTTTCTTAGATCCACTAGCTGGATTAGTTTTAACGACTTTACCTTCTTCTATATCATCTGAAGCGGTTTCTTTTTGATCATCAGCTATTTTAAAACCCTTATCTTGTAAAGTTTTAATAGCTTTTTTGACACTCATTCCTGCCACATCCGGAACGGTTACTTCTTTACCACCCGTTAATATTGGCAATATTAAAACAATAGTTGTAGTAATAATAACTAATCCGGCAAAAATAGAACCTAAAATAATTAAAAGTTTATTTTGTTTTTTCAAATCGTCTTTAGTAATTTGTTTAGCCACAACTTCTTCCTCTTCTTTCTCTGGCTCTTCTTTGACTTGTAAATCTTTTGTAACTTCCGCGTCTTCTAAGCCATCCTCGGGATAAGGATATACATATCTTGGTTCATCTACGCGAGAATCGTCCATAACTGTTTTTAAATCTTCATGCATTTCTCTAGCATCAGCATAACGATTTTTAGGATTCTTAGCAGTAGCTTTCAAAATAACATTTTCCACACTCTGTGGAAGGTTTGGCAAATATTCTCTAATTGAGGGTAAGGGTTCTTTTAAATGTTTTAAAGCAATCTCAACCGCATTATCGCCTCTATAAGGTAAATGGCCACACAAAAGCTCATACATTAAAATTCCCATTGAATAGATATCACTTTGTAAAGTAGAACCCGAACCACTCGCCTGCTCAGGAGGTAAGTAATGGACTGATCCCATTACCGAGTTCGTTTGGGTAAGTTGCGCGGCGTTCATTGCCATGGCAATCCCAAAATCAGTGATTTTGACTAACCCATTTTCTAAAATCATAATATTTTGCGGCTTGATATCTCGATGAATAATATACGAATCATGAGCTACTGCTATACCATCGGTAATTTGCAACATAATATCAATTACTTCGGTAATTGTTAAGTTTCCACGTTTTTTCAAAAGTTGTTTTAAATGTTTGCCTTCAATATATTCCATGACTATATAATATTGGCCATTATCTTCACCAACATCATAAACTTCCACGATATTAGGATGGGATAAACTACTTGCTGAAAGGGCTTCTCTTTGAAAACGACGAACAAATTTCTCATCATTAGCTAAATCCCCGCGTAATACTTTAACAGCTACGTTGCGATCTAAAATAGTATCATATGCTAGATAAACATTGGCCATGCCCCCTTCGCCAATAGTTTTTATAATTTGATAACGATCATTAATCTTCTGACCTTTCATTATCATAGACCAGCATCCTCACTTTCCTTTAATAAAAACGCTACTGTTATATTATCGGTGCCACCCCTAGCATTACTCTTTCTGATTAGCTTTCTTACTTTATCTTCCATAGTTAATTCTTCATCATTTAAGACTTTTTCAATTTGCTCTTTAGTTAGCATATTAGTTAATCCGTCACTACACAACATAATACCATCAATATCTTTATCAACATCAAAAATATCTAGTTCGCATGATTCGGCAGCTCCTAAAGCCTTCATTAAGACATTCTTTTTAGGATGATTGATAGCTTCTTCCTCACTTAACTCACCTGTACTGACTAAAAGATTAACTAAAGTATGTTCTTTCGTGACTTTATGAAGTTTATTATTTTTTAAAACATACCCACGAGAATCTCCAATATTACCAAATATTAAATAATCTTGCGTTAATAAAGCCACAACTAACGTCGTACCCATTCCAGTTGTATCTGGATATTGCTTAGTGTAATCAATTATACCTTTATTAATTTCATTAATATTATCATTTAACCAATTTACGGCATCTAATTTACTTCCTAAAGAAGCAATTTCTGTAAATCTTTTTCCTAAATGGGTAACAGCTAAAGAAGAAGCAACTTCTCCCGCTCTATGACCACCCATTCCATCAGCCACAATCATTAAATATTCATTATTAATATTTTTTAAAATTGTTACACTATCCTCATTATGATCTCGAACTCTTCCCGCATCTGTTAAATAAAATGTTTTCATGCATCCACCTCTTTGCTTCTTAATTGTCCACACGCTGCATCTATTTTAGAACCAAATTCACGCCTAATAGTGACATTAATTTTCTGTTTCTTTAAAGTGTCATAAAATTCTAAAATTGTTTGTTTTGACGATTTTTTAAATCCTAAGTTATTTGTTTCATTATAAGGAATTAAATTAACATAGGCATTCATTCCTTTTAATAAATGAGCTAATTCTAGTGCACACTCTCTACTATCATTAACACCATTAAGTGTAACATATTCTAT
The DNA here is from genome assembly GCA_947629935.1 of uncultured Bacilli bacterium. GTDB lineage: Bacteria > Bacillota_I > Bacilli_A > RF39 > UBA660 > HGM10766. The sequence continues at coordinate 32,427 of CANRFQ010000005.1, read as the reverse complement.
GGTAACTCGTCTATTAGTTTTTTTAATATATTCTTTTAAAGTAGCAATTAAATTATCAATATCATAAATTTTATTTATTTTCATTAATTTACTACGCAAGGCATTATTTGGAGCATGTAAGGAAATTGCTAAATTTATTTGAAGCGGTTCGTCCATAAGCATTTTAATTTTGGGAATAATACCACAAGTAGATACAGTAATATGGCGAGCACCAATAGCTAAACCTTTATCATTATTAATTATTTTAATAAAATTCATTACATTATCATAATTGTCAAATGGTTCTCCAATTCCCATTATGACAACGGATGATATGCGCTCTTTTATATCTTGGGTTACTAGCAAGATTTGTTCAACCATTTCATGCGTTTTTAAATTTCGAACTTTCTTCAAGCGCCCGCTTTCACAAAAAGCACAGCCCATATTACAACCAACTTGACTAGACACACATATACTAACTCCGTAATCATGATACATTAAGACACTTTCCACAAAATTTTCATCAGCTAATTTAAAAAGATATTTCTTTGTGTCTTTGTCCGTTTGTTTTTTGATAATTTCTAAAGAGTTAATGGTAAATGTTTCTTGCAACTTAGTAATTAAATCTTTTTTTAAATTAGTCATCTGTGTAAAATCAAAAACTTGCTTTTTATATAACCAATCATAGATTTGCGTAGCTTTAAAATTTTTTTCATTAATACTTAAAAAGTAATCTTCTAATTGATCTAAACGATAATCAAATATATTTTCCATAAAACTCCTACTTTTCAATATCATTTTGGGTAACTTTACCAATATTTGAATATTCTAATTCATATAAAGCCGCGCCATCTTTTATAATAATGCTTTTAATATCAGAATTATCCGACTTAATACTAATTTCCACCCCATTATCTAAAGTATAATTTTGCTCATTATCTTTATTTTCTAAAAATTGAGGTTCTATTAATTCCATAATATAATTTACACTAAAATAATTAGGATTTAAATTTTCATACAAATTAGTCATCTCTTCTTTTTCTGTAAGGCCAACTTTATAAACCTTATCATTTTCTTTAATATATTTTATTATCCCATTAATATCTTCTTTATAGCCACTTTCGATATTTAAAAGCTTATTACCATAAAATAAAATTTTGGTCTCATTAACAGTTATAGTGTATTTATAAGCAAAATTGTTCTGTTTTAGATCCTCTATTTTCGTACTATTATCTTTCGTATAAGGTATATATAGAGTTTTATATACTTTGGGAGAAAAATCAGTTCTAAAGAAAATAAGTAGTAATACTAATAATACAAAAATTCCATATATACTTAATTTTAAAGCCGCACGTCCTCGTGGTGTTTGCCAAGTTTTAATAATCCAAGGATCATCAGGATTAGTTGGTTTATATTTAGGCTCCTTTTTACGAAACATTTATCTCACCTACTTTACTTCTTTATTTAATAATTCATCCTTTTTTATTCCGTTTAAATAATCTTTAACAGTCATTATTTTTTTAGAAAAAGGTTTTATAGTTTTTAAATAAACAATACCATCTTGAGCAGATATTCCGATAGCATCTTTTGTTAGTTCGCAAACTTGCGCAATATTATGCGTTTGTTGTAGTTTATATTCACATTCCAAAACTTTAACTTCTTTTCCATCTAAAATTATATTAGCTAACGGCCAAGGATTTAATCCGCGTACTTTATTATATATATTTTGACAAGAATCATGAAAATCTATATGTTCCTCTTCTCTTTTAATGTTATATGCAAAAGTTACTTCTTTCGGATTTTGTTTTACTCTTTTATTACTCCCTTGGATAATCATTGGCAAAGTTTCCATTAAAAGCTTAGCTCCCATTTTTGCCAAAGTATCATGTAAAATACCGACATTGTCCTCTTTTTTTATAACATATTCTTCTTGAGCAATAATATCGCCATCGTCCATACCTTCGGCCATATACATAATCGTAATACCTGTTTTTTCATATCCATCTATTAAAGCATGATGAATTGGTGCTCCCCCTCTTAATTTTGGCAGTAAAGAAGCGTGAACATTAATACAGCCGTATTGTGGTAAATCTAAAAGTACTTTAGGAATTATTTGTCCGTAAGCACAAGTAATTATTATATCAGGTTGCTCATTAATTATCTCTTCATAATCTTCTTTGATTTTAACAGGTTGAAATACTTTAATATTATGTTCTAAAGCAATCTTTTTAATAGGAGGTGCCATTAGAATTTGTTTTCTTCCTACTAATTTATCAGGCTGGCAAACTACTAAAGAAACATTAGTATTTTCAATTAGAGCATTTAAAACAGGGACAGAAAAATCAGGAGTTCCCATAAATACGACTTTTAAATCTTTCATCTTATCATATCCTTCTATAAAATTATAACAAAAAATACTAGATTTAACTAGTATATAACTTTTTTACTTTGATTTTGATAAGTTCTGATAAGATTAGATATTTCATCTACTTTTTCTAAGGCTGCATTTTTTGCTTTTAAAGCCATACGCTGATAAAAAATTGTATCATTTTTTTCATCAACATACTTCTTAAAAAGTTTTGTGCGTTTATCAGTATCTAAAGCATCCCATACTTCTACCATATAGTCAATTGCTTCCATTTGATCAACTTTAATCCAATTCAAAAAATCATATATATACGTTGGATTAGTACTTTTATATTTTTTTACAATGCTCTGACCAATTATTGATATATCAGCGCCAGGAACATAAGAAGCAAATTCTTTTTGATTAGCAAAGCTTCCATATTGCATAACGATGTCTTGATGAGCATTAACTTGCGAGTTAGACACTTTTCTAGCAAATAATAAAGATAAACTCGCATTTTTCAAATCCAAAATTTGGGGTTCAATTTTCAATAATACTTCTTTAGGATAATCTTGCTGTAAATATTCATTAATGTGGTTTTGAATAGTTTCAATCGTAACCTCATTTTCTGTTACTTTTTTTTCCTTATTCATAATAATTTATCTCCTTTCACTAATCGTTAGTTTGGAACTTCCTTACTAATTGAGTTAATTTTTCTAGCTCAACAGTTTCCTGATAATTACGTTCTATTCTTTTCATAAAACCAGGATATTTGTGGTTTAATAGATTGCGTTCTTCATCTGTTATTTCAGGATATATCTTTTCTAAAATTCTTTTTATAAAAATGATATTTCCATCTTGTTCAGGTTCTATCAGAACATAATACATTAAACATGCTTTACTGGCATTTTCAAGTAGCCAATCACAAGCTTTCTGTCTTAATGAATTATTTATAGCGCCATTAAATGAACTGCACAATTCTCTAATCAAATCTTCATTACCAGTAGCCAACATAGCTTTTTCTAAATCAGTTTGCAATTCGTTACATCCCATTATGCTAAGCATACTTCGAAAATACGATATATTGTATGGTTCATTACTGTTTATAACTACTTCTAAATGAGATTTAATATTAGCTTTTGGGACATTTTCAACAAAATGGATAGATAATCCAGCATCATTAAGAGCTAAAATATCATCTTCAATACTCAATAGTTTTTCTGCATGATTATTTTTATTACCTAAAAACTTATCTAAAGATTCATATAAAACCTTTCGATTTTCAGAATTCAACATATTTTTCCTCATTTCTATTAGTCCTTATTATAAAAGAAATAATTGGTAAAAACAAGAAGATTGAAAAAAATTAATGTGTAAAATTTGTGTCTTTTAATTTACAGGAATTATACTCTAATAAATAATAAATTTAAGATAAGGTGATAGATATGATAAATAAATGTAAGCATGAATATAATGAACCAATCATTGTTTATGCTAATACTCTTCCTAGTGATGGCTACTATGATGAAATTATTTTATGGGGTGAAAAAATCATTGGTCCGCAAACTTATTATAAAAGAATATGTCAAAATTGCGGTAAAGTACAAATTATTTGGGGAAATAGAGCCAATCAATTTCTTGAATCATTAAACAACGAAAAAAAGGGAATAATCCCTGTTTTAAAACGCTAATTATCTATCTTTAACTTTGTAATCTCGCTTAATGATATTTTTTTAAACTGCGCATTTGCGGTTGAGTTTTATAATAATTTTGAAATTTATGATAATTATCTGTCTTTGAAAATTTTGTATTATTTTTAAGAATAACATAATCTTTTCTATCAGCAGTTTCTTCTTTTAAAAATAATTTAATTAATACATCTCGATATTGTTTTCTTTGCTCTTTTAAATTATTTAATTTCAGACTTTTTTCATAAAATCGAATTATTTTATCATTATAATGAATTTCATTATCTACTACAACAAAAGAAATATTATGGGCAATTAACTCTCTTAACAATTTATCTTTAAAAGCCTCTATATCACTCACATAGTAATTTTTAATGTTCATTTTCCTTCTCCATTGATCCATTTATTTTAATTTTTTTATTTATAATGAAGAAAATAATCATTAACACAAATAGTACTAGACTAAATATATACCCTTTTTGAAGAATGCTGCCAAATAATTTGACTAAATTAATATTTACACTTTGATTTAAAATGGCTAAAACTATTTGCAAGCCAAATGTACATAAGCCCATGAATATAGCAAGGAATAATAAGCAAACTGCAAAATAACTCATAAAATTTCTTTTTTTAATATTTAGAATAACAATTAATAGTATTTGCACAATTAAACTAACAATAGCAATAATATATAAAGCATTGTTTTTTACAAAATTTGTATATTTGTTTATATTAGTAGATAACTCATTATTAACATTTTCTTTTTTACTAACAATAACTACCTCATTAATATTTTCTTTTAACTCTTCTTTTTGATCTTCTGTTAAATCTATATTATATTTTTCGGTAGCAATATCCAGTAATTTTTGCGTGTCTTCATCTAAAGTAATGTCAGTTCCATCCAAATATTTTTGTAAGATAGTACCATAATATTCTTTGGCTTCTTCGGAAGCTAAAACTTCATCAACTTTATCTTCACTAACTCCGTATTTTTCGGCTTCTTGATAAACAAAATCTAACTCTCCATCTTCTTTAACTTCCTCAATTATTTCCGTAACATTCGTTTCTTTAATTAGTTCTTGCATCGCATCACTTGATAAAATATTTCGAATAGCATAAGTTGCGATAATTTCTAAGGCTGTAAAAAACATTATAATTGTTAAAAAGATACTAATAACTTTTTTCATGTAAATCTCTCCTTTTTCTTATAGTTTATCACATTTTTTACTATTTTGCTTTATTTTTTTAGATATAGTATAGCTATAGCTTTGGGCAATTAACTGCATTATTTTTGCATCCGAGATAGTATCATTTAAGATAATCGTAAGCCAATGTTTTTTATTCATATGATAAGCAGGGTAAAATCCTTTTTGCTTTAAGAAATTTTCTATTGTAGTTGGGTCTAGTTTTAAATTAATTATTTCTACTTCTTTAGAAAAATTCTCCTCTAGTTTATTGAAATTAAGATTCATTATAATACTATACCATTTATTATTATTTTTAAAAGTTGCATATCCTGGAAACTTTTCCCATTCAAATTCGGGCTCATCACCATATTTTTGGGTAATTGCCTTAGCAATTCTATTAGTTTGCTTATATATAAATATTTCCTTTGTAGAACATTTATCTTTAATATCTTGCAATAAATTTATAAATTCGTTCCTAACTTTATTTTGAAATGATTCCCTATTATCTTCTATTCGAAAATTAGTATATTCATCTTCAAAAGATAAATCAAAAATTTTTCCTTTGACTATTCCCGCGTTATTTATTTCAATATCAATTCGAAAAGTATTATGCATGATATTTTGAGAATATTTATATAATAAATTATTCTTTTTAAAACCATACTTACATAATTTAGCAAAATCAATATTGGCTCTTTTAAATATTTCCTCTTCTATAGTCATGCTTACCTCCTATTTCTATTATTCTAATTTAAAATATTATTTGTCTTTTTCTATAAAAACGGAAATTTCTTTTAATTTATTTTCTAATATTTTTTTATCTATTAATTTTAATTTATATTCCGCAACCATTGTGGGAGACATTGTTCTGCTCATGGCATATTCTACCACTTTTTCATCTTTATCCGCGCATAATATTATTCCAACACTTGGATTTTCATTATATTTTTTTTCTTGTTTATCTAAAGCTTCTAAATAAAAATCCATTTTGGAAACATATTCAGGTTGAAATTTTCCAACTTTTAATTCAAAAGCTACTAAACAAGTTAATTCACGATTATAAAATAAAAGATCAATAAAAAAATCTTTATTACCAACTTGAATTCTATATTCTTCCCCAACAAATGTAAAAGACTTGCCAATTTCTAAAATAAAATTTTTTAAATTATTTATAATAGCTTTTCTTAAATCAACTTCCGAATATTCATTCGGTAAATTTAAAAATTTTAATGAATATACATCTAACAATTTAGTATTTGGATAATCACCTTCATCAATTGTTTTATTTACTGATAGTTTTATTGTTCTATCAGATAGCATATACCTTTCATAATAACTACTTGAAAGTTGTCTATCCAATTCAATTTTTGAATAATTGTTTTTTATAGCCATTTTTAATATAAAATTGTCTTTCTTCTCTTGTTTTGGTTCCTGATAAAATTAATAAGTTATTAGTCTAACTTAATTGTGTCACTAGTGGTGACACAATTTCATCATCTTTATACGTTTCGTAAAATTGTTTCATTCTATAAATCCCACGTCTATTAAATCCTTTTAAAGTAGGATATTTATCTTTTATAAACATTGCTAAATTATCAACCACTTTGCTACCCCATTTATTACTTTGAACTTTTTCACTGACAAAACATCCCACATCCCAATATAAAGCTATAAGCTCTTCATTTACTTTTCTATAAGCATTATCTCTTCTAGTTTCAATCATTTCGATAATTTTAGAAAAATCATCGATATAAACATCTTTATTAATTAAATTATGCATTAAAATAATTTCCTCCTTTACTTTGTTTTCATATATTTTTTTAACTAAATATAAATCATTTATTATTAAAAAAAGAATTATTTTTAAAATTCTCTACTCTACTTTAATCCCATTATAAAAGTTTATATTAGACTTAAAATACATACAGTTTCTACATGATAAGTATAACTAAACATATCGGCAATATATATTTTTTTTATTATATATCTCTCTTTTAAAATTTTTAAATCCCTAGCTAAAGTCATAGGATCACACGAAATATATATTAAATCCTTAGGAGTGATTTTTAAAATATTACTTAAAGCCTCTTGACTAAGCCCATTTCGAGGCGGATCGATAATAATTGTATCAATCTTGGCTTTTATTTTATCAATAACCTCTTTGGCATCCCCTAAACAAAAGTCAATATTAGAACATTTATTTATTTTTTTATTTATCAAAGCATTTTTGATTGCATTCGGTACGATTTCAATGCCATAAACTTGACAAGCTTTTTGGGCAGCAACAATTCCTAAAGTTCCCACACCACAATATAAGTCCGCCACAATACTATCCTTTTGCACATTTTCGGTTACTATCTCAAAAATTTTTGTAGTTACATAAGGATTAATTTGAAAAAAAGAATTATAACTAACCTGAAACAATCTATTAGCAATTTTTTCTATAAATTTATCTTCACCATAAAATATAGCATCATTTATTATGATTCCCACTATTTTATGCTTTTGAGTTAAATAAGATAAATCAATATTTATTTTATCAGCAGTTTGAATAATAATTAATAATTCATTATTGTAATTCGTTCTAAAAGTTATATCGGCATTTTTTAAATGAAAGTAAGAAATGTCTTTAATTATTTGATTAATACTTTCTTGAGCTAATAAACATTGTGTAATTTCTACCAATTTATGACTTTTTGTTTCATAAAAACCTTGTTTACCATTTTTAATCTTTAAAGATAATTTATTTCGATAATTATAAGGATGAGGATTTTCAATAACATTTATATTACTTTGAATTTTCGCATATTTATTAAGAATTTCCTCCACTTTTTCTTTTTTAAACTCGAGAGTTTTAGAGTATTTTAAATGTTCTAAAGCACAACCCCCACACTTAAAAAAATAAGGACAAGGCACATCTACGCGATCGGCACTTTTGGTTTTTAAATTAGTTATTTGGGCAAGATTATACTTTTTGCTTTTTTTAATAATTTGATAATCTATCTCTTCAGAAGGTAAAGCATAATTAACGAAGGTAATTTTTTCATCAAAAATTATTCCTCTACCAAAGTGATCAAGTTTATTAATTATTGCCATAATATCACCAAAGTTATCTTATCTTAGAAAACTCTTTTATGCAACTTATTATTGCAAAAAAATAAAAATATGATATTATACCTATATTTGAAAGGGGTGCCTAGGATGAATGATATTCTAAATTATCTATTAAAAATTTTTAATATTTCAGGAAAAATTAGTTATGATTACTTAATAACTGATAATAGCGATAAACTTCTCGGCTCTATTTGGCAGGAAGATGATGTTATTTATATGGAATTAATTCAAGATAATCATTTGAAAGTCGCTATTAAACCTAGTTGCAACCATCAATCTTTTATCCCGAGCTTAGTGGATCAAATAACTAATAATTATCAAATTATTTATGAAATAAATGGATATAAAAATTCTTTAAATATAAAAAATACTATTGTCTATAATATTTTTATTTTAAATCAAGAATATCGTTTAGCCATATTCGCAAATTACACCAAAATTAATAACACACCTTCTTGTGATTTTAAGGCGTTAGAACAAAATAATTTATTAAAATTAAAAAAAGAAACAAACTTTAGATAGTTATTTAAATAATACTTTTTTAAAGTTTGTTTTTTCATTTAATATTTTTACTATTTCTTCAAATGTTAAATTTTCCAAATTAGGAATATCAAGAGAAATTAAAGCTTGATATTTTGGAATAATATTAGTTAAATAATAGGCATTAAAATATGTTTCTTCAATTATTTCTTTAAAACATTTTTCTTTATCGATAGCAACTAGCTTTAATAAATCTTCGGCTTTTTTGGCTGCTTCTTCATCCTTTTGTTTGTAACGAAATTGACCAACTTGAAAATAATAACTATTAAAAGGTGTAATAAAATTGTCTTCATCAGTAATTTTTAAAGTGTTAATATCTTGCATTAGCTTATTTAATTTAGCTAAAAATTCCGTTATTAAATCGGGATATAGTTTTATAATCGTTATTAAATTTCTATAATTGGCTGATTGAAATTTTTCCATTACTTCTTCTTTAGACATTCCTGATTCCGACATTATAGTTTGGAACCAATCTTGACTAATAGGAACTAAAGAATTATAAAAAGCATCTGCCGCCATAATGTGTTTATCAAGAAATTCAGGGCAAAAAAACATAGTTGAGAATTCGTAATCTATTGGTGGAGCGACATCAATGATTTGCTCTTCCTGGGCAATTAAATTAACGTTTTCATAATGATAATTTTGATCACCTCTTAAAATAGATAATAATATTTGCTCTGCAATCTTGCGCCCTAATTGGGGATTGTTTTTTAAAAATTTAGTTTCTAAAATATTTTTATAATCATAAAATTTTTCACAATAATTAATATAATTTTCTATATCTAAATTATTTTCTGGATGATCTAAAAAATATTCATATATATTAACTAATTTTTGTTTGTGATTAACTAGATTTTTAACTATCGTTCCTTTATTATAATATTTTTCTTGTTCTTTAGACATATTTTCATAAATTGCTAAACGATATAACGGCGCCTGATTATCAAAATACGTTTTGACAATATAAGACCAATATACTTCACTATAAGCAAATAACGGCGTTGTATAAGGCTTCGTTTTAGAAAGCGGTTTAAATATATATTCTTCATTATCTATATTAAAAATTGGAAAATGTTTGGTGCTTTTAACTTTGCCTTTAGCTTCACTAGTTAAATTACCTACCTTTTTTTGATTATTTAAATTCATGACTTGAAATAATTTTTCCATACTCTCACCTGTAGGTATTATTATAATATATTTTCTGAAAATCACCAAGATAAAATGCATATAACTACCATATTTTGCCAAGAATAAAAATGGTGAAGAATATGAACAAAATTGTGGAACGTTTACAAAAGGAATTTTTTAATAGCTCCGATTTAATAATAAAAACTGTTAATAATATTTATATAATATATTTAGAAAGTGTTTCTAGTAGCGATCGCATTAATGATTATGTTTTAAAAGAACTATCTTTAACCAATAAAAAAAATGGGCATAATTTAGAATCATTAATAGCGGGACCAAATACAACTAAAATTCAAAAATATGACCAATTAGAATTTTATTTAGGAAATGGCTTTGTTCTAATTATTTATGAAAATGACGCTTATGCGGTCGAAGTTAAAGCCGATATTAATCGTAGTATTACCACCCCTGAAACCCAACCAGCTATTTATGGACCTAAAGATGCCTTTAATGAAAATATTCAAAATAATTTAGGTTTAATTAAAAGACGTATTAAATCTAATACTTTAATTAATGAAGATTTTATTATAGGACGTAAGACCAAAACTAAAGTATCAATATTATATCTAAATGATATTGCGGAGGAAGAAACAGTAAAAAAAGTAAGACAACAGCTCAAAAGTATTGATATTGACGGTATTATTGATTCTGGTAATATTCATCAACTTTTAGAAAAGAATAATAAATCACCGTTTCCGACAATTAGATCTACAGAACGCCCGGATTATGCTTCAGCTAATTTGTTAGAAGGACGAATAGTTATTTTAGTGGATACATCACCTTTTGCACTAGTTTTACCCGTATTTTTTGTAGATTATATCAATCCTCAAGTCGATCAATATAGTAAAAGCTTAAATATTAATTTTTTAAAAGTTATTCGTTTAGCTTGTCTGATTTTAACTATCTTAGTTCCCGCTCTTTATATTGCAATTATAAATTATAATCCTGAAGTTATTCCTTTAAATCTTTTAGTTAATTTTGCCACCCAAAGAGATGGGGTACCCTTTCCCGCTGCGGTAGAAGCAATTATAATGCTTTTAATTTGTGAAGTTCTAAGAGAAAGTGATATTCGTTTTCCCTCTTCTTATGGTAGTTCTATTTCCATCTTAGGAGCTTTAATTTTAGGAGAATCAGCTGTAACAGCGGGTATAGTTTCCCCTATTATGATTATTGTTGTTGCTTTAACTTTCATTACTAGCTTAATATTTACCGAATTAGAATTTATTAATTCGATAAGACATTTTCGCTTCCTATTCTTACTGGCCGCTGCCTTTTTTGGTTTATTTGGCCTAGTAATAGCTGGGGTTATTTTTCTGACACATTTATGTAATACTTCTTCTTATGATAAGCCTTTTTCTTACCCACTAGCTCCATTTGATTTAAATTATTTTCGAAAAGAATTATTTCAAAAACCGAAAATTAAAGATCGTCTCCGCAGCAAAATGCTGACCAATAAAAATTATGTTTCTCAGGGAGAAAATAAAATATGAAAAAAATTATTATCTTAATTATTACTCTGCTTTTTTTTACAGGTTGCTATGATTACACCGAATTAAATGATACCGCAATAATTTCTGGTATCGCCGCTGCTTATAAAAATAATAAATACGAAATAACTTTTGAAATAATTATTTTACAGAAAGATGATTCAGGTAGTCAAAGCCAATCCAAAACAATGCTCGTCACAGGTCAAGGGGAAAATCCGGCCAAAGCCTTTAATAATACGATTGGCAAAGTTGATAAAAAAGTTATCTTTGATCATTTACAAGTAGTTTTATTAGATGAATCATTAGCTCAAAAGGAAGGTATTAAACATCTATCCAATTATTTATTTAGAGATATTCATATTTCTAACAACTTTTATTATATTATTGCTAAAGATACTAGTGCCAAAAAAATCTTAGCAACAAAAATTAAAAATGAACCAGTTGTATCCAACGCTTTAATAGGTTTATTTAAAAATCAAAATGATGCTGAAATATTTGATTTGCATAGTGAATTTGATTATTTATACGCCCAATTAAAAGAAGGTAAGAAGGATATTCTTATTCCTTCCGTTACATTAAATAATTCCAAAATATCCTTAGCTAGTTCCGGAGTTTTCATTAAGGATAAGTTAAAAGAATATCTAACTAAAAATGAATCGCAAACTGTTAATCTTTTAAACGATAAAGTCGAAAATGCCTTATATAGTAAACAAAATATTGCCATTACAGTTTATAAAAATAATACGAAAATAAAACTTAAAAATAATACTGTGCATATAAAAGTTAATGCTGAAGGATTAATTCGTTGTTTAAATAAAGATTACGTCTTAAGAACCGGCAAGATTAACAAAAAGCTCTCTCAAGATTTTAGCAAACTAATTAAAAAAGATATCAAAAAATTAATTGAAAAATCTATCGATACTAATAGTGATTTTCTAGGTATAAGGAATTTATATTACCGGACCTATCCCGCTAAATATGAAAAAAACATTTGGAAAAAGTTAAATTATAAAATTGAGGTTAATTTAGAAGTAAATAGAAATGGCCAAGCATTTGAGGTGATAAATTGATAACTAAAAGACAATACAAAATATTAAGTTTCTTTTTAACTAGATCATTATTTTTTGGTTTAGGTATTACCAAAATATTTCATTTAAGTAAAAATGATGCTTGGATAAGTGGAATAATTGGAACTTTAATCGGATTAGGAATAATTAGTTTAATTTACTATTTAAAAAAAGATAATTCAAATTTTAGTCAATTTTTAAAACATGGTTTTTGGGGTTCTATAGCCAAAATACTAGTTCTTCTGCTCGCTTCTTTTTGTATCCATGATGTCTTTTTATCTTTAACTACTATGACTTCATCATTTTTATTACCTCAAACACCATCGATTATCATTGCCATTGCGGTTTTACTGACAATAATATATGGTAATTACAAAGGAGTTGCATCTTTTGCCAAAGTGGCTGAAATATTACTTCCTATAAGTCTTGTTATCTTTGCCTTTAAGGTAGGATCTAGTTTAATAATTACGGATTATAATAATTTTCTGCCTTTTCTTTATGGTCATAAATTAGGTATTATAAAAGCCAGCATTGTCTATGCTTTATTAAGTACGGTCCCATCTTTACTTTTAGTGAATGTAGATAAAGTTAAACTAAATTATAAAGACTTTATTTTGGGATATTTAATAGGCAGTGGCACTATTATTTTAACCTTAATATCTGTTAATGGCGTTTTAGGACCAACTTTAGCAAATATTCTAAGATTCCCTGAATATATGACTTTAAAGAAACTGAGAATTTATAATTTTATTGAAAATATTGAAAATATATTGGCTTTCACTTGGTTGTTTGATTTAATAGTCTTAGGTTTTATGAGTGCTTACAATATCAAGAAGATATTTAAAATGAGTATAGCCAAAAAAACATCTATATCTAAAATAATGTATTTAGGTTGGACAGTGTTAATTATGTTGATTGCCGTATATGTCTTTAATAAACATTATTATTTAGCCTTAGATTTATATAATCTCGAATGTTTTATTTTAGGAGGTTTTATAATCGTGATATTATCTTGTTTATTTATATTAAAGCATACAAAAAATATAGCTAAATCTTAGCTATATTTTTAATTACCTTTAATTTGATTCATTACTTCTTCAGCAAAGTTTTCTTCTCTTTTTTCCATTCCTTCGCCTACTTCATAACGAACCATAGTTTTAAGTTCACTATTATTATTTTTTAAATAAGTAGTAACATCTATATCGCCATCTTTAATGAACGCTTGATTAGCAAGACAAATTTCTTTATAAAATTTATTGATTCTACCAGCTACCATTTTTTCGGCTATATCTGCTGGTTTTCCTTCTTCCATTGCTTGGGCTTTTAATACTTCTCTTTCTTTTCCCACAACTTCTTCTGGAACATCTTCTTTAAAAACATATTGAGGTTTCATAGCAGCTGCTTGCATTGCAACATCTTTAGCAATTTCTTCACTGCCGCCTTTAATCACTGTTAAAGCAGCAATTTTACCACCCATATGTAAATATGCTCCAAAATTATCTGTATCTTCTTTAGTAATTACAGCAATTCTTCTTAGAGATAATTTCTCACCAATTTTAGCAGTTTTGGCAACTATTAAATCATTAATAGTTCCCTCTTCAAGTTTTAATTCTAAAGCTTCTTCTACAGTAGTTGCTTCACTTTTTAAAATAGCGTTACCAATGGTATCAATCATTTCTACAAATTCAGCATTTTTGGATACAAAATCCGTTTCGGAATTAACTTCTACGATAACTGCTTTGTTGCCATCAACAAAAATATTAGCAAGACCTTCCGCAGCAATACGTGAACTTTTTTTACTAGCTTTAGCAAAACCTTTTTCTCTTAACCAATCAGTTGCTGCAGCCATATCGCCATTACATTCGCTTAAGGCTTTTTTACAGTCCATCATTCCAGCTCCAGTTGCTTCACGTAATTCTTTTACATCTTTTGCACTAATCATTTTTTCCCTTCTTTCTATTTATTTAAAGTTTGAACTAATTCATCTTTTTTCATTGTTGAGTAACCTTTAATACCTCTTTCTTTAGCAATAGCTTTAAGCTCAGCTAAAGTTTTACTAGCTAAATCTTCTTTTGGTTCTTCTTTTTTAGTTTCTTTGGCCGTTTCTTTTTTTGCAGGTTCTTTCTTTTCTTCTTTAACTTTTACTTCTTCTTTAACTTCTTTTTTAGTTTCTTCTTTTGGTTTAGCTACTTCGTTCATATCTGGCATTTTCGTTTCTTTTTTGCCTTTTTTATCTTCTTCGGTTACATAATCAACCATTTCTAAACCATTAGCTTCACAAATAGCATTATTTAATACTCCTAATACTACTTTAACAGAACGAACAGCATCATCATTACCAGGAATAACGTAATCAACATCATCTGGATCACAATTTGTATCAACAATTCCAAATACTGGAATATTTAATTTTCTAGCTTCTCTAATCGCATTAATTTCCTTTTTAGGATCAACTATTATCATAGCTTGTGGTAATTTATTCATATCTCTAATACCACAAAGAACTCTATTTAATTTTTCATATTCTTTCTTAAGTCCTACTACTTCTTTTTTAGGAAGAACATCAAATGTTCCATCTTCTTCCATTTTTTCAATTTCTTCTAATCTTTTTACTCTTCTTCTAATTGTTCTAAAGTTAGTAAGAGTTCCACCTAACCATCTTTCCGTAACATAGAAAGATTTAGAACGTAAAGCTTCTTCTTTACTTGCTTCACTCGCTTGCTTTTTAGTACCTACAAATAAGAAAGTTCCTCCATTTGCAGCAATCTCCTTAATAGCAGCATAAGCTTTTTCAATACACTCTACTGTTTTTTGTAAATCGATAATATAAATGTCATCTCTTGTTGTAAAAATATACTCTTTCATTTTGGGATTCCATCTTTTTGTTTGATGACCAAAATGAACTCCAGCTTCTAATAAATAACTCATAGAAACTACGGCTTCCATAATCATTCCTCCTTCGTTAATTCATCTGCTTAGTTCAACTTTATATCACACCTCTTCGGCACTCGCAATATAAATCCCTAAACATGTCTATTTGACTAACAAGCCAAATCTATTCTATCAAAAAAAATATGCATAAACAAGTGATTTTATACATATTTTAATTTACTTTGCCAATTTTATTAAAGGGAAAAATAACAATACTAGTCGTTCCTTTAATTTTTTCTTTTTTTATCGGACCAATCGAACGACTATCACGAGAATTTTCACGATTGTCACCTAAAACAAAATATTCATCTTTTTTCAGTTTTATTTTTTGGTAATCACTAGTTGTTCCATCTCCATATTTATCTTTAATTTTTTTACCATTAATATAAATATTGTTATTACTTATTTCAATTGTTTCATTAGGAAGACCAATGACTCTTTTGATTAAATCATCTGGTTCTTGAGCCACAACAACAATACTAAAACGTTTTGGTTTTCCTAGTTTATTTAAAATCATTATTTCGTTGCCTTTTAAAGTCGGAAACATAGAAGAGCCATCAACTTTAATTGGGGTCGCAATAAAAGTTCTGATTAAAATAACAACAACTAATATGATAATATATGGATATACTTCTTTTAATATTTTCATTTCTTCACCCTTTTTCATAAAAAAATTAGAGCAATATTCTCTAATTTCTTTCTTTAACTTTAAATTCCTTTTTCATTCCTTTTAGAATATTGTTAAGTTTAGCACGTCTTACAACGCCTTTTTTAATAACTGTAATCTTATCAATAGTCGGACTATTTACAGGGAAAATTCTGACAACGCCAACATTTCCACTTTTCTTACGAACCGTAAAGGTTTTGGAAACTCCACCACCAGTTATATTAACAACTAGACCTTGGAAAGCTTGGATTCTTTCTTTTTTACCTTCTTTTACCCAAACATCAACTTTTACAGTATCTCCAACTCTAAACTCAGGAACATCAGGTTTAATATGTTTCTTATTAATTTTTTCAATTAATGTACTCATATTTTCATGTCCTTTCTATAATATATTAATATTCAATCATATAAATTATTACAGCGGATTAAATATGCTCAAAAGCAATTACGATTATAACAATTATTTAAGAATTTGTAAAGAGTTTTGTTGTCTATGCCAATATAATTTTAGTCTTCTATTTCTTTAGCATCCGGAATCTCTACATTTGTATAACACATATCAGCGGTCTTCGTTAAATTCGTATTACCAAATATGATATCTTTATTTCCTTCGGTTGTATTACATTTTAAAATACTAAATTCATCATAATGATATAATGTGCTACCTCCATCATCATAAACTTCTTGACTTGAGGCCTTTTTATATAAATCTTCTAATTTTATTTTATTATCTTGAAGTAAATAGCTTAACTCATAAATATCTTCTTCACTATACTTAATATCTATTGCATTTAAACAATTAAAGTAATATTTTTGGTCTTTAGTTTGATAATAAATTTGGGTTCCCGTCGTACACTTTTTATCTTTATCAACTAAAACTTCAAAATCATTATATAAGCCAGAGGAAACTATTTTGGAATCAACTAAACTGATTGTATAAGTGTCATTGTCATCTTTTTCCATTTTGACAACCCGGCCAATAACTTTGACGTTATCATAAACACTATAATTAGAAAGCTTTTCATAATTTCCATTAAATATAAATCTTAATTTTACATTATCATCAAATGTTACATAACCATTTAATTTATCAACTTCAAATTCATAGGCTTTCATCTCTAATGATTTTATACCTTGAATTTCACTAATTTTCCCTTCAATTTTGACAAAATCATTACGATATTTACGATATTTTTTTTCAAAATGTAGTAAGAAATCGTTGATATCAATTGTTTCTAATTCTTTACTATCGCAGTAAAAGTTAGATTTATAATATTTATCTATATACATTTTTTTATCACTTATATTACATTTCCAAACGCGATAAAAGGTGGCATTATATATTTTGGTATTACTCGAAATAGTATTTCTAATAGCCAGTAGTGGCAATCTTTCAAAGTTAGCTACTAATAAGTAATCGATAATAATTAGACTACTTGCAAAAATAATCGTTAGAATAGGAATTAAGATAATCTTTTTCTTGCGGTACATGACCATACCGGTAATCTGTACTATAAATCCAATAACAATAAATATTAAACGATATCTATTGGTAAGATGAATAAAAAAACCAATGCCTATTAATAGTAAACCTATTAATACCACAATTAAAGATTTCTTATTTTTACTCATTATTTCAACTCCCTATCTGAATTAATTATACCAAACAATAAATATCTTTAAAAGGAAAAAGCCTTAATTTGTCTTTTAAGTTAACAAAAAAAGAATCAATTTGATTCTTTTAAAAAACATTTTTAACCTTTTATTTTATTAGTTAACTGAGTCTTTTAATTTGCTTCCAGCTTTGAATGAAACAACATTTTTAGCAGGAATATGAAGTGGTTCTTTAGTAAGTGGATTGATACCATCTCTAGCAGCTCTTTTTTTAGAACTGAAAGTTCCGAATCCAACTAAAGTTACCTTTCCATCTTTTTTTAATCCTTCAGTAATTCCAGCCATTACAGCATCAACAGCACGGCCAGCTTCAGCTTTTGACATATTAGCAGCTTCAGCAACATACATTACTAATTCATTTTTTGACATATTGTCTACCTCCCACATAAATATTTATTATAAGGTCCATACCTTACATACTAAATCTATCAAAAAAATATTTTAAAATCAAGATAAAAGTACTATTTTCGGCGAAATTTCGCACAATTTTCACTTTATTTGCGCATTTGCTCCCAATTGATTAACAATTTCCGTATATTTTAATTTATGTTCAGGAAAATTAGGGAGAATATTTTCATCTAGTTCATTATAAGGTATTACTTCAAAATCAAAAGCTCCTGTCGTTAAATTACGCGTTTTTGTATAAGTAAATTCAGCGCTTAAATTTTCTAATTTAATAGGCTTATCTTCTTCCTTAATTATATCAATGCCGACCATTAATCCCGTTAATTGATCAACCGTTCTTTGCCCAGAAATAAAATTACCTAAAGAATAAATAACGAGAGTATCATTAATAAAAGTAATCGGTTCAATAACATGAGGATGATGACCAATCACAATATTAACTCCTAAGGAAGCTAAATAATTAGCAATTTGTTCTTGTTCGGCGTTTTGTTTTAATGAATATTCGGTCCCAAAATGCATACTCACCATTAATAAATCCACTTTATCTTTGAGAGATTCTACATCTTTTTTTACTTGCTCTTCGTCGTACACATTTAAGTAATATTCTTTTCCCTGTGGTCGAGAAAGTCCATTCGTAACTGTGGTGTAGGCCAGTAAAGCATATTTAATACCATTTTTAGTTTCAATTTTTATATTATCTCTTTGCTCCCACGATTCATAACTGCCGGCAGTATAGATAGGTTTATCTTGCCAATAATTTAACGAGTTTAAAATAGCCTGTTCTCCTCTATCTAACGTATGATTATTGGCTAGGCTAACTAAATTAAAGCCAGCATCTAAAAAGGCATCACCTACTTCTTCAGGGGAATTAAAACGTGGATAAGTAGATAATCCTAAGCTTTTTCCCCCAATAATACTTTCTTGATTATAAAATGCTAAATCATAATTTTGAATAATGGGTTTTATTTTGGCAATTTTAGGTTTAAAGTCATAACTGCCATCGCTAGTTTTCGCAGCATTATAAACAGCTTCATGAATTAAAGCATCCCCGACCATAATCAAAGATAGCTTTTGAGGAGTTACTTTTTTTTCGGGTACTTTCTCAGTTTTTTTGGGCTCTTTGGTAGTTGTTGTTTGCAAATTATATAATTTTAGTCCCGCTAAAGCAAAGCAAGCTAAAGCCATAACTAGAATAAAAACATATAAAAACCTGTGCAAATACTTATTCATTACTACCACCTATTGTCATCATTATACTATAGATTTTGGAAATATTAAAAAAAATCTATCAGTTGATAGATTAAATAACAATGGCTATTAAATTATTGGCGCCTTTATTAACAATTTTAGTAACAGTTTGGGATAATTTATAACGAGTATTTTCCGGCATTATTGATAATTTAGCTTGAATGCCTTCTTTAACAATGTCATCTAAACTACGGCCAAATATTTCACTTTTCCAAATGCTCGCTGGATCTGTTTCAAAATCTTTCATAATATAATCAATTAATTCTTTACTTTGAAGTTCACTACCAATTATTGGTTCAAAGGTACTTTCCACATCTACGCGCATTAAATGAATGGAAGAAGCAACAGCTTTTAACTTAACTCCATAACGAGAACCTTGTTTGATAATTTCGGGTGTATCTAATTTCATATCTTTTAAAGTTGGATAAACAATACCATAACCTGTACTACGAGCCATTTTTAGAGCACTTTTAATTTGATCGTATTCATTTTTACCTTCTTTATAGTCAGCAAACATTTTAAGAAGTCCAGCTTTAGTTGTGACTGATTCACCCATCATTTCATTTAAAATATCATTATATAAACTATCAGGGCTTTCTAAATTAAGAGTTACTATTCCGGTTGAAGCATCTACTTCACTAATATAAGCTTTATTAATATATGTGCTATCTTCAAAGTTCTTAATTATATTATCAATATCTTTAATTTTATCAACACTTATGACACTCTCAGTAATTTTTTCTAAATAATGTTTTTTTAATTCATGAGTATTACTTAAAACATGAACCCATTCTGGAATATTTACTTTGATATCTAACACTGGGAATTCATATAAAGCTTTTTTCAAGATTTCATATATTTCTTGCTCGTTCATAGTTTCTACACTAATTGGCATTACTTCTACATCATAAGTTTCACTAATTTCTCTAGCTAAACTAACAGTTTCCGTATTGGTAGGATGAATTGTATTTAATATAACAATAAATGGTTTGCCTAAACTTTTTAATTCGGAAATAACTTTTTCTTCGGCTTCTAAATAATCATTACGATCAAGTTCTCCATAAGAACCATCACTTGTAACAACAATGCCAATCGTTGAATGATCTTGAATTACTTTTTGCGTGCCAATTTCTGCCGCTTCTATAAAAGGGACAGGATCAGAAAACCAAGGAGTCTTAACCATTCTTGGTGTACCATCGTCATCTAAATATCCTGTGGCATTAGGAACTACATAACCAACACAATCAATTAAACGAATATTAGCGGAAAATTCATTGATTTTAATATTAGCCCCATTACTAGGAACAAACTTAGGCTCAGTTGTCATAATAGTTTTGCCTTGAGCACTCTGCGGAATTTCATCTAGACATCTTTTCTTTTCATATTCATCTTCAATATTAGGAACTACTAAATTTTCAATAAATCTTTTAATAAATGTCGATTTACCAGTTCTAACTGCGCCAACAATACCTATATATATTTCGCCATTTCCTCTTTTAGCTATGGACGAAATTATTTCGTCTTTGTTCATATCTCCACCTCATTTTTCTTTCTTAGTAAATATCTATGCCAAATCTAAAAAGATATGAAAAAAAATACTAAATTTAGTATTTTAAAATAATTTATCGACATCTTTAGGGACATTATCTTTTAATATCGTATCAATAATTTTATCTTCTTTTTCTTTGCTAACATTTTTATTAGTCATAGCACTTAGAGTTCTAATAACTTCTCGTAAGGTTTTTTCATCTTTCATATTCCCATTTTGCAATTTTTGAGCCAAACTAATAATTGTATCTTTATCAACCTTAGTTTTTTTTTCGACTTTTTTAAAAAAATCATCACCAAATTTCATTAAAAAATCCTCCTACATCTAATATATGCAAAAGGACTTTATTAGTTATTCATAAAAAATGTCATCAGGTTTCAAACTAAAATATCGGGCAATTTTAACTGCTAAACTATAATATAAATTTTTGGTTTTATTTTCAATTTGCCAATAATAACTCGTACTAAGTCCCAATTCTTTAGCCATTTGCGCATATGACAGATTATGAGCTTCCCGTAATTTTTTTAATTTTTCATAACAATAATTTTCTTTCATATTTCCCTACCTACTGTTTTATAATAAATGACAAAGCTTTAGAAGTCAACTTTTATCAAGTTATAACTAGGTAGACTTATTTTAGCAAAATGCTAATAATAACATTAAGGACGTGATTAGCAGTGCCATCATTAAATAAAATATTAGGGATTAATTTACGTTACTATCGATTTTCCGAAAATTTATCGCAAGAAAAATATTATTCAAAATATAAATTAAGTATTAAACACTTAGCCAACATTGAACGAGGAAAAGAAAATGTTTCCTTAGATTTTGTTGAGAAAATTAGTCGAGCTATAGATAAAAGTCCTAATGATTTACTGACTTTTGATGAACAAAAAATTATTAATAAAAAACGAGTTGATCAAAAAACAATCCAAAATTAAGAGAAGCATCAATTATTTTGCTTCTCCTTTATTTTTAAATTGTAAAATTATAGGGGTGCCAGTTAAATCAAAATTTTCTCGTATTTTATTTTCGAGATATCTTTCATAACTAAAATGAATTAAATTTTTACTATTAACTTGAAATGTAAATTTAGGTGGTTTTGTTTCGGATTGAGAAACAAAATAAACTTTTAACCTTTTGCCTTTATAAGATGGCGGATTATGTAAATTCATGGCATCTATAATTACATTGTTTAATATTGAAGTTTTTATTTGCTTACAAGAATTTTCATAAGCTTTAATAACTTCAGGCATCAGCATGTGCACTCTCTTTTTAGTCTTAGCCGATAAAAATACGACATTAACATAAGGAATAAATTGAAATTCATTGGCAATTTTTTGTTTCCATTTTTTTATCTGTTCATTAGGGTCAGCAATCGTATCCCACTTATTTACTACTAAGACTAAAGCTTTTCCCGAAGATATAGCATAAGAGACAATATGTTTATCATGCTCAATTATTCCCTCTTCAGCACTTAATACAACAACACATACATCACTGCGCTCGATGGCCTTTAAAGAGCGAATTAAACTATATTTTTCAATATTCTCATATATTTTGCCCCTCTTGCGCATACCGGCTGTATCAATTACTATATAATCTTCATTATCATAACGAAAACGTGTATCAATAGCATCTCGTGTAGTCCCTGCTACATTAGAGACAATGGAACGATCTTCATTTAATAAAGCATTTATTAAACTACTTTTACCAACATTGGGACGCCCAATAATACAAAATTTTAAAATATCTTCTTCTATTTGTTCATTTTCATTAAAGTCTTTAGTTATTTCCTCTAAAAGTTTATCAAAACCATTATTATGAATAGCACTTAATGGTATGACAGTTTCAAAACCTAATTCATAGTAATTATAAATTAATTCTTCCTTTTTTAGATTATCTAATTTATTTACTACAACAATTACTTTTTTATTTGTTTTAATTAACATATCGCGAACAAGATAATCATTACTTGTCAATTCTTCTTTACCATCGACAATAAAAACAATGACATCTGATTCATCGATCGCAATCATGGCTTGAGCTTTGATATCTTCATTAAAGTTATCTTGACCCATATCAATTCCACCCGTATCAATTAAAAGAAAAGTTTTATCATGATACGTCACATTTCCATAAATACGATCTCTAGTAATTCCAGGATTATCAGCAATTATAGACTTTTTTTCACCGATTAAACGATTAAAAATGGTGCTTTTTCCTACATTAGGTCTTCCAATTAAACATACAGTTTTCTTCATAAGGCACCTCCAAACTAAGATTGTATTCTAACAGAAAAATAAAGATATAGCAATTAATCAAGGATTTGGCGTGGCTATTGCTGGTATTCCTTTGCATATAGAATCTACATCAACATATTTATTAATTGAATCATTTTGTATTTTGACATTATCTTTTGGATTTAAAATATTCCCGCTCTTATCATCAGCTTTTAAATATCCCTCACCAATTAATTGAGAAATAGACATAGTTTTTAAACTATCACATTTACTTTTATTATCATCAGCCCAGGCTTCTGCCGCTACTTCGATTGTTTTAAGTTTAGCATCATACATATTTTCTTTTATTTTTTTGGATATACCTAATACACTAGGAACCGCAATAGCTATTAAAACTCCTAATAAAACAATAACTGCAAGCAACTCTACAAGTGTAAATCCCTTTTTATTTTTCATATTCCTCACCTATTATTAGTATAAAACAGAATTAGCTTTTTTACAAAGAAAAAAGAAAGTTTTAGACACTTTCTAAGTAATTTTCAATAATTTTATAGATTTCATCTCGGCCTTTTTTGCTTATAGATGAAAAGAAAATTAAATTATCTCCTTCTTTAATATCCATAGCTTCTATAATTAATTTATCTTGTTTAACTCGAGCTGTTTTATTTACTTTATCGTATTTAGTAGCTACAATCGTCACAGGCAGATTATAATATTTTAAATAATTATACATTAAATAATCATCTTCACTAGGTTTATGACGATAATCAATAAGCATAAAAACTTGTTTTAAAGATTTTCGAGTTTTTAAATATTCTTCAATCATTAAGCCAAATTTTTTTTGTTTTTCTTTACTTACGGTTGCAAAACCATATCCAGGCACATCCACTAAGTAAAAACTATTATTAACAGAATAGAAGTTTAATGTTTGGGTTTTACCAGGTTTACTACTAGTTCTCGCATAGTTTTTACGATTTATTAAAGCATTTATAAAACTACTCTTTCCCACATTACTTCGGCCAACTAGCAAAAACTCTGGCTTGTTATCAGTAGGATATTGACTAACTCTAACAGCTGTATTGCTTAATTCAACCGTATCTATTTTCATATAAAAATCACCCACGTGTAATACATTATATTAAAAAAATTACTAAATTGCAAATAAGGGAAAAATATTTTATTGTTTTACCGTTTTCTTTTCCAAAATTTTTGTAGTTTTTCTCTAGCACCTTAAAATCGCAACATCTAGTTTTTTGATTTGGACTTAAATGATTTTTTAAATATAAATTGTAAAATACGTGAACTTTTTTAATTAATTTTCTTTTATTATCATTTAAATAAGTTAATTGATTAATAACTAATTCTCTATATTTATCATCTTCAATTATGGGTAATAATTCGGTTAAAACATCCGAGGTAACCGGTATCATATTATTTATATTAATTACATCTAGCTGGCCTTGATTAATCTTAAATATACTACAGCATTGCTGTTTATTTTTAAATGTTTGAGCTTTGGCGAAGTTAAAGGGGCAAAATATTTAATCTTATTATAATAGAAAACTACACCTACGTATGGCCTTTTTTGGACTTTATTATATGGTACTTTTTTATCAAACTTTCTTAAAAACTTAATATAATCATCATCAATTAAATATAACTTTAAAGATTTCATTTTGTTTGCCTTCTTTCTTTGCGAAATATTGTTCGTTTGTATTCTGAAATTAAAACTAGAGTAAAGCCTAAACTCTAGTATCTTTTTTAACTCCCTACTTTGGCAAGGGTATTCCGACTTTTTTAGTATTATATGAAAGTTGTTTCATTTAATACATTTTTATCCTAGCACTATTTTTACTAATTGTCAATAATATTATCTTTATAAATCTTAATTAAATCATCTAATTTATAAGTGGCATTAGCTGGCGAGGTTGATGGTAAATTTACAACTTTAATTGGTATTTTATTTTGAAAATATTTGCAGTATAAATGATAAGCTTTTTGCCCATTTATTAAAATTTTTTGAATGTTTGTCTTTTCTATTAAACTCACTATATCATTAACTTTGACATTTTTAATACTAGCATCAGCAGAACCTTGAATTTCACAAGACGCAATAACATCCCATAAGGCTAAATGATGTTTAAGCAAAAAATTTTCTTTATCCGTTATTTTCTCATTAAAAATATTTTCTAAAACCCGCCAAAAGCGATTTTGCGGATGGGCATAGTAAAAGCATTTTTCTCGTGAATAAACAGAAGGAAAAGAACCCAAAATTAATATTTTTGAGTTCTCATCATAAATAGGTTTTAAAGGATGAATTACTTTAGTCATATTTTATTTTAAGCAACCTTTTTTAGATTTATACTAGCAACATTGCCATTAATATCAATTTTTTCTGAGCAATCACTAGGAATATATTTAAAAGTTGTCGCTAAAGTCTCTCCTTTTATATATTCTTCATTATTTAAAAGTGCTTCTTTGATATTATCTTGAGCATTAAATTCTAACTCGATGCGATTTTCAATTTCTAAACCATTTAATTTACGTAAATTTTGAACTTTAGAAATAAATTCACGCGCAATACCCTCTTCAATTAAATCTTTAGTTAAATTAGTATTTAAAATAATAAAGTTATTATTTTCCATACCAACATCAAATCCCTCTTTGGAGTTGATTCGAATATCTACCATGTCTAAAGAAATAACAAATTCCTCACCATTAATTTCTATTGTAGGTGTCTTACCATTTTGTAAATTCTTAATATCATCTTCACTATAATTATTTAAAATAGTTGTAAACTCTTTAATATTGCCACCAAATATAGGACCCGCAACTTTAAAATTCGGTTTGATGGTAAAATTCATGTATTTAGAAAGATCTTTTTCAAAAACAACCTTTTTGACATTTAACTCTTCTTCGATTAAATTAACGAGATCTTTTAAAATTGTTTCATTTTTACCATCAATAATAACTTCACTAATTGGTTGACGTACTTTTATCTTGGCTGCTTCTCTAGCCATACGACCTATACTAATTAAATTACGAACTAAATCCATTTTTTCTTCAATTTCTTTATTTATTAATTTCTCATTAACGGTTGGATAATCACTTAAATGTACTGATTTTCCATTAGTTAAATTACGATACAATTCTTCCGATATGAAAGGCGTTATTGGGGCAATTAATTTGGCTAAACCAACTAATACCTCATAAGTCGTAATATATACACTCTTTTTATTTTCATTAAGTCCATTACCCCAAAAACGATTACGATTACGTCTAATATACCAGTTAGATAAATCTTCGGACACAAAGTCTGCTAAATAGTGCACCATTTTATTTAGATCATATTCAGCAAAAGAAGTACGAACATCTTTTACAAGTTGATTATATTTTGATAAAAGCCATTTATCTATCTCTTCGCGTTTTTCATAAGCTACTTGGCATTTATCGGTATCTATTTTATCAATATTTGCATATGTTGCGAAGAAACTATAGGAATTCTTTAAAGGGTTAAAAAATTTCGAATAAACTTCTTTTAATCCGGAAATATCAAATTTTAAAGGCGTCCATACAGGAGAAACATAAGGAAGATAAAATCTTACGGTATCTGCACCATACTCTTTGATAGTTGTAAATGGTTCGACGATATTGCCACGAGATTTACTCATTTTCTTACCTTCACTATCTAAAAGCAAATCATTTACTAAGACGTTTTTAAATGGTGAACAGCCTTTTAAAAAGGTAGAAATAACCATTAAAGTGTAAAACCACCCTCTTGTTTGATCAATACCTTCACAGATAAAGTCGGCTGGAAATTGACTTTCCCATAATTCTTTATTTTCAAAAGGATAATGATATTGAGCAAAAGGCATGGATCCAGAGTCAAACCAACAATCTAATACATCTGGTATACGGGTCATTTCTTTTCCACATTTGGTACATTTAAGATGAACATTATCAATATATGGTTTATGTAAATCAAGATCATCACCAATTGGTTCTATTGCTTTTTCTTTTAATTCGGCCATTGATCCAATCATTTCGGTATTGCCACATTCACACTTCCAATAAGGGATAGGACTACCCCAATAACGACTACGAGACACATTCCAATCTCGCGCGTTAGCAAGCCAATTAGCAAAGCGTTTTTCTCCAACATAAGCCGGATACCAATTAACTTTTGAATTTGCTTTGACTAAATCATCACGCATTTCGGAGACTTTAATATAGTAACTGGGCATTGAATAATAAATTAATGGAGTGTCACAACGCCAGCAATGAGGATATTCATGAGCTACCTTTTGACGTTTAAATAATTTGCCATTTTCTTTCAAATAAGTAACTATTTCTTCATTGACATCATGAACGAATTTCTTGTCCCATAAACCGCCTACATAACAACCATCTTTACCAACCGGATTTAAGTATGGTAAATCATAAGCCGTTCCTACATTAGCATCATCTTCACCAAAAGCCGGAGCAATATGAACAATACCGGTCCCATCTTCCATCGTAACATAATTATCACAAGTTACATAAAAGGCTTTTTTATCAACTTCAAAAGAAGGAATTAATTGCTCATATTCTTGGTATTCTAAATCTTTTCCTTTAAAAGTTTCGATTATTTTAGCTTCATCACCTAATACTTTATTAACAAGCTTGGTAGCTAAAATAAATTTAGTATCTTTTGATTCCACTAAAGCGTATTCTTCATCGGGATTAACACATAAAGCTACATTAGCAATCAAAGTCCATGGTGTTGTGGTCCAGACTAAGAAGTAAACATCTTCATTTTTTTTCTTAAATGGTACATAAACTGTTATAGCCGTATCTGTTTGATAATTTTGGGCTACTTCATGAGTTGCCAGGCCGGTTCCACAATGCGGACAATAAGGGACAACACGGGTTCCTTCATAAAACATTCCTTTTTGAAACATTTCTTTTAAAATCCACCACTCAGTTTCAATATATTCATTTTTATAGGTTAAGTAAGGATGCTCTATATCAAAAAACTGTCCCATTTTACTAGTTAAATCGGAAAAAGCACTTTCGTTTTCGCGTACTGATTTACGACATTCCTCATTAAATTTATCGACTCCCAAAGCTTCAATTTCCTTTTTAGAAGAAATACATAATTTTTTCTCGACATGATTTTCAATAGGTAGGCCATGGGTATCCCAACCAATTTTTCTAATAACTTTATGGCCATTCATAACATGGTATTTCGTAATTGTATCTTTTAAATTTTTAGATACCATGTGATGTAATCCCGGAAAACCATTAGCAAAAGCTGGTCCATCATAAAAGACAAACGTTTTATCATTTTCATGGACTTTTACTTGTTCATCATGCATAGCATTAACGCTTTGCCAAGAAGCTAAAATACTTTCTTCTACCTCACTAACAGGTCTTTTATCTAATTCTTTAAAATTTTTCATTATCTTTTCCTTCTTTCGTTTTCATTAAATTCAAACATTTCTTTTATATCTAATTCATTATTTTGGGCAAATAAGACATTTTCATAAAATTTAATTAAATATTGATAAGGCGGGAGCATATTTTCTCCTAAGCAATTACTTAAAACTAAAGCGTTTCGAAAATAGCTAAAATTATTTTTTAAAACTTCATTATCCGGTTGAAAACCGAGTTGTTTAAAATAAATTATCATAAATACCGCAACTGTTCGTGTATTGCCATCCAAAAAAGGATGAGCCTGCCAAATGTTGGCGGTAAATTTAGCTAAGTGTTTTAAAATTTCTTCCGTAGTCTTACCCTGATAATTATAGTTTTTTTCCGTTTCCAAATCATACTTTAAATAATTTTCGATATCTTGATAGTTAACATATAAAACTGTTTCATTATCGATAATTTGTTCTTTTTTAAATAAATTATCTTTTCGCAATTGACCAGCGTTTTGATAAATATCATGAAAGAGATAATAATGAATTTTTTTTAACTGCTCAATATTAAAAGAAACGGCTGCATGATTGTTAATCAATTCATATATTCTTTGACTAACAATATTCCTAATTTCGGAAATTGACAAATTTTCATCAACTAAATTATTCATTATCTACCTCCTTAAAAAAAAAATCATAAACTAAAGGACGAGTTTATACCCGTGGTACCACCTTAATTTATGATTTTAATCATACACTTAATACTTGTAACGTAAGTAACCCGTTTATATTTACTTTTTTCAATATAACGCATCCAAAGTGATCTTTAATATATTTTGTTTCCTGATTTGCACCACCCATCAGTTCTCTTTAAACTTCATATATTAACGTCTTTGTCAATTGCTTTTAACGATTTTTATTATATTATTTTAAGACCAAATTGTCAAACTTTCCTCTTATTTATAACTTTAAATTTATGCTCTTTCATTACTAAACTATATAACTCATCAATAGCCGTCTTCTTTTTATCCTGAGCCATATTATCGCTCATCTTTTTTAAAATTTGCGGATTTTTAGCAATTTTAGTTAAATAAGTCCCAAATTCTTTCGGATTACTGGCTTTTAAAGCAAATTTATTTTTAACTAAATATTTATAATTAGCTTTTTCTTGTCCCGCACTTTTATTAATTAAAAGCATTGGTTTTTTTAAAAATAGACATTCGGTAACAGTAAGACCACCAGGTTTTGTTATAACTAAATCACTAGCCGTCATATATTCTTTAACCCCATTTACAAAACCTAACACTTGGATATTTTTAGTACCTTCTTTTTTTACAATATCATTGACTTGCTTTCTAAGATCATTATTTTTACCGGCAATAAAAATTATATTAAAATCATATTTTTCGCGAATTAAATGTTCTAAGAAAGGAAAAGATACACTCGAATTATTGCCACCCCCAAAAAATAAAATTGTTAATTTTCCATTATCTAATTTCAATTTCTTTTTACAAGTGTTAACATCTAATTCTGCACAAAAAGCATCAGATAATGGAATACCAAAAACTTTAATCTTATTTTTAGGAACGCCTTTACTAGTTAGTTCTTTACTCATTTCTTTATTGCTAACGATAATTGCTTCCTCATATTTAAAAGACTTGGTCCAAACTTCATGAACCTCATAATCAGTTATGACTGTATAAAGTTTACTTTGAATAAGATTATTTTTGAGATATTTAGAGGCTAAAATACTAGCAAAAAAATGCGTAGATATAATAATATCCGGATTATAATCTTCTATTTTAGAACGCATTTTGTCATTATCAAATAAATGATAACATAACTTGCGCATGCCTAAAGAACGAAATTTATGATTATAAAAACGATAAATTAACTCCCATATAATAGGATTTTTAGCAAACATGGTTTTTTCAAATAAGCCTTTGCTTACTTTTCTCATAAAAGGTGTCGCATAATCTAGGATATCTAAAGTTTCAATTTTAATATCCGGATTTTTCTTTTCAAATCTCTCTTTTATATAGTTGGCTACTACTTTATGTCCATTGCCATAAGTGGCATAAGGAATAAGAATTTTTTTAATCATAAGTATCACACTCAAGATAATTATACGACCTTTTTAAAAAATTTGCAAAAATACCTGTTTTAGAAAAAATGTCTAATTTTGCCATATAATTGTAAACATAGTTAAAACAATGGATTAGGTTTTAAAAAAATGGTATATTTAAATTGGTGAAAATAATGAATAAAGAAATATTTAGAGAATATGACATAAGAGGAATTTATAATGAAGATTTAACGGATAATGAAGCTTATATCATTGGTCAAAGTTATGGTAGTTATATCCAGCAAAATTTTAATCAAAACGTCTGTGTAGTAGGTCGAGATAATCGTTTGTCTAGTCCCGCCCTTAGTAAAAATCTAATTAAAGGCTTAATTGATAGTGGTATTGATGTTGTTAATTTGGGTCTTTGTACTACACCCATGTTTGCTTATGCCTGTCTTAAAACTAATATTATTTTTGGCTTAATGGTTACAGCCAGTCACAATCCCAAAGAATATAATGGTTTCAAATTTACTTTTGATAATCTAGGAATGGCTCGCGGTAAGCAAATTTATGACTTTCGTGATTTTACTTTAAAAGGTAATTTTTTACAAGGACAAGGAACAGTCAGAGATTTTAATATCCTTCCCTACTATAGTTCGTTAATAAAAGATAATATTAAAATGGGTAGTCGCCCTTTAAAAGTAGTAATTGACCCAGGTAATGGCACCACATCTTTATTTGCCAAAGATATTTATTCTTTATTTCCAAATTTAGATATTATTATGATTAATGATGTTAGTGATCCTAATTTTCCTAATCATCATCCAGATCCTAATGTGGCAGAAAATTTAGTTATGCTACAGGAAAAAGTAAAAGAAGTTAAAGCCGATCTTGGTGTAGCCTTTGATGGCGATGGAGATCGCTTAGGAATAGTCAATAATTTAGGTGAAATTGTTTCCACGGAATATCTAATGATTTTAATAGTTCACGATATTATTAACAATGTTACTAATAAATCATTTTTATATGATGTTAAATGTTCGAAAGCATTAGAAGAAGAAATTATTAAATTAAATGGCAATCCCATTGTTTGTCGCACGGGTGCTTCTTACACAAGAGCTAAAGTGAATAGTGATAATTTACCATTTGGAGGTGAATATTCTGGGCATTTATTTTTTAATGACAGATGGCCAGGATTCGATTCCGGAATCTATAATGGTTTAAGAATTATAGAAATATTAAGTAAAACTCCTCTTAATTTAAGCGATATGTTTGAAGATGTTCCCAAGTATTTAATTACTCCCGAAATTAAAATTAAAGTAGATGAAAAAGAAAAATTTTCAATTGTTAATGAAGTAAAAATTGAGTATGAAAAATTAAATTATAAATTATTAGAAATAGATGGAATCAAAGCTTTCTATGATCATGGTTGGGTCTTACTTCGAGCTAGTAACACTACCCCTTGTCTAACTTATCGAATCGAGGCAGATACTAAAGAAGATCAAAATGCAATTAATAATCACTTTATGAGCATTTTACAAAAATATTTAATCAATAAAAATAATCAATTTGAGTCTGTAAATAAAATTGTGTAAATAAGAAATCTTTCCATGATAAAATAAAAGAAATGGAGAGATTTTTAATAT
>CANRFQ010000004.1 GCA_947629935.1 uncultured Bacilli bacterium | reverse complement strand
ATATTAAAAATCTCTCCATTTCTTTTATTTTATCATGGAAAGATTTCTTATTTACACAATTTTATTTACAGACTCAAGTATGACCTCAAATCATACTTTTTTCTTTTTATAATATTTACAATTTTCTTGTAACAAACATTTGGAACACTCTGGTTTTTGACTTTTACAAATATAACGACCAAATAAGACTAATTGATGATGAGTCCTACTCCATTTATCACGCGGAATCTTGCGCATTAACTTTTTTTCAACTTCTAAAACACTGTCTTTTTCTTTGGCTAAAGCTAATCTTTTCGAAACTCTTTCTACATGCGTATCAACAGCAATGGCTGGGACATCATAAATATTGGCTAATACGACATTACAAGTCTTGCGCCCCACTCCTGGTAAACTTTCTAAATATTGACGATTAATGGGAACATGCCCATCATAATCACGTACTAAAGATTTAGCAATATTTAAAATATATTCACTTTTACGGGTATAAGTTCCTACAGGTTTAATAATTTTTTGGATATCTTTTAAATTAGCCTTGCTCAAAGTAAAAATATCATATTGGGAAAATAATTTTTTAGTTACCATATTAACACGAGCATCTGTACATTGAGCAGATAAAACCGTAGCTATTAATAATTCATAATCTTGATGATAAACAAGCTCACAACGGGGATTGGGAATCATAATATCTAGTTTTTCTAAAATATTATTCTTCATCATCATCTAACCAATCATAATCAAATAGTTCTTTTTTAGGTTCTGTTTTTTCTTTATTTTCCAGATGCTTTTTAACATCATCCATTGTTTTAAAACCTTTTTTACCCCATTCATAAATTATTTTGTCTATATAACGGAAATTTTTAACCCCATTATAAATTGCTTCTTTTAAGGCTCCTAATATTAATTCTTCATTTATATTATTATCTAACCAAGCATTAACAATTTCGTATTCAATTGGGGATAAAGAACGATCAAATTCTTTTTCAAATATATCAAAAATATTTTCTTTTTCGATCTCTTTAGTACTATTTTTAATGCTATTTGTTAAAGTAGCAAATAAACCATCCAAAGAAATAGTCTCTTCAACTTTACCATTTTCTTTGTTTTCCACAATTATATTAATCAGTTTTTTGATAGTTAAATTATTAAAAGCTTCTAAGATATCCTTTTCTTCTAGTCCTAACTCTTGCTTAATTCTTTTTAAATCAAAAATTTTATTATCTTCATTATAAAAATACATAATTAATAAGAATTCATTTAAACTAAGTTCTAGTTTTACTAACTCTTTGATAATTACATCAGAAATTACATAATGTTTAACATTTAAAATATCTTTATAATCTAACATTATAACCACAGTCCTTTATTTTCTTTAATGTATTGTTTTAATATTTCTTTTTCATTTACTAATTTGCCATTTAGAATTAAAAGAATCAAATGTTCTTCAATATCTTTAACTATTTTTGAGGGTTCAATTTTTAAGATATCTAAGATTTCATCTCCATCAATGTTTAAATCCTGCTCATTTTTTAAAGGCAAGGCTTGATAGTCTTCACTTATCTTCTTTTTATCTAAACCAAGTAAATCACCAGCGACCATTGCCAAATATAAGCCATAATTAAATAAAATTCCCACATCAATTTTTCCATAATCAAGAATTTCTTTGATTTGTCTAATGTTATCTTTTTCTTCTTTAGTTAAAGGAAAGTCTTCCGGAATATCTAATTGGGCATACATGGCATTAATATCATCAGAATACTGCAAATTCTGATATTTTATTCCTAAAATTTCCAAGATTTGTAAGTCTTGAAGATATTTAAAACCTTCCACAACATTTGGAGAAACTAACATTTTATTTATTTCTTCTTTTTTTCTAGTCGTAGAAATTAAAGCTAATCTTTCTTTATTATTATGAATATATTCAATAATATCATCATCTAAAGAAAATCCCAGAGTTATTTTTAATCTTAAAGCTCTTAGTATTCTTAACGGATCTTCACTAAATTTATCCTCTATGTTGCCTATTACTCTAATCATTTTATTTTTTAAATCCTCTAGTCCCCCTACTTTATCAATAATGTTGCCATCTTTATCCATATATAAGGCATTAATAGTAAAATCACGTCTTTTAATATCGGTTTCTAAATCTTTAATATACTCTATTTCTGTCGGTTTTCCTTCTGTATATTTTAATTCTTTACGATAAGTAGTTATATCAATATTATATTTATTATCGACGATTTTAATTGATCCATAAGCAGAGACTTTAACATTTTCATCAGCAAAAATAGTTGTTAAATCTTTTGGTAAAGCATTTGTACAAATATCAATATCATTAGTCTTTTTACCCAAAATATAATCACGTACATAGCCTCCAACGATATAGGCTTCAAATCCTGAGTTAATTATCTTAAGCAAAATATTTTTAAGTTCTTCTATCATTTCTTCACCAATCCAATTGTAGCATATTTATTTCTATAATAAAAGAAGAAAAAAGAAACGTTATTTATAACTTTCCTTTTCTTCTTTTAATTGTTGAATAAATTCTTCATTTGTTACAGTAATGGTCTCTACTGTACTATACTTACGATAGCTTATTGTTTTCTCATCTACTTCTTTTTGGCCTAAAATTAAGGTATAAGGTATTTTACGCGTTTGACTTTCACGCATTTTATAACCTAGTTTTTCTTCCCGATCATCAAGTTCTACACGAAAACCAGCTTCTTTTAAATCATTAAATATTTTCGTAGCATATTCTAAATGATACTGATTATTAACAGGAATAATATTTACTTGCACTGGCGATAACCACAAAGGTAAAGCTCCTTTAGTTTCTTCTAAATAATAAGCAATAAAGCGATCAATAGAGCCAAAGACAGCACGATGTAAGACAACAGGAGTCTTTTTTGAACCATCTTTATCAACATAAGTTAAATTAAATTTAGCAGGTAGGCAAAAATCTAATTGACAAGTCGAAATCGTTATTTCATTACCAACGGCCGGTTTAACTTGAACATCTAGTTTAGGTCCGTAAAAAGCAGCTTCGCCTATTTTTTCAATATAATCGATTCCGATATTATTTAACACTTTTCTCAAAGTATCTTCGGCCATATTCCACATCGCATCATCATTATGATATTTTACTTTATCTTCTGGATCACGCAATGAAAGTTCAAAACTATAATTGGTAATATTTAATTCTTTATAAGCTTCCAAGATTAGATTTACAACGGAAGTAAATTCACTTTCTATTTGTTCCGGTGTTACAAAAAGGTGAGCATCATTTTGACAAAAAGATCTTGTTCTTTCAATTCCCTTTAAAGCTCCACTGGCTTCAAAACGACAATCGCGGGCGATTTCGCCAATTCTAATTGGTAAATCACGATAAGAATGAATAGCATTAGCATAAATCATCATATGATGCGGGCAATTCATAGGACGTAAAACAAACTCTTCACCTTCAACTTCCATTTTTGGAAACATATTGTCTTTGTAATGATCCCAGTGACCAGATGTTTTATATAACTCGACATTGCCTAAAGGCGGAGTTAAAACGTGTTGATATCCTAGTTTTTTCTCTTTACCTTTAATATAATTTTCTAACTCTTCCCAAATAATATAACCATTTGGTAGATACATAGGTAAACCCCTACCGACTAAATCATTCATAAAGAAAATATCTAATTCTTTACCAATTTTACGATGATCACGATTTTTTGCTTCTTCTAGCTCGGCTAAATGATTATTAAGCTCTTCTTCCGTAGGAAAACAAACCCCATATATTCTTTGTAATACTTTATTGTTTTTATCACCTTTCCAATAAGCACCTGATACTTTAAGCAATTTAAAATTTTTACAGGCTTTTACAGTATCCATATGTGGTCCACGACAAAGGTCGGTAAAGTCCCCTTGCGTGTAACAAGAAATAACCGTATTATCTTCATCCATTCGCGAAATTAAATCAATCTTGTAAGGATCATCTTTAAACATTTCTAAAGCTTCCTCTTTGGAAAGTTCATGACGAACAATTCTTTTGCCATCCTTAATAATTTTTTTCATTTCCTTTTCAATTGTCGGAAAATCTTCCTCTTTAATTACATTATCTCCTAAATCCATATCATAGTAAAAGCCACTATCTACGACGGGTCCAACCCAAAACTTAGCTTCAGGATATAAATGTTTAATCGCTTGAGCTAAGATGTGCGCACAACTATGATTTAAAACGTTTAATTTTTCATCTTCTTTAATATTTATCATATTCTTTCCTCCTATTTTATATAAATATTTACTTCAATATCTTTATTTATTAATTCTTTAAATTTATCTTTTAAACTAACATCCCCGACAATACTTCCATAATGAATAGGAATTGCTTTTTGTGGTTTTATTTTATTTATATAATCGGCTGCTTCTTGATAGTTCATAGTATATTTACCCCCAATCGGAATAAAACAAATATTAGTTTCAACATTTTCTATTTCCGGAACTACATCAGTATCTCCCATTATATAGTAAGAAGTGTTATCTAAATTAATCTTATAGCCTAAATATCCCATATCTTTGGGATGATAAGGTTTATTTATATTATAAGCACTATATGTCCGAAATTTAAAATTAGCTAATTCGTAATTTTGATTAGGTTCTACTAATAAGATATTATTAGTAATTTCTCTTCCTATTTTTTCCATAATTTTAGGAACAATTAATTTTGTTGTTTCTTTTATTATCTTTTGGATAGAGTTTATATCAAAATGATCATAGTGATCGTGGGTTATAAAAATATAATCAGCATCATGATATTCTTCTTTAATTTGATACGGATCAAAATAGATTATAATATTTTCTGTAAGTTTTATAGCAGATTGCGTATATACTTCTATATTCATTATATTCCTCCTCAAAATAAAAAGGATAATACCAAGGAGTCAATTTATGACGGTACCATCCTTTATTTTCTTAATTTAAGATAACGGCTTACAACCGGAGTTTATTAGACTCTCTAGAAAGGAGTAACTTTTAAGTTTTTTCTTAGTTTTCACCAGCCACTAAGTCTCTTTTTAAAAATACTTAAAAATCATGTCTTTCATAATCAATTTACGAATATATTATATAACTTTTTTATTGTGATAGCAAATTAATTCATCGATATTTTTTATTTTTTCTAACATTAACAATTATTAGTTAATTTTCTAACTAGTTTGTCTTTACATTCTTGTTCTAATGTTTCATAATCTTCTTTTGCTAAAATATCATCAATTCTTAATTTCAGCAACCAAGGTTCCACATTAAATAATGCCGCTATACTATTAAAGTAATCCTCGTTTTCTAATACAGCCTTTAAGCTACCACATAATACTATTGACGTTTCTAATAGTAACTCTTTAGGTAGCAGAAGACACATGGCAAAATAACTAGCCTCGAAGTTTTCAATATCCCTTTTAGTTTTTGGAGTCTTACGTCCATACATATAATCACAAAATTTATTTAAATCTTTATTTAATGATTTATGAGCATATTGACTCATTTTTTTCACATCCTTTGATATTATTATACAAATTTTTGTCTTTTCAGCAAATTTCGACATAATTTTCTAGTTATAAGTGTTATTCTACCTGCCGATACATCGAAATAATATATGTTGAATTTCTAGATTTATTTATTTTAACCTCTACTTATCCTCTTTAATAACACTTTCAGCACGAACTTTCGATGTATCATTTTTTTATTTTACATAATCTTAATTTTTAAAAATTATAATTCATTTGATCTGACCAAGATATTGGTTGATAAACAGTCCCAGTAAACCAAACCTCTCCCGATTCTTTATCTCTTACAAAAAACAAATAAGGTTTATCAAAAGTTATATTGATTTTTTCTACCGGTACTTCATAATCAAATCTAAAACCACAATCAGCTGCGCCTTTACCACCTAAAGCAGTAACTGCCCCTGCTTTAATTCCATCATTGGAAAATTCGATATTAGCTTTATGAGCAGCTTTTTCAATATAAGCTCCTTTACTGCTAGTTAGTTTTGATAAATCAGCTTTTGAAGAGTCAAAGACATCGGTTATACCAAGCGATTTTAAATCATCTATTAAATTTAATTCATAATCAAATTTAAACATTGGAATGTATCCATCGATTTCGGTTATAACTCCATCTTTAAAACTATTTAATTCAATAGGCTTTAAATCATTAATTATTTTATTAATTTTTGTGTCATCAGTATTGCTAATATAATCACTCAAGGTTTCGCTTTTAGGCATTATACCTATATATTCTAAGGTAATACCATTATATTCTTTTAAATCTTTAGCAAAAGCTTTTATATTTTCATCATCATAAAAGTAAAAATCAGTTGAACTACTTACTTGTTTATAATTACTATTAAGCTCATTAATATATGTATTTAAATAAGTATTAACATCTGGTTCTTTTGCGGCTGTGCCACACTCATCTTTAGCTAAATATTCACTATAGGCTTTCCCTACTTCTTCTCTAATATTACTTTCTCCTAGGGTACTAACAATATCATAACGATTAGCAACCGCTCCTATTTGAGCAGATTTAACATCTAGATTATTATTAAATTTTAAAGTATTATACCCAGTTCCATCTAAAGATAAAATGCTATAATTATAATCTTCATGTTTGGGAGAAACTTCATAATCATCATGTTCACTTTGAATTTTATTGACCCATTCCATATCAATAGCTAAAGCATTAGTTAAAACAAAATCTAAATCACTTACATCATCAAAAACACTATCAATTAAATTAAAGGTTTTATCTTTAACCCAATTATTTAAATTATTAGCATTAGCAAATGAATCATAAATTACTTCCGCATTATAGTTATTATTTAAATTTGTTAGATAGTTTTCATTAATATTTTTCTTGTAAGAATCTCGTACAAATAAGGCATTAGCAAAACTCATATTTTGACTATTTACATACTTTTTCATTTTATAAGTTCCAATAATATTAGCTATTTGTTCTTTAGTCTGACCTTCTGTTCCTTCATTTAACATTCCCAAAGCTGTTTTGATTGATAAAGGGCTATAAATTTTATTAGATTGTTCATTTTCTAGTTGTAAAAATCTTAAATCAAATAGTTCTAAATTATTACTTTTAAGACTATAAGGTGATAATTTTTGTTCTACTTTTGTCTTGTTAGTTTTTTGTTCCTTTTTAGCAAATAAATCTTTATTAAACATAACATATAAAGTTATGCAAATAACTAAAATTAGTAATATAGCTACAATAATAATAGCTTTTTTCTTCCCCTTTTTTTCTTTTTCCATTTATAAAACCTTCTTTCTATTTTAAGTATAGCATACAAAATTAATTTTTATATCACTTTCTTTTATTTTCACTTATCATTTCCATATCATCGCATAATTGTTTTATTCTTTCAATAATTCTTCTTGCTTTTACACCATCTTCGCTATAGTTAGATAAAGCTAAATGATGTTCTAATTCTTCAATTGTTAAATTGGAAGTAAAAAAGGTAGCTAAGTGATTATCCATGCGATGTTGTAATATAGTTCCTAATATTTCATCACGCCCCCAGGCCGTTACTTTCTCTGCTCCGATATCATCGATTAATAAAATATCTACATTTTCATAATAATCCATTTTAGCCGAAAAAGTATCCCAATCATCTTTTAAATCTCTTAACATCTCCGGAAAATACCCAATTTCCGTTTTTACTCTTTTTTGACTTAATTCATTTAATAAAGCGGAGATTAAAAATGTTTTACCACAACCAAAATTACCATGCAAATAAAGTCCTTTTTGATGAGGATTTTTTTCATAGTTGTCATAAAAATTCTTAAGCCATTTAATTACTTTAACTCTCTTTTTATCAGTAATATCGATATCTTTCATCCGCGCCATTTGTTCACTTTGATTTTTAGTACTTTCTTTTTTTAAGCTTTCTTCTTTATATTTGCAGGCAACATAAGAAAAAATTAAATGTTGATCGTTTACTTTAGGATAATAAACATATCCTTCTATTTTATTTTTACATTCAAATAATGATGGACAATTTTCACAATTAGATAATTCTTGTGCTGCATCTTCTAATTTCGAAGTATATTTCATCGCTATATCTTCAGAAATGCCTAAGTTGGTAACCATTGTTTTTATTTTGGGATTTTTTAAAGCTAAATTAAAATCTTTTTTTAAGGACATATTTATATTTTTAATATTATTACTTTTAACTTCTAACACTCTATCACCTACTTAAATTCTTTTAATAAGTCTTCTAATTCGGCCTTTTCTTCATTACTTATTTCTTCTTTTGTTATATATTCATTAAACCACACGGGTTCTTTTTCACTAATCTTAGATGATGTTACTTTCGAAACCTTTTTGGAATATTTCTTATGTTCTTTTTCTGCCACACTCATAGCCTCAGCAGCAGTTTGAATATTTAGTCTTTTCCATTGGCCAGCGATTGTTTCAATAAAAGCTTGATTTAATTTATTATTATTCCTGCGCAGTACATAATCAATTAAAACATTGACAACGGCGGGTTTTAATTCTAAATCAATAACTAAATATTCTAATAATTTTAAATCACGACTTGTTGGTCTTACACCCTTATATTTACTTTTTAGAAAATCATAAGGACTAGTAGTTTCAAAAACATGAATAATTCTTCCCCTATTGGAAGTATCGCCATTGGGATTGCGTAAATATTCTGGTTGTTTACGATATATTAAAGTTGGTAGATTACCATTATTATTAAATTGATAAAATTTACGAGTATTTTTTCTTAATTCTTCTTTATCAATAAATCCTCTTTCATTAATAGCTGTTCTTAATATTTCGGCCATTTTTAATGAATCTAAATTATATAAAAAAGCTAGCTGATTTATTAAGTCTTTAGTTTTTTTATTAAAAGTTTTACTGTTTAAAATTCCTTTCGGAAAAGAAGAAATTATTAAATTAAAATCAATTTTTTCTTCTAATTGCATAGAAGCTCGAGATATATTTTGAACATCAAAATGTTCAAGCGAAGCATTTACGGACTTAAAAGTCATATTTAACATTTTAGATATGTCCGTATAACCCGACAAATCAATTTGCACGCGTTCATATTCTTTTTTGATTAAATCATATTCTTTTTTTCCTAAATTATTATATAGGACGACATTTAAAATCGGATGATTAAAAAATTCAGTAGCAGATAAAGGTGAATATAATTCATAAACATAATTGTTTATTTCCCCTTCTTTATAAAAAGTTTTTAAAAGTCCTACACTTTCTAAAACTTCTCGGGCAGTGCGAATTGAATCTAAATCTATTTTTAATATTGCCATTAAATGGTGATGAGTAAAATCCATACTCATTATCTCTAACTTGTCTAAATCTCGCCATAAAGTTAAATATAAACTAACAGCCAAAGACCCAATTATCGGCTCATATAAAGTAATTAAATTTTTACGATCGGTATCAGATAAAATTGTTTTATTTATTACGGAATATGTATCGGCCGGTAATAGAGAAATAGTCTTCATATTCTCACCACTTTTCTTTATTTATTATAAGATATAAACTACTTTTAAACAAGAAAAAAGAAGCTTAAATAGCTTCAGGCACTTTTAAAATAAATTGAATTGGTATACTACTGCCACTTACAGTATTAACACTAATAGTAAATCTACCGCTACCAAGATCACCTAAAGTAGCCTCTTCACTCATCTTAGGTAAAGCTCTTTGTACAAATGATGTCACTTGACTATTTAGATCTTGATTTAAATCTATTATAGCATCCGTTGAACCTTGTAAGCTAATTGCTGTAATATTTTCT
This sequence comes from uncultured Bacilli bacterium, assembly GCA_947629935.1. Lineage (GTDB taxonomy): Bacteria > Bacillota_I > Bacilli_A > RF39 > UBA660 > HGM10766. The sequence goes on along the minus strand of CANRFQ010000004.1, from coordinate 66,009 downwards.
TTATTTTCTTGTAGCTTTGTTAATAAACTAACAATTATTTCGGTATATGTATTTGCCGGTTTAGTAGAATCGGTTACATTTACAACTACACTACCTTCGCCATCCATACTTACCTGAGCATAGGCATTGGCTTGTTCATTAACATTTCCTAGAGCTTCATTAAGTAAAGCATTAATATTTTCTTTATCGGTTTGTTCTTGAGACACTTGAGAATCTCTATTATTAATCTCTTCTGTGACATCTTGAGCATATTCGATAGCTTTAAAAGTTTCACTTAATTCTTTATATTCTTGTTCTAATGCTAAATAAGCATTTCTTTTAGCAATTAAATCTTCATCACCCATAATTTTAAAGTTTTGAAAATTATTTAAGAAATTATTATATTTGTCAGTATCATAATATTTTTGATCTTTTAAATCTAGTTCAGTTGAAATTATAAAACTATCAACTAATGTTTTAAAATTCTCTTCGCTAATTACTAAAATCTCAATTTCATATTCTTGCCCATCATTATTTCTAACCGTAACTACATATTTACCTTCTTCATTAAAGGTAATATTTGTTCCATCAGTAATTACATATTTACCTAAGGCATCTACTTCAACGTTTGTCATTGGATCATAAGCTTTAACAGAAATAATAATACCATTTTCTAATTTAATTAAATCATTATTTGGACTAGTTACCTCAGCATTACTAACATTCATCATTTCTTCAGGATAATAAAATTTTACCTCCTGATTATAGTCAGTAATTTTTGGTGTGTTAACAACAGGTTCTGCTGCCGCTACTTCCACAATTGATACATCTTCTTCTACGACATTATCACTGATAACAACAGTTTGAGATGGTGTAAAATTGTATGTATCTCCAACGTCTAAATCGCTAGTATCTTTTTTCGTAGTTTCCACTGTCTTATCATTGGTATCTTTATCTTTTGCTTCTTCTTTTTTATCTTTTGTAAAATACCAAGTTACTAATACCCCTATAGCTATTAAAACAATAATAGCTAAAACAATAAATATTGTTCTTTCTTCTTTTGCAAGTTCATTCTTATTTTCCATATTCCCTCCCATTTTTACTTATTAGAATTTCTCACGAAAAAATCCTATATTTTCATAGGATTATTTTCTAAGTTAATCCCCTGAAACTAATGCCTTTACTTGCTTTGGCATCCTAATTAAATTATAAAGTATCCTTCGACATAATTCAACAAATTTTGCGCTTTTTATGAAAAAATTTGCTCTTTATAAGCAAATTTTAACATTTATCTGTACAAGTACTATCGGTTACTTTCGTAATATTATCTACATAAATATTATAAAGTTCTTCTTTTTGGGTAGCATTTAATTTAACATAAGGATCTTTTTGAGAATCAACTGTCGCACTATGATGAGCTATTATTTTACCATCCTTAACAAAAACTACTAATGGCACATAAATTCTTTTTTCCCCAGTAGAAACTGGATTACCATCTTTATCAGTTAAGGTATATTCTTCTAAAATACTATCTAAGGCCTTTAACAATTCTTGATAGCCTTTTTTAGCTTTTTGCGTTTCGATAATATTACCGTCATCATCAACTTCCTTAATATTCTTAATTTGATTAGCATTATAATAATAAATTCGGGCTAATCCAGTATTTAAAGCCGCATCCAATAATACAGGTACAGCATTTCGACACCAAGGGCACTCCGGATAGCCAAAATAAATAACACCCGTCTTTTTATCTAATATATCTAATACTTCCTCAACATTTAGATAAGTCATAACATTATCTTTAGGAATACTAACTTTAGGGTATTCTTTTTGATTATTAGGATTTACTTGATCATTTAATTTTTCGTATTCTTCTTTAAATTTTATCGCATCCGTTACTTCAGTTTCTTTTTTATTTTTATCTTTAATATTTGCCCAATTCATTCCTAAATAGACAGCTCCGGAAACGAAAATAATAATTAGGATAATTATAAAAATTCTTTTTTTCATTTATTTACCACTTTCTAATTTTGATAGGCATCTAATAATCTTTTATGAATGCCTGGTTCAATAATATTTATCGTATTAATAGCATTTTCCAAGGCAGCTTTAAAATTACCACGATTAAATAGACCTTCTGCTTTAGCTAAACCTAAGTCAATTTCTTTATTAATTGGACGGTATCTATTACCATAGACTATGGCCATCTCTGCCATCCAAGCCGTCTTGACTAGTTCATTAGTTGTATTTAAAAGTTTTAATACTAAGTCTCTAGCAGTATCTACTCGCGTATTTAATACTTTAATTGAGATTGGTTTTTTATCTAATTCTTTTACCATCTCTTGCATAGCTTCGGTAGCTTCCGCTAATTCAATATAATATTTTTTAGGAATAACTGGTAATTTAAAACTTTTAATCTTATATTTAGCTCTTTTTAAAATATCTTTAATTTCATCTAATTGTTCACGAGCTCTAAGTTCATCTTCTTTTAAGCTTCCTAAAGTGCGCAATGCTATTTCTAATCTTTCCTCTGCCTTAGTTAGACGCACATTTAAAAGCTCCATATCTTTCCCTAAACGGGAGTAAGCAAAAGCTTTAGAACGATGAGAAGCAATAACTTGATCATAACCTTTTTTGATATTGGTAAATTCATTTTTTATATCTCCAACAACTTTAACATCTTCATCGGTAAGATCATAACTATATTTAATTGCTCCTAATTTTTTCAGAAGATCATTATTAATCTTCGTTAATTTTGTCACTTTAACTAAGATGGTACGAGAATAATCTTCAAATATTTTTTTGGCTATTCGCTCTTTATCAAAATCATTATATAAACTATCATAATAATCGACTAAAGTTTTTAACTCAAAAATCGAATCTTCAATATTTAAAACGTTCAAACGGGCAAAGATATCCGATATTTTCTTTTCGGTTTCGGTAATATTATATTCAATATTTAGATAATCTAAGTTGAAGCCCTCTTTGCGCATTTTATCAGAAATGGTTTTAATATCAGAAATTTTTTTCGGAATAATCGTTTTACCGATCATGATAATTGATGGAGCTTCTTCAATAACTAATTTTAGATTACCAATTGTATCATCAATGGCTTTAACTATTTTCCCAACTTCTGAAAAAGATCCTTCATCCATAGCAATTTCAAAAGCACTAAATAATTTATCAACATTTTCAAATTGTAGTTCGATCGGACTAGAAATTAAACTATAATCTTCTTTTTCTTTATTATATTTATTAAATATCTCGCGATACATAGCTTTAAGTTTCGTTATTGTTTCGCGATTTTTTTCTTCACTTAAAGTTATTTCTCTTATTTCTTCTAATAAAAAATTAGCTCTCGTTTTAACATAATATATTTGTAATTCGATTTGGGCCAGTTTTTGTTTTAAGTCTTTATAATTTTTATCTTGAAACAATTCCTCAACTTCTAAAAGTTCATCAGAAATTTTGGGCACTTCTTCATCTTTAATCTTTTTAAATCTTTTTTGCCACTGACCAAAGGTCTCTTCCATTTTTTCATTATTTAGTAAAGACTCTACTTTATTAAGCTCAGTTAAGATAGAAGCAGAGATAATTAAATTTTTATCTCTTTCTAAAGTATTTATTTCTTTTTTATAAGAATTTTTCTCTTTTTTATTAATTAAATTTAAAACAACTATAACAATGGCTACAGCAAGTATATAGTAACTAACAGCTAAGATAGTAAATGTTGTACTACTCACATGACCACTTCCTTACTATAAACATTTTAACACATTATTCGACATTTTGTATATGCTTTTTTAAAGAACCTTTGGAAGTTTCTGTCATTTAAAACATATAATTAATTTGACAAGACTATTAAAGTAAAGTATAATCAATGTTGCGATGTAATGGCAGTGTTATTTAAAAAGATGATGTGTTTGTTGCCATAATGGTGAGTGAGTATCCGAAACTGCCTTTGGAGAAAATAAAAAACAAACTCCCCTTCTTTTTTAGATAACAATTTCCTTTTACCCGTAATATAAAGAAAGGAGATAATAATATGGCAAGATATACTGGTCCTGTTTACAAAAAATCTCGTCGTCTTGGTTTTTCAACTTTAGAAAATGGCAAAGAACTTGCTCGTCGTCCTTATGCTCCTGGTATCCATGGAAATTCACGTCGTAAAAAAATTAGTGAATATGGAATCCAAATGCAAGAAAAACAAAAAGTACGTTTTATGTATGGTTTAAATGAAAAACAATTCCATAAATTATTTGAACGTGCGGCGAAAATGCAAGGTGTTGCTGGTGAAAACTTATTAAAGCTTTTAGAAAGTCGCCTAGATAATGTTGTTTATCGTTTAGGACTTGCCAAAACAAGACGTGGCGCTCGTCAAGTTGTTAATCATGGTCACATAACTGTTAATGGTAAAAAAGTTGATATTCCTTCTTACCAAGTTAAAGTTGGAGATGTAGTTGCTGTTAAAGAAACATCTTTAGACCATAAAGCAATTAAAGAAGCTGTGGAAGCTACTTTAAATCGTCCAGCATATGTAGAATTTGATGCTAATAAACTTTCTGGTAAATTATTACGTTTACCTGATAGAAGTGAACTTAACCAAGAAATTAATGAATCACTTATCGTTGAATTCTATAATAGATAAAAAATTGAACGTTGTAGTTCAATTTTTTTTAGGCCATAAATTTAAAGGATAAACTTTTTGTTCAATTAATTTTTGAATACTCGATACAACCTGGGCTTTATCTTCTTTATAGGTAACGCCAAACCAAATAGCTGAAGTTAGTACTGTATATAACTCAATGTCGCCTTTTTGAATTAATTTAAATAAATCTTCTAATATTAAAGCTTCACAATTATCTAAATTATCAGCATTCTCTTTCATAAATTCCACAAATAAATTTTCTAATAAGGGAAAAATATCCGGTAATAAAGCAAGCATATTCATTGAAGTCGGCGTATCATCTGCTACTATAAAACTTTGTTCTTCATTTAAAGGAGTCGCCACAATTTGGCCATCTACTTTTTCGACACTACTTTCCGTAGCTTTAACTAGTTTACCATTTTCTACCTGACAAATTCCTCTTTTAACTTTGCCATTTTCCGTTAAAGTATTGGCTACTTTATATAAAATGTTTCCATATTTTTGATAATTAGTGCTTTTAAAGAAATTAACAGCATCTTGATATGCTTCATAACCATAAAAATCATCGGCGTTAATTATAACAAATGGTTCATGAACAAATTCTTTGGCTGATAAAATTGCTTGGGTTGTACCTAAAGGTTTTACCCTATCTTTAGGAATATTGTAAAGTTTTTTCATTTGATCAATATCTTGCAAAGCATATTCTACTTGGATTTGATCTTCAATTCGTTTCCCAATTGTTTCTTTAAATATTTCTAAATTTTCCGGTTTTATAATAAAAACAATTTTATTAAAACCCGCTTTTATTGCATCATAAATAGAATAATCTATTAAAAATTCCCCGTTTGGTCCTATAGGTTCAATTTGTTTTAAACCGCCAAAACGACTGCCCATTCCCGCTGCTAATATTACAAGCGTCATATCTTGCATGTCCTCACCTCTATTTTCATTATATAAGATTGCCCATAAAAAAACTAGCTATTTTTTGAAGCGGGTTTAAAAACAACAACTGTTTTATGAATCATAGATAGTTTTTTCATAATTTTTTTGATAGTTTCCATATTAAGAGTATTTATAACTTTAAAGGTATCGGTAGTTAACATATTATCGGCGATGATATTATCCTGAAGTAAAGTATTTACTTCTTCGATATCATCATAAGTAAGGACAAAAGCGGAAATTAATATTTTTTTTTGCCGATTTAACTCTTCACTTGTAACATTCATATTATCTAGATGTTTATTAATTTCTTTTATGACTTCATCGGGATAATTTGTTTCGGCACTGACTGTTAGAGTAAAATGATTTTCCCATATGTTAGCAGTGAAAGAAAAAGGCTTAGTAATTAAATTGTTATTAAATAGGTTTTCATGGATTTCACTAGTAAGACCAAAATTGTTTTTCAAAAGAAATGTTAAATATAATTTCAATTCATCTTTACGATATTCTTTAAAATTAGTTAAAGGTACTTTAACTGTCACTTTTATTTTGGGAATTGAAACATTCCTATTTTCTTCATAATATTTGCTGACTACTTTATTGGGCTCTTTTTCACTTTTAATTTGCGGTTTTTCATAATTAAAAAATTTTTTCTGTTTTTCATTTTCTTTGATAATAGCTACTGCTTCATTAGGATTAAAGTTACCAGTTATGATAATAAACATATTGGCCGGATGGTAAAAATTATCATAAACTAAGCTTAAATTATCAACATTTATTTTTTTGATATCTTCAACTGTGCCACTTATTAAATATTTTCTTTTATTTTTATGCCACAATAATTCGTTAGTTTTAAAAATTAAACTCGCATTGGGCTCATCTTGATACATTTTTATTTCTTCAGTAATTATCTCTCTTTCGGATTTGACATTTTCTTTCGTAAAATAAGGCGTTTGCACATAATCTAGTAAATAATTTAAATTATCTTTAAACTTATGAGAGCCAAAAACTTCATAAAAAGTAAAATCATTAGTCGTACACGCATTAATAGAAGATCCTAAATCATTGAAATACTCATGGGCGGATTGACCATCAGGCATATAAAACATCATATGTTCTAAAAAATGAGCAATTCCATTAGGAACTTTTAGAAAATTCTTTGAACCTTTTGTTTTAAATTCGGTATGAATACTTCCATATTTAACATTTAAAGTCATATAAAAATTTTTAACTTTATTATTTACCCACATAATAATAGGCATTCCCATTTCGGTTTCATCATAATATATCTCTTCATCTATGCCCACAATATTTATTTTTTTCACTCTTCCACCCCGCTTAATATATAAATAGTATTAATTTTAATTTTTTTCGCTAGTTTTTTTAGATCATTGACTGTTACTTGTTTTATTTCCTTTATTCTTTGCTCAACAGTTTTTAAATTAGCAATATTTTGAAATAAGAAATTGTTAATAAGTGATGAGGGACTATCTTCAATCATGTTTAAAGAAGTAATAATTCCCTTTTTCGCATTAGCCAATTCTTCTTCCGTAATTTTATTGCCCATTTCTTTTAAAGCTTTTTTCATTAAAGCAATCGCTTTAGAAGAATTTTTTTTAGCTATCCCGGCATATAAAATGATAGCGTTATCATATTTTTGGTAAATACTATTAGTGGTATAACATAAAGAATTTTCTTGTCTTAAATAAGAAGCTAATTTTGTATTAAGAGATGATCCTCCTAATATATAATTGTATAAATACCCTACCACATCTCTTTCCTCCGGCAGTGGATTAACGATATTACAACCTATTAAAAGATGAGTTTGGTTAATATTAGCTGTTTCTTTTTTGGTTTGGACACGATTGTGCGCTTTACCTTCACTAAAAATTTCGATATTATAATTTTTTACAATGCGCGAGATAAAATTCTTTTCTAAATAATCAGCGATATTATCCATGTCTAAGTTTCCTATCAGATAAATATCACAATAATCTTCTTCTAATAATCTTGTGTATTCGTCTTGGACATCTTGAGGAGTAACATTTTCAATTTGTTCTTTGGTTCCTAACATATCATAAGCCAGTGGAGCATTGGCATCCATGTTTTTAAAAAGCTGACGATAGGCAGAAGCTCTAATATTTTCGGTTGCCTTTTTTTCATCGTTTAAAATATTGTTCTTAATAATTTGAAAATTTTCATTATCAAAAGAATTGGGTTTAAAGATGGCTTCCGTTACCAAATTTAATATTTGTTTTAAATAGCCTTCTTCACAATAACGAGGATTTAAAAAATCTAAGCAAAAATTTGTTAATAAACATTGCCCGACTCGCGAAAGTAACCCATAAAAGTTAGCATTATATAAATCTTCTAAATGCATACTAAAACTTTTTTGAGTATTATGTGTTGCCGTGGAAAAACTTAACAATTCCATTAAAAATTTTCGGGGAATAATTTTCTCTTTTTGGATTTGTTCTCGAAATACAATTTCTAAATGACAATTTTTAAATTTATCCGTTTTAATTGTGTATAAGTTGAATGAATTAAAATTGTATGTTTTATATTCCATAGGTCACCTCTAAATTTAATCTCTTTGTTATATATTCTTCTCATAAATGTTTTAATCATACTAAAATTAATAATAAAACGTCGAAAAATATTCGGCGTTTTACTTAGTTATTTGTTCCACATTATAGCCATAATATTTTAAGATTTCGGTGGCTTTTTTACTTTTTCTTCCTTTAGTACAATAAAGATAATATTTTTGATTCTTGTTTAAATATTCTTTATAATTAAACATTAATTTATCATATGGAATATTCTGACTATTAGGTAAATGCTCCATATTGTAGGTAACAACATCTTCTAAATCGATAATAGTACCATCATGAGGAAAGTTATGATATGTCATTTTTATCACCAATATAAAATATGTTTTTGAATAATTTAAGCATATTATGAATCCCTATAAAAAAAACCTTAAAAAAGGTTTTCTAATCATCACCAAAGAAATCATCAAAAAATTCATCATCAGAAACTATGTGTTCATCAACAATTACACTATCGTTATCCACTTTAATGTTTGGTTGTGTCTCGGGTTTTGCTTCTTTTGGCATTTCTGGTATTTTCTCATCTTCCATCATATTTTTTAAATCAAAAGTGGGAATAGTTATTTTCGGTTCTTCCGCTATTTTCGGTTTTTCTTCTAATTTAGGCATTTCAAAGGTTGGACGTTCTTTTTGCTTTTGTTCCATTTCTTGACGTTTTTTCTCTTCTTCTTCTTTTTCTAATTTAGCTATTTGCGCGTCGATGTCTTTGATCATCGCATCAATATCCATTGGCGTTTTGTTAGCAAGATTACTACCAAATGGCGGCATGCCCATTTGATTAGGCATTCCCATTGGTCCTCCAAAGCTAGGGTTAGGCATACCAAACATACCATTTGGCATCATACCATGCGCATTGCCATTTTCCATGTCTTCTGACATCTTTTTTCTTTTTTCTTCTTTAACAAATTCTTTTATATCAAATATTTTTACAGTTTTTATAGGTCTAGTATAAAATTCGGATTTTTCATACTTTATCATTCCTTCTTGATTGTAAGAAGGTACTAATTTTGTTTTAAAAGGATTCATACGAGCTTTAAGAATGATAACTTCATTCATTTTCATTTTTTGTAAATCGGTAACCGTAACTAAAGGTTTTTCGGATAAAGCTTTATCTTTATCTTTGGGTTTTTTAACACCACACAATTTACTAATTTCCTCTAAAGCTTTTAATTCTGTTGTCAATAAATAAATTAAGTTACCACAGTTAGAACGAATTGTTTGAGCATCATTTTCCCCATAAACATCATTTAATTGAGCAAAGTTCTGAATAATAAATGTAAAACGAATATCACGACTACGCGCTGCAGTAACCATACTTGTGACATCTTTTAAAGGGGGCATATTAGCAAACTCATCAAGAATAAAATTAGTACGATACTTTAAACGTCCATTGGCTTGCTTATAAGCTTCATCAATTAGGGTTTCGTATAGTTGTTTAATAAAAATGGTTGCTAAAGCATGATAAGTAGTTTTTTCATCATGGATAACAATGAAAACTGCAGATTTTTCTTTACCAATATTACGCATGTCAAAATCGGTAAATGATAACATTTCACTTAGATTCTTCTGCGCAGCAAAGATACGAATCTTCTGTCTAAAAGTAGAAAGTTGACCACCTTGAGTTTCTTTAGGAGCATTGATAACATTAGCTGCAAAAATATATGGCGAAGAATTTTCACCTTTCATCGTAAAGTATTCTTTAATGAAAGTCGAAGTAGCAAAACGTTCCTCTCCTTGCGTTGTCATAGTATAAATCGAATTTATATTAATTTCTTCTTCTTTACCATCTTCAAATAAACCTAATACACACCCAGAAAAATAATCGGCAGCCGAGTTTTGCCAGAATGGATCGGCATTGCTATTTTTCTCTTTTAAGATATTATTAGCTACGTCTTCTAGAAGTTCTGTTGCTTTATCAACATTACCATCTTTATAAAGTTGATAAGGTAAGGTTAAAGGATTCCAAGAACTACCCTTAACAGGATCACGGAAATTTAAAACTATTACATTATAGCCTTTTTCTTTAAGCATAGCTGCATGATTTTTATAGATTTCACCTTTAGGATCCGTTAAAACCATACTTTCGCCTTTTTTAGCTAATGACATTACTAAAGGGTCAACTACACTGGTAGTTTTTCCGGAAGCTGTTGCTCCAACTACCAACGTATGGTTTTCACTATTATCGACATACCATTCTTTTTTGTTCATCATTAAAACAACGCCTGCAGCATCCGTTTTATCATCAGTAATAAAAATTTTTTTAACACCAAAAGCATTTTTCATTTCTTTGTCAGTCGCAAAACGTGAATATTCATTTTCCTCTTTTTTCTTTACGGTAATACCGACACCCTTACCTTTTTCTTTATCAAAAATATATGATGAAACACTTGCAAAAATAATAATTAAAACAATGGCAAACATTACAAAAGTTATTGGTAAATATTTAGCTGTAAAAGCTTCAAGAGGATTTAGACCGTAAAAAGTTCCAGTCATACCAAATGAGGAAAAATTTAAAACTGCAATCGCACAAAGATAGAATAAAAATATACAAAAAATGATAAAAATTATTAAATCTTTAGGTGATATTCGAAATTTCATAACTTTTCCTCCATATTTCTTAATTTTATTATACAATATTTTTTTCTTAAATACTATTTATATTTATGATTTTTATTGATAATTACAATAATAATTGCAATTACAAAAGCGCCAATGACACTTAAAATAATTATTAAATTTAATTGAGTATTATTTTCGTTTTTTTCTTCTTGAGTTGAATTTTCAATATTAGATAGAATTATTGGTTTTTGATAAGCATTAGATTTATCTATTTTCCAAGTATAGACATTATCTTCAACATAATCAGCATTATTAGTAAGAACTTTTTGATTTGTTTTTATGTTTATTTCAACTTCTTCAGCCGATATATATTTTTCAAAACATAAAAATTCATTACTCGTTCTAATATCTATTTTATCGTCCGTATTATAAAAAGAAACATTGTCATAACAAGTATTTATGATATTTGAATCACCAAATTCCTCCGTTGTAAAGGGATAACTAATTACCAAATTAGCTTTAGTATCATCACTATTGTTGACAACACTATAATATTCTAAATTCGGATCTTTTTCATAAGAATCAGAATCTTGATCACTATAGATAGCTTTAATGTTTCCTGTATAATTTTTAATTGTACTAAAATACTCATTACTAAAATCAGTTTCTAATATTTCTAAATTTTCAATAGCAGCATTAGGTGTTGTCAAATCTAAATCATATTTTATTGTACAACCTGATAGCATGAATAAAACTAAACTTAAAAAGATAATTTTTTTCATCTAAGCTCCTCCTCTACTGTAGTAATTAGTCATATCTATAATCTGGTTAGAATCATTATCAAAGGACATGGTTCGGACGTGCATACCCTCATCAGCTCCTGCTGCCTCTGCTACTTTATATAATTTTGTTCCCTCATCAACTCCGACAATCATCATAATGTGTCCGGGATGAAAAATTAAGTCGCCAGGTTTGGCTATAAAACTGGAATTCATAGAGTGAAGTGTTCCATAATTTGAAAAACTATCTGAACTTTCTATAGGAAAGTCATAACCAGCATTATATATAGCCCAGGAAACAAAGCCACTACAATCTAAACCTGAATATTCATACGAACGATCATTGGCATAAACTGGACTGGCTAACTTAGACCCCCACTGACCACTAGCTAAACTAATTTTACTATCATGACCGCCACCCCATTCATAAGGTAAACGAATTTTATATTCTTCACATAAATCACTAGTAATAGACAAAGCCGCCGCAACAACACCTTCACGCGTTTTTAAACCAGCACTTTCAATCTTTGATTTAATGTTATTATTAAAATCATCAATAGTCGTGTTATGTTCACTTAAAGCATCACTTAAAGATTTACCAGAGAGTTGAGAGCATATTTCTGTTGATGTTGCGCTATTAACATGACCGCTATTTGTTGAGCCACTAGAATTTCCTCCACTAGCTTTAGCATCAGAACCCATAAAACATGCTAAGATCATTAAAACTACAAAAGACATGATAAGACTTGTTAAAAAGCCTCCTATAGCAATGGCTACATGAGGATGTTTTATAATAAAATCCAATATTTTTTTACTAACATTACCATTTAAATCAGTACCTTTATCTCCACCATCATTTTCTAATTCATTTTCTAGTGCTTCACTTTCCGAATCCGTTAAATTTTCTTTAGCCTCAGTTGGCTTTGATTTAGGGAGATCTAGCATAGCACCAGGAACTAAACTATTTGCTCTTTTAGGACTAGCTATTTGATTTAAAGCATTTTGACCGGCAGGGGTCTTTAACAACTTTTTTACAATTGCCCCACTACCTGGAGCAACAGCATTAGCAGCCATAGCTACTCCTTCAGATGCTACTTTATTTTTAAGAGCGGACATTTTAGGGTTAGCTACTTGATTTAAAGCATTTTGACCGGCAGGACTCTTTAACACTTTTTTTACAATTACTCCACTACCTGGAGCAACAGCGTTAGCGGCCATAGCTATTCCTTCAGACGCCACTTTACTTTGAAGGGCAGACATTTTAGGGTTAGGAGTATTTGTGGCCTTAGTTGCTGTTTGTTGTTGAGATTCATTTATTTCTTCTGTTGAATTTTCCATATTATCAGTTGGATGCATTTGTGACACCTTCTAACTATTATAATCCTCCGCCACTTCCAAAGGAATCAAGCTCTTCTTGAGTTAATATAACATTAATTTGCATTCTTCTACTACCACATACAAATAAAGCTTCTCCTTGGTTGAAATATTTAATTCTTTCTTTTTCGTTATCGTTTAAATCAACAAGTTGCGCAAGATCATCAACAGCTTGTTTACGTAGACCCATAATTAAATAATAAGAAGCATTATCAAATATAGCTTTACCGTGCATTATTAAATTAGGTGCAGCAAAATCGGTAGGTTGTTGCGTAATAATGATGGTGCCCGTATTATATTTACGACTACGACGTTGAATTTGGGCTAAGAATTCCGCCCCAAGTTCATTACGACTAGAAAGTAACACGTGCGCTTCATCTACCATCATAACTGTATTTAAGGATTTATCTAGACACAATCCCCAAGCATATTTTAAAATATTGAAAAATAAAGCATTACGAATATTCTCGTCACTATTCATTAATTCTCGAATATTAAACACAATATAATTACTATTTATTTTAATCGTAGTATGACCTGTAAAATAATATTTTAATTCTTTAACTAAAGGACGAACTCGCAATTCTAAACGTTCCATAATATCACGCTCTTGCGTTTTATCTGGCATTGATAAAATTCTTCCTTTAATTGTGGCATAAACATCTTCAAAAGTTGGATAATCTTCTGATGTTAATTTAGAAAAATCCGTATCAAAATCAATTTTATATCGCTTATAAGTATCTTGCACTATTTCACTAAATAAAGCTAAAACATCCTCTTCTATAGAAGGAGAATAATATTTCATAAAAGCTTTTAAAGATTGTAAAGTTCTAGTTAAAACTGTATAACCAAGACCTTGGGCAATTTCTTCTTCATCAGCATCCATGACAATTTCCAAAGGATTTATCATACCGAATTCTCCACCTTTACCTAAATCGATAAAATCTCCACCTAGGTTGCGAGTCATTTCTTCTAATTCACCCTCAGGATCTATTGCCACTATCTTATAACTATTGCGAATATGATTACGAAGTAACAATTTAGCAGCTGTTGATTTACCACTACCAGATGTACCTAAAATAATCATATTTGCATTATTTCGGTTATGTTCTTTTTTTATTTGATATAAAAATTGATTAAATAATACTACTCCTCCGGAAAAATCAACTCCTAAAAGTGTTGAATATCCAGGATCTTTAACACTATCAAAAACAAAAGGATACATTGCTGCTATTGTTGGGGAAGGAATTGGGGTTCCCACACGATCTTCAATATCTTGTTTAGGAAACACAGGAATCATTGATTTTAAAACTTTTTCTTGTTCGAACATCAAAGGAATTCCGCGCATTCCTAAAGCATCTAAGAAAGAGCGTACTTGAATTTTTTTCATATCTAATTCTTCCTTATTATTAGCAGTTATCATAATATGCATTTGAAAATCAAAAATTTTGGACTGTGTAGATGCTAACATGGAAACGAATTGTTCTATTGATTCGTAGTCTTGCCTTATTCTTTCTTGAAGAGTTCTATCTCTTTCATGTTGATAACGGACTTTTAAATCGGCTATTTCCTTATTCAACATTCTTGACATTGTTGAAAATTCAATAGGAATATGTTTAATTACGACTTTAACTCCCGAGATACTCGTTAAATTGGCTAAATAGCCATGGGCAATATATTTTGGAAAACTAATAATAGTTAAAATCGTCGCATATTTATCACTAATAACAAACTCAGTGGGCTTAAATAATAAACCTTTAGGAGCTATCTCACTTTTTAAACTCATGAACTAATCACCGTCCCAAAATTAGTTGTTGTTCCCCCATTTAAGAAATTATCTAAAAGCATGCGTAAATCTGAATTAGATGCTTGAGCAGAATTTACTCCTGCATTAGCTAAGTTGGTAATTAAATTGTGAATTCGTTTCTGAATTATTTCTTGTTTTTTTTCTTTAAACAAAATGTAATATTCAGTATCTACGACACTCATTTCACTACTCATAAATAAATTTGCTTTATTAATATCTTGATCAATTAATTTTCTAATTTCTGGATTAGGAGTATGAGAATACAAAACTTGTAACTGCGATAGATAGATATTAATATCTACAGGTCTATCGGCGATTACTAACCAAAATTCATAGTCAATTGCATTATAGAAATTACGCATTCCATAAATTACGTTATTTTGAGCTTGCGCATCAAGGATAAAAATATCTTTTGATTCTATTTTTACTCCGGTTACATAATTGCCATTTTCTAATTCAATCATTCCATTCATGATGCTTTTAATAGGAACCCAATCCTCAGAATATTTCGATATACTAGCGTTTTTTGCCATTAGCACACCAACCTCTCCAATAATACTTTTTTCTTTTACTAAAATAGCTATATATGTTATTTAATAACGTTAACATATTATGATAATTAGGAACCGGCATTACTAAGAATGCAGAAATTAAAGCCGGGAGTAATATTAATATGACTAGAAAAATATTATTAGTTCTAATCACAAATAATAATACTAGTGTTATTACCACGCCTATCAAAAAAATTATTAAGTCAATGGGATTAAAGAATCCTAAAATTAATTTTGACTTTTTTGAATTAGCCGGGATTAAATAATTTTCCATTTTTATTCCTCCTATTTATCGCCTTTTCCAAATGATATTTTCTTGTCTTCCACCATTTTTGTAAAGAAATCTTGTAATTCTTTATTAGATTTATAATCACCATTAGCTTTTTCTTCAGCAAGAGCTTTAATATATGCTCGATCTTCAGATGTCTTAGGATTAGATTGAACATCCCTTCTATATTCATTAAGTACATTTGCAAAAGTCTCTGCTGTATAATTTCCATTATCATCAACTGCTTCTTTAGCAATTTTATAATTTTCATTTGTTGCTTTTAATTGATCAACAACTTCTTTATTTGCACGTTTTTCTAGTTCTTTATCAATCGTTCTTTCAGTTAAATGGTCATTTTTATATTGACGAGCCAACTCAGAACTATTAGTTTTAATACCATCCAAAATGTAATCTGCCAATCTTTGATCAATACGTTTCTGTTCTTCAGCAGCAGATAATATCTCATTATTGCTTGCTGCTTCTTGGCGAATGTCATTACGAGCATTAGCTCGAGCAATAGCCTTTAAATTATTATATTCTGCACTATTTTCAAAAGCTTTCATACGTTCTTTTGCAGCTTTTCCTTCATTGGCGTCATATTCATTACGCAATTGTTGAGCTCTATTATTAATTGCTCGCGTAAATGCTGGATTATTTTCAACATTTCTAATTGCTTCATTATAAGCAGCTTGTGCTCTCTGTAATCTAGCATTTAGTTCTGCATTATTATTTGGATCATCATGTTTTTTAATATATTCTCCAATATCTTTAAGATGTTTTTCTAAAGCTGTTTGAGAACTTGCTTTGTATGCCGTATCTATATTACGATTTATATTACCAGCCATAGTGTTGCCACCAAAATAGGAATGGGCATATTTATGGTCACCCGTTACATCGCTAGAAACAGATTGATAGGTGTTTCTAAAGCTTCCCTTATGATTTTTCCATCCACTTTGAAGACCTCTTAAAGCAGCAGCTTTAGTAAGTTTTCCACTTCCGTCTCCTTGCATTTGGGCAGCCCACATTCCACCTAAGGCTCCTCGTACAGCTCCAAAGCCTTTAGCAGGTAGGGAACCAATTGCATTTAAACCTCTTACTACATGTTCGCCACCAACCATATTTTTTAATTTATTACGGATATTTAATGAGCCAGTATTGATACTGATACCTAAAGCATCAGAAATTAATTTAGGGGCTTGTTTAACAAACATCAAGATACCGATAATTACGGCGACGCGGGCTATAGCTTTAGTACCCCATGACACAGATGTTATATCCATTATTAATGGTGTTTTAATGGACATGAAGGAAATTTTAGTTAGTATTGAATCTTTCCACATATCTTGAACGTTCGGTAAATGGGTAATCATAAAAATACCTAAGAATATAATCGCAATTCTAATGAATACTTCAAAATATGATTGTAGTGTAAATTTAGTCCAACTATCAAACATTTTCTTTTGACTAGGAACAATACGCGCTAAAATTGGAACAGGAGCAACAAGTTGAGCAAAGCCTAATTTAGCTGCTCTTAAGCCCATGTCTATACAATAAGAAATCATTATATAACAAACAAATAAACCAGCTATAGTCGATATAATTATAGAATATTCAATTCTATCTTCATATATAAATTCTGATAAAAACTTAAAGCCACTAAAATCACCGGTTGTTTTTGCATATTGCATAACTGATTTAAAATTTAAAGGAGATATTATATTATTTTTATCATTGTAGTTTTTAATTTCGCGAGCACAAGCCTCTGCTGTAGAACCATAAGCATAGCCATCACTCATATTATGACATGAATTATAACTAGCTATTTTATTATATACATATTGGCTTTTGGCACTAAAAGCATCATTTCCCCATTCTTCATAACTAAAATCAACATTATAATTTTGATTACTATTGGTAAAATCATCAGGATTTTGATTTAATGTTTCTGCTTCCAAACGAGCTTCAGTTACTTTGTCTGTATATTCTTCTTCAGTTAAATAGGGATAGAAAAATGAGGTAAAAACATCGACTGCAATTGAATTTCCTGCCAAAGCAATCGAAGCTGCATCGCCAGTCGAATGCCATTTAACATAGCAACTACCATCACTATTAATTACATACTCGTGTGGCCCTTTGATTGTGTTTAAATGTTCACATACCTCAGCTCCCAAATTAAGTTCCAAAGTATCCGTTGAATAAGAATAATTACCTAATATTATTTTACCAATAATATTTTCTTCTAGCAAAATTTCTTGAGCTTGATATAAAAAAGTAAAAATAGTAGGCAATATAGCAATAAGCACTAAAGAGATAACTGTATTAGAAATGATTTTTCCCATCGAGCTATCGCCTTTTGCAAAAGAGTCGGGATCAGCAATATTTTTTAAAATTGTATATGCTAAGAAAAATAACATTATAACCCCTAGAATTATATAGATACGATTTATAAATATTTCAAAAGTTTCAGTTCGAAAAATCCGAGCGCTGCTAATTAACATATATAATTCATAAAGCCACCCAACAAATTTATAAATTACTGTATCAATAGTAACAAAAAAACCATATATTACATCCCAAATTTTTCCAGCATCAAACATATTTATTTCACCTACTATCTTATTGAATTCCGCAAGTAGAACTATCTATTACACTTAAAATTACATTAATTAAAGTTGGTATTAAGAAAAATACAATTCCAAATATTATTCTTTTCATAAAATTAATGTTAGCTTTTTTAAAAGCATCTTGATTTTGAGCAGCTATAGCTTTCGCATAATCTATTACCGAAAAAGCAAATACTAATATTACTGCTGCCATTTTCATATAATCAAATATTTGTTGAAGTAAAGCTCCTACTGTTCCGTTTTGATACTCACCATTTACCTTATTTCCTAAAAGGCCTCTACAAGTATTCAGATCAGAATCATCTTGGGAAGTAGTATTTCCCAAATTACTGCCATCCCCTGGTTCGCCAGTTCTTTCAAATTCTGTACCCCATATTACATAATTATAATCAGGGTTAGATTTTATATAACTATCAATAAAATCTTTCGTACTACTATCACCAGCATAAACCTGAACGTTATTGGCATCAGAAATATCACTAATAACTACACCTAAATATTTTGGACATTCAGGACCTAAATCAATGTTAGGTAAACTCACAATTGGTTGATTTTTATTAGCGTCAAAATATTGCAATTTGGTGTTAAGAAATTTACTAGCAGCTGCAGAACGATCTTCAAGATCATTTATTGTTATACCATTAGCTTTAAAAGCACACGTTTTACCACCACCAATAGCTCTACCCAAAGAAGCAAGACCTGCTCCAAATACTGGCGCACAAATAAGTCCACCAGCACCACCACAAAAAGCAACCCCTGCCAAACCACCAATTGCTGCACCACCAGCCTCTAAAATATCTGCTGCTACATTACAATCTAATTTTGGAGCTTGCAAATCTTCAAATTTTACTCTAGCAATAGAATTAGAAGAATCATAAATAGTTAATTCAGCGTATTCATAATAGCCACCCGTTTTTTCTTTGCTACTATAATAACAAATTTTTGGTTCAGCAGATACTGATGTTGTAAAACTTAGAAAACTTATGCTAATTAAAAGAAATAAGATTATAACTTTTTTCACAGTATCACCTAACCTACTTTAAAATTATATCATAAATTTACGTTTTATCATAGTTTTTTAAGGGAAATTACAATTTTTGTAAAAAAAAACACCCAGAAGGAATAATGAATTGGTTTTAATCCTTTTCTTTACGGCATTTCTTAATTTTTCATGATAACTCTTTGGTTTAACAATTTTAAAATTAGCTTCTTATATTAAAAAAAATAGAAAAATTTCTATTTTCCACATTCACTTGGGTGAATAACACAATCAGTACAAGTTTCATAATCCATATCAGTACCAGACACATCCATAGCCCAGTTAATAACCATCATAATAACAGATGGTAAAATAAATATAATTACTGCCGCTGCTGCACGCATAGCTAATGACTTACTTGATTTTTTAATTTCATCATCTTTTTGAGCTACAACGGCTCTACCAAAATCAATACTACCCATAACAATTAAGATAATAGGAATAACAATTTTAAATATTGTTAAAAGCCAACCAACAACAGACCAAATAGTGGTTGAATCTGCACAAAAGTTTTCAAAATCCATTAATAACATATAAATACCTCTTTCTTACAATTAAAATTCTATCTTCTTTTTAAATTACTGTCAAGACTTATTTTTGAAAATACCTAGAATCTTAGTCTTTTCTCCACCTAAATTGTTTTGTTTCTGTCTAAGAAAACCTAACCTTGACATTAAATCGTCAAGTGCACGATGTTTATCTTTTTTATCATCTAGCGGAGGAATATTATAAAAAACTTGACTTCTTGATTCATATTCAAAATCCATTACGTCTTTGTTATCTAATAAACTTTTATTTAAAACAATCTTCTTACCCTTTAAATTATCAAAAATTCCTCTATTTCGGCGAATCATCTTATTTAACTTTATCGTACTAGGCTCTAGTAAATATAAGACATCTGAACAACTATCTTCATTAGTACTATTATTTAAATCGACTAAAATAATATCGTATGTATTAGCATTACGAATTGTTGCTTCATATTTATCAGCTGTAACACTTACTAAATCTTTGTCATTAAAATATTGAAAATCATTTTTATCTATTTCAATTGCTAAAACATTATAATTATTTTGTAATTGTTTTTTTAACATATAAATTAAAGTTGTAGAGCCAGCATGATCCGTAACATTTTTAATTCCTATAATAGTTGTAAACCCTCCACTAGTTACATCCTCTTCATAATCAAATTTAGCAGTCTCATGCTTTTTGCTAATTTCATTAGCTACGGTACTAATTTGTTGATATTGGGCGACATCTTTATAGGTATTCGGATTATCAATTAAGAAAGGAATATTATCAATATTTCTAGTAAAATTATAAATCCCCATTGATATAAGTTGCGATAAATAGCTTTGTGAACTAGTAACATCACTATCATCTAAAACTAAAATAACTTTACTCATATCAATACCCATAGCAAGTTGCTGAATATTAGATACACTTTGATATCCTTTAATTGCCGTAACATCTAATATCATTTTATTATAAAAGAAATTAGCAAACATTTCTGTTATTTCATCTGGTGTAAACTCACCATTAACACTTTTAATTACATCTATTTGTAAAGCATTTAATTGTGTTTGAAACTTATTTGATACAATTACATTCATAAAACTTATTCACTTCCTTTTATCTATTCTTTACCAGGGTGTGCCCCTCCATAATTTACTGGATGTTTTATCTTTATAGTTTGTCCTTTAATTGTAAAATTACCTAATTGGCCCAAAACTGGTAAATCAAACTTTAAAAACAATTGAATATCATAATATCCTGTTTCATCTTCACTTTTCCCACTTTTTTCAAATTGAACACAATAATAATATGTTTTATCTTTTTGAACGTTTTCTAAATTATGATGATTATCAAATATATTACTTGCTCCATAGCAAGCATTATTATCTTCTGAAGAACAAGGGCATTTGCCTCTACTATTATATCCAGTATTTGCTAAATACTGATTAATGATTTGAACAGAGCCGCCATTCCTTTCAGTTAGACCCTCATACTTTTCAATTATATGAACAACTTCATTTTTAATTTTAAATGAATTAGAATAATTAATCATGACAGTTAAATAACCAACAAAAACCATCATGAAAGTTATTATTAAACCAATAAACCATGCTCCACCTATCGATTCTCTCATAACTTCACCTCATTCATTATAAGCCGTAAGTTTAACATAATCTGGGTCTGTTTCATTCGGCGTATAGATATTTGAAGAATTAACTTGAATATTAAAATTAAATTGATTAATAATTGGAACTTCTATATTATAAAATACTTTTATTTTGTAGTAATATAACTCAGGTAAATCTTTACTTGAAGAAGTAGATTTTATTTTTTTTATACAATAATTAGCTTGGTCATTTACATTCATTGGACTGTCTCCAGTTAAAAGGAAAGGTGTCCATCCTTCTTCACACTCTCCAGCAGCGTTACACTTGTTACAAAGTCCAGAAGATGTATAGTGTGCTTCTTTTAAAACATTAGCTATTTCCTTTGGGTTAATTCCATCATCTTTTTTTATTTGATTATTTATAGAATCTGTTACTTTATAAGCTGCCGTATAATTTATTGACAAACAAAAGTAAGCCGTAAAAAGAAGCAATAACACCATTACAATTTGAAATAAGCCTGCACTACCTATCGACTCTCTCATTTAACCACCTTTATCCCTTATATTTACATTGAATATTAGAAGTTGTTCCATCCTTTTTAGAATATGTACAATTGACATAACCATCAGAATCAGCAGATTTTTCACAAACTGCTTTACTACAATTCATTTGCGCTTCTTGACTCTTATCAATCATCGGCCATATTACTCCATAGAAAAAAGCTACTAGGATTGCTACTAGAGTTATTACTATTACAGACATATTTAGCTCTCCTGTCGCTTCTCTCATATCTTATTTTCTCCTTATGTTAATATTATTAAAAATTTAAATTAACTATAAATTTTGTGTACATGTAGTTGTTTTATTGGTTCCTTTAGCATTAGTATATGTACATGTATAAGAACCACCACTTGCTGCATTACATGAAATATATCCTTGACTACCAGATCCTATATCATTTTTTGTATTTGGTCCTTGAGAGCAAGCAGTTCTTGCTTGTAAATTATCTTGTATAGCTGGCCATACAAACACGTAAAAAATACCCGCTACCGCTGCTATTGCTACTACTGTTATAACTGTCATATTTAATTCACCAGTTGCTTCTTTCATAAATTACATTCACTCCTTCTCTATAATACATTAATATTATAACTTTTTTTTGTTTAATTATCAATATAATTTCAATTTTTTTTTGCAGCTTTACATGACAGAAATAACAGTAGTAGCAAATTGCCACTACTTTACTATCAATAGCAGCTATAGCGGCTTATAAATCACATCGATTAGTATTATTGTTCCAAGTACCACCAATACGTGAGCAATCTGCTGATGTTGCTGCTGATGTATTTCCCTGAGTAGTATTATTTACGTTCTCGGAAATTGATTCTTTTACTCTTGGCCATACAAAGGCGTAGAATATAGCCGCTACCGCTGCTATTGCTACTACTGTTATAACTGTCATATTTAATTCATTATTTATTTTATAAAATTTCAAACAAAAAGTAATATCATTATTATAATATTACCTTACTTTTCACTTAAATTTTTTTCAATAATATATCTTGGTCTACGTTTAGTTTCATTGTAAATTTTACCAATATATTCTCCAATTAAACCTATAGCTAATGTTTGAATGCCTGCAACTATCCATATCGAGCAAACTATAAAAGCCCATCCATCTACTGTATGACCTGTAAATTTTACTACTAAACTATAGATTAACATTATTAGGCTAATAATTAGCATAATTAGACCAAGATTTAAAACTAAACGAATTGGTTTGATACTAAAAGAAGTTATTCCATCAAAAGCAAAATTGAGCATTTTTTTGAAAGGATATTTTGATTTACCTGCATATCTTTTTTTTCTTTCGTAATATACGATTGAATGCTTAAAACCTATTAATGGAAATATTCCTCTTAAAAATAAGTTTACTTCATTAAAATTTTCTAATTCATCTAAAACTTTTTTACTAGTTAATCTATAATCAGCATGGTTATAAATTATATCTACTCCTAATTTTTTCATAAATTTGTAAAAAAAATGCGCAGATGTTTTTTTAAAAAAGCTATCTTTATTTCGATTTTTTCTCACGCCATAAACTATTTCGTTTCCAGCATAGTAATCTTTTAACATTTCATCAATAGTATTTATATCATCTTGTAAATCAGCATCCATACTAATAACTATATCAGCATCTTTTTTGGCCACCATAAGCCCCGCTAATAAAGCATTCTGATGTCCTCTATTTCGAGACAACAATATACCTGTGAATAATTCGTTTTCTTTGTGAATGCTGGTAATTAAATTCCAAGTATTATCTTGCGAGCCATCATCAACAAACATTACTTTACTTTTTAAGCTAATTAAATTAGCATCAATAAGGTGGTTGATTTTTTTAATTAATCTTTTACTAGTTTCTCTTATTACTTCTTCTTCATTATAACAAGGGATAACTATGTATAATATTTCTTTTTTCTGCATATCAGCCTCCACATTTCATATGTTAAAACACCTAAAAAGGTAGTTTCAGAAAGTATAATTCCTAATTTACTTCCCATTGGAATATAATCTATGGTTATTATGTGTTTTCCTTTTGGTACATTAATAGAAATAAAGGTGTTAAATTCCATATTATATGGTGTTTTTTTACCATCAACTTTTATTATTAGTCCTTTATCATATGGAATAGATAAAAACAGTTTTTGATTTTGTTTGTTATCAATACTACCAGTTAATAAATGTTTGTTATTTGTTATTATGTTAAGCTTATATGTTGATAATTTATTAGAAATTTCTTGGAGTTTGTTTAAATCTAATATTTTTACCTCTAGATCTTGCAATTTTACATCATCTCTTGCTCCAGTAAAATTATAGACAATTTTTATATTATCACCTTTTTTTACATTCATAAAAAGAGTTTTATCACTTTTCTTGCCATTTAGATAATAAGAACACTCATCTAAATAGAAAAAATTATTTCTATTAGGTGCAATAACTCCATTAAAATCCGAAATAAATTCTAAGGTTATTTTGCCCTTTTTCTTTCCTTTCTGCATTATTAAATACTTATTTTTCTCATTGACATTTTTTAACTTAACATTGATGTCTGGTTTATAATATAAATCAATATTTTCATTTAATAAATAAGAATATATTTTATTCAAATTATCTAATGGTTCATTGTTTTTTAATTTAATTGTTGATTTACTTGAAATTAGAAATCCCAAAGGTAAACTATATTTATTAATGCAAACATTTTCATTTAAACAACTTAAATTATCTTTAAAATTATTAAATAAGATATATTTAACATTTAATAAAGATAATGTTTCAATATTTGTTAAAGGTAATTCTGTATGATTGACACTTGCTCCACCATTAAGCTTATTTTCATAAAAATCATTTATTTTTTTATTGTATATAGAAGCAAAAAGATTTATTGAATTATAACCATAAAATAATCCACTGTCAAACTGTTTATCGTTATATTGATAAATGCGATAAAAGTCATTATCTTTAATCAAATCTAAATTATTATTAACTTTTTCCATTTCTTTTTTTGTATCGCTAATTTTCAAAACATTATCTACTTTAAGGGAATAATAAGCATTAAAAGTTAATTCGGCGACCACAAATATTATTATGATAAATCGTTTGGTTTTTAATTTTATTAATAAGTAAATGTATAATATAAATAATATTATAGAACTTACTAAGATGTAAAAGGTCTTGATTTTTTGGCCAGATCCATATAATTTTAAAGTGAAACTTGTTAAAAATAACAATATAAATATTATAATTATTAAACTTTTAATAATAGGTTTTATTTTTATATAATTTATATTTATAAAAGTTTTATGAGCTATAATAATTAAAAACAAACTAAACAAAAAGGCATATCTAGAATTCCACCATACTGGTTGAGCAAACATATTCCATGTCAAATCTAGTGGTCTTAAAATAAAACTTAAAATAAAGAATAGAATAATGGCTCCAACTGTAATTTTTTCTTTTTTAGAAAATTTTTGATTAAAAAAGTAAAATATTGTTAACACAACGACAAAAATAGAACAATAAATTACACAACTACCTTCGTTATAATTATCAGTCATAATAAAAGACGCCGGCAATAAATTGTAAAATAAAGATTTTAAATTTGCTATGTTTATTGAAAAAAGACTAAACTCTGAAATTGTTCGACCATTTAAGATTGCAATGGCGCTGGGTATTAAAACAAACGATGATATTAGTCCAGCTATTAAAGAATATTTAATAAATTCGATTATTATCTTTTTTTTATCACAATCAGTATTAATAATACGATATATGAAATAAATAAAAGTAAATATGCACATCATATAACCAATATAAAAATTAATTATAATAGAAATCGTTAAAAAAATAAGATATAAAATGTGATTATTATTGCTTATTAATTTATCTACACCTAACAATACTAAAGGAGTTAAATAAAAAGCATCACTCCACATTATGTGATAGTTATATGTTATTAAAAAACCTGATAAGGCATAAATACAACTGAAAACCAAATTCACCAATAGCTTATTAGAATTTTTATTTTGAAAATATATAAATAAACATAAACTCGATAAGCCAATTTTTAAGAAAATAATAATGGAATAAAAAAGATATATTTGATCATTTTTAAAAAATAATAGCAGTAAATTGAACGGACTTCCTAAGTACAAATGAATCAACGAGATAAAGTTCGTTCCTAACGCCGCATGAAATGTGTATAATAATGAATTTCCACTTCTAAATTTATTTATATATTCTAGTAATAAGGATGGATACATTTTATAAGAATCATATTTATTTAAAAGGTTCTCTCCAAAAGGATAAAATTTTGTTATAAAACATATAATTCCAAAAATTGCTATAGGGATTAAAAAACTTAAAAAATAAAATAAAATCTTCTTATTTTTTTTCATATTTAACCATCTCACTACCTAAAAAAATTATACACTAATTTTTTTCTTAAATAAATATAAAGTTAAATAAAAAAAGGTATCAAATACCCAATTTTATACATTTATCATCATCATTACAGCTAAAACTAATAGTATCATAACTCCTAAACCAGTTGAAACTAACATGCTCATAGTTTTACTTTCCATTTTTTCTAAACGTTCCTTATATTTAGTTTCACGAGCTTTTAACTGTAAATTTGATATAGTTTTAGAAAAAGCTACTAATTGCTCTTGTTTTCTTTCTTGACGACCTAAACTTAAACGATATAAAAGTCGCATCATCCTCATGGAATCACGAACGGGATAATCACGTGCAAATTGCATATATGGTTCAATGGAAGAATCACCAGCATTAATTTGTTCAACTAGTTGTTTTAAACCTAACTTAAATATTTCCGGCGCATCATCAATTGATTTAGCTAAAGCAACAGGAACAGTATAGTGTTGAATTAATATTTCTAAACCCTTTAAATAATAGGGCAATAATATATCGATTTGATGTAAATGCCTTTTATAAAATGATTTTATATTAATATAATCTAGTTTAAACAAAGCAATTCCTGCAAATAAAGCTACCAATATATAAATATAATTCAGTTCACTAATAAAGAAAAATAATACTGCTACTATACCAATAAGACCATTGCGAAGTCTTTTATTAAACATCGCATTAGGATCAGCATTTTCTCCATATTTAGCACGAACATAGAAATCCCAATCATCCTCTTTTAATTTTTGAAAATATGCTTGGTTATCAGTAATAAATTTATTAGCATTTATACGCCCAGTATAATTCATTATAAAAAATACAATAACGCCCATAGCTAAAATTTCTAAGTACATTATTCCACCCCCACATCAGCATTATAGTATTTCTCGCCCGACATAAGGAAGAAACTATTTATTAAAATAATTGCATGTAATATTAACGATACATACCATAAATCAAGTAAGGCTATATATTTATCTTTACCCAGAAGCATTATCATGGCTAATACTAAGAAATATAAAGCTAAGCCAAACGTTAAGAATTTACGATGGAATTGTTTACGATCCATTCTGTCTCGATAAACACCTTCTACCAAGGCATCAATATCCATTGCCATGTTTTCTAAGGCTTCACCCGAATCAATTGCACCTTCTTTGGTAATTTGTAAAAATAATTGGTGCATATTTTTGACCATATAGTATGGATATTTTTCATTAAAATAATTAATTGATTCATCAATAGTTCCGTTTTGATATGATAATTCAATCATCTTTTTAACATCGCCTAGAATTGGATCTTCTAAAACTCCCGAATCTCTAACACCTTCTAAAGATTTAACAAAACTTTGCGTGGTGTTAAATTCCATAATAACGTTTGTTGTATAAGTTTGAATTTGTTCAAAGATAAATTCACTATAAACTCTTTGGCATCTTAGATATGCTAAATATGGAATAAACATAACAGCGACAAAAGCATATACTAAAGCCCAAATAAATGAAAAGAAATATAAATAAGCAATACCACCAGCGACGATGGCAAACATAGCAACTTGGGTAATGTATTGTCGAGTTGTATATTCTTGCCCTAATTCTTTTGTTTTTTCCCTGACCATTTTAAAACTATATGGCGCATATTTATTATAGGCAGAAGCAACACTTCTAGTAACAAATTGATATACATTTTTACCATCATTCATTCGATAAGCAATTATGAAACCGGTAATAACTAATAAAATTACTAAAATCATATTTTAACCTCTCTTCCTATAATACATCGGTTCCACCAATTGGTTCTAATGGTGGAATGGGATTATTTATATTTGGCACAACTTCATCGATTGTTGGTTGTAATTCTTGAACTCCCGTTATATTTGCCTGAGGATTATTATT
Organism: uncultured Bacilli bacterium; assembly: GCA_947629935.1. Taxonomy (GTDB): domain Bacteria; phylum Bacillota_I; class Bacilli_A; order RF39; family UBA660; genus HGM10766. Next base: position 37,838 of record CANRFQ010000004.1, on the reverse strand, counting down.
AGGTACAACATTATCTAAAGTGAGCTCTTGAAAACTTTCTTCTTCATTTAAGGATTCGACTTTTTCCTCTGGTGGTGGAGTTGGGCTTACTTCATTATTTGCTGTAAAAGTATTTGCTTGAGAATTAGATATATTCTCATTTACCACAGTACTTGATTGCTCAATTGAAGGATTTTGCTGAACAATCGGTTCATTAACTGGTTGTTGAATTGGCTCCACTGTTACTGTTGGTTGAGGAGTTTCTACTTTAGGTTCTTCAGTTTCCTCAGTGTTATTTAACATATCATTAACCTCGGCAGTCTTTTCTAAACTACTTGGTTTATCAGCATCGGGGTTTTCACCATGTAAATTAAAAGTATCTTCTGGTAAATAAACATTACCTATACTTAAATAATCTAATAATTGTTTAGTTGGGTTATTCATGGTAACTTGACCATCCAATGTCTTTTTATATAAAATATTCGACTTAGCAACATTATTATCATCAACATAGAATTCACAAACTTCAATAATTTCCCTTTGAAAACGATTAAGTTTTTTCGAAAAATAACCTTTAACATAAATACCTATTTGGACATATCTATGAATCGAAGCTAAGAATTGATCGGTATCTTGCGAAGACTCAAGTAATGAGTACATACGCATGGGAATACTACTAGCTTTATCAGCATGGATTGTTGATAAGATATGGTGTCCTGAAGAAATTGAGTTACGTACAGCTAAAACTGCTTCGGCACTACGAACCTCGGATAGTAATATCCAGATAGGGTTCTGACGCATACAAGTAACCAAAACGTCAGAATAAGAAGCAATATTATTAGTTTTCATAGCAACTATATCCCTATTTGGATATATTCGATCCAAGTGTAATTCCAAGGTATCTTCGATAGAAATAATTTTTTCATTTTCTCTTGTTTTAGAAGCCAAATATTTTACTAATTCCGTTTTACCTGAACCAGTTTCTCCACTAACAATTATATTACAATGACCAAGAACACATTGCTCTAAGAAATTGTGTAATTTCTCAGTCATGTATTCTTCACTTAATAATTTTTCTTTATTTAAACGAATTTTAGCAGGAGTTTTACGTATAACACAAGCAATACCATTAGTTGCAATAGATTCATGGATAAAGTTCATACGTAACTCTGCACTTTCAGAGTCAAGGAATGGATGAGCCATATTAAATGTTTTACCCATAGTATTAGCACATTGAAAAGCTACTTTTTCCATTAAAGCATTATTAATTTCTGGACGTTCAACTTTAAATACTCCTTTAGTTAAACTTTTAAGCCACACTTGGCCGCCATTACTATAGGAGATGTCGGTAATATCTTCATCTTGTAAAAATTCATTTATTGGACCAAAATCAATTTGGTCAAAAATTGAATTCATCTCCTTCACCCTTTTCTATTCTTAATTAATCTTTTTTTGTATTTGTATCATTTGTATTATTATTGGTATTATCACCACTATTTGGAATAGTTTCAATATCTTCAGAATCTTCATCTGGTAACATAACAGATTGATTTAAGATAAATTCTTGAATATATTCACTAGATACTTGCGTATCGCCAGGATTAGCTGAATATGAAGCATTACGAGGTACTGGAATTATTTCAATTCCTCCCTCTGGAACATATCCCGCTTTCATAAGTAATGAATACATATTATTAGGTACAGCAAATAATAACTCTGCTGGTTGTCTAGTTTCCGTGGCACTTTCAAATACATGTTGACCTTGAGAATCTTTAACAGCTAATACTTTGATACTTTCAATCATCTTACCAAAAATTGTTTTACCATCAGTATCACTTGCTTTAATATATAAATCAATATAATTATCTGGATATATTGAATTACCATAAGTTGAATGTAAATCTACTGATAAACTATAAATGGTGTAACCATCAGGTATATCAGCAAAAGCTGAATCTGGCATTTTATCTTCATCAACTAATAGTTCATTGTAAAATAAACTATTCATTGGAATTATAGCTCCATAAGTTACATATTTTCCAACAACATTAGCCGTTGAAGTAACTATATTGTTACTACTATTAACTAAGCTTTGAGGAACATCTATAGTTCCTATCATTTCATCAGTTATTAATGTTCTGGAAGTTATCTCCTGTTTTGCATATGGAACTGTTATAGGTGAAACAGCTTGATTTACACGCCATTGATAGCCAAAATATAGTACAACTACGCCAAGTAACACCCCAATAATTGTAACTGTGTTTTTGTTTCCTAAAAACCTTTTTAAAGAATTTACTAAATTTCCCATTTTTATTCCTCCTAATTCTCATTCATTTCTAATACAGCATCAATTTTATTTGTAATATCATAATTCCCACTTGATGAACCTACAACATATGTCCCACTATTAGTAGTAACTTTTACACTTACTTTAGGGGGAGCTTCATAAATATCATAAAAGTCAATATCATATGTTTTATTAATATTAACCGTCTCTGAAAATCTTCTTAAAAAGTTTTCCACAAACTTTTCTTTATTAATCCTAAGCTCTCCATATTCTCGATAATAGCCATAATCCACGGCGTCTACCATAGCGGCCTCTGTTGTTTCTTTTATCAAATAGTAATCTTGAGTAGTAGATGTTGTCACACTATTTATTAACATCATTATAACTATAACAAAAATTCCTAAAAGAATCAACCAATATCCCCAATAAGATTCTTTCATTTTTACACCCCACTATTTCCAGGCAGGACCATTACCAGATAGTTTGTTTACATCTTTAGTCCATTTCGCAAACGCATCGCTTACATCATTTATATCCTTTTTTGAAAAACAATCGTCACATATATCTGTTCTTATAAAATCACTAGTATACCAAAGACCTTCACTTAAAGTGGCACCATTTTTATCAGTAATATCTGTTCCAACTTTCGTCATTCTAAAATCACCATATCCTTTTTTTGTGCCTGTTTCCTGTTCTAAATTATATTTATGTATATTTTGCATATTAGTCGGAGTTAAAGTAAATGAATATTCTACATTCATGTCTTCGGGAACTGAACTACCCGTACATCCCGTACTTTGATTATACGTTCCACCTTCTATTTCACACTGCGTAGCTTTTCCTTTTTCTGTAGTCCAATTTTTTCCAAGTTTATCTTTACTTTCCCTATTATTAGGGTCAAAATTATTCACAGAAATATTGCGATAAAAGAAATTAGGTTTATCAGGGGTTGTAACATCATTAATAACACTATACTCACAGACATATGTTCTGGTATCTTCTTTTATAAGGCGATCTAGTCTACCAACATTGTTATTTGGAGATCTATTACTATTATTACTAGTAGCAAGATCCCTATCTCCCAAGCCCGAAACGGTAAATGAATAGCCATATGTACCAGCATCTCTATTTAATGCTATAGGATAAATGTTATCACCTAATGATTGGCTATTTGGATTATTATTATTATTAAGGTCGTAATAATTTCCTCCATTTAGGACAGTAATAACCCCAGATGGAAATGCAGTGAAAAAACTTATTGGTGAAGTATATGTAGTAATCTGTTTAGTTTCAGTAGCTTTCAATTGACAAATATTGTTAGTACAGTCTATATAATCATAATTAATCTGTTCCGGACTCTCCGCATCCGCATCATCATTATAGTAAAGAATATCAGTATTATCAAAATCGGCGCCAGATTTGCTGCCTTCTACTGTAGACTTAGTATAATATCTACCGCTAAAGTGTGTTTTGTAATCTTCATCATAACTAAATTTAATGTCTGGATCGAAATCATATGTTGATTCTTTATCGGCATTAAATGAATCTGTACAAATTTTTAGTTTTCCTAATTCTACCTCTATAGCTGTACCAGTAGTTTTAATCGCTTTTTCAGCTGTTTTTTTCAATTGAGATAATGCTATTCCATTACTTTTCAAACTTGATGATCCAATAGTTGAACTATTACCACAACTTCCGGAGTTACTAAATGTTTTATCGATTAAATCAACTTTTATATCCCAGTTATAATGGACATCGCAATTATTACCATATTCATCACAACTACATAAATCACTGTCAGTATAGTCATAACTATCGTCAATACTATCATATAATTCTTTTAAAGCGTCATTTTGCTGTTTATAACTGTATTTATCATTATCTTTATACTTAAATTGACTATTAGAAACGGTTATTATATCCTCTAAGATATCCTTAGTGCTAGTACTGCTATCTGTTTTAGTAACTCTATCACTAAATTTTCCCATATTTATAGTAGCCGCGCAGGTACGCGTTCCTGTTGAATTAATTTGGGTAGACTGCCATTGCCAATATGTTCCAGCTTTTATATCATTTTCCCACTTTGGAAATACAAAATCGATTTTTTCCGCGCAGGAGATATTACAGTATTCATTCGTAGCTGTCGTATAATAGTGACGTTGACTTTCTTCATCAGAATCGCCTCCAGAATATATGCTAGAACTTATTTTATCTTCATTTAAAACTTCATCAAAAATACAGTCTTCATCATCACTAACAGTAAGTGCTCCAGTACAAGGAGCTGTATCTACATATGGCTTGCATATTCTTCCTTCCGTTTCTATACCACAATATTCATTGTAATGCTCTCTTGCATTAGAATCAGTAATATATTTCAACGTATTATCAGCCAAATTCTTATCTTTAATTTTTCCATTAGCTGTATCACATAAGCATTCATCAATAAAAGTTTCTTGAATGTATCTGTCTTTAGTGATACCGTAATTTTCATTATAATATTCATAACCATTTTTATATGTTTCATTATTATCTAAATCAATTTTTCCAAATCCACCATAAAAGGTGTCATTTTCTTCATCATAAGTACAGTTAGGATGAGTATTTCTTAATTTGTAAACAAAAGGAGTATAAACTTTGCGCCCCCAAGAGTTTACACCAAATAACATACTATCCCCATACGTATAAAATGCTAGAAGACTTTTAGTATTTAAGCCATATTTATTTACATTATCTTGAGCTTGGTCTAACCAACTACCTGATTTTATTTTTCCACTTCCATCTGTGCTTTTTGTGTAAAACTCAGTAACACTATTACCAGAAATTTTTGCGTTATCCATAGGAAGAAAAGCTTTAAGTGCTGTCCATTCATTAAAATTATAAATCATATTTTGAGGAGTTACTTCATCGGGCAATTTAGCATTTTCATCACTAAGTTGAAACCAATAATTATCTCCATCTGTTCCTAAATGTGCAACATCTTCAATTATATATTTTTTATTATTGTCACTATCATTTTTATTGCCAATATCACTTTCGTTTATCTGTAATATTCCCGCTAGAAGTGATTTAATATTATCAACCCTTTGTGGTTCATAACCGCTCATTTTATCACATTCAGCAGTTGTATAAATATTATAATAATCAACATTACATTTAGAATACTTGTTAATATATCCCATATCAAGAACGTAAGTATATTGACCTGTATTAATAACTGATTGTTTTATTTTTGGCCCTAGGGATGCATAGTAATATGATGGTTGGCCATCATTGGAATAGGCTATTTCTAGATAACATTGTTTTTGATCTTGATAATATATAGTAGACATGTCTTCATCGGTAATTTGATCATCAGGAACCCAATGTCCACAACTTTTTTCGCCTATTTTATAGCTTGCAACGTCACATTCGGGATGCTCAGCACATCGTGAATCACCTGGATTTTTACTACAATAAGTACATATATTATTATCTTGGATATCTTGTTGAATGTCTATTCGATTCGAAAAATCACCACCATCGAAACGCGTAACTTTATATAAATCTGAAAATTCATTCAATCCCGAAGTTAAGTTCAAATCAGCACAATACTTATTTTTAGTTTCATTTAAATTCTTTACCGTTATGTCCGCTTGTAATGAGGAATAAAGATGTTGTCGATTACAATCACCCTCCAATAAACATACCCATAGACCTGGCAAAGACCAATATTTACTATCCCGTTGTAGTAATTCTGAAAAAACATTTTCATTAGCGCAAGCATAGGAGTCACGATTTGAGTCATAATTATCATTTTCTCCGGCTTTTACCCCATTACACATCAAAAAGAAAGATAAAAAAGTAACTATTACAATTAAACTTCTTTTCATATACCTCTCCTCTTTCTCATTATTTTAACAATTATTAAAATAATACCTCCAATTACGATTATACTTCCTAATACAATACTGCCAATTATTAAATATTTCTTTATATTATTTTTTTCTTTTTGAGTTTCTTGCTTTTGATTAGCCATTTGTTTATTATAGTAATTAGTTATACTTTTACCAATTTTATTATCATCCATTTCGGAAGTTATTACTTCTTGACAATATTTATATTCTGGTACGTCTATACACATTCCTCTATGATAAAAAGTATTAAATTTAGGGGATTTTACTGTTCTTGTCATTAATTTTCTAGAACATGTATCTGTTTGGGCATATATGTTTAAAGTATAAGTGACAACTTTATCATTATTTGCTTTAAAAGACACAACTCCATCAACTAAATCTGAACTATAATAAGTTAATTTTTCATCATTTTGATTATTTGTTATTTCCACATATAAGTTATCTGTTATATTAGTTAAATTCATTTGAATATAATAATAATCCCTTATATTATATTGTGAAGGATTCTCTTTGCTGTTAAGTTCATCTAGTTTATCAACTATTTCATAATTAAATGTTACATTCTTAGCTTCTTTATTTAAAGCAGCTTGTTCTTTATAATTACAACTATCAGCTTTTGGAAAAATAAATATAATTGTAAAGCTTATAAGAAAAAACAATAGGTAATTAAATATATTTTTCATTAGGACACCTTCCTATATTTTCTAAAAAAAGTATATCATAAGAAAAAACAAATTCCAACATTTTTATAGAATTTGTAACTTTTTTTAATTAATATTTTTTATATTTTACTTTTAAATATTTTTTTATTTGCATACATAAATAATAATGCACTCAAAACAATTAAAACTAATATAATAGCTATGCCTGATACTGAAGTAGGAGGAACGCTTTCTCCACTTTTTTCTTTGGGTATTTCCTCATCACTTTCTTGAGTATCTATAATATCTGCGTCATTATCTGTTTGAGAATTTCTTTCGTAATACGTGGCAAAATCTTGGCCATCATCTTCTATTGTTGTTGCATCTTCGTTTTCTTCATTGTTAGCTATAAAGAATACAAAGTTATCTTCATCAAAAAGATTTATAGAAGAATCAGAAACATCATTATTAGATAAAAAATATATTAATGTTAGGCTCCCAGAACTAGTAAAATCCTCATCTCTTTGATAAAAATAATCATCCATATAGAAATTATCATCTTTATCTAACGTAACAAAAAACTGCTTATATTGACCTGTGGATGGAAAAGTTTCATTTTTTAATTTTGTGCTAGTGTCTAAAGCACTGTTTTTATATGTATATTTATAGCCATCTAAATCAATATCAATTTTATAGCTAATAACAATATATCCGATAAATACATTATTTTGATATTTTTTTACGGTATCTTTTAAATTTGGTATATCCATATTAAGAAACAAAACTTGCATATTTACATCGGTGATTTCCGTTGTTTTTAAATCGCTTTCATCAGCTTTATATGCTTTAGGATCAATAGTAAAATCTTTTATTGTTTCTAATTTTTTGTTTTGATTATCATATAAATCAACAGATTTTATTTCAAAGGAAAAAGTATCATTACTAATAACACAAGTACTACCTTTTTCACAATCTGTTTCAACTTCTATTTCCGTTTTAGCAAAAATGTGACCGATATTAACAAGCATTACACAAATAAAAATTATAAAAAAATTAATTATTTTTTTCATTTCAACACTCCTATATTCTCTATAATTAGAATACCATAACATTAAATGAATAACAATATTTTATTGAAAATAATGACTTTTTAAAAGAAATTTGATAAACTATCTATGGTGGTAAAAATGAAAAGCAAAAAAAATATAATTATAGGAATAATTGTTATTGTTTTTGTTGGTTTAATAGTAGGACTAGTATTAATGAAAAAAGATACTAATTCCTATTTAATTGAATTAAATAAAAAGGAATTACAAGAAAAAATTGATAATAAAGATAATTTTATCTTAGTAATATCTAGAGAAGGATGTTCGCACTGTGCTGAATATATTCCTATTTTAAAAAACGTTTTAGAAAAAGATAAAGTAACCGCTTATATTGTGGATATAGCAAAATTTAGTAAAGAAGATAAAACTTATTTAAACTCAATTGCTAATGTTAGTGGGACTCCTACTACTCTATTTATAGAAAAAGGCGAAGAAACAACAACAATGAATAGAATTGTTGGTTCAACAACTAAACGAAATATTGAAAAGCGTTTAAAAGCTATGGGTTATTTAGAATAAAAAGGTGATTAAAATGAATTTTGAAGGTAAAACTTTTTTAGATAAGTTGATGATTATTTTAAGAGGTATAGGAATTATTATTTTATATATGGTAGCTAGTCCTTTACTTAGTGTTTTATTTAGTAAAACATTTCTAAATAAAAGCTATATAGGTAAAAATATTGCTTTAATCTTAGTAGAAGCTATTATTATGTCTATTTTAATTTTAGTCTTTCATAAACGTTTCTTTAACGATTTTAAAGACTTTAAAAAGAATTATAAAAAATATTTAAGAATTGTTATTCCTTATTGGGTAGTTAGTTTCATTATTATGTGGTTTTCTAACATTATAATTAATATGATTATCTCAGATGGTGCTTTAGCTGCTAATGAAAGCGCCAACCGAGAAATATTAGGACAATTTCCTATCTATGCTATTATAGCGATGACTATTTTAGCGCCCATATCAGAAGAACTTTTATTTAGAGCCTCATTTAAAAATGCTTTTTCAAATATAGTATTTTATAGTTTATTTACGGGCCTATTATTTGCTGGCATGCATGTAGCTACAGGAATTGAAAGTTGGAATATAACAAGCCTTCTTAAAAATTGGCAAGAACTTCTTTACTTTATTCCGTATGGCAGTATGGGAATTGCTTTTAGTTATGCTTTTTATAAAACGGACAATATATTTTCATCAATATCTTTGCATGTAATGCATAATTCCCTAACTCTCTTATTTTTATTAATAGCTTTAATATGTGGAACAGTAGGCGCGTAGAGATGGAAGAAAAAACAAGTATTAGTAATGGGAAACTTATTCTAATAATTATTATATTATTAATAATTGGCATTGTTTTATGGTCCCGTTTTGTTAGTACGAAAGGTTTGATTGTCAAAGAATATCCGGTTTATAACAATAAGATTACTGCTAATTTTGAAGGATTAAAAATTGTCCATTTTTCAGATTTATTATATGGACGGACTGTAAATAAAAAAGATGTTAAAAAATTGGTTTTAAAAATAAATGAATTAAAACCAGATATTGTAGTTTTTACCGGAGACTTGATCGATAAAGATACTATTTATAAAAAAACTCTAGGTGACTTTCTAACTACGGAATTAGCCAAGATCGAAGCGCGGCTTAATAAATTTGCCATTGCCGGAGATTATGATAAAAAGTTTGATGATTACGAAATTATTATGAAAAATGCGGGTTTTACTTTTTTAAATAATTCTTATGAATTAGTTTATGATAATGGTAATGTCCCTATTGTTATTAGTGGACTTTCCTCTTTATTAAAAGATAGTCAAAATCATGAGACGGCTTTTGCTTATTTAAATGAACATCCGGATGAAAATAATTATACTATTGCCTTAGCTCATGAAGCTGATAGTTATGAAGACTTTAAAGATTATAAAGTCAATTTAGTTTTGAGTGGACACTCTTTAAGCGGTCAAATCCGTTTGCCTTTTGTCGGAGCTATCATAAGTAAAAAAGGTAGTAAAAAATATTACGATAATTATTATGAACTTAAAAATACTGATATATTTGTTTCAAGTGGAATAGGTACAACTAATTATAGTTTTCGTTGGTTTAACAAACCTTCTATTAATTTATATCGTTTGTATTCCCAAAAATAAAAGGAACGAGGCAAAAGTCTTGTTCCTTTATTTTATATATTCATTAAGATCTTTAATGGGATATGTCGCTTCTTTTAGTTGGGATGTTGAGATAAAGCCTGCTTTAGCATTGATAACATCGGGTAGACGATTAACAATATTAGCACAAGTAAGTTCCACTGTTTGCGGACGATTTAAAATTAAAGTCGTATTAGGTTCCCCAATAATACTCCATTCATTTTTATCAAATTCATCTTTATTATAAACTTTACCAATACACTCGGCTTCTATTTCAATATTTTCCTCTGTTTGGGCAGTAACAACGGCACTCATACCTGTCGCATCGCCTGCTTTAATAGTCATATTTAAAGTACTTGATGTTAAGTCTTCTTTATCAGTTAAAGCTAGACACTTTTGGGTCATTGATGTTATATGTAGACCAAGTTTATCGGCAAGCCAACCGACTACATTCCACATATAAGATGGAATAAAGGTTCCCGCTTCTATTTGTTTAGCCCTTTCCTCAGGAGTTATATTATCTACTGAAGCTACTTCTTTTTCAAATTCTTCTAAAGTTAAGCCTGCTCCATGGGCCTGAGCTAAAGCTATTCCATAATCTTCAACATTATAAGAAGAGCTACCTTTAATTTTAGTAATTTTATGAGAAGTTCCCGCCATTAAAGCTACGAGATTACCCCAAGCAAAATCCTGATAGCCACTACCAACAATCGTACAGTTTGTAGTTTTAGCCAACGCATCAATGTCTTTAAATGCTGATATATTAGAATTACTAGCAAAAAAAGCTTCTTCACATGTGGTAATAGCATTAATTCCACATTTAGCACAAATTAATAAAACATCCTTAACATCATTTAATAAACTCATGGTCGTAACAATAGCAATATCGGGTTTCGTAGTTTCTAATAAAGACTCTAAATTATCAACATTATCAATAATGATGCCTTTGTCTTCCGTATCCATAATATTGGCAATGTCTTTACCAATTATATTCGGATTAATATCTACAGCTCCCACTATTTGCGCGCCATGCTCATAAACATAACGCATAGTATACTTACTCATTTTGCCACAACCAATTTGAAATACTTTAATTTTTCTTTCCATTTCTATAGCCTCCATCTTTATTTTAGCATGGCCAAAAAGAAAAAAGATATGAATAATTTAATCTTTACAATTAAATTGTCCATATCTCATTAGATTTTGACACTTCCCGCTTCACAGCGATTGCCCCAAGCGTCAATTAATTGATTATTTTTCCGAACACAAATAATTTCACAATTATTAGGACATTTATGACACTCTACCCCTTTTGTATCAAAATTAGTATCGGTTATATTAAAATCAAAGGTTATTTCTTTTTGAGAATTTTTCGCTAAGATAGCAACTCCTAAAGCTCCCATTAAATGGCCATTTTCCGGAGCAATGACTTCACATCCTAATAAATCTTCAAAAGCTTTTTTAACCCCAATATTTTTACTGACGCCACCTTGAAAGATAATAGGTGGTTTAATACTTTTACCTTTTCCGACATTATTAAGATAATTTACGGCGACACTTTTACAAAGGCCAGCGATGATATCTTCTTTTTTATAACCCATTTGGGCTTTATGAACAAGGTCAGATTCAGCAAATACTGTACAACGGGCGGCAATTTTAGTGGGATTTTGACTTTGCAAAGCAATTTTTCCGAAATCTTCAACTGCCACATTTAATCGTTTAGCTTGACTAGATAAAAAGGAACCAGTTCCCGCCGCACATAAAGTATTCATCGCATAATCGACAACAATGCCATCTTCAATTAAAATAATTTTGGAATCTTGTCCGCCTATTTCTAAAATGGTTTTAATATTGGGGTATAAAGAAGTAGTACCAATAGCATGAGCTGTTATTTCATTTTTGATAATACTAGCATTAAGAATTGTACCGATAAGCCGGCGAGCACTTCCCGTTGTTCCTACGGCTACTATCTTATATTTATTTGCATCAAAATCTTTTTTTAAATTATTTAATAGTCTTTTAACAGCTTCAATGGGATTACCTTCCGTCCACAAATAGCAACTATATAAAATATTATTATCTGGATCAATAATAACTCCTTTAGTTGATATTGAACCAATATCTATTCCTAAAAAACATTTAATCATTTTTTCGCTTCCTTTCTTTTAACATATCTACTAAAGCCTCCAGACGGGTTTTAATACCTTCATCCGAGGTTTGAGAATCAAAAGAAAAATAAATAATGGGCATATTGTAATCTTTACAAATTTTATTAATAATAGGCATTGCTCCTATTTCCGGGGTACAGCCAAAAGGTTTTATGTGAATAATGCCATCAAAGCCATGCTTAATTAAATATTTACATCTGGCTACATTATCTAGACCATCAGCTCCTAAATTATATTTAGCATATTCTTTAACATCTTTAAGCATCTTTTTGGTTACTAATTTCTTTTTTACTAAAAGATAAGTAAGATTAGTAAAACGTTTGACCTCAATATTAAATTTAGCTAACTCTTCTTCAATAAAGTAAGAAGAAAATTGTTCCATAGAGGTATATAATTCCCCGATAATTCCTATTTTTAAAGGATTAGATGGTTTATTTAAAGGCAGTTTTTTAAATCTGTGTTTATATTTAAAATATCTCAAGGTTAAAGAAATCAAACCGCGATTAGTTTTAAAATCTTGTAGCATTTGCTTTTCTAAATTCTTAAAACTCCCCTTATTTTGTTCAAAGCCAATATTAAGACGAATAAAGTTTTCTGTTTTATCAATATAATAAATCATTAACATACTGACGAGTAAGTAATAAAAATATTTAAAAAAGTTTAAATGCGGGGTTATTTTTTTTAAAGCTCTATAAATTGTTAAAATATTAACTTTGCCATTATTCATTAAAGATAAAAATTCAAAATTATACCCTAAATCTTTTAATATTTGTTCTTGCACTTCGCCATAACAACCATAACGACAACCACCACCCGCCTGGGCTAAGATAGTAGCATTTTGGCCTAAAGCTTCAATAAAATTGCCTAAATTGTATTTAAAAGGTAAACAGACAAAATCGGGACTATATTTACTACCAATTTCAATCGTTTTTTTTGTTATAGCGGGAGCTATTAAAACTTGACAATCTGTCGTATGTTTAAAAAAATAAGAGAAAGGCGCCGCATAATTACCTAAATGGGGAAAACTAATTATAGGTTTTGACATGATTATTATTCCTTTCCTTTTGAATTCTAATAATATCGATAAAACTTTCTAAACGCGTAATAAGCCCCGTATCGGAGGAATTATTATCAATAGTAATATAAGAAATGGGAATATTTTTAACTCTTCTGATGATTAGTTCATTAGCTAAAGAATCAGGACCACAAGGAAAAGTTGATACCAAAATAATACCATCAACATAATCTTTATAACGCTTAATAAATGTCATTAATTCTTTATTATAGGTCCAATATAAAGTATTAGATATACCTGTACAATCAATTTTTGCTTGATTATCATACACATCTGATAATAAAACTGTAACATCTTCTTTTTCTAAATATTTAATAATTGGTTTACCAACAAATTCATCATGCAAATTATACGGATGAGCAACGACCATAATTTTTAATTTAGCACTTTTAATTTTATTTTTAAGCATTTCTTTTTTATTTAAAAAAGCTGCTTTCTCTTGAGATTTAGCAGATTCATAGGCTCTTAGAATTTCTAAATAGGAAAATCCTAATTCTTTACCAATTTTAATAAATCCGTCTATTTCTTCCTCATTATTTTCTATATCTAAATTAAAATTCAAAATTTTTAATTTGGGAAAACAATTTCTAACTAAATCATAAATAGCCAAAAAATTAGTACATACTTTTTCATTTTCTTTAACACATGCAAAACGCGGGATAAAAATGTAATCACATTTATCTTTTAAATAGTCTACATGACCCATAAATATTTTTAATGATAAACAAGCTTCATCGATAATATACTGATTTCCTTTATCAATTATTTCTTTATTAGTCTTAGGACTTAAAACGATATCAAGATTTAAATTCTGAAAAAAATTCGTCCATAAAGTTGGATATTTATAGTATAAAAGCGCTCTTGGAATTCCTATTTTTATTTTCAATCCAATTCATCTCCCCTATTTAAACTATATTTAAAAATCCCTTTTTTAGCGCAAAAAAATAAGACGAAAATTGTCTTATTTCATTTTTATAAATTTGTCATGTTTTTTAAGATATATGTATCCACCGACAGTTATAGCAAGAACTACCCCAATTAAAGTGACTGATGCTACCCCCGTTGGCGGTTTTTCTTCATTAGCAGCTGGTTCCTCACAAGTATCGGGATTGGTATACATTTCAAATTCTTGTAAACTACTTATTCTTTTAACAGCTATACTTTTGCTATAATTGTTAGTCGTATCACAAATCATGTAACTTCCTGCTTCTATATCATTAAAAGTTTTAACCGTACCTGATGTCCAAGATTTAACTGCTGTTCCAGAGCAATTGGCACCTTTTACTAATTTCATTTTGGCATTGCCAACATGTTCATTAGTACATTTATCTTTATAAGTGATTTTAATTTTAGGTTCAATGGTTGGCTCACAAATTTCTTTGTATTCACTTTGTGTTACTTCATTACCTTTATCATCATAATATTTTCCATTTTTATAAGTACAAGTAGGATTTGTGAAACAAGATTTTTCGTAATCTTCTTTGCTTACCGCACTACCATTTTTATCATAGTATAAATCTCCTACTTTTTCACATGTATGCGTTTCAGTTTGTGGTTCCGGCAAAACATATATTTTAAAAGGTGTTAATATTTGATAGCCATAAGCATTAGTTGGCACAAATTTTGCAATCATTCTTTTATTGTTAATGGGATTGGCATTAGTATGATCTTTAGCATTAGTTACTAATTCTTTTATCTTTTGATACGCTTTAGCAGCTTCTCCACTATTTTCAGTACCATTTTCTTTATTGTATTTTTTATCATTTTCGTCAGTTAATACGTTAATTCTTTTACTTCCGACTTCATAACCATAATCGCCTTGTAGTTGCCATATAGCCACTTGCGTAATATAGTAGTCTTTAACTAAATTAGCATAATCTTCACTGTATTTATTTCCGGCATATCCGAAACCATGTTCCATAATGTAACGAATCTCATTCATTTTTTCCATGGTATCCCAAGTAGCTAGAGAATATTTTACACTAGTACTAGGCGCCAAATCATGATAACTTAAACAAAACAAGTATGTCTGAATATTATTTTTATCAGTACCTTCAAATTTGATTCGGGGAATCCATCCTTCCGCATCACCTGTAAAAATGTTTAAAACATCATATTTTGTCATATTCGTTTCTGATTCCCATACATAGTCTTGACTTTCTAATGGGGGAATTGACTCATAGGAATCTACTTCTTGTTCACCAATTTCCGCTTTGACAACTAAATTTCCTATAAACATACTAAATGTCATTATAAATAATAAAATAAAGCCACTTTTAAACTTCTTCATATTAATCTCTCACTTTACTATTTATAATGTATCATTTTGCAAATAATATGTAAATTAAATTTACAAAAGTCTTTGTCAATTATTGTAAATATTAGAGACGGCATTTAAAACAGCAATTTTACCATAATCATAAGTAATTGCTCCTTGTTGATAAGCAATATATGGTTTTCTTAATGGTCCATCACAAGATATTTCAATAGAAGATCCTTGAATAAATGAACCAGAAGCCATAATAACCTCATCGCTATAACCAGGCATTGGACTACCCACTGGTAAAGTATGGGCATCAATGGCTGAGGCAGCTTGAATACCTTGGGTATATTTAATCAGTTTATCCTCATCATTAAAGATGATATTTTGGACTATGTCAGCGCGCTTATCATTATATTTAGGTTCGACATTATAACCTAGTTTTTCTAAGAGCAAAGAAGTAAAAATGGCTGTTTTTAAACTACTAGCTACAACACTAGGAGCCATATATATACCTTGTAAAAATTGTTTATTAACCCCTAAAGATGGTCCTACTTCGCGACCTTCTTTAGGCAAAGTTAATCTTTCGGCTACGAGTTCTATTAAATCCTTTCTTCCGGCCACATACGCGCCATTAGGAGCAATACTTCCTCCTAAATTTTTAATTAAAGAACCAACTATAACATCAGCACCTACTTCAATAGGCGTTTTAGCTTCCACAAATTCACAATAACAATTATCAACCATAATAATAACTTCGGAGTTTATTTGGCGAATTAATTTAATTACTTTTTCAACTTTATCGATAGTTAAACTTTTGCGGGTTGAATACCCTTTTGATCTTTGAATGTGAATTAATTTAACTTGATTTTTCTTTAAATATTCAGTGATTTTTGAATAATTAAAATCATCATCTTTTAAATCAATTTGAGCATAATTGATCTGGAATGATTTCAGAGAACTTGCGTTAGGTTTAATTCCAATAACTTCATGTAAAGTATCATAAGGTTCACCACTGATACTAAGCATCGTATCCCCTGGACGAAGTAAAGCAAAAAAAGTCACATTTAAAGCATGCGAACCGGATATAAATTGATTACGAACTAAAGCATCTTCACTTCCCAAAACATCAGCAAAAACTTGCTCAATAGTATCACGGCCTAAATCGGCATAACCATAACCTGTAGTTTCCTGAAAATGATTTTCACTTATTTTATATTTATGAAAAGCATTTAAAACTTTTAAGCTATTATTATATGCGGCATTATCAATATCAGAAAAAATATTTTTTAATTGTTCTTCACATTCATTAGCTACCTTTAATACTTCGGGATTTATCTTGATCATGCTTGACCTCCATCTACTCTAATGACACTACTATTTATATAATTAGCTTTATCACTAGCTAAAAATAAAGCTACATTGGCAATTTCCTCGGGATCCGCAAAACGTTTTAAAAGAATCTTTTCTTTTTCAGTTTTTAAAATATTTGGATTCATTTCTAAAACTGATTCTGTATTGGTCCAGCCAGGAGCAATTGCATTTACGCGAATGTAAGGAGCTAAAGATTTAGCAAAATTATGAGTTAAAGAAATTACTCCGGCTTTAGATGCATCATAATCAGCTGAATAAGTATTTAATGTATCGATGCCATTAGTCGAAGCAATATTAATAATGCAACCATCCTGGGCTTTTAACATTTCTTTTCCAACATACTGACACATAAGAAATGTTCCTATTAAATTCACATCAATTACTTGCTTAAAACTTTCTATACTTTTTTCCCATATATCCTCATCTTTACTTAACGCCGCATTATTAATTAAGACATCTATCTTTGTAAAAGTGTGAAGAGATTCTTTTACCATTTTTTTAACATCTTCTTCTTGAGATATATCTGCTTGAATTAGTAAAGTTTTCACCTTATATTTTTCTAAAATTTCGGCTTGTAATTGTTTGGCTTCTTGAGCACTATGATTATAATTAATAATCACATTATAATTATTTTGAGCAAAAAGTTCGGCCATTTTTCGACCTATTCCCTTACTTGCACCCGTTATTAACACTGTTTTTGCCATAATAACTTTCCTTTCAATCAGATATATTGTAACATTAAGAATAAAAATTAAAAAGATATAAGTGCTTTTCAATTTTAACTAATTGCAAAATAAAAGACAATTACTTTTCTGCATTGTCTTCATTTTCAGCAAGACTATCTTCTAATTGTTGAGAATCCATATTTAAGGCATCACATATTATTTCTTTGGATACACCTTTTTTATATAAAGCTATGGCAGCTGCTTTTTGAGTTTGTTTTATCCCAAATTCCTCTCTTCTTTTCAATTCCGCTTGATAAAGGGCTTTTTGCTCAGCTTCTCTATCATAAGCTAGTCTTTCCCATAATTCTTGAATTTCCGCAGCCTCTTCAGCATCTTTACGATATTCTTCCATGATTTTACTTCCTTTCACTACTTCTTTTATATCATCATATTTTCCTTCATTAAATGTTAACATTAATTTTTCAATGTTTGTTAATCTAGATTTATTATAAAACTTTTCTCTTATATTTGGTAGATATATAAATATAAATTTTATTTTATCCGTTAAAATATAATTTTCATTTTGAATATAATATTCTTCAATTGTCGTATTATTCCCTTTAAATTTAAAGTTACATATATTTATTTGGATTACTTGTTGAAATTTATATTCTCTGCCTTTTTGTCTTGGACTGCGATATATTTCGTTAGCATAATCAACATTTCTTTCTAAAGCTTGAATATTAGGAAAATTATTCATTTCTATATTATAAACTTTTTTGTTTATTTTTACTATTAAATCTACTGTCTTTTTACTATCGTGATAATTTTCTTTATCTATTGTATTTTTGATAAATTTAATATTATCCATAATATATTCGTATTTTAAATCTGTACAATAAGATATTAAAGTGGCAACATATTGTTTTCTTTTTTCATTGTTTAACATAGTATAAAACATGTCATCAATTACTAAAGGTATAAATTTACTGTCTTTCCTAAATTTATAAGCATATTTAGCTTCGGTCGGCTGTTCAAATAATATTGGCATTTTTCACCTCCATTCTATTTAATTTAAGAACAATAAGTTCTTCTAATAGATATATTATAGATAAATATTTGTTTTCCTTTTTTGGGCAAAAAAAAATAGAAAAATTTCTATTTTTTAAAGATCGTAATTATAGGTCTTGTCCCCAATAATTAAATCTATCTTATTAGTTCCATAGTTTAGTTGACTTTTAAAAGCCTTTTTATAATCATTATTATCTAACTTGATATTTGGACTAATTTTTTTATCATTAATATAATCATAAATATATAAGTTATTATTTTTATCAACAATATTAATATATTTATCGGTAAATGAAAGATAATTAAAGCCATTTTCATCAACTACTCTTTTACCATTATAATCATATAAATAGTAGACATTTTCATTTTTTAAACTAATTAAAATATCATTATAATTGGTAATTTCCCCGGCTAAATAATTACTGATTAAATCTCCTTCACCATCAATAATTCCCCATAGATTACCATTTTTTACAATATAATTATTAGTTTTAAGAAGATTATTTGAATCTAAATTATCAATTAAACCAATAAAATCATAAGTAAAATCACTAATAGTTTCTACTTGTTCTCCTAATTTTACAATTCCCCATTTATCTTCCGTATTTTTAACTAAAACTATTTCCGGAGACATCATGTTATTGTAATTTTTCACCGATTTATAAGTGTTTACTACTTCATTTTTTGCTATATCCCATAAAAGAGTTTGCTCATTATCATAAATAAGTGCATATTTATCTAATAAAACATTGATATCTGTTTGTTCAGTTTCCAAGTAATCTAGTGCATAAAGCTTATCATCATTTTCACTGATTGCATAACTACAAGGATCTTTTTGACATACATATTCTCCTAATAACTCTTTATCTTTATTATAGAAATATAATTTACCATCGCTATATTTGGAGGTATCATTAGTTTCTTTTTGAGGAACATCATTGGTAATAGGTTCTTCTTTTTCTTTAACAGGAGTTGTAAACTTGAAATAAACACTTAAAAAAGTCAAAGGGAGCATAATAACTAAAAGCCCAATAATTATTACCAAAATTCCGGTATTCTTTCGTTCCATAAAATCACCTAACTAATTCTCGCCTTAGTCGTTAAATCATAGACAAAGTCTTTAGCTTTTTCGGTTTTAGTATTTTGGGATGTCGCGGCGGTAATTATTAGTTTATTATCTTCCTTACGCATGGAAAAGGCTGGGACATATCCTTCTTTGGCATTATAGTAAGTAGTCGAAGATAATTTTAAAACATCTTTAATAATTCGGTTATCATCATAATCAACAACATTTAAATGATTAGCATCATCAACTAAGCCTGCAAAATCATCATATAGTTCAACATACTTATAACCATCTTCAAATACTAAATTGCCGCCAAAATCAAAGACATAGTATTTACCATTATTTAAAACTTTAACATGTTCTTTACTGTAATTGCGAATTTGGCCAGTATATTCATAAGTTATTTTATTGCCATTATAATCAAGTAAGAAAGATTTATCACCTTTTTTAGCTAAAATATTCTGATGAAGTGTTTCTAGGCGATCATATTCAAAATTATAGATACTGACTACACTAGTTGGCATCATTTTTAAAAGTCCATATTTATTATTACGATTTTTAGCAATAACGAATTGTTCGGTTGGTGTAGCGATGTATGGGTCAGTTAAAGTTGGATCACTAAAGGTATTAATAGCATTATAAGTACCTTTAACTTTTTCCTCCGTTAAATCAACTAAGTTAATAATATTATCATCTTTAATAAATACATAACGATTATTATAAATTGGTGTAATACTAGCAGATTGATAAACTTCATTTGTTTCATTATCATGTTCATTAGTATCACTAGCTAAAAAGCATGTCTCAAACTTATCTTCAGGTTTAGTAATTTTATTAGGATTATTGCAGACATAAGAATTTATTAAAGTTGTCTTGGCTTCATCAGAATAAAAATAGATTGCGCCGTTATAATAACTAACAAATTTATAATTTTTACTTACTAATCCTTCCAGTAAATTGATAGTTTTACTTTCTTCTTTACCATCATTATTAATATTAATAGTTAAATTTGTATCTTCTAAAGAATAAGTATAAGCATAATCTTTAGATTTTTCTTTATTATTTTTATCTTTTTTGACAGTCGGAACATAATCAGTACTATGAAGTTCTAATCCTTCCTCTAAATATTTAGTACCATCATATCCCATAATTTTTAATTTATTTTCATTATCAACAGCTAAATAATATTCATCTAATAAATCAATGTAATTTAAATCTTCCGCAACTTTTTGACCTTCGTAATCATACAGAATATATTTTCCCGCGGCATCAACAGTTTTGACATATTTTGCATTATAATTTTTAATTTCCCCTGTTAAATTACTAGTTAATTTTTTACCATCAAGATCCATTAAATAGTAACCGTTACCTTCTTTAGCCACAATGGTTTCATCGTTGCTTGTCTTATTTTCGGTAACAACACCTAAATAATCATAAGTAAAATCAACTAACTCGGTGTTTTTTCCGCTTGTAAAATTTAATATACCATATTCATTTTCTTCATTTAAGGCAAATACTAAATCATCTAAGTTAGCATAGGTTTTGATCGTTTTATAGGTATCTATTACTTTTTGATTTTTTATATCATATAAACTAACCTTTTCCGCTGATTTTTTTTCGTTATCAAAGACAAAAACATATTTATTTTTGATTATTTTACTTCTAATTTTATCAGTAGTAACATATTTAGTTTCATCAAAGTTATCATCATTATCTTCGTAAGCTACATAGCATAAATTTTTATCTTTATTCTGACACTTATAACTACCAATATCCTTATTATTTACTACAAAATATAAAACGCCATCTTCATAACGATAATTATCTTTAGCAACAATAACCTCCTTTTTTGTATTAGCAGGGGCTTCTTTAGTTAAAATAAAGAATAAGACAGTACTAATCGCTATTACGACTACACATAAAAAGACGACAATGATAATTGTTCTAGTGCGTGAGTTTAAATCATCCCATTTATCTTTTAAACGTCTAAAAATATTTTCTTTCTCTTCTTCTACTTCCCAAGTTGAAGTATTTTTTTCTTCTTCTTGGCTTAAATCTAAAATTTCGATTTCTTCATTTTGTTTCCCATTTTTATTCTTTGGCACTGTGATCACCTACTATGGCGATTATATCATATTTTCTTATTTACTATCAAGTAAAGTTTGTCCTTATATTTAAAACTTGTATCAATATAAATATGATCCATTAAACCCCAGATAAAAAGTTCAATATTATGAGAGATAAAATAAGCGGCGAGATCATTGGTTAAGATATTTTTATAAATACCAATAAAATCATAATCATCATAATTTTTTTCACTATTTATAACAATATTTAAAACACCTACTTTAAAAGTCCTTTGATACTTAGCTAATTTTTTAATAACTTTACTACTAAAACTCCAAACGTAAATATCTTTATCCGCGTATTTATTTAACATATTTACTAAATTATCCAAATTCATCTCGTAATCTTTAATTTCTATCACTATTTTTTTAGTTGTAGATAATTTTAAGACATCTTCTAAAAAAGGAATGCCCAATTTTTTTAAGGTTTTGGCTTTTTTATTTTTTACTAGTCCTGTCTTGGTGGTAACTCGATCTAAAAAGGCATCATGAATAACTACAATTTTTTTATCTTTACTTTCTCTTATATCTAGTTCAAAACCACAAAAATAAGGATCATTGATTGCATTTAAAAATGACTCAATTGTATTTTCTCGGCTATTATTTTTATAACCGCGATGGGCAATATATTGCATAATAAAACACCTAAGTTATTTTATTAAAAAATTTAGATGTCTTTTAATTAAATCGCCTATTTAAAGAAAATAATTTTTTTAAATATATAAGCAAGAGCAATCCATATGATAACTAAACCGACGATTACTAATTTCATATTCATTTTTTGGGGAATGTTTAATTCCGTGGCCGTATTTTCTATTTGTCCAACAGTTTGCGGAGTGTTTTTATTAACATAGATAATATACGTCTGCGTCTCCGCATTATTTTGCACATTAATCTTTATTTCTTGGCCATCTACTAAATTTTCATTACCAACTACTTCTACGGTAGCCTTACTATCTTCTAAAGTATAATTAAGATTTAAAGAAGTATCTTCTTCATTAATTGCTACACTATAGGAATTATTATATTTATCAAATTCTGGTGATAAAAAATAACCTTCAATACTCAAGGCTGTTAAATAAGCACTATCAGCCCTTGTCATTAAAGGAAAAACGAAAAACAAAATTAAACTCCAAATTATCTTGCGCACGGGCATCACCATATTTATTTTTCCTATTAATTTTTAATCTATGCAAAAAAAACATCTAATTTCCGTTACCGCAACTATCTTTAATAAAATTCAAAGAATTTTTAGTAAATAGAAGTAAAAATATTCCATAAATTATAGCCATACTTGGATAAAGCAAATTAGAGATTTTTGTTTGCATGTTAAATAAATATACCATATACGTAACTAATGCATTTAAATTAACTATTAAAACTATTCCTAAGTTTTTACGGTATAAAATGTAGTATATTACAGATAATATTTCTCCAAAATAAACATATCTATCATGCATACACGGAAGAAAATAAGTTACTATCATAATAAGTAAAAAACATAGACTAAATACTTTTTCTTTATTCCATTTAATATGTTTTTTGTACAAATAAAATAACAAAAACATACATATTATTAGGGTTACTAATACTCCCACTTTTTTTAAAATATTAAAATTAAAATTAATAATTTGATAGATATTTGGATAATTAAAAACTAAATTATATGAATTCTTTCCAATTTGTTGAAAATAAACAGTAAAACATTTTATAAAAGGCATGCCTAAAATGATATTAGGTATACATAAAACTATTTCGACTAAAGGTACTAATAAGAAATACAAAAAGGAAAATTTTCTTTGAGTTACATATATTATGATGTATAATGGAAGAATAAATACAGCTTGTAATTTAAAAGCAAACGATATTCCTAAAAATATAAAAGTCCAAAAATATTTTTCTTTTAAAAAATATATTAAGGAAATAATTAAAAAGAAAACATAAATTGAATCACATTGTCCCCACATTGCTCCATTAATAACAACTTGCGGTAAAAATAAGATTAAAATATAAATTAGAAAAGCAATATTTTTTTTCTTAGATAATAAATATGCTATATAACCACTAGCAATTGCCAATAAAAAATCAAAAAAAATTGAAATTAATTTAATTAGATATATATTTTTAATAGGTATGTAAGATAATAAAGCTAAAATTAAAATATATGGGGCATTATAATTGCCTCTATATGTAGCAATGCCATTTAGACCACCATTTTGTCTAAAAAAATTAAGCCACGGATTTAAAAACCTGATAAAATCATGACTTTGAAAATTAAATAATATTAATCTTACAACTAATGCGAGAATAGTCAAAATTAGTATTAAAATTTTATAATTTTCTTTTGCAAAATCCAAAGCAATACTAATTT
Organism: uncultured Bacilli bacterium; assembly: GCA_947629935.1. Classification (GTDB taxonomy): domain Bacteria; phylum Bacillota_I; class Bacilli_A; order RF39; family UBA660; genus HGM10766. The sequence continues at coordinate 13,617 of CANRFQ010000004.1, read as the reverse complement.
TACTAGCTTGTGTAGATTCAGCAATTAATAATTCTTTTCCTTGTAATTTATCATATATTTCGCTTTCTATAAAAATTCACTTCCTATCTTGATTTTACACAAGATCAAAATTTCTAAATTAATTTAACTAAAATTTCATTCATAACATATAATTTTTCGGGATTAATAAAAATATATCCATCTGCATAGAGCAAATCTTTACTTTTTAGCAAAGGCTTAATCGGAAAAACATCTTGTAAATTAAGTTCAAACTTTTGAAAAAATTCACTTAAATTTAGACCTTCGATTTTTCTTAATCCCAACATAACTTCATTTTCCATAATTTCTTGCTTTGATAAAATATTTTCTTCTAAAACATATTTACCTTCTAAATAATTATTTAAACTACGTGTGTTTTCGTAACGGACGCCATGTATATACCCATGCGCTCCTAAACCAAAACCATAGTAATATTCATTATTCCAATAAGTTAAATTATGTTTTGATTCATAACCGGGATGAGCGAAATTACTAATTTCATAGTGATTGTATCCTTCGCTTTTGAGTTTTTTAGTTAGATATTCATACATTTTTGCATCAACGTCTTCATTAAGAGGTTGAATATCATTTATAGAAGCTTTCGTATTTTCTTCTAAAATTAAAGAATAAGTACTTATGTGATCAACATTTAATTTTAAGATTTTGGCAAGATCTTTTTTCACAGTACTTAAAGTTTCATCTGGTAGGGCATACATCAAATCTACACTAATATTGTTAAAGCCTAGATTTCGGGCAAGTTTAATTATTTCTTGAGCATCTTCAAAAGAATGCTCTCTTTCCATAAACTTTTGATTATCTTTATCAAAAGATTCAATACCAATACTTAATCTATTTACATTATTTTCTTTTAAAATAGTGAGTAACATTTCATTAATGTCATTTAAGTTACATTCAAAAGTAAATTCACAATCATCTTTTAAATTAAACCTTTGGATAATTTTAAATAATTTTTCTAAATCTTGTTCATCTAAACAAGAAGGCGTTCCGCCCCCAATATATAAAGTTTCTAATTCTTCGGAATTATATTTTTCAATTATTTCTTCTTCGAGTGTATCTAAATAGTTATTTACCCATTCTTTTTCATAATTCATTTTACAAAAATCACAATAAGTACAGATATGGCGACAAAATGGGATATGTACATAAGCACTTTTCATAATTCACCTACTTTATCCACTATTATTTTACTAAATAATAAAAAAGTTTACAAATATTTTTAAAATATATGTAAACCGAAAGTAAATTACTTTTCGTTCTTTAAGACCGCTAAAAAGGCTTCTTGAGGTATTTCCACACTACCGACCATTTTCATTCTTTTCTTACCTTCTTTTTGTTTTTCTAATAATTTCCTTTTACGGGTAATATCGCCCCCGTAACATTTAGCTAAAACATTCTTACGCAGGGCACTGATAGTTTCTCTAGCAATAACTTTAGACCCAATACAAGCTTGGATTGGCACTTGAAACATCTGGCGGGGAATTAATTCTTTTAAATTTTCCACAATTGTTTTGCCGCGATTATAAGCAAAATCTTTATGAACGATAGTTGATAAGGCATCGACAGCTTCTCCATTTAATAAAATATCCATTTTCACTAAATCACTGGGTTCATAACCTACATATTCATAATCGAAAGATGCATAGCCTTTTGTCGAGCTTTTTAGTTTATCAAAAAAATCATATACAATTTCCGATAAAGGCAATTTATAATGAATATTAACTCTCGTTTCGTTAATATACTCCATATTTTCGTATATTCCTCTTTTATCTTGGCATAATTCCATGATGGCTCCAATATATTCACTAGGAACAAATATATTAGTCCTAATATAAGGCTCACTAATTTTATTAATAGTAGCACGATCAGGCATTTTGTTAGGTGAGTCAATCATTATTTTATTTCCATTAGTCAAAAGGACTTCATAGATAACGGAAGGAGAAGTAGCAATAATATCAATGCCAAATTCTCTTTCAATTCGACTCATGATAATTTCCATATGTAAAAGGCCTAAAAAGCCACAACGAAAACCAAAGCCTAAAGCATCAGAAGTTTCGGGTTCAAAACTTAAAGAAGCGTCATTTAACTTTAATTTTTCCAAAGCTTCTTTGAGATGGACAAATTTATTAGGCTCAATTGGAAAAAGACCAGAATAAACCATTGGTTTCATAGGCTCATAACCCGGTAACATTTCTTGAGCTGGATTTTTGACCGTAGTTATGGTATCACCTACGCTAACTTTAGAAATATCTTTAATACTGCCAGAAAGCCACCCTACTTCCCCACTTATTAATTTATCTTTTTTAACCTCTTTGGGAGTATTAATACCTAGTTCCACTATTTCACATTCAAAACCAGTAGCCATCATTTTTATTTTATCATGGACTTTAAGCTCACCATCAACAAGACGTACATGGGCAATAACCCCCCGATAAGCATCAAAATAAGAATCAAAAATTAAAGCTTTGGTAGGACTATTATTAGCGATTTTCGGCGGATTTATTCTTTGGATGATGGCTTCTAAAAGTTTATCCACTCCCTGACCAGTTTTACCACTACATAAAATAATGTCCTCTTCTTGAAAACCTAAAACATTACATAATTCTTGCGTTACTTTAGGAACATCGGCATTAGGTAAATCAATTTTATTGATAACGGGTATGATAGTTAAATCATTATTTAAGGCTAAATAAAGGTTAGCTAAGGTCTGCGCTTCAATTCCCTGCGCCGCATCAACTACTAAAACCGCCCCTTCACAAGCCGCCAAACTACGAGAAACTTCATAGGAAAAATCTACATGACCAGGAGTATCGATCAAATGTAAAAGATAATCCTCATTATGATATTTATATTTTAAACTCACGGCATTTAACTTAATGGTAATGCCTCTTTCTCTTTCCAAATCCATACTATCAAGTAATTGATCTTTCATTTCATGTTTGGAAACATTACCAGTAAGTTCTAAGATCCGATCAGCTAGCGTACTTTTTCCATGATCAATATGAGCAATAATCGAAAAATTACGTATGTTTTCTTGTTTCATAAATCTGCCTCCTGCCCTCTTATTATACATGAAAAAAATAAATACTTAAAGTTGAAAACTATTTTCTTTTAATTTAAGGAGTGGTACAATTAGAGCAATTGAGGTGAAATAAATTGAAAAAAGATAAACCAAAAAAGGAACCTACCGGTTTTAAGAAAAAAAAGAAATTAAAATTTCGTCCTTGGGTATTTTTTGTTTTAATGGGCGTTTGTGCGATAATTTTTGCTTTTTCTATTTGGGGTATACATAACTGGAATGAAGATAACGAAAAAATAGAAAAATTAGAAAAAGAAATTCAAGTTGATGTTCCCACCAATGTTGTAGAAGAACAAGGCGAATTGATTAATCCTCCTGATAATAAAAAAAGTGATTATTGGTATTATATTGACATGCCTTTTTATGAAGTTGATTTTAATGAATTATTACAAAAAAATAGTGATACTGTAGCTTTTATTCATATGGAAAGTTCGAACATTAACTATCCTGTTGTCCAAACTGGTGATAATGATTACTACTTAACTCATGCGTTTGATAAAACCAAAAATGATGCGGGTTGGGTTTTCTTAGACTACCGTGACTCGTTAGATCCAATGAGTTCCAATTTGGTAGTTTATGGTCATGGACGTGTTAATAAAACTGTCTTTGGTTCTTTAAAAAATACTTTAACCAAGTCTTGGCAAAATAATAAAGATAATTATATAATTCAACTTTCTACTCCAAAAGAGAATATGGTTTTCCAGATCTTTTCTATTTATACAATTGAAGCCGAAAGTTATTACATTAGGACAGATTTTGCCAATACGGAAGAAAAAGAACAATGGGTAAAAACCATGAAAGAAAGAAATACGGCACCAGTTGATGCCGAAGTAAGTGCTAACGATACTTTCATTACTTTATCAACTTGTGAAAATAATTCCGGTGGACGGATTGTGGTTCATGGAAAATTAATCAAAAAACAAGCACGTTAATAAATAAGTGCCTGTTTTTTGATACTTTAAATTGTCTTCTTTCTATTTATTATTCTATTATTTAAATGGACATTTTGAACTAGCTCAAATTTTTGTCTTCCTAAAACAAGAAATACAAAATTTTATAATTATAATTCATAAATTTTTACTTCACCGTTTTTAAGCCCTTTATTCAAAAAATTACCATCTTTAATTCCTTCGAAATAAGCACTAAATGCTTTAGCTACGCCGCTATGAGTAATTATAAGTACATTTTTATATTCTTTTTCTTTTAATTCATCTAAAAAATTTTCCACTCTTTTAAAAAAAAGTTTTATATTTTCTGATGTTCCACATTGGATAGTAGAATTATAATTCCAATATTCCTCTCTATTAATAACTTCTTTAAGTTTTCCACTTAAATTTCCACAATCTCTTTCTTTAAGTCTGTCATCAAATATTAGTTTTATATTATTGGAATTTATTATATTCGCAGTATGTTTTGCCCTAATTAATGGTGATGATATAATAATGTCAAATTTTATATTTTTTATTTTTTCTCGTAATTCTTTTGCCTGTTTAACTCCTGTATCATTTAAATCTTCATCAATAGTAGTATATCGTTTTAAAACATTATGGAGAACTTCTCCATGTCTGGCAATATATATTTTCATATTAAATAGCCTCCTTTTAATTTATTTTCTTATTGTTTTTTCCTAAAGGCCATTGTGTTTTCTAAATGAACATAGCTTAGTATTAAATGCCTTGTATAATGAACAAATGTTTGCTATAATATTCATGGATACATTTGAAATATATCAGATGTTTTCCCTTTCAATTATCAGAAGATAAGAGAAAGGTGGTGGTTAATTATGACAAAAAGAGAACTTCCTCTATTTATTATAATTCTGCTATTATTCTTTGTAGTAATCACCTTACTATTTAGATAATAAAAACATCTGATTTCAACAATCGTTGATTTCAGATGAAACCCAATAAGGGATAACATCTGATTCACCCAATCAAATGTATCCTTTTTTATTTTATGCAAGTTTCCTTGACACATTCATAATAGCATAAAGCTGCTCTTTTATCAAGGACGCTTTCTATTTTCTATTTTTACTCGAAAGTTCGAGTTTAGTATCAATCTGGTGCCAAATGACAGAATCAAACTGTCAGCTAATCCTTACCATGGATTTGTTTTATCATTAAACTAATTTGGCATATATATTTATTATATAGTGATAACGGAAAATTGTATACTAAAAATTCTTATTTTGACAAAAATAATAATGGTGTTAAATATGAAAGTAAAAATTACAATTATTATATCTTTAATATTTATATTAAATTTAATTGTTATTAGTAAACATAATTCTAAACCACAAACTACTTTTAAGGAGCAAGAAAATATATTTGCCCAAGAAAAATATTATTTAGAAAAAAATTTGGATAGATATAACAGTTTTTATGCAACCCATCCCGATCTTAAAATAAAAGACATCATTGCTATTGTTAATGTAGATGCTGATAAAAAAGCGTATGACGATAGCCAAAAAGCTGATTTAAATAAAGGTAACTTAATCTTAGTCAATAAATATAATTATCTAGAAGAAGACTATACTCCTACTGATTTAATGAATATGAGTACTGAATTTGCTTATAAAGATAAACAAACGCTGGTGGAAGTTAATGAAGCTTTTATAGACATGTATAATGCCGCCTTAAAAGATGATGTCAATTTTTATGTTACTTCGGCATATCGCACATTTGCTTATCAAAAAGAATTATATACTAAATACTTAGTAACTTATGGTGAGGATTATACGAATACCATCTCGGCGCGTCCAGGATTTTCTGAACATCAAACAGGACTAGCTTTAGATATTTTAAGTGACCATGTCCCAATGTCGGAATTTGCCAATACTAAGGCTTATAAGTGGTTAAAAGAAAATTCTTATAAATACGGCTTTATTTTAAGATATCCTAAAGATAAAAGCTATATAACTGGCTACGCCTTCGAGCCGTGGCACTATCGCTATTTAGGAGAAGAAACTGCTTTAAAAGTATATCAAGAAAATATAACTTTTGATGAATATTACGCTTATTATCTAGCTAATTAGATTTTAAAAGTTGTTTCATCTATAAAGGTATAATTAGTTAAATATTTAAGTTCGCGAACTAAACGAAATAAAGCCATATCTTTCATCTTAGCTTCAATCATTATATCAAAATCGATATTGCAAAATTTCACTTTATCTAAAAAGGTAATAAAGGCCTGCACGTCAATATAATCGTGATGAGCGCGAAATTCTTTTTTTAACTTACTTTTCGGTGAAGAAAAATGCACTTTTGGCTTTTGATCGTGCCAAGTTTGAAAGATACGTAAAATGTAGTCTTCTATGGACAAATTCAAAGGATTATTACACAGATAATGATGATAATCTAATACCATAGGTATTTTTAAATATTCTGACAACTCTAAAGTATCTTTTATATCGTAAATTTTATCGTCATTTTCAATAATAATCATTTTTTGTAAATCAGGATCTAAAGTTCGAAAGTTTTTAATAAATCTCAATATTCCCTCTTTTTTACTGCCCTCCGCACTGCCAATATGCAATATAATCCGGGGATTTAAAATATTTAGATAATCGAAAATAATTTTTTCTTGTCTTAAAATATTAATGCTACTTTTAACAACTTCTTCTTTAGCGCTATTTAAAACACAAAATTGATCAGGATGAGTATCAACTCGCATTTTATTTTGCATAATAAATTGGCCAAGCAATCTTAGCTTATCAGCAATTAGAGGATGATAATCAAATTGGACTTGAGCATGTGTCGCTAAGGGAATTAAATTAGAATTAAGACGATAAAAATGAATATTATTTTTTTGATTATATTTTAAAATTTCTTGTAAGCCATCTAAGTTAGCTATAATTGTCTCTTCTAATTTTTTATTATCTTCTTGTTTTAAATAATTTGTATATGTTAAAGTATGAAATAAATGTTGATTTTCTAAAGTTTTACAACTAACCGCATAACCTAATCTTATAAGCATTGGCATCACCATTTATATTATTAAAAAAAGCAAAATCATTTATACAGGTTATTTAATAATACTTTAGCTATATTTTGCTCATCATAATTCATATATAAAAATTGGGAAGCTTCAGCATCTATTGCGATAAAAGGGTCAAATGAGAAATATTTAAATATTAATTCTTCCGGTAACATTAGATTATTATAGGTATCTAAACAAATCCCATCATTATAAACAATCGGATATAAAACGCGCATGTCATCTATGCAGATAAAACCGACAGCCAAATTATATTGTATAATAGAAGCTAACACTGTACTATAACTAAATAAGTTATTTTTGCGGGTATAGGGATTTTGTAAAATGTTTAAAATAGAATTATCGGACTTTAAAATTAACTTTTTTAAAAAATCGGCAACGATATACTCTTCACCACTACGTTCTCTTAACAATATACTAGCAGAATCATATTTTTCTATTTTTGTAAAATAAGGGTTATATATTTTTTTTATATGCTTTAAGTATTGGGATATCTTTTTTTTATCTAAACTAGCAATACTACCCAAAAAGCCAAAGATTTCTTGAATAGTTAGGCTAAAATTTTGCTCTTGATAATTTTCTAAATAAAGATTTTCATAACCTTTTTGAAACATATAAAACAAACCTAAATTTTGCTTAAAGTTTAAAGCTAGCTCATTCATCATCTTAGGCGAAAAAGATGAATTACTTTTTAATGCATTGGCTTTTATTCTTTCTAACAAAATTTTCGTTTGTTCTTTTTTTAAAGTTTCTACATTTTTTTGTAGATGTTCATATAAATCTATCTCCATTATGTATCCCCTCAAAGTCTATATTATAACTTAAGAATGCCAAATAAAAAAGGATTTTTTAATCCTCCATTATTTTAATAGATTCAATTACTGGCTGATCTTCTTCTAATATAGTGCCATTATTATCTATGGGCTTAGCATCAGAGACAATTTTATCAACAATATCCATACCATTGATTACTTTGCCAAAGGCGGCGTAGGCACCATCTAAATGTTGGCTGTCTTCTTGAACGATGAAGAATTGCGAACTAGCACTATTATAATCTTGAGAACGAGCCATCGAAATGACACCTCTAGTATGTTTTAAATCATTTTCTACGCCATTGGCAGCAAATTCTCCTTTAATTGTTTCTTCACTACCACCAGTTCCATTTTTATTAGGGTCACCACCTTGAATCATAAAACCTGCAATTATACGATGGAAAGTTAGTCCATCATAAAAACCTTCTTTAACTAATTTTACAAAATTAGCGACAGTTATAGGAGCTAACTCATCATATAGTTCCACATCGATATTTCCGTAATCTTTAACGGCAATAGTCACCTTTGTTTGGGAAATTAGTTTATCATTATCTTGCATTTGTTTTTCCTCCTTACCACAGCTTATAACTAAAATGCAAATAAATACTATTACTATTATATTTTTTAATTTTTTCATAATTACCTTCCTTTTAATAGTTTACAATAATTAGTTTGTCGTTGCAATAGAGCTTTTATTTAAAAATAATTTACCAACAATAGTCGTATAAATAAGTAAATATCCTAAAGAAAAAGCAAAACCAGCAATAACATCTGTAGTATAATGAACACCTAAATAAATACGACTTATACCGATGGCCAAAATTAAAATACTCAAAGTTATAATAGCTATCCATTTTCTTTTAGGTATAACATTTTTAAAAAGTAAATAAATTAAAAATCCATAAAAAGCTAAAGACATCATCGCATGCCCTGAAGGGAAACTATAGCCGACTTCCCTTACTAAATGTAAAAACGTTGGACGAGGTCTAGCCACTAGGAATTTTAATCCGGTATTAAATAAAAATACTAAGGCTAAATTTAAACAAATACAAAAATTTATTTTTTTATCTTTTATTGCTATAAGTGCAAAAAAAGCGAGCATTATTGTAACAACAGTTCCGCCCAAATTCGTAATTACTTTAACAATAAATGTTAAAGGATCACTTTGAAATTGGGCAAGGAAATAATAAAAATAATTATCTATTTTAAAACTTCTGTTATTTAGTATCTGGATTAACAAAAAACTAAAAACAATAAAACTTAAAAGGCATATTAACCATTTCCCTGCGATTTTTAATTTCTTCATATTGATCTACCTTTCCTTTATATTATACTACATAAATAGTGCTAAAATAAATTAATTTATAATATTATTTACCAAGGTGATTATATGAAACTAAAATATTTAAGCATTTATATTTTAACAGCCTTCGTTCTTTTAATTACATTTCTAGGTATTAAATTTCTACACACTAAACCTGTAAGTAAAGAAATATCGGGAATGGTAATGGGTTATCAAAATAACCAGCTCTACATTCAAGACGAAAATAATGTAATTCATACTTTTTCTGGCTGTAAACCTGAAGAAGAAATAATTAATGTTCTGGTAAAATATAATGCCAATTCTAAGGATTGTTTATCTTTAAAAACTATTCGAAATAACGATATCCCTATAGAATATGATGACAACGGGATATTTAGCGTTTATTATAAATTAGCCTATGAAAAATTAAAAAGTTTAAGTATTGAGGAAAAAATTGGCCAATTGCTCTTAGCACGCTATCCCAATGATCCAGAAGATATAATGGATAAATATAAAGTAGCAGGTTTTGTCTTTTATGAAAAAGACTTTCAAGACAAAACTAAGAAAAATGTCCAGGATATGATGAAAAATTTACAGACAAAAGCCAATATTCCCCTTTTAACTGCAGTTGATGAAGAAGGCGGAAAAATAGTTCGAGTAAGTAGTAATAAAAATTTAGTTTCTTCTCCCTTTTTATCTCCAAGTGCTCTTTATCAACAAGGTGGTTTTAATTTAATTAAAGAAGATACAATTAATAAAAGCAAAATATTAAAAGAATTAGGCCTTAATGTAAATTTAGCGCCAGTTGTAGATGTTTCTACTAGTAAAAACGATTATATTTACGAAAGAACTTTACAAGAAGATACTGCCAAAGTAGCAGAATATGCAAAGACAATCTTAAGCGCTAGTCAAAATACAGGTATGTCATATGTTTTAAAACATTTTCCGGGCTATGGTAGTGCGACGGATACTCATTATTCGGCTGCTATGAGTGATATTAGCTATGAAGATTTAAAAAATGTTCACTTACCACCCTTTATAGAAGGCATAAATAACAAAGCTGAAGCTATATTAGTAAGTCATATTATCGTTAATAGTGTTGATGAAGATAATCCCGCTTCTTTATCTTATAACGTTCATAATTTATTAAAAGATGATTTAAACTTTACGGGAGTTACTATTAGTGATGATCTGGCCATGGGAGCTACCTCAGCTATCGAAAATGCTCCTGTCAAAGCTCTACTCGCGGGAAATGACATGCTAATAGTTACTGATATTAAGGAAAGTTTTGAGAATATAAAAGAAGGTTTAGCTAACAATAATTTAAACGAAAAATTAATAGATAAATTAGCTTTTAAAGTTTTAGCTTGGAAATATTATAAAGGTTTAATGTATGAATATGAAAAATAAGAGTTGAAAAACTCTTATTTATTTTTATTCGATGATTTGAATTAATTTATTTATTTCTTCGATACCATCATTATTATTATTTTTTAACTCATCAACTATTGAAGTTTCAATATGATTTTTTAAAACTTTATTGGCTGCGCTCTTTAAAGATTCTCTTACAGCAGCCATTTGAATTAAAATATCACCACAGTAACGTTCAGTTTCTATCATATTAACAATGCCACGAACTTGGCCTTCAATTGTTTTAATTCTTTTAATAATTTTTTTCTTTTCTTCTAAACTTATATAAGTAGTCTTTGTTTTAACCTTTGTCTTCGTATTCATTCTTATCACCAATTATAATATACACCCTCAGAGGGTAGAAGTCAATAACCTACTTTATTATAAAGATACTTTCACATTTTCTTTTTTACTAGCATCTAATGTGAATAATTCTTTTTGTTCAAATCTAAATATTTTAGCAACTATATTAGATGGTACAGATTCAACTTTATTGTTAAAATCAGTGGCAGCATCATTATAACTCATTCTAGCCACACTTAATTTATTTTCAATTTCTTTTAAATTGGCTTGCAAATCTAAAAAATTTGAATTAGCTTTTAATTCAGGATAATTCTCAGCTATTGCAAGTAACTTTACAAATTCATTATCTATCTTATTTGTTTGATTAACACTAAAATTTGAATTGTTATATGTATTTCTTAATTTAGTTAAATTTTCAAAAGTTGATGATTCATATTTTGAATATCCCTTTACTGTTTCTATTAAATTAGGTAATAATTCAAATCTTTGATTAAGCAAAACATCTATTGCTGAGGATTTCTGTTTTACCCTATTATTTGCTTTTATAAAATTATTGTAAATAATAATTAAAGAAGCAGAAATTATAACAATAATAAATAAAATTATATTAATTAACATTTTTATCCTCCATTACTTTGTTTCGATAGTTATTTTATTAATATAGCCATTTTCATCATAAGCTAAAATTATTTCATATTGTTGTATATTATAACCATTAAAATTTTTTAAACTATCTTTTATATTTCTAATATTATTAGCATCTGATCCATAAGTATTTCCGTCAAAAACAACTTCTATTTGATGTTCATTATTAGTATTGTTGTTGGTAATAACCTTATCTAATACTCTTGTTACAACACTACTTATTTGAGTTCCAGACCAAAATTCATAATTACTATTAAATACATCTATTTTTTGTTTATTTGCTTCTTCTCGTTGTTTTTCTTGTTCCTGTTGAATTTTATCTCTTATCTCTTGTTGGCCTTTTTCTATTTTTTCTTTGTTTAATCTTTCTTCTTCCTTAATAGTTTCATACTTTTCATAAAGATTAACCCCTAATCTATAAACGAGTGCAGTTAGCGAAAATATAAAAATCACAATTATTATATATAATATATATTTCCTATTACTCTTTTGGTTAGTAGCATTTTCTTGAGATTGCATAATCATCCCCTCTTTCGCTGGAATTATATCATTAGACTTTAGTTAAATCAAGTGAAGCTTTTTTCTTCCAATAAAAAAACTGATATCTAATTCAGTTTAAATCTAAAATGGCGTCCCCGAGAAGATTCGAACTTCCGACACCTGACTTAGGAGGTCAGTGCTCTATCCAACTGAGCTACGAGGACACACCTAAATTATAAAAGGATTATTACAGTTTTTCAATAGATAAACTTAAAATAAATCCCCCAATAAATAACAATATACAGGTAATAATATTTGCAAAATTAATTAAAGGAATAATTTTAAAAATTAAATATAAAATGGAGTTTAAAGAAAAACCTATAATTAATAAATAAAAAGATTCTTTATGTTTAGAAAGTAAATAAGCGACTATCTTGGTCATTATAATTACACCAATTATAATACCTAAGGCAAATAAACTAAAACTACACAAATGAGCCAAAGGATTACTAAATATTTTTAGAACAAAATCATAACACCCCATCATCATAAAAATTGCTGTGCCACTTATCCCCGGAATAATCATAGTTGCAGCGTCAATAAAACCAATTAAAATGGTATATAAAAAGCTTAAAATATTTGCCTCAGGCATATAAACAATAGCATTTTTAAAATTACTAATTAAATAAACTAATCCTAATCCTAATAAAATATAGATTAAATGGAATTTATTATGAACTTCTACTTTTTTGATAATATATGGAATTGTTCCACATATCAAGCCAGTAAATAATATTATAGTATATAAATAATATTTATCTAACATATAAATAATAACATTACTAAAAAAGATAATAGCAATAATGATACCTAATCCTAATTTACCTAAATATAAAATATTATTTTTTAGATCTTTAAAAAAATTAGTAATGGCATTAATAGCTTTTTCATAAACTCCTAAACAAAGAGCGATTATACTACCACTTACACCTGGAATAATCTTTCCTAAACCAATCAAAAAACCTTTAAGAATAAGAATGATACTATTCATGCTATCACCTTATTAATTTTATTAAAGTTTACATATAATATGACTATATTCTTTATAAATATTTTCACATTGGATGTTAGCATTATTAGTATTTGAATTATTAGGCGACGAGAAAAATCACGCCCTGTTTTAGATTTATCCCTATATAAACTTCTGTTTATACCTTTTTTTATTCGATCCAAACTGTGGCGGAGCAAAGTTTGGACATCTCTTCGTTTTTGTTTGCTTTTTTTGTAATAAGCCTATTGGCTTATTACATATGGATTACCTCTAGTTCCTTCTCCAGTAGCTTTCAGTCCTTCAGTTTTTAGATTGATAACTGGCCGCGCGCCGCTTGAATAATCGACATAGCTGTAGGTCAAGTAACGATTACTCAGGAGGCCGTAAAAGCCATTAGCAAGATAAGCACTTGAATTGCTAGGCGACGAGCTCCAGAACCAAGAAGATGAACCTGTATAATATAGATAATTGGATGTTGCTGGATATGGACTATTAGTAGTTG
>CANRFQ010000003.1 GCA_947629935.1 uncultured Bacilli bacterium | reverse complement strand
TAATTTTAATTTCGGATTATATATTCCTTTTTTTTGTGCTTTCTTTATTTCTTTTTCTATTCTTTTTTTGTTCATGGGTATCTCTCCTATTTTCTATTATACCCCCCCCCTAGTCCTATTGTCAAAGGAATTTGGCATAAAATAACAACCCGTAAAACGGGTGGATTTCACACAGCCTATAAGGCTTTGATATTAGCCAGCACGCAAATGGATGCTGGCTTTCTCTTCGCTCAAGCCCAGTGCTATGACTACTTAAACAAACCTTTAAAAGGGTTTACATATTCTTTCTTTGTTAATTTATCCTGCATCATATCTTCATGTCCTTGCTCCCTTATATATTTTCTTATTGTTGCTTCATTTAATCCCTCTGTACTTACGTAATATCCTGTTGCCCAAAAATTCCTATTTCCAAATTTATATTTTAAATTGGTATGTTTTTCAAATATCATCAAACTACTTTTCCCTTTTAGATACCCCATAAAATATGATACACTCATTCTTGGTGGTATTTCTAATAGTAAATGCACATGATCACTCATCATGTGCCCTTCTATTATTTCTACCCCTTTCCATTTGCACAAATCTTTTATATATTTTTGAATATCTTTTCTTAATTTGTTATATATTACTTCCCTTCTAAATTTTGGAATAAATACTATATGATACTTACACATATATTTTGTATGTGCTAAACTTTTAGCCATGACATCTCTCTTTTCATGCTTAATATGGGCTTGAACCGCCATATTATAGCATGCGAGATGTCATTTTTGCTATAAGCCTTTTAACTTAAGTATTATTAAAAAAGCATTGATTTTTTTATCAATGCTTTATTCATCAATTAATATAGCTTTTATTCTTCTTACTCCTGCACTACTTGCTTCTTCTTTTTTTATTTTAAATGTCCCAAGTTCATTAGTATTTTTAACATGAGGACCTCCACAAAGTTCTTTGGAAATATCCCCAATACTATAAACAGTTACAATATTTGGATATTTTTCAATAAACATACATTCTGCTCCTGATTTAATAGCTTCTTCTTTTGACATTTCTTGTTTAGTAACATCAATACCTTCTTTAATCCAGCTATTAATTAGTTGTTCCACTTTACTTTTTTCTTCGTCAGTTAATTTATGGTCACAATTAAAATCAAAACGTAATCTTTCTGATGTTATATTAGACCCTCTTTGATGAATATCTTTATCAACTACTACTTTTAAGGCCGCGTTTAATAAATGGGTAGCGGTATGATATTTTGTTTCAATTTCACCATGACCACCAAGTCCCCCTTTAAACTGTCCGGCAGAAGCTGTTCGAGATAATTCTTGATGTTCTTTAAATTTTTGTTTAAATCCTTCTATATCTACTTTCAAGCCTAATTCATTAGCTAATTCCTCTGTTAGTTCAATCGGAAATCCGTAAGTATCAAATAAATGAAATGCTTGAGTACCGTCTATATCTTGACCACTTGCTGTTACTTTATTAAATTCTTTTAAACCTTTTTCCAAAGTTCTATTAAATTTAATTTTTTCATTAGCTAATACTTCTAAGACAATATTTTTATTATCATCTAATTCTTTATAATATTTTTTGTACATATCTAATATTTTTAAAGCAATTTCTTGCTCCCAATTAGAATTAATATCTATACCTATATTTTTGGCATGTCTGATGGCTCTACGGATTAATCTTCTTAATATATAACCTTGACCAACATTACTAGGTTTTATTCCGGCAGGATCAGCACTTATAAAGACAGCTGTCCTCATATGATCTGCAATAATCCGCATGCTACGTTGATTATCTTCATACTTCTTATTAGAAACTTCCTCAATTATTTGGATGATTGGTTGCCATATACTTGATTCGTAATTATCATTTTTTCCTTCTAAAATGGCAGTAGTTCGTTCTACGCCCATGCCTGTATCAACATTTTTTTTAGGTAGTTCCACAATTGTTCCATCTTCATTATGATTATATTGCATAAAAACATCATTCCAGATTTCAACCCATCTTTCATCTTCCGGATCAAATTTATCTGGAACAGGATCATCACTGCGCCAGTAGAACATTTCAGAATCAGGACCACATAGACCTGGTAATTCTAAATTTGGCCACCAATTATCCTCTTTCGTCGCACAAATTCTTTCTTCCTTAATTCCTAAGCTTAGCCAAAGATTTTTCGTTTCATTATCCATCGGAGCAATTTCATTACCAGCAAAGATTGTAACAGCTAGTTTTTCTACTGGTATATTTAAAACTTGGGTTAGAAATTCAAAACTCCAAGTAATAGCTTCTTTTTTAAAGTAATCACCCAAACTCCAGTTTCCTAACATTTCAAAAAAAGTATGATGATATGTATCTCCTACTTCATCTAAATCGTTAGTTCTAATGCATTTTTGATAATCACATAATCTTGTACCATAAGGATGTTCCTGACCCATTAAATAAGGAATTAAAGGTTGCATTCCGGCGGTATTAAATAAAACGGTATTATCATTTTCCGGTACTACAGGAGCACTAGGAATTTGTTTATGTCCTTTATTTTTAAAAAATTCAATATATAAATCTTTAATATTCATGTTATCTACTTCCTTTTGTCTATTCTGTTTCTAAATCAACTAAATTAAATTTCTTATTAATAAATTTAAAGATAATTTTTAAGAAGGCAATGATTGGGGTAGCTAAAACCATTCCTACTATGCCAAAGAAACTACCAAAAACAGTCAAACCAATTAAAATGGTAACTGGATGTAATTTCATTGTTTTGCTCATAACAATCGGTTGAATTATATAGCTTTCTAAAGTTTGGAAAACAATTATAACTACTAAAGCTAATATACCTATCAAAGGGCTTTGGGAAAAACCAACAATAACCGCCGCAGCTCCCCCAATATAAGGACCAATATAAGGAATCAAATCGGTGATTCCACAAAACATTCCGAATAACAAAGGCGCTTTTAAGCCAATGATGGCAAAGCCAATTGAACAGCCCACTAAAATTATACTCGCCACGCCAAAGACACCGTTGACATATTTTCTTAATTGACGACCTATTTCATTTGTTAATTCTGTTATTTCATAACGATATTTTATTGGAATTAATTTCACAAAATGTTTTTGTATTGAATCAAAATCAAATAACATATAAAAGCCAATTATCAAACTAATTAATAAAGTACCAATACCACTAAATAAAGAGCCCATAATACCAATGACTTTATTTGGCAAATCTTCAACGATACCATTAAAGAAGCCACCAATGTTAGAATAAATTGTATTTCTAATATTATTGATAGTTGTCGGATTAATGTTATCAATATTTTTTAAAAAGTCATTAATAAAATCTTTGATACTGCTAAATATTTTCGGCAATGAGGATACTAAATCGTTAAATTGATTAATCACAGTAGGAAGTAACATACTCATAAACAAATATAATAAGGCAATAAAGCCAATATAAACTATAACGACAGCTAAGCCTTTTTTAAAGCCATTTCGATTTAAAAACATAACTAATGGATGAAATAGCCAAGCAATAATATAACCAATAAATAACGGTGTTAAAATCTTTAAAAAAGTTAAAATAAAGCTTGGAACACGCCATTGTTTAGCAATTATAGTAACTAGTAATATTACCCCAATAATCATGCATACATATAAAATTCTTAAAATCTTTTTGGATAAACCTACAGATTCATTAATTGCTTGAATATCTAATGTTTCTTTTTTTTCTTTTTTAACCGGCATTTTATTCACTTCCCTAAAAAATATTATAGCACACAATAAAAGCCAATACTATGATTGGCCTTTAATTTTACATATTTTTTAGACTTTTATCCGCACAATCCATTGCGGTATTTAAAAGTTTATCAGCGTTCTTTTTTGTGTCTTTATTCATAAAACAATATGTAGCAATTCCTGCTCCCATGATACTTGCTGATAGCATTAAAGACATTGCTTTTTTCATAAATACACCATCCTTCATTATTAGTTTGGTTCAAAAGCCGACAAATTATGCATTAACATCCTTTTTAAATCCGTTTTTCTTTGTGTACTATAAGAATTTTGCGTAGCTTCTAAAAAACTATGCGGATTACCAATAATTACCAAACTTTTCTTAGCTCGAGATACCCCAGTATAAATAAGTTTATTGTAGAGCATTTTGTGGTAAGAAGAGCTAACTATCATTATGACATGTTCAAATTCACTACCTTGCGATTTATGAATAGTCATCGCATAAGCATGTTTAACATTTAACATATCATCTTTATTGTAGTTAATGTAGCTACCCTCAAAATCTATGGTAACTACATCTTTATTATGTTCATCTTTACCGATTTTATGTATATAACCAATATCGCCATTATAAACATTATTGTCCGGATCATTAATCAATTGTAAGACTTTATCATGCATGCGATAAATCACATCGCCGACTTTAAGTTCTTTTTTATCTTTACTAGGAGGATTAAATAAATTTTGCAGTAAAAAGTTAAGGTTATCAATGCCATTTTCCCCTTTATACATAGGAGCTAGTATTTGCATATTTTTTTCATTTAAGCCTTTTTCTTTACTCATTGTACATAACTGTCTTAAAGTTTCTTTAATTTGATTATTAGCTACATTTAAAAAATTATAATCATCTTTTTGTTCTAAAAAATTAGTACTTAAATTATATTCTCTAATTTCGCGAGCTAAATCGGGTATATAAGAATTGGCACTTTGACGATATATTTCTTTAAGTTCAGTATGGGAAAAGCAATTAGAAGCAATTAAATCGTTTAAAATAAGCCCTGACCCAACACTTGGAAGTTGATTAGCATCCCCAACTAAAATTAATTTAACATTACTATATATTCCTTTTAATAATGCATCAAATAATGCGGTATCAATCATACTAACCTCATCAACAATTATAAACTTTTGAAAATTTTTATTATCTTCATTTACTTGGAAGGTATTAGTATCTTGATTCCATTTTAAAAAGCGATGGATGGTCATAGCTGGCAAATTAGTCGATTCACTCATTTTTTTACTAGCTCGACCCGTCGGAGCTAGTAAGGCAATGGAATTTAAAATATCTATGTTCGAAAGATTATATTCGGTAATTAAGATTTTGACAATGGCATTAATAATTGTTGTTTTACCGGTTCCTGGTCCACCCGTAATAATACTGATATTATTATTTAAAGCTTTTAAAATCGCTTCTTTTTGATCATGGTTATATTTTACTTCTAATTCATTTTCTAATCTTTCAATCTTTTCATTACATTTAGAGACTTTTTTATTAGGGCTACTACTTATCAAATATAAATTTTCCGCAATATCTTTTTCCATTATGTAAGTAGCAAATAAAAATATTTTATCATCTAAAATATATATTTCTTTTAAAGCGTGTAATTTTGTTAAAAAACTATCGATATTAGTTAGAGGAATATTAAATTCTTTATTTAGATATTTAATTATATCGTCTTTATCATGATAAGTATCCCCATTAATAAATTCTAATCTTTTAAGTGTTTCAATAATGCAAGCCTTAACTCTTGTTTCACTATTAGTTTCACCATTATTTAAATAAATTTTATCAATTTTTTTAAAATCAATATATGTTGTTAACTCATAAATATTTTCTTCAATTATCGTTTTTAAATTATCTTCGTATTCTTCCATTAATAAAAGCGTTTCTTTTAAGGAAAAACCCATTTTTTGTAAACTTAAAATTAAATCATCTTTTTCATTATATTTAATAAGAGAATTATAAATTTGTTGAGCTTTTTTTTCACTAATTTTAGGAATAAGTAAAAGTTTATTGGGATCTTCTTTAATAATATTTAAAGCATTTTCTCCTAAAATATCAACTATTTTAATAGCTGTTTTCTCCCCACAACCTTTTATTAAAGGACTTGCTAAAAATTCAATAACCGCATCTTTTCCTTCTGGTGCTTCTTTAATATATTCTTTAACTGCAAATTGATAGCCATAGCGATCATGATAAATATATTCCCCTTTAAAAGTGTAAGTATCCTCTTTATTAAGTTCAGGAAAATAACCCGTAAATGTAATAGTTTTATTTTTAAATTCTGCCATTTGTTCATCATCCGTATTTTTAATATGAAATTGGCCGACTTTATAACCATTGTTATTTTCATAAATCATGTAACGAACGTTGCCTTTAATACTTATCATGTTATCACCCATTAAATAATAACATTAGTTTGCTTTTTATGGCAAGAAAAAAACTTCTAAAATTTTATAAAGTTTTCGAAGCGTGCTCATTTACTTGATTTATAAGCTTATAAGAATCATCAGCGTTTTCCACATTAATAGCATAATGACCTTCATAAACACTATTTATCATATTAACTACAAGCATATATTTTTGCAGAATTTGCTTTAAAGCTGCTTGTTTATCTTGAGGATTTAAGGTATAAGCATAAGTGCTTTTATATAATTCGTAAGCTTCATTAGCATTATACAATGCTTTGGAATAATTTAAGTTATCAGGTAAGCCTTGAACTTCATAAGTATATGGTAATTGAGCATTATTATCCACATAAGAAGCATAAGATTTATATAATTCAATTCTTGATTCAAGGTCCATTGTTGATATTTGTATATCACTATAATTAGTATAGGCTACCGGTTTTTGGGCTTCTATATAGGCAGCATTTTCCATGCGTTGTTGGGCCATGAAATCTACGGTTTTTTCAAGTCCCATATGCGCAGTAAATCCTGTGGCCATCGTTACTATTAAAATAGCAATTGCCCCTTTTTTATTAAGAGTTATTTTCTTATTACGATTTATTTTTTGGATTGCTTGCTGGGAATATTTTGTTTTTCCTAAATGTTCGTTACTTGTTGGGGTGCGTCTTTCTAAACTGTAATATTTTATATCATTATTTTTCATATCCTCACCATTATTAGTATAGCTTATTAATTTGTTATTAAGCAATCAATTACTTCAGCATTTACGCATTCTTTACTTACGTTTACAATTTTTACAGTATATAATTGATTTGGTTCTAGTTTTTGATTAATTTTTACCAAAATATAGTTACTTGTATGACCTAAGGAATATTGGGGAAAACTCTTTTCGATTAACACTTCCACATTTTTATGAAGAAATTTTTGGTAATAGGCGATTTCTAATTGGCTAGATAAAGTCATTATTTTTTTGACTCTTTGTTTTTTTAAAGCATTATCTAAATGATTGGGCAAGGTTTCCGCTTTTGTTCCACTGCGTAAAGAAAAAGGAAAAGTATGAATTTTACTAAATCCTAATTCTTGGCAAAATTGAAAAGATTCTAAAAAATCATCTTCGGTTTCACCGGGAAAACCGACAATTAAATCAGTAGTCAAGTTTATATCTGGACGCACTTGTCTAATTTTCGTAACAATCTCTTGAAATTTTTGTTTATTATAACGGCGATTCATTAATTTTAAAATCTTATCACTACCACTTTGTAAAGGGATATGTAAATGATTGCAGACTTTATTATTATTTTGAAGCATTTTAATAAATTTATCAGTTATTTCCAAAATTTCAATCGAAGAGATTCTAATGCGTTTTAAGTTTGGTATTTGACTCATAGCTTCAATCAAATCTGTTAAATCTTTATCCTCCCATTGATAAGAACCCGTATGGATACCCGTTAACACAATTTCCTTATGACCGTTTTGCACTAAACTTTCCGCTTCTTTTAAAGCAACATTAAAATCTTTACAACGTTTGGCTCCTCTTAGATAAGGAATAACACAATAAGAACAATAGTTATCACACCCATCTTGAATTTTTAAAAAAGCACGAGTTAGAGACGAAAATTTGGCAACTTGCATATCTTCAAAGGGCACTGTTTGCATATTATCAAAATGCTGATACGTTTTTCTATTTTTTAAATATTCAGTCACTAATTCAACAATTTGGCTTTTGTTATTAGTGCCTATTAAAATATCAATATCCAAATCAACTAACTTATCTTGATGATTTTGGGTCATACAGCCACATGCAACAATAATAGCTTCTTTATTGTCTCTTTTAATACTGCGAATTATTTTTTTTGATTTATTATCGGCCATATTAGTAACACTGCAAGTATTAACCACCACAATTTGGGCAATGTTTAAATCATCAACTATTTTATAATTTTGAGCTAAAAATTTTTCTTTAATAATTTCACTTTCATAAGCATTAACTTTACATCCTAATGTGATTATATGCACGTTCATTTTCTTCACCACCTAAAAAAGACCTTGTAGGTCTTATGATAACATATTTTTTAATTTCTTTAAAGCTTCTAGAAAAGCCTCTTCTTCTTTATAACTAATAACATGCACATCTGTATCGGTACTAGTTTCATCATAATCAGCAATATTTTTTAAATCAACTTTTTTGACACGAACACCCGTCGCATCATATTCATCATCGTAATTTATCTTCATAGAATTGCTACTTTTTAAAAGTTCATCATAACTGATAATGGCTTTTTCTTCTTGTTCTTTTTCGTATGGGGTTAATTCAATATTTCTTTTTTTAGGATTTTCTTCAATTTGCTTTGTAATTTCTTTTAAATCTAACATATCATTTTCTTCACTTTCTATAATTTCTAAAGAACTAATTTTATATAGGTAAATCACGGATATTATTAGAATTATAAAAGTCATTAAAGCTATTATAACTATCATATCAACTACACTTAGTTTACCAATTAAATTAAATATATAATGTATTAACTGCTTCATTATTTCACCTGCATTGTTATTATAGCAAAAAGTAAATAATGTTGTAAACTGATATTGTATATTTTATGATAAGCGTTGTCAGTAACTGTAAACTATTTAATGATAGAATCTAAAGCGAGTTTAATCATCGTATCTAAAGCGGTTTCGCGATTTTCGGCCGAGATTTCTTCTGAACTATGATGAGTGTCAACGACGGTTAAAAGGCAAGAAGCTTCTCTATGAAATTTTTGAGCTAGACTAAATAACCCAAAGGCTTCCATTTCATTTGCCAAGTAGTTTTCTTTTTCATGTAAAGCTAAAAAATTAGCAAAATCAACATAATGATCAAAAACATCACTTGTAATAATCTTTCCCTCTTTTATATCAAGATGAGCCTCCTGCGCCGTTTTGACGATTACTTGATTTAGTTTTTCGTTTCCAGGCATAAAAGGGAAATCTTTTTTGAGCATAAAGTTATCAAAATCGGAAATACTATAAGCTTCTGTAGCTAAAACAATATCACCAACATTAATATTTTTATTAAAGGAACCAGCCGAACCAATCCGAATAATTCTTTTAACATCATAAAAATTAAATAATTCATAAGCATAAATTCCAATACTCGGAATTCCCATGCCTGAGGCAAATACAGTTATTCTTTTATCTTTATAATAACCTGTATAGCCAAACATGTTTCTTATTGTATTAATTAGTTTAGCCTCTTCTAAATAAGTTTCGGCAATATATTTTGCTCTTAGGGGATCTCCCGGCATTAAAACGATTTCTGCAATATCTTCTTTTGCACTTTCAATATGTGGTGTCATATATTTCCTCCTTCAATTTTAAAACATTTAAGACATTCCTTATCTACTTTAATATTAACATCTTTTACATATAATGTGCATAAAATATCACCTTGATTGACATATTCTCCTAAATTTTTCTTTAGTACTATTCCTACTCCGTAATCAATTTTTTCTTCTTTATTATTGCGAAAGCATCCTAATTGACTAGCTAACTTTGCTATTTTATGGGCGTCGATATCTTTTAGAATACCCTCTTCATTACTTTTTACTTCTAAAGTATTAGGACTAACTTTCAATTTTGTAATATCACCTTTTTGAAATTTGACAAATTTTAAAAATTTTTGATATGCTTTACCACTCGTAATAGCTTCTTGAGCCATATTATAGCCTTTTTCATAAGAAATATTATAACCCATACTAATTAAATTGGCTGCTAACTTTAAACATAAATCAGTTAAATAGCCTTGTTTACCTTGCAAAATATCCATCGCTTCTATAACTTCTAGAGCATTACCTATATTATTACCTAAAGGAATATTCATACTATCAATTATAGTTTGGACTTTTACTTGATATTTTTCCCCAATTTTTTTAACTAAATTGGCAAAAGCATTTGCCTCCTCTTTTGTTTTTAATAAAGCTCCATTTCCATATTTAACATCTATTAAAATATTTCTAGCTCCACCCGCAATTTTTTTACTCATAATACTTACCGCAATTAGACCAATGGATTCGGTTGTCCCACTAACATCCCTTAAAGCATATACTTCTTTATCTAAAGGCACTAACTTAGCGCTTTGCGAAACATTGACAAATCCTACTTCTTTTAACCCCGCCCAAAATTCTTCTTCTGTTAATTCTACTTGAAAACCCGGAATACTTTCTAATTTATCAATAGTTCCGCCGGTTAAACCTAATCCTCGGCCACTCATTTTCGGCATTTTTAAACCGCAAGTCGCCACAATCGGACCAATTACTAATGTTGTTTTATCGCCAACCCCACCAGTGGAATGTTTATCGACACAAACTCCATCCACCTTAGTTAAATCTCTAACTTCGCCACTTTTAATAAAAATATCTGTTAAAGCAAATATCTCTTTTTCATTAAGTTCATTAAGACAAATAGTCATCAAAAGAGCACTCATCTGATAATCAGGTATTTGCTTATGTAAAAATCCCATAAAAGCATATTCTAACTCCGCATAAGAAAGTTCTTGTTTATTTTTCTTTTTTGTAATAATTTCTAATATATTCATAATTTCTTACTCCGTACATTCTATACCTTCTGTCTTAACAGAAACCGCATTATTTTCCCATTTTATTGTTAAAGTTGCATCAGCACTAAAATTACATTTGGTTTCAATTTCGGCAAAATAGTCATCTAAGGCATCAATTATTGGTCCTTGCCCCTTAAAAACACAAGAAGATTCGCAATAATCATGATCTAAAGCATAAGTCTTTGAAGCATCTTCTACTTGCGACAAAGTGAATTTTCCCACTTTCTCTTTGTTATCATTCATAACTTTAATAACTCCTACGGTCGCTAAAGTAATTAAAGTTCCCAATATTACAATTACTGCTAAGAGCTCTATTAAAGTAAATCCCTTTTTATTTTTCATACCATCACCATTATTATTGTACTAAATTTCTAGACAATATAAAATATTTTTTGTATAATTAATTTAATCAATTAACTTTATTTTTATTGAAAGAAGGAATTATAATTATGAAAACAGATAACTATACATCTGTGGTTGCTTTAGGTGGCTTAGGTGAAGTTGGGAAAAATATGTATGTTATTACCCACAAAAGTGAAATTATTATCATTGATGCTGGTGTTATGTTTCCCGAAGACGAACTTCTAGGAGTTGACTATGTAATCCAAGATGTTACTTATTTAAAACAAAATGAAAGTAAAATTAAAGGATTGTTTATTACGCATGGCCATGAAGATCATATTGGTGGAATATCTTTTTTACTGCAAAATGTTCATATTCCTAAAATTTATGCTCCCAAAATGGCAGTTGATTTAATTTATAAAAAATTAGAAGATCGTAGTGTGGCTTATAATGGTATTGAAACAATTAATAAAGATAGCTTTATTAAAACAAAATATTTTAATATTGAATTTGTAACAACTACTCACTCTATTCCTGATTCATTTGCAGTTGTGGTCCATACCCCTAATGGAACAATTTTCTCAACAGGTGATTTTAAATTTGACTTAAATCCCATTGGTCCAATGGCTGATTTACATAAAATGGCTAGACTTTCCGATCAAGGTATTAAATTGCTTTTAAGTGATAGTACTAATGCTTTAACCGAAGGATACTCGAAAAGTGAAAGTTCGGTAGATGAAGCTTTAAGTGGCATTTTTTCTAAACATTATGGCCGTTTAATAATTGCTACCTTTGCTTCTAATGTTTTTCGAATTAAACATATTGTTGAAACTTGTAAAAAGCATAATCGTAAAATTGTAGTCTTTGGCCGAAGTATGGAAACTAATATTAATCTCGCTTTAGATAATGGTCTTTTAAATGATCGAAGTATGTTTATCGATTCCAATGCTGCCAAGGCTTTAAAGAAAAATGAAGTTTGTATCTTATGTACTGGTTCGCAAGGAGAACCCCTAGCCGCTTTATCGCGCATTGCTAATGGAACTCATAAACAAATATCTTTAATGAGCGATGATTTAGTCGTATTCTCATCCTCACCTATTCCGGGAAACGCTGCTAGTATCAATCGCATTATAAATAAACTATATTTAAAAGGTGTTAAAGTTTATACCAATTCTGAATTTAGTGATATCCATACTTCTGGACATGCTAAAGCCGAAGAACTAAAATTAATGTTACGTTTAATTCGCCCAGAATTCTTTATGCCTATGCACGGAGAATATCGTATGCTTATGCAACATAAAGAACTAGCAATTTCCTGTGGATTAGATCCTGATAAAGTATTTGTTATGCAAAATGGCGAAGAGTTAATTCTCGATGATAATGGTGTTCATAAAGGTGGAAAAGTCACGTCAGGAGATGTGTATGTAGACGGTTCGAGAATTGGTGATGTCGGTAGTGTGGTTATTAAAGATCGTAAACTTATGAGTAAAGATGGAATTTTAGTGACAATTTTAAATATCGATATTAAAGCTAAAGAATTACTCATTAAGCCAAATGTTACAACCCGAGGATTCGTACTTGTTAATGAAAATGCCGAATTAATTGCCAAGATTGAAAATAAAATAAGTGAAATTGTCAAAAATATTCTTTCCGCAAATCCTTACAATTATTTAGATCTTAAAAATCAAATTATTTTGGAGTTAAGTCCCTATATTAATAATTTAACCGGACGAAGGCCAATTATTTTACCAGTTATTATGGAAGTAAAATAAAAAAATCTCTATTTTGAGATTTTTTTTGTTAATGTGTGACCTTGTTGTTTTAAAAGAAATTCATCTTTAATTTTTTGCATTTCTTCAATACTTAATTCAGAAGTATTTAACTCAAGTTTTCGATTAATTAATTCTTTCATAAATTTATTAAAGATATTATTTTCATCAGTACTAAATAAGTTACAAATATCATATTCAAATTTTTTAGGAAAAGGAGATTTTAATTTATTAGCTGTTAATTTTTGAGAAAGTATTACTATTAAGTCCCCTTGCTCTTGTAATTTTAATAATTCTTCATCTGATAAAGAATCTTGCTTAAAATCTTCGTTAATTAAAGCTATTTTTCTCGTATATAGATTTTTTTCTCTAGAAAATAATTTATTAGGAATATATAAAGATTCTTCTTCTAAACTAGATAGATATATTGCTTGATAATTCTTTCCATTTAATTTACTATAAATATCTCTCATAAGTGGAATTATCACTGCAAAATTAAAAGTGGCTGTTTTTTTTAAATCAGCAATAATAGCTTCATTGGAAATATTAGCTATATCATATATATCAAGTTTTTGCGCATCACTATTTGGAAATGTTCGACTTTGCATTAATTCTTCATTGCTTTTAAATGTATTTATTTTTTCTTCTAATAGATTCATATAAACCTCCAACATAGTGGCTATACTAACACATATTTACGAGATTTTCAAGATAGAATTAAGAATAAATTTTTATTAATATTCGGCTATACAATTTTTCTATTTTACTTTACCAATAGTATTAAAATCTTCCCATTCTAAATCAGGAAAATCAAAAATATTATTCGATTCAAAATCGAAAGATTGTGGTTCTTGGGATGCGATTTGCTCTTCTTGTTGGTTAATTGGATAGATTGAAAAACTGCTTAATCTTGCTTTTGTTTTTGCTAAGGCTTCTTCATAGCCCGATTTTAATTGCTCTATTGTTTCTTCACTTAATGTTTGTTCAAAATTTTTATTTAACCTCACTGCTTGCTTTTCTACATCAAAGCATCCTACAATAAATTTTGGAGATAAATAATTAGTTTTTTTACCATTAGGTTGGAGTTTTTGATTATAAAAGGCACCAAACATTTCCCCTTCCCGATCTGAACGATCCCCCATGTTGTTTACATATTCTGTAGGTATTCTCGCAATTATAATTTTTTTCGAATCTAGATGTTCCCAGTTATTAAATTGATTTTTTAATCTTTCTATAGTTGGTTCTGGTAAATCTAATTCTTTATATTGCTTTTTTAACTCAGGCGTTGGCGTACTTAATCCTACAGCTGTAAAATATAAAGAGTTGTCTTTGGTTCTAAGTCCTTCCCTAAAAATTGAATCAACTACATCATCAGAATTTCCCATTCTACCTGTCCCATGTCCAAACCATATATAACCTGTTTCTGATAATAAGGGCTCTAACTGTTCTAATGTAGCATATGTTTCTTCTTCTTTTACTTTTTTTCTAGTGAAAACATCTTGCTTTTTATATGTAGGAGAATAAAACCTATATTCATCATCAACATGCTCACACCTCCATGTTGCATATTGAGGATTGCTATGTATTTTAGCCACCTCATCTAAGTCTTTTGTGATAATAAAATCTTTTTCTGACATTCTTTCACCTCACAATAAATAAATTTACCTATCTTTTCCTAAGTTTAGTATAACATATTTTATTTTAAAGAAAAAATCTCCATTGGAGATTTTTAGAAACAACATTTATTATCGTAAACATTTGCCACTTCATTTTCTTCACAACAAGTATATGCAGGTGTATAAGTGTGACGATAAATATGATGATTAATAATTTTAGTTTCTACTGGTATAATATGTGGTACTTCATGAAATATTTCACGATGACAACATCTTACTTGAGGACATTCATAAACTGGTGGACAAGTCACTCCTGGAAATTGATTTTCACAACAAGGATTTGCTCCCATACCCATATTCATAGCACTATAATCTCCAGTTGTAGCGTAATCCATTTGTTCACTCTTATCCATACAACGCTTATTTAATAACATTAAAATACACTATCCTTTCTAGTGTATTTTATGAATACCTTGAATATCCTGTATAGGCAAAACAAGTTAAAATAAACCTTTAATACCATCATCAGTTATATCCATGTTTAAATAATTGGCTTTTTTAGCTAAACCAGGCATGCGCAGGATACTTCCCATACTAATGACAATAAATCCTGCCCCATTTGCTACTTCAATATCACTAATTGTCATAATATGATTTTTAGGATATCCTAATAAATCTTTATTATCGCTAATTGAGTACTGAGTTTTGGCAATACAGATAGGTAAATTTGGAAAACTTTGAGCAATTAAAGTAAATTTATCTTTAATATTATCAGAAATCATTACATCTTTAGCAGCTAAATAATTAGTACATACTTTTTTTATTTTGGTAAATAAATCATCTTGAAGATCATATGGTAAAGAAATGCCTTTAATTTCTTTTGAAGCTAAATCAATTATTTTAGAAGCTACATCAAGACAACCATCACCACCTTTACTAAATGCTTGACTAATAGCAAATGCCACTTTAAGTTTTTGACACCTTTCTTTTAACAAAGCTATTTCCTCTTTGGTATCGGTAGTAAATTCATTTAAAACTACAATAATATTTCCACTAAATTTTTGCATATTTTGAACATGATAATCTAAATTAGCAAGTCCTTCATTTAAATTGTCATGACCATTATATTTTAAACCTTTAATAGTTGTATTAATGACAACTACTTGGGGATTTAAATTAAAGGTACGTTTAATTAAATCAAAATATTTAAAACCGCCCATATCACTGCCGAAACCAGCTTCACACACAACATAATCCGCTAAAGATAAAGCTAAATTAGTAGAAATAATAGAATTAGTTCCGTGAGCAATATTAGCAAAAGGGCCGCCATGAACAAGAGCTAAATTATTTTCTAAGGTTTGAACCAAATTGGGTTTTAAAGCGTCTTTAAGTAAGATAGCTAAAGCTCCTACACAATCTAAATCTTTAGCAAATACTTTTTTATTATCTTTCGTAAAACCAATAAATATTTCACCTAAGCGTTTTTTCAAATCTTCCATATTTTGTGATAAACATAAAATAGCCATTATTTCCGAAGCAGTTGATATATTAAAAGATTCTTCTCGATTAGCAAGCTTAATATTTCTTAAAGCGCGATCGTTAATATCTAAACATCTTTTAAAAGCAATTTTCTGTTCATCTAAATTTAATTTATTACCCCAATATAAATGATTATCAATAATCGAAGCCAATAAATTATTACAAGCTGTTACAGCATGAATATCTCCAGTAAAATGCAAATTAATATCATCCATAGGTGCTACTTGAGCATAGCCTCCACCACAAGCTCCTCCTTTAATGCCAAATACGGGACCTAAAGAAGGTTCTCTTAAAGCTACAATACTATTTCGGTCTAGTTTATTTAAGGCATCATTGATCCCAATAGCTAAAGTAGTCTTGCCTTCTCCGCTTGGCGTTGGCGAAGTAGATGTAACTAATATTAATTTGCCTTTCTTATTATTGGCAATCTTAGTATAATCAATTTTTGCTTTATACTTCCCGTATTCTTCAATTAAATCTTCTTTTATATTATATTTTTTTATTAATTCTTTAATTGGTTTTAAATTGGTCTTCCTAGCTATTTCATAATCATCCATATAATATCAACTCCTCATTATTTTAGAATACTCTAAAACAACATTTAAATCTAAAATGGCATTTTAAAATTTCCGCTACTCATTTGTTTCATCATTTGCTTCATTTGATCAAATTGTTTTAATAAACGATTGACTTCTTCCACAGAGCGTCCGCTACCTTTGGCTATTCTTTGTTTACGAGTAGCCTTTAAGATTTCCGGATGATGACGTTCTTCTTTCGTCATAGATAATACTATGGCCTCCACATGAGCCATGTCTTTAGGATCTATATTAATATTGTTAAGACCCATTTTACGAGCACCCGGTAGCATTTTAATAATATTTTCAAGAGGGCCTAGTTTTTTTATTTGTTTTAAATTGGCTAGGAAATCTTCTAAATCATATTTACCTTGACGCATTTTCTTAGCTTGCATTTTGGCTTCATCTTCGGATATTACGCCTTCTACTTTTTCGGCAATTGATAAGATATCTCCCATACCTAAAATACGCTCGGCCATACGCACCGGAACAAATTCCGAAAGACCATCCATTTTTTCGGAGTCGCCAATAAATTTAATAGGAACATTAGTTAAATGTCTTACGGATAAGGCAACACCACCTTTGGTATCACCATCTAGTTTAGTTAAAATACAACCTGTTAGAGATAAAGCTTCATTAAATCCCGTTATAACATTAATGGCATCTTGACCCATCATGGCATCAATAACTAAAATAACTTCTTCGGGATGAGCAATTTCACAAATATTTTTAAGCTCAGCCATTAAAGCTTCATCAACGTGTAAACGACCAGCCGTATCAATAATAATATAATCAAAACCTTTGTCTTTGGCATATACTAAAGCATTTTGAACAATTTCGACAGGGTCTTTTTTACCTTCTGTGTAAACTTCAATATTAAGCTGTTTTCCAATATCTTTTAATTGATCAATTGCGGCCGGACGATAAACATCACAAGCAACTAGTAAAGGTTTTTTATTATGTTTTTTTCTTAGCATATTAGCTAACTTACCACTAGTCGTTGTTTTTCCTGATCCTTGTAAACCTGCAAGCATTAAAATAGTTGGCTTTTTATTTACTTCTAAAGGAACATAATCTTCTCCTAATAAACTAACCAGTTCATCTTTAACTATTTTAATAAATAATTCATCAGGTTTTAAAGATTTAGCTACCTCTTCACCTAAAGCCTTTTCTTTAACGTTGTTAGTAAATTCTTTTACTACTTGATAATTAACATCTGCTTCTAGTAAAGCCATTCTTATTTCTCGCATAGCTTCAGTTATATTTTGCTCTGTTATTTTACCCATGCCTTTAATATTTTTTATAGCTTCACTTAATCTATCTCCCATGTATTCAAACATTTATATCACCAATAATTATTATATAATAAATATTATGCAAAAACAAACATACAAATAAAAAAATAAATGCAAGATTATCTCTTCCATTTACTTCTTTCTCTTTTTAATACCAATTTTTCATTTCCAGGTAATCTCATAGTTAAAATTTCATCGCTTCTTTTTTGAAATTCTTCGGTAGTATAAATTTTTCCCATAGAAATTCTCGTTGGAGAATTTCTATATAATCTTGGATGTTTTTTAATATTTTCAATAGTTTGCTCAGTAATATTTAACTCGGGATAGTCTTTTTCTAAAATATTACTCATGATTACCTTCCTGTAAAACCCTTTTATTCAACTGTAAAACAGCTGGTGCTTCTTCTTCTTGTGGATATAAAAAGGCATTGTTTACATTTTCAATCATTGTTAGTAAAGTGCGCATTTCCCCAGGTGTTAAAGCGCCTTGAATATCAACTAAATTGTATAAAATACTATTTTTGTCCAAATGAAGTGAAGCTTTCACTTTAAATGTTCCTATTTCTAGTACAGCAAAGTTATTAGTAGTATCATCCTTATATTCTGGGTCTAAGGATGTTTGTTTTACTAAAATGCTATGATTACTTAGAAAAATAAAATCTTTAAATTCAACTATATCTTTACTTTCCATTTTTTCTCCTTTTCCTTTAAAATATATCTGCTATTATAACATACAACTTTTATTTATCAAAGCTTAATTTTTATTTTTATTTAGAAAGTATGAAATTATATCTTTTTTTAAAACTTTAGTTACTTGACCATCTTTAGTATGCTCTACTTCATACTCTGTATCATTAAATTTATTACCTAAAACAATCATTGTTGGCGTACCTAAAACATAGACATCATTAATTCTATTACCAATATTTAAATTTTCACGGTCATCAAGAATAGCTTTTACTCCACTAGCCACGAGCTCCTGATATAGTTCTTCAGCTTTTTCTTGGTTTTGCTCATTATAAATAATTTGTACTTTATAATAAGCAATGTTATATGGTAAAGAAAAGCCTTTAACTTTTTCATTTTTGAAAATAATATTATTTTCAATTAAACAAGCAATAATACGTCCTAAACCAATACCATAACATCCCATATAGTAAGGTTTTTGTTTCCCCTCTTCATCAACATAGTATAATTGCATGCTTTCCGAATATTTAGTACCTAATTGAAAATTATTTCCTAGTTCAACCGCAGGATATTCTTTTAAATTATTAATATCGGTAATATTTAATTGTTTTAAATACTCTTCTTTATTTGCAAATTCTAGAACTTCCTTATTTAAACCAATATTTGTTTGCTCATCATATAAAATATTATCTTCGCCCAATTTAGTAATAGCTTGGAATTCTTCCGCAACACTTCCACCTATTACCCCATTATCACTTACAGTAGGAATAATTTTAATACCTAATCGAGCAAATATTTTTAAATAAACTTCATGCATTAACTCATAAGTTTTACGCATATCTTCCTCTGTTTTATCAAAGGAATAAGCATCCATCATCACGAAAGTACGAGGACGAAACAAATAACCACGAGCTCTTATTTCTTTACGAAATTTTTCTCCTATTTGATAATAAGTAGTTGGTAAATTTTTATAAGAAGGCAGGCGATTAGCTCCAAATAAAGTGGCACATTCTTCCGCCGTAGGAGCAAGACCATATTCCCCTAAATTATTATTTAAAGTAAACATAATGTCCCCATCTTTAGTATACATATCCCAACGTTTAGATTGATCCCAAATTTTTCGTGGTTGTAATTTAGGAAATTCCACTTGAATACAACCGGCTTTATCTAATTCATCAATAATAATATCTTCAACTACTCTTTCTAATTTAGTCCAGATATTACCATAACCATAAATACCACTTTCAAACTGATAAAGTTCTCCTAACTTCATTAGAATGTCTTGACCTGCATAATTATCAGACACATCATTTAAATTAATTTTTTTAATATTTAAACGACTTAATTTCATTATTTTCCCTTCTTCCTAAAATAAAAACCACACTACTTGCAAGGAGCAAATAATGCGGTACCATCCTTTTTTTCACTTGATTTAAGATAACGGTTTTATCCGGTAGGTATTAACTACATTCCTAGGTAGGATTAATTAAAGGTTAACTTTAGGTTCTCACTATTCCTAAATCACTTTATTTAAGAGCTTTAATTAACATGTCCTAATCAACAATTTCTAGATTTATTTTATCTTATTTTTTTAATTATTTCAATTACTTTTAATTAATTTTCGTAAGTGTTCTCCTTTAATGTAATCTTTTTCTGTAGTGTTTAATGTTTGGAACAATTTATCTTGATTTGCAATAATATCGGCAATTATATTGGGACTGTTATTATCTTTAAAATAATAAAATAACAATAAAGATATTTGACTATCAGAAAATTTATTTATATAAGAATTATCACCTAAAAAGAAATTGAGATACAAATTATTTAAAGTATTTTCAAAAGCATTGGTTTGTAGATTTAAAGCATTAACTTTTTTGGAATTAAATATAATACTTATCATGGGATTACTAACACGCAAATTTGAATTTCGAGTATAAGATGTATCAATTTTTTCTAATTTAGAAAGCCAATCTTCTTTACCAGCTTTGGCTAAATCTAAAATAACATTTAATGCTTTGACAGAAAAATATAAAGACTTATAATCATCTACCTCCAAGTGTTTGTTTCAAATGTTAGCATTTAATAACTCATAACATTCCTGACGTAGCTTAGCATTTTCAATATAGTATTCTTTAGGAATATATTTGTAACTTTGTTCGCTAAAAAATAAATCTCCTAATATTACACAAGTTTCCGTAATAATTTGTTCAATAGGTGTTTGAATAATACCAATGGAATCTTTATCCCAGGTAATATTACCATTAATATAATCTTCTAACTCTTGTCGTTTTTCATCAGATAATTCTTCCGTTTTAAGTAAACATAAAGAATCATAATAATAAGGATCTACAGCAGCATTGATCTGCATTTGTGAAAGATAATGAAGGTCACGAAGTGCAGGATTGAAAGTAGTTAATTTTATTTCTAATTTTTTTAACTTATTAATTTGTTCTTTAGTTAAAAGTTTTTTAGAATAAAGCGTTTTAAATATTAAATATGCTTGTAAATCTTTATATTCTTGTTTTATCTTTGGCTTATTTTCTTTTGATTCTAAATAATACTCATTTTGCCAAAATTGATTAAATTTTTTATTATATGGCTCATTTATATAGTAATCTAAAGCTTTTTTCATTATTTCTAAATAAGTCATAAGTCCCCCTCCTTGTTTAAAAGGACGAATTATCTTCTTTTTTATTGGTTCATATTATAATATATCTTTATAATTAAAACAACCTTAAAAAATATTTAAGGCTGTTTTAATTTTTGTCTTTTTCGATAAATAATATAATATGCCATTATTAACTGAACTATCATAAATCCTGCGGCAACTAATAGTAATTTAGCAAATCCATAATTAAATATAATTCCTGCAATGTATATTCCTATAGCTTCACCTATTAATTGAAATATGTAATTTATTACTGTAAAATCTAAAACATAGTTTTCTTTAATATTATTGGTCATAAATCCGGATATTAAGTTACTATAAGAAATATTTGTAATTAAAGTATATCCCATTGCAATTATTAAAACTAAAGGATTATTAGTTATAAATACTATAATATATAAAATAATTCTCACTAAAAATTTAATTGAAATGTTTACATAATCATTTTGACTTTTTGTTTTTATACATGTAAACAATTATAAACAAAATTTACATTATATTGTCATGTAGAAAATTATCCAAACTAAAAAAAGCTCAGAGAGCTTATTTTAAATTATTAATTAATTCATCTTTTTTCATCGTTGAATAACCTTTAATACCCTGTTCTTTAGCAATAGCTTTAAGTTCAGTTAAAGTCATTTTACTATAATCTTTTTTGGCATCTTTACCAGAAGCTTCTTTTTTAGCTACAGGTTTAGCTTCCGTTTTTTCTTCATTTTTAACTTCTTTAACAGTTTTACCAGATTTTAGAGCATCTTTAGCAATAGCTACTAAATTTGTAAAACTTTCGGGACTATCAATAGCAACTTCGGCTAACATTTTACGATTTATAGTAACACCCGCAATGTTTAAACCGTTTATGAATTTAGAATAACTAATTTCATTGGTACGGCATGCCGCATTAATACGTGTAATCCATAATTTGCGGAAGTTTCTTTTATTTGCTTTACGATCACGATAAGCATAAGCTCCACTATGGAATAGTTGTTCTTGGGCAGTTTTATATAATCTATGTTTACTACCAAAATAACCTTTTGCTTGTTTTAAAACTTTTCTTCTTCTGTTTTTAGAAACAGTTCCACCTTTAACTCTTGTCATTTATCTCACCCCAAACTATATAACAGATTTTAATCTGCTTAAGTCTCCTTTGCTTACTTTTCCTTGATTTCTTCTTTGTCTAACTGCTTTAGATGAATCTTTGGCAGTTTTGTGGTTTCCTCCCGATTTTTTATAACTGATAGTTCCTCCAGGTCTTTTATTAATAACCTTTTTTGTTGCACTATGAGTTTTTTGTTTTGGTCCTTTTGCCATAATAATACTTCCTTTCTATTTTTTAGGTGCAAGTAGCATGAACATGTTTTTACCTTCTTGTTTTGGTTTTTGATCAATATCCGCATATTCTGCTAAACTTTCAGCAAATTTTAATAACATTTCTTTACCAAGTTCTGGATGAGCCATTTGGCGTCCTTTAAATCTTAAAGATGCCTTTATTTTATGACCCTTTTTTAAATATTCAATTGCGTTTTTCTTCCGAGTTTCAAAATCGTGAACATCTGTAGCGATTGTAAAACGATATTCTTTTACTTCTTTATTACTTTCTCTTTGTTTCTTTTGTTGTTCTTTAACTTTCTTTTGCTTTTCATAACGATATTTATTATAGTCCATTATTTTACCCACGGCTCTCTCGCTATTACCACTCATTAAGACTAAATCTAAACCCGCATAGTTTGCTAAAGTTAAAGCATCCTCTAATTTTTTGGTTCCCATTTGTTCTCCATTGGGACCAATTACCATTAGCTCTGCAACTGTAATATTTTCGTTAATTGGTAAATCGTTTTTATTTGCTATTTCAACACACCTCCAACATTGAAAAAAGCAGACATAATATGTCCACTTTTCACCTTAAAGTACAATTAACTATCGGCTTTTTACCTATCACCCTGTGGTAATCAGGTGGATGTGGACACATCTCTTTCCTTTTTCATCAATAATTCAATTATATATTTTTATTTTATGATTGTCAACTATTTTTAATCAGAATTTTTTTCTTTAAGATAAGAAATATTAAATCTATCTAAATCCGTAATTTTAATGTGTCCCGCTTTTAAAGCCACTGCTACTTTTTCCATCGTGCCATCAGTATATATTACTTTAACAACATCACTTTTTTGGCAACTAAAGTAATACGTATAATTTTCATCTTGGTAAAACTCTTGAATAGCTTGCGCACACATCACATCAGGATTTTGAGTTTCATCGACAATTCTATCTATATTGGCACTATTTGTTCCCGTTCCACTGTTATTATTGGTAGTAGTATTATTTTTATTAGCTTCTTCTTGTTGTTTCTTTTCCTCTTCCGCTTTCTTTTGTTCTTCTTCTAACTGTTTTTGTTCTTCTTCCAATTTAGCTTCGGCTTCTTTTTTCTCATCTTCAATTTCTCTTTCAATTGCTCTTTTACTAGTATTATTGTTTTCTAAAAATTCGGCATTAGTAAATTTCTTATTAATTATTTTATTGACAATAGAAGTTAAATTATTACTTTTGTCATTTAATTCGATTGCTTCGGATTGGTCAAATATTTCATCATTTTTATATTGATGAGCAACTAAATGGAAATTCATATTAAATTCTTCTTCTGTATATTCTTTATCTTCTAAAGAAATAACTACTTTGCTATTATTAATATCAGTTATATACCAATACATATTTTCATTAATTACATTATAAGCATAAGCTAAAACATCTTCGTTTAAAACCTCGTAATCCTTCGAGAATTTAATCTTTTTGTCTATTTCAAAGACCATGATTTTATCTTTTTCAGTTATTTCATCTTCGACATAAGCAATTAGTTCCATATCATCATCAGAATCAATATCTAAAAGCATTACATCAACATCATCAGCATGATAATTATAATCATCTATTTGATCAGTTAATTTTTCTTTTAAAGATCCATTTTTAGCTTCTAATAGCAAGATATCTTTCCAGGTTTTCGGATTAGAATCATTAGTTACCGGATCTTTTTTTAATATTAAGAAATAACCAGCTATTAAAGCCCCAATTAAAACAACTGCTACTATACTACAGATTATAATAATTTTCTTTTTACTTTTTTTCTTATTTCCACCATCTGGTACTTCCTCAGGTTGCTTGGTCTCTACCATTTTCTCTTCTTTATTTTCACTAAGTTCTTCTGCTGGAGTTACTAATTGCTCATTTTCTTCATTCATTTACATCCACCTTCTACTATAAACTATATTATCATATTTTATTTCTATGAGCAATTAGAAATCCACAGCCCAGATAGCAACTGAAAATATGAATAATTTTCAATTTTTATTTATTGGGATCTACAATTATTTTGATGGCATCATCGTTACCATTAGTTAATCTTTCATAAGAAGCTTGAACATCTTCTAAGGTAACTATATCAGAAATAAATTTTTTAACATCTATTTGGTTATTCGCCATCAGTTCAATACAAGTCTCAAATTCTTCTTTCGTATAAGCTATTGCGCCTTTGACCGTAAGTTCACTCATAACAACGGATACAGTTGGAATAGTAATTGGTAACATAGAAACTCCAACTAGCACACAAGTACCTCCCGGTTTAGTAGCTAAAATTGCACTTGTTACCGCCTTTTCATTACCACAACATTCGATAACCACATCAAATCCTTCTAAAGTATCTTCGGTTATTTTAGCACTTAAATCACTTTTAGCGTCATACCATTTATCTGCGACTTTTAAATCAACGGCATTTTGACCACGTTTTTCGTTTGTTTCACTAACAACAACTAAACTAGCACCTTCCATTTTAGCAAACATTGCTGAAACAAGGCCAATTATTCCTCCCCCAATTACTAATACTTTCTGACCCACTTTAATATCTGCTAAATGAATTCCATGTAAGCCTACGGCTGTTGGTTCAACCATTGCTACTTCTTCATCACTTATATTATCTGGAACTTTGATAACCATATCTTCTCTTATAGCCATTTTTGGGGCTAATGCTCCCGAATTTGTTAAAGATAACCCGGTGGCATTTGTCCAAGTCTCTTTACAATATTGAATATTGCCCGTTTTACAAGCACTACATTTTAAACAGGGCGATATAGGTAGAGCTGTTACTCTATCCCCTACTTGCAAACCTTCTTTACCACCAGTATTTGTCACAATACCACAATACTCATGACCTAGTACTAGCCCTTTTGGTTCCCCAATATCCCAGTAGTGAATATCCGAACCACAAATTCCGGCTTTTTTAACATCAATTAAAACATATCCATCTTGCGCTTGGGGCTCCTCTATTTCGCCAATTTCAAATTTTCTTTTTCCAACTAATTTTACACACTTCATAATTTTTCCTCCACCTTAATCTTATCAAAAAAAAGTATAAGTATTGCGTTATACTTATACTTGTTGACACTAATTTACAATAAGTTGTATTAGTTATTTGGAGTTAACAAGCTTTTGACCCTCATTACTCCTTTTAAAGATGTCTTTGCCATATTTTCCACATTCTTTAAAGCACTATTAAAGATATTATTAACTTCTATCTGTTCCATATTAAAGAATTGGCTGATTTCTTTTAGACTAAAATATTTATTTTGGATATATCCTAAACTTAATAATAATACGGTTTGTTCTTGTGGGTCTGGTAAAACGTTAATAAACATTTTAATTTGTTGACGATATGATTCCATTTCTATTTCATCAGCGACTGGAATTTGATTTATTAAGTTAATGTTTTCACTATTATCTAATAGTTCTCCTTCATACACTTCTTGAGTTTTATTTTCTTGAGTTGGCTCTGTTACTTTTTCTGGGAATTGGGCAGATAATTTTTCAATTTGTTCTAAAGTATATATTGGAATTGTAACATCGGAATAAACTTTATAATCGGAATAAGCTAACATGATATTTTTACTAAATGGTGCTGTTAAAATTGTGATGTAATCTTCATTTTTAATATCATCTTTTGTAATATATAATTTCCCAATATTAAGACATTTTATTTGATATACATCATAATAATCTCGAATAGCCACTTTATTTTCATCTTTAATTAAATAATTTAATAATTCTAGACTTATTTTTGTATTGAAAACTGAATGCATAGCCGGGTTATTTGGCACTGAAAAATGTTTTTGAAAATGAGCATTTACTTCTTTTGGTTTCAGGTGTATCCATTTCTCAAAAATTGAAATTTTTAAATAATATTTATAAGCTAATTCTGGCAAGCCTAACTCATGAAAGAAATTACCAATAGCCTTTATATTGAAAATTTTATTATGTTTAAGATCACTTTGAACTATTTCTTCAAACAAAGAAAGCGCTTCTGTTTTTTTATTAGTCATATAATATATTTTTCCTAATAACGTTTTAAGAACTAATGCTTTATGTTTTAATTTCTTTATTACACTTATTTCATTTAAGGCATCATCATATTTTTGCAATTCATATAATAGTAAGGCTTTATTATAATAAATTAGCCAATTATTAGGATTTTGACTAATAATTTTATCAAAAATAGCCAAAGCTTTCTCAAAATTTTGCTCTTTTTTATAACAAATACCTAAGTTAATTAAATGCCAATTTCTAGGATCATCAAAATTATTGCACTCTTTAAAACACTGAATGGCTTCTTCGTAATTTTCTTCCATCATATAGGCATAACCTAAAGCACATAAAACTCCGTACGTCGTTTTCTGTTTTAAACTATCTTGAAAATATTTGATAGCTGTTAAATATTTTTTTTGTTTAGTATAAATTAAGCCTAAATAATAATTTACTTTTCTAAAGGTTTGAGCACTTTGCGATATTAAACATTTTTGCAATATCTTTTCCGCTGTTTTAAAATCGCGTTGTTCAAACAATTTAATAGCATATTCAACATCATGGGC
Organism: uncultured Bacilli bacterium; assembly: GCA_947629935.1. Taxonomy (GTDB): domain Bacteria; phylum Bacillota_I; class Bacilli_A; order RF39; family UBA660; genus HGM10766. Next base: position 50,858 of record CANRFQ010000003.1, on the reverse strand, counting down.
TATTTTTTCTTCTATGTCACATAATTTAGAAGAATATTCTATTTTTTCTTCTATGTCACATATTTTAGAAGAATCTTCTGTTTTTTCTTCTATGTCACATATTTTAGAAGATATTTTTGGTTCAAGGCTACGCTCATATATTTTATTTATCTGATCAACACTTATTTGGGGAAGTTCTTGATTAGTTAATAGTTTATAATCAGGATAAGCTGTTATTATTCTTTTTGTAAATGGTAAAGTGAATATAGTTAAATAATGGACAGTTCTTTTATCATTTTCATCAACATATAATGTCCCAATGTTAGGACATTTAAATTGATAAATATCCGTGCCATTTTGAATTCCTATTTTGTCACTATCTTTTATTAATTCTTCTAAGGTTGCTAAATTTATAGAACAATTAAATAATGAATGCATTTTTTCATTATTATAGACCGTATGCTTTCTAATATGATGTTCTACATCAGCTTTATTCATTTTACTTCTACCATAAAATGTATTAGCTTGTAAATAATATTTATAAGCTAAGCCCTTAAGTCCTAAATGATGAAAGAAACCTCCTATTTCATATAACTCCGATTGTAATTGCTTAGCTGCTATATCATCAAAAATTTGAAATGCTTGTTCTTTGCTATTAGTTAAATAATAAATTTTTCCTAAAAGAACCCAACTATAGCTATTACTACAATAATCATAGTATTTTAATGCTTGTTTTATTGTTTCTTCTGCCATTTCATATTGGCCTATTTCCATTAAGATCTGAGCTTTTGTATGATATGCTCGAGAATTATCATCATATTTTTTTAATACTTTATCTAATTGTTGAAGAGCTTGAGAATATTCTTGTTTTTGTTTATAATATTCCGCCATTGCAAAGTAATGACTCAAATGCGAAGTTCGCAAATCCTCACATTTTTGAAAGTAAGTTAAAACATCATCATAATATTTCATAGCTAGCAAAGATTGACCTATGCCTAGATAAGAATAATAGTTTTTGGCATTATATTTTAGACTTTCTTGGTAATATTTTAAAGCTAACAGTTCCTTCCCTGCTTTAAAATATACTGCTCCTAAATGTTGATTAACTGAGGCTAAAGTTTGTAGGATTAGTAGACTTTAAACTAGCTTCTAATTTTTTAATAGCCTCAGAATAATTTTGATTTTTAAGTAGGTCAATTGCTTCTTCTAAATTTATTTGATATTGTTTTTCTTCTGCCTTTTGTTCTTCAATTAGTTTTTTTCGTTTTATATATTCTTGTGTCTTTTGGGCATTATAATTATTATTTAAAGATGGGAGTGTTTCAATTTTAATATTTTCCATTTTAAAACAAACTAATTCATTTAAAACGCCAGTTAAATCAAAATTGCCATCTTCATACAGATAAACATATTTATAACATTTATTGGTTTTCTTATCTTTAATAATATATTTATCTTGAATATTATCATGTGGTTGACTTAAATATATCTTATAAACTAAACATTTTTTCTTTTGGGCATGAATTCTATCTAATAAACCTGTTTTGCTAGATTTAAAAGCTAAAGAACATTTAGTATCGATAATATCAACATAAATTGTTTCATCACCAATTTTATATGATAAGTTGTTTTCATCAAAGGTATTATTGTAAATTTGTTTTTCTATTTCTTGGATAGCTTTTTGAATATTTTCATAACTAATCTTTTGAGTGTGAGCAGTCTCTAATATTTTCTTTAACTCTTTCCTAATACGCGGAATTACACTAGTTTGTAATGTAGATTTTGCATATTCATATTGCTTAGCAATAGTTTCTGCCGTTTGCTCTTGTTTTCCATTTAATCCATAATATAAATCAAAAATTTCTTTTTCTTTGGCTGATAATTTATTGCTTGCTATTAAAAGTTCTTCTATGGTATTATTAGGGAAAAATTTTTTTAAACTGTTTAATCTCAAACTTGTTTTCTTACCTTCTTCATTTAAATTAGGGTTAACTAACATTTTTCTTAACTTTTTCCTAATACGCTTAATTACACTAGTTTGTAATGTAGATTTTAAATATCCATATTGCTTAGCAATAGTTTCTGTCGTTTGCTCTTGTTTTCCATTTAATCCATAATATAAATCAAAAATTTCTTTTTCTTTGGCTGATAATTTATTGCTCGCAGTTAATATATCATCTAAACTTTGATCAGGGAAAAATTGTTTTAAACCTTTTAATCTTACACTTGTTTCATTTAAATTAGGATTAGCTAATATTTCCCTTAACTCTTTCCTAATACGCGGAATTACACCAGTTTGTATTGATGATTTTGTATATCCACATTGCTTAGCAATAGTTTCTGCCGTTTGCTGTTGTTTTCCATTTAATCCATAATATAAATCAAAAATTTCTTTTTCTTTGGCTGATAATTTATTGCTCGCAGTTAATATATCATCTAAACTTTGATCAGGGAAAAATTGCTTTAAACCTTTTAATCTTACACCTGTGTTCTTACCTTCTTCAATTAAATTGGGATTAGTTAATATTTTTTTTAGCTTTTCTCTGATACGCGGAATTACACTAGTTGTGATTGATGATTTTGTATATCCATATTGCTTAGCAATGGTTTCTGTCGTTTGCTCTTGTTTACCATTTAATCCATAATATAAATATAAAATTTCTTTTTCTTTGGCTGATAATTTATTGCTTGCTATTAAAAGTTCTTCTATGGTATTATTGGGGAAAAATTTTTCTATTGAACGTATTTTACTCATTTGTTTAATTCCTCCTTCTTTAATCTCCAGTTTTGAAAAATCAGCAATATTTATATTTTTTGCTTCTATTATCTTCTTTAATTTTTTTATTACATTTTTTTTTATTCGACTCAAATAGGATTGAGATAAATTTAATTTGTCTGCTATTTGGCTTTGCGTCATTTTATGATAATAGTAATAATTTATTATTTGCCTTTCTCTTGAATCTAATAAAGATAAAGCTTTCGAAAGGATTTTTTGATAATAATTTAATTCATCTTTAGCCTCATAATCGAGTTCTATATTAATTTGTTTATCTTCCAACGTATCTGCCAATGTAAGCTTATCGTTATCACCTAATGGTTCTTCTAAGCTAATATTGTTTAAATGTTTATTATTTACTCTCAAAAACATGAGAATTTCATTTTCTATACAGCGTCCAGCATAGGTAGCAAATTTTATGTTTTTTAAAACATCATATGTATCAACGGCTTTTATTAAACCTACAGTTCCAATACTAACTAACTCTTCTTTGTCAAGATCAATATTTTTAAAGCGTTTTTCGACTATATGAATAACAAAACGAAGATTATGTTTTATAATTTCGTTTCTGGCTTTTAAATCGCCATTTTTATATTTTAGAAAATAATCTTTTAATTGACTATCATTCAACGGTTCCGGTAAAGTTTCAGGATATAAATTATTGTAATTCATTAGATATCATTTTCCTCAATAGAAATTCATTGTAAAATTTATTATACTAAATATTATTAAAATAGCAAGGAAAATTGTAAATTTTTCCAGTTGCCTTTTTTCTAAAATATACTATAATAGTCTTAGAACAAATGTTTGGGGTGATATGATGGAAGAAAGGAATATTTTATGTATTGATCTTAAAAGCTTTTTTGCATCGTGTGAATGTGTGGAAAGACATTTAGATCCTTTTTCTTTCCCTCTAGTAGTAGCAAGTACTAAACAAGGAAACGGGGCAATTACTTTAGCTATTACTCCTTATCTTAAAAGTAAAGGTTTAAAATCACGCGGCCGTTTATATGAAATTCCCAAAAACATTCAATATACTATTGTCCCTCCTCGGATGAGCTTATATTTAAAAAAAAGTAAAGAAGTAGTTGGTATTTATTTGGATTATGTAGCTGCTGATGATATGCACATTTACTCTATTGATGAAGTTTTTTTGGATGTTACGGACTACTTACAACTATATAAAATGACTGATTATCAATTAGCTGAAACTATCTTACAAGATATTTATAAAAGAACGGGTCTTACAGCTACTTGTGGTATTGGACCTAATCTTCTTTTAGCTAAGATTGCCATGGATACTGAAGCCAAAAAATATAAAAATGGTATTGCTAAATGGACTTATGCAGATATTCCAATGAAACTGTGGCCCCTTAGTCCTTTATCTAAAGTTTGGGGCATTGGAAGCCGAATGGAAAAAAGATTAAATGCTTTAAATATTTTTTCTATTTACGATCTGGCTCACTATCCCCAAAATAAATTAAAAGATAAATTTGGTATCATGGGCGAAGAATTATGGAATCATGCTAATGGCATTGATTTCAGCCGAATAAAAGATTATAAACATATTGCTAAAGATAAATCAATGAGTCATAGTCAAGTTTTATTTAAAGATTATAATGGCCATAACATTCGTTTAATCATTTCAGAAATGACTGATGTTTTAATGCAAAGATTAAGACGAGAAAAAAAGCTGACTAGTTGTATTGGTTTAGGCATAGGCTATTCAAAAAATGTGGGAGGTGGATTTTACCATGTAACTAAACTCGACAATCCTACCGATGATATAAAATTAATTTTAAAAACTCTTTATCTTTTATTTGATAAATATTACGAGAATATGCCTATTCGAAAAGTTACTCTTTGTTTTTCTAGGCTTAGTGAAAAAAAAGCTATTCAACTAAATATATTTGAAACTATAAATCATATTCATACCGAAGACAACTATAATAAGACTATTGATGATATTAAAAATAAATTTGGGAAAAATAGTATCTTAAAAGCCACCGCTTTATTAGAAGATTCTACGGCTATTTCTCGTAATCAAAAAATAGGAGGTCATGAACAGTGAATGATCGGGGAATGATAAAATGGCAACCTTTTGAATCCTTAATTTCGTCTAAAGAAGTTGTAAATTCTATCTTAAAAAAGAAAAATGAAGTTAATAAACCTATCCTATCTAGCGACCAACTCGAAAAATTGAATGAATTAATTTTAGAAAGTTATTATAATCAAGTTAAAATTGTTATTTGTTATTTTAAAAGTAATCAAATATATAAAATTAGGGGAATAATAACTGAAATTAAACCTAGCATAAAAATAATTACGCTAAATAACCAAATAAAATTGCATATTTCCCAAATTTTGCAAATAAATACTTGATTTTAGCTTTAGAATTTGATAATATTAATTTGTTCCGTTTGGGGAATTAGCTCAGCTGGCTAGAGCACCACGTTTGCACCGTGGGGGTCAAGGGTTCGAATCCCTTATTCTCCACCAAATTTAATATCAAAAGGCTGAATAGAATTTTTGTTTCTACTCAGCCTTTTTATTATCATAATTTTAACGTTGTAATTTTCTTTCTAGAATTTTAAAGTCAGGTAATTTTTTCCCGATTTTTTCATATATTTGTTGGACTTCAGCTAATGAAACATCATTAGTATACCACTCAAAATATTTAGAACTATAAGCACTTTGCTCAAACCTTTCCACTCTGCCGGTTACCGTAAATAAATCACAAAGATTTTCTTCATTACCACTAACAGCAACATTCAAGTGCTTAAAGCCGAGGCCTTCTAAATCAATTAATTTATTTAAAGCGAAAACACTTTTAAAACAACAAGGCTCCAAATTAAATTTATTTTCTACATAATCTGTAAAATAAGATAATATTTTAAAAGCTTCCGCCTCTTCGATTCCATCTGGCAAAATAAAAGGCTCATAAGGCCAATCAATCACGCCATACTTGTTAGGCATGCCATAATCAGAGCCTATCTTATGATAGTTTAAAAAATGTAATCTATACATTGGTTTTTCCATTTTCGTACTTAATAATTTTTCCTTTAATCTTTCTAAATTGTCTCTTATATTCATTATTATCTCCTACTTAATTAATAATACCCCTAATTAATCCAAACGATAAAATCATCATTATTATACTGGCCATTAAAACCCCAATTAAAGCAGCAATTAGTGATTTTTTCTTATCCATTTCTAGCACAGAAGCAATTAAGCAACCTGTCCATGCACCAGTTCCAGGCAAAGGCACTCCCACAAATAATACTAAACCCCAAAATCCATATTTTTCAATAGAGCCTCTATGTTTTTTTACTTTTTTATCTAGCCACTTAGCTACACTTTTTATTTTTTTTAAATGACAATTACGCATCCAATTTAAAATAGAATTCATAAACCACAAAATAAAAGGAATTGGGAGAATATTTCCTATTATCGATATTATATAGCTAGGAATAGGATCCATTCCTAATAAAGAAGCGGCAATAAGTCCTCCTCTTAGCTCTAAAATTGGCATTAAAGAAATAATAAAAACTAATATTTCTTTTCCAAAGGCCATAGAGGTAATTCCTCCAAATATATTTATTATTCCTTTAACTAACTTATTTGCCATTATTTATCACCTTTACTTTTTTTCTTTAAAATACTACTAACTTTAAATTTAGGAAATGCCTCAATTACTCTTTTCGTAAAATAAGGTTGTTGGGAAAACACTTTCCGTATTTTTTTATCAGGGCTATTAATTTTCTTTTTAAATGATTTTAGAGTCGTTACTATTTTATCTTTAACTTTTTTACTAACTTCTTCTGTATTATCTTTGATGATATTGCTCGTAATTAATTTAATATTCGAAATAATTTTCAAAGATATAATTAAATCTGCTAAAAAGATTAAAAATATTATATAAAATAGATCATTTAAAATCTGGATATTTACTAATGATAGTACATGTTCAAAAAAAGGATTGATAAAATAAACAAGCAATGCTCCTATAATACCAAAAGGCACCATTGTTTCTAAGCATATTCTGCCATTTATATTGAATTTTTTATGCGAATAATCCCACCATCTTATTTTAAATACTTTTTCCAAAATAAAACTAGTTAAATATTCTAAAACAGAACATATTAGAATAGCTAAAATAAAAAGTACAAAGGGTTGAGTTTGATAGTCTTTTAACAATAATATAATCAAAATACTCCCTATTCCATAAATAGGACATATCGGACCAATTAAAAAACCTCTATTCATCCATCTTTTACAATCAAAATAATTATATATTACTTCCATTATCCATCCTATAAAAGAATAAATAATAAACAATAAAAAGTATATTTGTATTTTATCCATATTTCCTACTACCTTACTATTTATTTGTTTTGATTCCTAATAACATTAACAATTTTGACGGATATTTAAATACTTCTAAAGATACTAATTTATCAGCCAATGTTACAATCCAACCAACTTTATATTTAGGTGGTTTAATATTTAAAGGAAACATATGCCTTAAAATAGCATTTTCAATTTGAGGATTCATATATTCTTTAAAGTATTTATGCGCATTATCATAAGAATTTTTCGCATGCGTAAAACCATGTTGTTCAAAAAATTTATGTTTCTCTTTATCTTCTTGCCAAGGTTTTTCATAAAAATCATGTAATAATCCTGCTATGGCAGCACTTTTATAATCAGCATGAAAAAATTTGGCTATAGAATATGCTTTTTTGGAAACTTTTAAAGAATGTTCATAAACACTAATATCCCCATGATGAAGAAATTTCTTTCTCCTTTGAAATTCGGGGTGATTGATGATTGCATTTACAATTTGCGCATATTCTTTATCGTTCTTTTTCATATCCATCACTATATAAATATAACATATTTTCATCATTTATTCATCAAGTTTACATTATAAATAATAAAATACATAAAAAAATTGACCGAAGTCAATTTTAATTACATATATTTTGTATTACCCGTAAATTGATAACCATCTAAATAACGAGAAGTTGACCATTTTGTTTGATTATAATCAACATATTCTGTTATATAACGGTAATAATTTATCGTATCAGAATAAGCAAATGTTCTAGTATATCCACTATATTTGTAAGCATTATCTTCAGTATCTAAATATCTCTTAGTACTTCCACTGCTAGTACTAGCAGAATAACTAGTTTTAAAGTAAACTGGTACAAACATTATATTTTTATTTAAAGAACCGTCATAATATGATGTTACACCGACTTTATTTCTTATATAAATGTTTACCCTAACACGCCATACGCCATTAGTTTTATATGCACTACTTATACTATAGTCAAAGTTACTGCTTTTTAATGAAGCGTTTTTAAATACCGTAGACGATGATATATTAGAATTATGTAACATATCATTTCCACTCATATATAAATTAGTACTATAAGTATTTAAATATTTTTGATAATCAGCAGCTTGGAAATATCTATCAGATGTAACACTTACACTAGTTGCATTTGATGGAATATCAGTTAATTGTAATTCATATGAATATTGTTTACCATTGTATGCTTCGGTAGATCCAATATATGAAGTAGTACGATATTCAGAAGTTTGTCTAGTTGTGCTACTAGATCCATTTTTAGTATAGTAATAATAATTTACTCTTTTTGTTTTAGTTTCAATATTATTACCAGTCTTATAACCTTCTATCCAATTACCATAATCTTTAACAATTTTAGCTTGCTGATAATATAAAGTTTTGCCATTATTACTATTATTATTGTTATTATTGTTACTGCTATTATTAGAACTATTATTATTGTTGTTATTACTATTATTATTGTTGTTATTACTGTTATTATGGTTTTTAGTTACACTAGGACTAGTTGGATTACTAGTTTTATTATTTGTTGTTGTCTCACTATTATTAGTAGTATTTTCTGGATATTTAATTATTGTAGTGGTACTTGTTGTACCTGTACTACCTCCTAATGGATAATAGTAATATTTGGTGTTATTAGATGAACCACTACCTCCCAATTTTACATCAGTAGTATAACTATCATCATCGTTTTCTACTTTATCTGCTGTGTCTTTAGCATTATTTACCTCAGATAATAAACATGTTCCATTACAACCAATTGTATCAATAATATAATCAGATTCATCACCACATGTTAATTGAACCTTTAAAGCATATTCACTATCTAAAGTTTTAGTTACTTGTACATAACTATTTGCTGTATCACACGTATTTCCATCTTTGTCTGAGAATTCAAGGATAACCTTACTATCAACTAATTGTTTTAAACTCATTGTCTTAGTTTCGCCAATAGCACTAGGTAAACGATCTACAGTATAATAATTACGAGCTGCATTTTTCATTGTTTGAATATTTTCATTAAATACTTTATCATAGAAAGTATCTAGCTTTGGCATTGGAAATAACCAACAAATTAATAAAACAAATAAAATCAATAGAATTACTTTAATTATTAAATCAACCCAGTTAATTCCATATCTTCTTTCTTCTGTCATTTCAGACCTCAACCTCCATTTCTGGCTGTATGTTAACACTTTTTTACTTAATTGTCAATACAAAAAAAGGATTAATCGATTATTTTACCTTAATTAACCCTTTTTCCACTTCTTCTAATGCTCTTCCTAGTTCCTTTTTATTCTTATATTCTTCTTCTTTCATTTGAAAATGTTTATTTTCTAACATTTGCTTACTACGAAAAGAACAAACATGAACTAGCTTATACTTAGAATCCACAATATTTAAAATTTTATCTATTGAAGGATAAAGCATAATAATATCACGTCCTTACATTAGTAATATTACTACAGATATCCTATTTTATTCAATTTAAACAAAAAGTTTTGACAACGATTTTACAAAATCATTTAGTCTTTTTATTAGTAGTTTTTGTTTTAGGTTTACTACTAGCTATCTTTTTGTTAGTAGTTTTTGTTTTAGGTTTACTACTAACTATCTTTTTGTTAGTAGTTTCAGTTGAACTTTTTGATTTATTTTGCCCAGTTTTTGGCTTAGCAATAGGTTCAGATTTAATATTTTTTACTCCATTTTCTTTAACTACAATAGGATCAACTTTTTGAATTACTCTTCTATTCTTTTTGGATAATAAATAAACTACTAATGGATCAAAACTTTCTAATATAGCCACTACTACCAAAAAGAAACCTAACATTAATGATTGTATTTCTATATTATAGTATAAATTTACACAAGTTAATGTTCCCACTACTAAAAATAAGACAAATGTTATCGTACGAACAAACCACAAAATATTGTTGCGATCATTATAATAATCCATTTTAATAAGTTTAATGATTGCTACCATTGAAATCCAGCCAATTAATGATAAAGATAATACCATTTTTGGATTTTCATATTGAAATGTAACCCCCGCTGCCGCGGCAATTATAGAAGCTAAAGCAATGAATAAATACTCATAATCATCTTTGCACCGAACTATCATATATAATATATAACTTAATAAGCCATAAAATGTCATTACAATGAAGAATAAATAATTCATATCATCAAAACCTAGTCCTGGAAATAGCATCAAAGCACATCCCAAAATAAATATTAATAAAAAACATGTTAGCTCTGCTATTTGATTTTTCTTCATCTATAACGCCCTCTATTCTAAATTAATAATAATAAAAATAAGCCTAAAAGTCAATTTGTTTATTAAATTTGGTTAATATTTTTTCTATCTGTTCTAAAGTAGGATTATGCAATCTTGCTATTTCTTGTTTATTATTAAAGATGATTAAAACTGGAAGCATAGGAGCAATATTAAAAAATTTTATTTGTTCTCGATGAAAATCATAATCATATTCCGTATACTTTATTTCTTTATATTGATTTTTTAATTTTTGCATTAATGTTTTATGATTAAAATAATTTTGGCCCCATAAAGCATTAATATTTACAATTTCCATTATTATCACCATCTATATTTTACAATATTACTATATATTTAGTAAATATTTTAATGATCCCAATACATTTATTATAAATAATTTTTTTTCTTTTTCATAAGTTAAAATAGCCTTAAAGAAAGAAGGAATTATATGGAAAATGTTACGTTGGGGCAAATTGCAGCGATTATTAGCTTTGTCGGCATTTTTATTGGTGCTATCACAAGTTTAATTGCTTTTTATAAATCCCAAATAAAAAAAATATTGAATCCTCTTGATAAAAAAATAGATCGCATAGGCGAAATATCTATGCAAAGTCGTAATAATATTGAACTAGAATTAATAAAAATGATTTTAGTTAATTTTATTAATGATATAGAATTAGGAGTGATTAAGACGCAAATTCAAAAACAGAATGCCTATGAATTATATGATCGTTATAAACAACTAGGAGGTAATTCCTATGTTCATGATCGCTGGAATAAACTAAGCAAAGAAGGTAAATTATAATTTTATATAATAGAAAAATAAACTACTTTCAATTTGGTTTTGAAAGTAGTTTTTATATTAATTTCCAAGTTATCTTAAATAAAAAAGTTTAATAATTTCATAAATTATCAATAGTTAATGTTTCGCTGGTTGTTTGGAAATTGTTTTTTTCATACAAGTGCTTGGCTTTGATATTATTACTCCATACATTTACTTCTATTTTATTAGCCTTTTTTGATATAGCCCACTTTTTAAAATTTTCTATTAAAGAAGTAGCAATTCCTCTATTACGATAATTATTATACACATATAAGGCATCTAATTTGGCAACTATATATTTATATGTATCATCTTTTGGTTTGATTATTCCATATAAATATCCGACAATTTCTTTGCCTTCTTCAGCAACAATAATCAATTTGCTAGAATCTTCAATATAATTTTCATACATATTAGTAACTACAAAATTCTCATCAATTCCTAAGTCATATTGTCTTTCATCTTTTATTAACAGTGTTAAAAATTCATTTAATATTTTTACATCATTATAATCTGCTTTTCTAATTGTCATTTTTATCTCTTCCAATCAAGTGTAATCTTATCATAAGATGTCATTTATATTGAATACCTTGTTGTTTTTTTAGTAATTGTTCAATAGTTTGTATTATTGATATAGCTACAGGTTTGCGATTTATATCAAAGTTATTTTTTCTTTCCTCATCAAGTCTGTAATCAATCATCATATCTACATTATCTTTTATTATTTGAGCATCATATCTATCCTTTGGTCTAGAATTTTTCTTTAAATTATAAATATGCTCTAAGCTCATCATTTTGTATGGTATTCCATTATATTCTCTTATCTCATCAGAAAAAGACATTTTTGTATATTCTTTAGAAAAATGGTGTTCATCTACAAGTAATTGTCTATTATTATTTTGATTTTCAAAATAATATTCTTTGGTAGTTATACTACTATCAGGTTGCCTTTCAAATAGGAATAATCCAATACTCATAGGAGTATCTTTATATACGATTTTATATTCATGCCCACTTACTGCCTTGTGATCCATATTACTAACAAATTTAAAATCCAAACTAGAATCAACCAATTCTTTTAAGATAAGTAATTGTTGTTCATTGATAAATAAATCTAAGTCTCCATGATATCTTTTTAATTCATGTCCGGTTGCTATATATCCTAGAAAAGCCCCAGTATAATAACAATCAAAACGCCCATTTAATAATTCGTTAAATCTATCAAAAGCTTCCATGATTAATTGATGATTTTCAGTTAAAGACATACTAGGATATTCCATATTCATGTCTTTAATCCAATTTAGTCTCTCGATTAGATTAGTAGCAGATGCATATTTTTCAGGATTTAAACTTATAATCGCATCCACATTTGTCAAAATATCCTCCTTAATTATCATTTTTCTATTTATTAAATCATTTAAAGAAACTAAAAGAGCGTCAATTGCATCATTTATACTCATTGAACACAATCTATTAATAGTATTATGAATTTCTTCTTGATTAGTTATGTTAGTTTTTTGTGCAAATGTATAAACTAATTGACTAATTATTTGCTTTTGATTTACGTTCATATTATATAACCTACTTTCCCTTGATTATTATATCACAGGTATCCTAAAGAAAGAAGTACAACAATTTTTTATTATATATTTTTATAAATGTTATCATTTATTTTTAATACCATTTTTGTATAGTACGTTTTAAACCCCATTTTTTCATATAATTTTTTTGCTAAATTATTATTTCCCATTACATCCAAAGATATATCTTTATTCTGAAATTTTGCGATATCTATTAATTGCTCCAAAGCTTTTGTGCCTATTCCCTGGTTTCTATACTGATTATCAATATAAAATCTATATAAGTATATTTCATTTTTATAGTCTTTTATTCCTATAAAACCAACTACTATATTGTTACAGATTATTTTATAATATTTTTCCTCTTTTTGAAAGCTTAATTGTTCTGGCTTTTTAATAATTAACTGATATATTGGATCCACAGTATTATGTTGTTTCCATTCTTCAATAATCCATTTTCTAAAATAATCATTTTTTTCATACTCTAATTTAACATTCCCCATATGTAAGTATAAATCCTTTCTTATAAATATTTATTGATTTATCGATATGATAATATGTTTTCTCAATTGACAAATATATCAATTTAATATAACTTTTTAGCATATTTTGAATTATTTTAAAACTCGAACCATAAAAGTCCGAGTTTGGTATCAATATGGTGGCTCCAGCGGGAATTGAACCAGCGACACAAGGATTTTCAGTCCTCTGCTCTACCGACTGAGCTATGAAGCCAAATGGCGGTTCCGACGGGAATTGAACCCGCGATCTTCTGCGTGACAGGCAGACGTGATAACCGCTACACTACGGAACCAATTGGTTGCGGGAGCCGGATTTGAACCGACGGCCTTCGGGTTATGAGCCCGACGAGCTACCAGACTGCTCCATCCCGCGATAACACATGGCGGAGGAAAAGGGATTCGAACCCCTGCGCCGTTCGCACGACCTCCCGGTTTTCAAGACCGGTCCCTTCAACCAGACTTGGGTATTCCTCCAACATTTTTTCAACAACAAATGAATTATATCATACCTATTTTTTAAAAGTCAATTACTAATAAATGATTTATCAAAAATATTAAGATTTTTATTTTGAAAATTTTTACAACTTTTTTAACTTAGGACTTGAAAAAGTGAAAATTATGGGATATACTTTAATAGTCTTATATTTTAAGACATGTGCCTGCCCAAGTGGCGGAATAGGTAGACGCACAGGACTTAAAATCCTGCGGGTGTTAAAGCCCGTGCCGGTTCAAGTCCGGCCTTGGGCACCAAAATTGTTAATTACTCGAAGTTATATTCGAGTTTTATTTTGATTTAAAACAAATAAAAAGAGGTAATCCTCTTTTATTTAATAATAGATTATGCCTGCAAGTATTATTGCAAGTAAAATATATAAGACAATTATAAAGTATGCATTACTCATACCACATGATGAGTTATTATTGTTACATTTTTTTTGTGGTTTACAACAAGAATTTGAAGTACTCATATAGGATACCCTCCTTTATTCATTTATTAAATAAATGCTCCTACAATGATTATTAAAAGTATGAATAGCACTAGGATTATAGCAGGTCCTAAGCATCCGCAGCCATTGTTGTTCATAAATCATTCCTCCTTTTTTGTCTTTTCACTTATATAGTATACGAAACCCAGAATTTGTGTGAGTGTTCTTCTTGTATTTTTATAAAATGATTGATATAATTGGTTATGTTTGGAGGATTATATGAAAAAGAAAATAATTGTATTAGGAGCATGTATGCTTCTTGTTGCAGGATGTGGTAAAACAATACCAAAATTAAAAGATGGAAGTGAAGCTGTCGTAACTTTCAAAAAAGGCAATATTAGTGCTAACGAACTATATAATGAGGTAAAAGATACTTATGGTCTATCAACTTTAATAACTATGATTGATAAACAAATCTTAGAAAAAGAATATAAAGATGATCTTGAGGATGCTAAGTCTTCTGCTAAAAGTCAAATTGAGCAAATTAAAAGTCAATATGGAGATAACGCTTTAGCAGCAGTTCAACAATTTACAGGATTTTCTACAATGGAAGCTTATGAAGATTATCTATATATCGCCTATTTACAAAATTTAGCCGTTGAAGATTACGCAAAAGATCAAATCAAAGACAGCGATATTGAAAAATACTATAATGAAAGTATTTATGGAGACATTAAAGTAAGTCATATCTTAATTACTCCTGAAGTCAAAGATGATATGAGTGAAGATGAAAAGACAAAAGCAGAAGAAAAAGCGAAAAAAGAAGCTGAAAAACTTATCAAAAAACTTGATGAAGCTGAAGATGCTAGTAAAGAATTTAAAACATTAGCAAAGAAAAATTCTGACGATGAAGCAACTAGTGAAAATGGCGGGGATTTAGGCTATATTAATACTGATACTCTATCTAGCGACTATGAAGGATTTGCTGATGAAGCTTATAAATTAAATGATGGAGAATATACAAAAGAACCAGTTAAAACTAGTCTAGGATACCATATTATCTTAAGAGTTAAATCTAAAGAAAAAGCTAAACTTGAAGATGTTAAAGATAAAATAATTGATACTTTATCAAGTGAATTAATTAGTAATGATGCTACTACAAGCATTAATGCCTTACAAGATATTCGTAAAAAATATGATATGGAAATTAAAGATAGCGAACTTAGTAAACAATATTCAAATTACATTCAAAATTCTTTATCTAAAGCTATAGAACAAAATAGTAGTTCAACTGAAGAATAGGAAGCCAAAAGGTTTCCTATTTTTATTGATTTTTTTAAGAACAATAAAACTAAATTAGTAGCATGCAGTTTAGCTAACATTATATCTCTTACTTCGCTATGTAGATGTGCAAACGCAAGCATTGGATTAATACCTAATATTGAAAAACAAGAGATGAATACAAATCTATCAGAAATTACCAATGATAAAAAAATAGTAACAAAAACTTTTAATCATGGTGAAAACACATTATTGCTAAATCTTATTTTTATGACATAAGTAGTCAGAATTCCGAACAATTTTCTTATCATCCTGGTTATATTATAATTGATATTGAAGTAGTTAATAGTATTGTTACATTCTTCTATCAAAATGAAAAAACTGTAGAATGTACATCTAATGAAATGGGCGAATTTATTGAATTTGGTACTCTAGTTGAACAAGAAAAAACTCTTAAATTAGAAAAGCCTTCCAATTAAGGAAAGCTTTTTTATATATTATTAATAAATCCATTTATTTGCTCTATAGTGTACCCCTTAGAATATAATTTACTTTTTAAATAATATAGTAACTTTTCGCCAGTATATTTTTTTTGTAACTTTTGATATATCTGATTAGCGGTCTTTAAAAAATTATCATTATCATTTAACTCAATATTTTGAATTAAATCATTATATATATCTTTACTATAACCTTCTTTAAATAAATGCGTTTGAATTTTATTTAAAAATATTATTTTACTATCTTTATTTGCTGTTAATTTTTTATTAATAATTTTGTGGCATTTTTCTAGCCATACCTTATTATCAATTCTAGATAATTCTTGATTTATTGTATTTTCATCAAGCATTTTTTGTAAAAGGACTTTCTTTATTTTTTGAGGTCCATTTAAGGTTAAATTAATTTGATCTAAAATATAATAATGAATATATTTTTTTTCATTAATATACTCTTCTTTTTCTAGTCTTGTAATGGTTTTAACAATTACTTCTTCACCAAAGTCCTTCTTTTTTAAATAATCTCTAATTTCCTTTTTCGTACGCATTTTAATAGTTAAATATTTAAGAGCTTTGTAATAACTATCTAATTCATCATTATACTTTTGCACTTCTTCTAATTTTTCTTCATTTAAATTCTTATTATTAAGCAAATTAAATTTCAAAATAACTTCATCGTATAAAATAATTTCTTTTTTATTTTTTAAATAAACAATATATCTATTGTCTTTGAGTTTTTTATATTCTAGTATCTGCATTAATCTTCACCCTATTTAAATTATATAATAAACATTAAAAAAAAAATATAATTATTTTTATTTAAATTATATTATTTTATTTTATTTTAAAATAAATAGAGATATAGATATATTTAAACAAATTTTGTTCATTTCGCTTTTTGTTATCGTTAAAAGACTTAACATTGTTATATATTGAAATTTGTTTGATGGAGTGAACTATTTTAAAAACTTGGTTTCGTTTTTATTTTCATTTTTGCAATAACCGTATAGACTTTAATACCTTTGTTTTTAGTCTGTGCTCATAAGGACATCTATCTCAAGCTCATTAAAAAACTCATTTCTTTGTCTAAAAAATTAAGTTTATACCATTAATTTGAACTTTTTCTTTTTAAAAATTTAAATTATTTAATATATTATTAGGAAATACTATTTAATTGAGAAGAATCAGCTGATGCTTTAGATACGATTTTTATTTGCAAATTGACTTTTTTATTACTACTCAAAATACTATCTTGGCTAGATTCTGCCATCGAAGAAGATATCCAAAAACTTAAATCATACTTATCTATTGCCCCCACCGCAAGTGGTGTAGTCACATGCTTTATTACTGTGCTTTTGGTATAACTGGAAGGAGCATCAGTAGAATTCCCTAGGGGTGAAGAGGTTCCAGACGTTTCTCCTGATTTTGTTAATTTATACTTTATATCATGTTCAGCAATTCCCCCAGAAGTATTAATAACCACGATATCATAAGCGGCGGCGACATCACCATCATTTTTTATTGTAAGCGTATACGGATTATCTTGACCAGAAGGATCTGCCTGAATGTATATTTTACCATTGCTGCTATTTGGACTAGTAGAATTTAAAGTTATATTAAGATTACCGCTTGTTGCTGTAACAGAGCTTGAACTACCAGATACAGAAGCAGTAAAATAGGCATGAGAAATTGAGCCTGTTATTAAAATCACTAATATTAAACTAGTAATAATTATTATAGTTTGATGTTTTAAAAAGCTTGATAAATTTTTTTTATTCATTTTAATACACCCTATTTTCCTCACTATACTCTAATATAATTTTATAACGTAACTAAAAAAGCGTCAAGTTTTAATTCCATTGAATTTAATTTATGTAAACAAAATATAAACTTTTATTTAAAAATATAAAAAATATATATAATACTATTATCTGCAATTTTTTAATTTTAGTACTAAATTATTCAAAAAAAGATGAAATTATTGACTTTTTCATCTTTTTAAATATTATTTTTTATATTCTTTACAAGCTGCATCTAGGTCAGCTATTAATTTGTCAATATCATCTTTAACTTCTGTACGTACTCCACTAGCAAACTTATGTCCTCCTCCACCATACTTAGAAGCTATTTCATTAATTATAGGACCTCGACTG
Source organism: uncultured Bacilli bacterium (assembly GCA_947629935.1). GTDB lineage: Bacteria > Bacillota_I > Bacilli_A > RF39 > UBA660 > HGM10766. The sequence continues at coordinate 32,664 of CANRFQ010000003.1, read as the reverse complement.
CGAATATTTACCTTATAAATGCCTGTTCTTTCATCATAAGTAATGAATGACCAAACTAACACTTCTTTAATAAAATTAAAATCGTTAATCATATTTGAAGCTGTTGCATTATCTACATTATATTCTTTAATTATTTCATTATCTAATTGTAAGTACCCAAATCCATTTTTAGTGACTTGCAAATTTTGTGATAAATAACCATGAAAACGAATTTCATCTAATGGTCTTTCGTATAATAAAGGATATAACTTAGTAAAATCTAAGTTGACTTTATCAATTAGTTTTTTGATTAAAGCAAATGTCTTAGTTGATGTATATGATAAAAGAAAACGATCACTATCGGAAACAACACCTAAAAATAAATTTTTAGCAACTTCTTCTGTTAATCTAAATTTTGCTTCAAAAATAAGTTCAATTATCATTTGACAAGTAGAACTAGCGGTTTCATCTACCCACTCTACTTCGCCCATTTTATCTTCATAGGGATGATGATCTATTTTTAATACTTCGGCAAAATTTTGAAAATTAGGAACATCTACTCGAGCAATATTGGGAACATCTAATACCATTAGCAAAGCTTTAGATAAATCTTTATCTTCTATCTTCTCTTTATCTAAATCACCAAAATAACGAAATTTAGAGACACTTACCCCCACTGCATAAATCTTCTTACTAGGAAAAGTTTTTCTTAAAGAATCTCTTAAAGCAATTTGACTCGCTATAGCATCAGGATCAGGGCCAATATGTCGAGCAATGTAAATTTCCTGATATTCCTTTATTTTTTTCCGAATTTTTTTTATTATTGGTTTGATAAAACCACTTCCTTTTAATTTATTAAATCATAAGTATCTTGAGCAATCATTAATTCTTCATTAGTAGGCACGACATAAACGGGGATGCTAGAATCATTAGTACTGATTAAACCAAATTTACCAAATGTATCCTTATTTGCTTGTTCATCAATTTTTATTCCTAAACTAGCTACTCTTTTTAAAATTTCCGCTCTAAAGTCTGGGCCTTTTTCCCCAATGCCAGCGGTAAAGCAAATAACATCCGCTCCACCTAAAATATTATTGTACATAGCAATATAATTAGCCACTTTTTGACTAAACATATTAAAAGCTAATTTCGCATTTTCATTACCTTCAGAGATAGCTAACTCAATATCACGCGCGTCACTACTTACGCCACTTATCCCTAGTAATCCGGATTTTTTATTAATATCATTCATTACTTCATCAATAGTTTTATTTTCTTTATTCATAATATAAGGGATAATACTGACATCGATATCACCGGAACGAGTACCCATCATAACTCCTGATGCTGGTGTAAATCCCATGGAAGTATCAACCACCTTACCACTAGCAATCGCTGCTAAAGACGCACCATTGCCAATATGACAAGAAATAACTTTTAAATTTTCATTTTTTAAATATTCACAAATTGTTTTATTAATAAAACGATGTGATGTTCCATGAAAGCCATATTTTCTTACGCCATATTTTGTATACCATTCATATGGTAATGGATAAATAAATTCCTCTTCTTTCATAGTTTGATGAAAAGCAGTATCAAATACGCCAATCATTGGAGTATTAGGCATATTTTCCATAAAGGCTCTTATTCCTACTAAATTAGCGGGATTATGTAATGGTGCTAGTTCACTAAATGATTCAATATCTTTAATAATATCTTCATTTAATAAAACACTTTGATTATATTTATCAGTACCATGAGCAATACGATGACCAACTCCATCAATATCTTCTAAAGAATCAACTACTTTATTATTAATTAATTCTTCAATTAAATATTTAACAGCTACAGAATGATCTTTTAAATCAACTTCTCTTTTTAATTTTTCTCCATTTACCTTTATAGTATAAAAACTATTTCCTATTCCAATTTTTTCAAATAATCCACTCATTAATTCTTCTTGACTCGGAAGTTCTATCAAAGTAAATTTTAATGATGAACTCCCCGCATTAACAGATAATATTTTCATTTTTTCCACCTCGCTTTTTATTATACAAAAAAAAAGATGATTTCGCTATCTTTTTAAGTTAATAAAATCCTTATTGACAAGATTTTTAGGACGCATAAATAAACTTTCATCATTTATGTGTCTTTTAGTCTCACAATCAAAGTTATAACCGTATTCATTTGTTAATTCAAATCTTTGACGTTCTAATTCATCCTGATATTCTAAAGCTGACTGTTTATAATGATAATCAATATATTTCATATTATTCACCTATTATTATGATGCATAATTTTTCTATTATTATACATACTAATAATGGTGATAACATGGAAGGCAAAGATCCTTATTTTAATCAATGCATCGATTGTAATGTAGCAGATTGCACTTATCATAATGCGAGTGATAAACGTTGTACTTTAGCCAAAATTTTAGTAGGGACTAAAAATAATAACAAAGATAAAAGTGCAACTATATGTGAAAGTTATGAAAAAAGATGCAACTAAGCATCCTTTTTATCTATTATAAAATATCAGCATAATCATTCGTTTTTTCGGGGTCAATTTTTATGACTTCTTGTTCTTTTAGAGCTTTATTTATTAAATCTTCATAAGGTATTAACTTTTCATATTCGTAACAAAGTTTTAAATCCGGATTAATAACAGGATGTTCTGGTACAAATATTGTACAACAATCTTCATAAGGTAAGATACTAGTTTCATATGTTTCAATTTTTTTAGCAATTTCAATAATTTCTAATTTATCAAAACAAGCAAGCGGCCTTATTACCGGTATCTTGACTACTTCATTGATAACTTGCATAGAAGTTAATGTTTGCGAAGCTACTTGGCCAATACTTTCTCCATTAACTAAAATTTTACCATTAATATTGGCTGCTATTTTAGCACTGATTCGATACATCATCCTGCGCATTATCGTAATTAAATATTCGTGCGGAATGTTTTTATATATCGCTTCTTGGATTTCGGTAAAATTAATAATATGTAATTTTATGTTATTATTATAAACCGCTAATTTTTGAGCTAAAGCTATTACTTTATTTTTAGCTTCAACACTAGTATGAGGTGGACTTTCAAAATAAACGGCCTCTAATTTGACTCCTCTTTTAATAGCCATATAACCGGCAACAGGTGAATCAATTCCTCCACTTAACATAAGTAGGCCTTTACCTAATACGCCAACGGGATAGCCCCCTATTCCTTTGATTGTTTCAAAATATAAATATGTGGCATGATTTCTTATTTCGACATTTACATATATATCAGGATTATGAATATCCACTTTAATGTCTTTAATATTTTTTAGTAAAATTCCGCCTATTTTGGCACTTATTTCCATACTTGTTAAAGGATATTTTTTATCACTTCTTTTAGTTACTACTTTAAAAGTCTTAAATTCATAATTTTCTAGAAGTTTTAATAAAGACTCACCTATTTTTTCAATCTCATTAGCTTTTAACTCATACACAATCGCAATTTCATGGATACCAAAAACATTTTGAAGACTCTTAATAATTCTTTCATAATTATTAGAAAGAGGAATAATAAACATTCGTCCTTTATCAAAATGAATATCACATTCTATATCTTTTAAAGAATTTTTAATATTTTCTTTTAAAGTATTTAAAAATAACCCAATGTTACCTTTTTTAGTTGTTAATTCTCCGTATTTAAGCATAATTAATTTTTGCATTGCGGTTTCTTCCTCTCTAAATTGCAATATAATTTTATAATAAATCTTTTTTAACGTCAAACTATTGATTTTTAATAAATTAAATTATATAGTTCTTGCTGCAATAAATTGGTATAAAAATTTATTTGACTAAAACATCTACTTTAAATTTTAATCATTTTCTTGTCTAAAATTAAAATATATGGTATAGTGTTTATGCAAAGAAAATTTGCATAAAATAAAAAAGGAACAAATTAACAAGAGCATGTTAGTTGTTGCCGTAAGTTTTTTTGTAAAATCATCTAAATCATTGCTGAGTTAGATGATTTCTTATTTTATATTAAATTTTTAATAATATTAATAAGATAATTATTATTAAAGAAAAAATTAATAAATTCTTTCTATTCATAATATCACCTACTTCCTTTAGAAGTACGGCAACATCTATATCGTACATTTGTATGAAGTGTCAATATTTTTTTGACTTTTTGTAAATACTTTACCTAAAGTTTTTATTTTTATCTTAAATAAAAAAATACTATTACTTTGCCTAAATAATTAAGATAATTAATATTGCATTAATAATATTCTTTATTGTATAATTAAAGTGGTGATAAGATATGAGTTCTATATGGCAATATTTAATAATAATCGCAGTTTTAATTATAATATCTTTAATTATAATTAAAATTAATAAAAAAGATTTTGGAATTGAAATTAATAAATTAATTCAATATCTTGGTGGTAAAGATAATATAATAAATTGCGAATGTAATATGTCCCGCTTTAAAGTTATTTTGAAAGATGTTAGTAAAGCTGATAAAGATGGTATTCAAAAATTGGGAGCTAAAGGCATTGTGGAAGTCGACAATCAACTTAAAATAATTTTTGGTAAAAATGCTAAAGCTTTAAAAAGATATATTGAGGATTTATTATAAAATAAATCTTTTTTTATAGGTGGTATTATGCATATTTATTTTCATTCCTTAATTAGTGCTTTTATTATTTTTCCTTTACTAGTCTTAATTTTAACAATACCCTATATGATTTATGAATATCATAAATATGGAGCTATTACCAAAAAACGCGTTTTAATTATATTTTCTTTTATTTTTTATTTACTGTGTATTTATTTTTTAGTTATTCTGCCTTTACCAAAGATTAAAGATGTAGCTGCCTATCAAGGACGATGGTATAACTTAAAATTGTTTGAATTTATAAGTGATTTAAGAAATGCCAAACAATTTATTTTAACTGATCCCTCTACTTATATTTCTTTATTTACCTCCCATCGCATTTTTGAGCCATTATTTAATGTATTACTAACTATCCCTTTTGGAATTTACTTAAGATATTATTTTAATAAAGGATGGTTTACTACAATTTTTTATACATTTTTATTATCGTTATTTTTAGAAATTACCCAACTTACTGGGCTTTACTATTTGTATCCTCGCCCCTATCGTATGTTTGATGTTAATGATTTAATAGCCAATACACTAGGAGGATTTTTAGGATTTGGTATTACGCCCATCTTTGCCCATTTTCTACCAAGTACTTTAGAGTTAGAAGAAGAAGTTTTAAGACAAAGCAAAGATGTTACTTTTTCTCGTCGTTTTATCGGTTACTTATTAGATTTAATTATTATTGCTCTTCCGGTATTACTTTTTAGAAAGTATTTAAACTATTTAATACTATTTATAATAATCATTTGTTACTTTGCTTTATCTTTAATTTTATTTAAAGGTCAAACTATCGGTAAGAAAATTGTTCATATCAGATTAGAAAATACTAGTATTTTTAAAAATATAGCTAGAAGTTTATGTCTAGAAGGCATACTTCTCCATATTTATTTACCTCTTATCTACTTTGGTCTTAATCCTCTTTATGCTATTTTAATAGAAATTTGTTGTTATTTCTTTATATTATTTAATATAATCGGCGAAAAATGGACAAATCAAAATACGCTTTTGATTGATAAAATCTTAAAAATCAAAGTATGTGACACAATAAAACATGAAGAAACTTATATTATAAAATTATAATACTGGCACTCTTTTATTCTTTTCACATAAATTATTAGTGAGAATACATGAAAGGGTGAATAATATGTGTAATAATAATTCGACATCTAATAATCAAGGAAACTGCATAGCTGATATATTAAATGTCATTTTAATTCTTCAACAAAATGCAAGTCCCGAAAATTGTTTAGATTCTTGTGATCGTCCTATGCTAGGTGGTGGCCCAAATTGTTTAATCTGCAATACAAGACCAGTTATGTTATATACTTGCTGCGGTAATGGAACACCATGGACAATGCCTGTTTGTAAAGATAGCTCAATAACATGTTCTAATCCTCAAGCTAGTGATAATGGTAATAATTGCTGCTCATGTGTATTTAGAGTTGAAAAAATAGATGGTAATTGTGCAACATTCAGAGTTTTAGCTGACAATCCCGAACCAAGCTGCTGCAATTCTATGCCATATGTAGCAACAAATTCTTTCTTTACAATGAACTTAAGTTGCGTTTGCTGCATTAAATGCTTAAGTGATACAACAGTTGATTGTGTTTAAAAATAAACCAAAATCAAGAGAGCCAAACTCTCTTTTTTATTTACATGAAAAAACGTTCGAATTGACGAACGTTTTCATTTAGGAGTAGATGCGACGCCGTTAAAAAAATTAACATAACGTCTACCCACATTGTGTAAATGCCATACATTTAGCACTTACATTTATATTATATAATTTCCTATTTTATTTTGCAATATAAATAATGTTATTTGTCTAAATATTCTTTTAATATTTCATTAGTCAATATAGGATTAGCCTTACCTTTAGTTTCTTTCATTACTTGACCAACAAAATATTTAAATAAATTATCATGGCCGTTTTGATAATCTTTCACTTGTTCTTGATTATTATTAATAATCGTTTCAATAATATTTCTAAGTTCTGCTTCATTTGATAATTGCGTATTCTCGTTAGTCATAAATTCTCGAGGTTCTTTGTGATTTTCAATAGATTTTTTAAATATTTCTTTAGCTTGTTTAGAAGATATAGTATTATCATCAATCTTAGAAATTATTTGTTTTAAAAACTCAGGAGTTAAATAAAATTCACTTATTTTTATATCTTCTTTATTTAATTCTGTAATAATATTGACTATTATCCAATTAGCTGCTGATTTAGGATTAATACCAATGGCAATACATTTATCAAAATAATCTGCCAATTCTTTTTCTTTAATCAGTAAATTAGCTTCTTTAGTAGTTAACTGATATTCTTGGGTATACTTTTTAAAACGATAATAAGGTAATACCGGAATTTCTTTTTTAATTTCTTCTATATAATCATCAGAAATAGTCATTTTCGGAATATTAGCTTCGACAAAATATTTATAATCAATAGCGTCTACTTTACTACGCATACTTATCGTCTGATTTGTCTCTTCATCATAACGTCTAGTTTCTTGAACAATTTCGGCTTGTTTATCTTGGCTTATTAAATCCATTTGTCTTTGAATTTCTCTATCAATAGCTTTAGCAACATTAGCAAAAGAATTAATATTTTTCATTTCTACTTTAGTTCCCAATTTATTAGTTTTCTCAGGAGCTAAAGAAACGTTAACGTCACATCTAATTTGTCCTAATTTAGTATCAGCTAAGGAAATATCACAATATTTAAAAGTATTGCGTAAAGTTTCTAAATAACTTACAGCAGCCTCAGCCGAATGAATACATGGCTCTGTAACAATTTCGACTAAAGGAACGCCAGAACGATTATAGTCTAATAAGGAATAATCATCATAGTGATCTTGAGAGGCTGTATCTTCTTCTAAATGAATATCATGAATTAATATTCTTTCTTCACAACCATTAACATCAATATCCAAATAACCATTAATTCCCACGGGATTTTTCATTTGCGTTATTTGATAGCCTTTAGGTAAATCGGGATAGTAATAGTTTTTTCGATCAAATAGTAAAATATCGGGCGTTTGGCAATTTAAGGCTAGAGCCATTCTAAACGCTTTTCTTAAGGCTTCTTTATTTAAAACAGGTAAAGTTCCCGGAAAAGCCATGTCTAAAGGTTTAACATTAAGATTGGGAATTTCATTATATTCATTTCTAGCCGGCGAAAAAACTTTTGATTTAGTATTCATTTCACAATGTAACTCTAAACCAATGGTTGGAATATATTTCATAAAGATTATCCTTTCTATTTTAATTTGCGTTCCACATGAGAATTTAGTAACTCTAAAAACTTCTTTTGAGCTTGTAAATAATTTTTAAGCCACAAGGCATATCTTTCTTCTTCTTGCGGTTTAAACATGTAAGTAAGAGGAACTCTTTGTTCTTGCCAAGTCTTGATAGTCATAAAACGGATGTTAGACTCATAATTCATAATTTCATCAATTTGGGCTTGCATTTTATCTAAAATCATTAAAAACTCCTTGACTGATAACTAATTTTAAGTTCAATATTTAAACTTTCTTCTTTTGTTTTATTTTGAATTTCGTTTAAGTAATATTGTTGATTAATTAAAGATTTGGCCGTAGCTAGTTCCCTTAAATAATCTTGTTTAAATTTTAAATAACGTAAAGTATATTCCGGATTATATTTAATTAAATTTGGTGTTGTACCAGTAGCTAATTCTTCATAAAAAGCCTCTAAAAACAATTTGTTTTGTTCATAATGTTTTAAATATAATATACACTCTATTAAATTATTGTAATAATACATAAACTTCACCCTACTTTAAATTTTTAACAATTTAATTAAAAATCACAACTATTTGGTGTTCTTGGGAATGGAATAACATCACGAATATTATCCACGCCTGTAAGATAAATAATTAATCTTTCAAAGCCCATTCCAAAACCGCTCGAAAGTCCTCCACCAAAACGTCTTAAATCCAAATACCATTCTAAGCCTTTTTCCGGAACACCTAATTCTTGCATTTTCTTTTGTAAAACAGCTAGTCTTTCTTCTCTTTGCGAACCACCCATTAATTCTCCACTACCAGGAACTAATAAATCAACAGCAGCAACAGTTTTTTGATCATCATTAAGACGCATGTAAAAGGCTTTTATTTCTTTAGGCCAATCTTTAACAAAAACTGGAGCTTTAAAATATTCTTCGGTTAAATATTTTTCGTGTTCGGTAGCAATATCTTCTCCATCTTTAGGTTCAAATTCAAATTTTTGGCCACTTTCTTTTAATATTTTAATAGCCTCGGCATGAGTAATGCGTACAGCTTTGGTATCTAAGACTTTTTTTAATCTTTCAATAATACCTGGTTCGACAAACTTATTAAATAATTCCATTTCTTCTGGACAATTTTGTAAAGTATATTTGATTAAATATTTTAATAAATCTTCTTCAATATCCATTAAGCCCTCTAAATCACAAAAAGCAATTTCTGGTTCAATCATCCAAAATTCGGAAGCATGATTTTTCGTATGGGAAACCTCAGCTCGAAAAGTAGGACCAAAAGTATATACTTTTTTATAAGCTAAGGCATAAGCTTCCGCTTGTAACTGGCCCGTAACTGTAAGGCCAACTTTTTGCCCAAAGAAATCTTGTTTATAATCAATATTACCATCTTCAGTTTTTGGAACATTAGCTAAATCAAAAGTGGTAACCTTAAACATTTCCCCAGCGCCTTCCCCATCATTAGCTGTTAAAATTGGCGAATGAACATAAACATAGCCTTTCTCTTGAAAATATTTATGGATAGCTCCAGCAACAGTACTACGTACTCTAAAGACCGCATTAAATAAATTAGTACGCGGGCGAAGATAAGATACTTCTCTTAAAAATTCCCGAGTATGTCTTTTCGGTTGAATTGGATTGTCTTCGGAAGATTTTACTAAAACTTCTAAAGAAGTGATTTTAATTTCAATATCTTGATTACCTTGGCTTTCGATAACGGTTCCCTGTATTTTTATAGCACTTCCTACTAATAAATGGGAAATTTCTTCAAAGTTAGGTAAAGAATTATCATAAACTAATTGAATACTTTTAAAACAAGTACCATCACTAAAATCAATAAAGCCAAACTCTTTTTGACGACGATGATTTTTAATCCAACCTTTTAAAGTAACTTCTTTATTTAAATAATTATCTTGAAATATATCTTTTAAGTCCATAGTATTTTCTCCTTTATTTTAATTTGTTATTATGGTTTTAATCTTGTGGGACCTCTATATATAAATGTAGCTTCTCTAATATTATCAATATTTAACATTTGCATTAAAACACGGGCGATTCCAATTGCAAATCCGCCATGAGGTGGACAACCATATTTGAAAAATTCAATATAAAACTCTAAAGATTCAGGATCAATACCTTTCTCTTTTATTTGGTTAACTAAGATATCTACGCGATGTTCTCTTTGGGCACCGGTAGTTATTTCAACCCCACGATATAATAAATCATAACTATTAGTTAAACCTTCTTCATCTAAATTGTGATAAAAAGGACGCGCGGCAAATGGATACTTAGTTACAAAAATAAAATCACTATTGTATTTTTTCTTGGCATATTTACATAAAAGCATTTCTTCTTTACGTTCAAAGTCATCTGTTCTTTCCCCTTCAAAATGATATTCTTCTTTTAAGATCTTTTTAGCCTCCTTAAAAGTTATGCGCGGAAAAGCAACATCTAAATTAGAAAGTTCCGTTTTAAATTCTTTTTGAATTTGGTCACCATATTTTTCATAAACTTTCGAAAAAGCATATTTTAACCAAGCCTCTTCCATATCCATGACATCTGCAAAACTATCAATAAAAGAAATTTCAATATCAGCCATGTTTATTTCGGTCGCATGATAAGAAGTATGAGAATTTTCCGCTCTAAAAGCTGGACCAATTTCAAATACTTTACCAAAGCCAGAAGCCATGGCCATTTGCTTATAAAATTGAGGAGATTGCGAAAGGCATGCTTGCTCGCCAAAATAATCTAATTTAAAAGTCTCGGCTCCACTTTCTGCAGCGGATGCAGATATTTTTGGAGAATGAATTTCCATAAAACCGTTATTAATACAGTATTCTCTTAAAGCATGTTCAAATGTTGTTTCGATTTTAAAAAGTAAATTATTGTCTTCTCTTCTTAAATCTAAAAAACGATAATCTAATCTTGTTTCTCGTAAAGTTTTATCTTTATCTTTAATATTAATTGGTAATTCTTCTAAAGATTTACTAGTAACTTCAATTTCTTTGGGAATAATTTCTTTTCCCCCTAATTTAACAGAAGGACTATTTAAACATTTTCCGATAACTTTAATAGTACTTTCTAAAGTTAAGTCTTCTACTATTTTAACTAACTCATCATTATTTTCTTTTTCAATTGTTACTTGCACTTTGCCAGTTTCATCTTTAACAATCATAAAAATAACATATTGTAAATTGCGAATGTTTTCAACAAATCCTTGAATTAAAACTTCTTGATCATAAAATTGCTCTAAATCTTTTACTTTAATAGTTTGCATAAATATACCTCTTTTTCTATTACATATTCATATCTAAATAATCAACTAAATCATTTATTGGGATTTTTTGTTCTTCATTAGTCTTATTATCTTTGATATTAACAACAAAATTATTTATATCTTGATCATCTAAAATTATAACATATTTACTATTAAATTCTAAAGACTTTTTCAGTTGCTTTTCGAAATCACTATCTAAATAATCGGTATCACAACTAAAGCCATTAATTCTTAAATCTTGGCTTAAATATAAAGCTGTCTCTTTCTCTTCCTCATTATGATAGCAAATAAATACATCTATAGAGTTATCTAAAGGTAGTTTAATTTCTTCTTTGGTTAATATATCTAATACCTGGTTTAAAGCTAGTTCTCCCGAAATTTTATTATCTGTATATTTACCTATACTTAGTTTACTTTTATAGTTAGATATTTGGATATCCCAAAGTATTTCTTGATCACTCTCTTTAGAATCTAAGTTATAAGTTATATCAAGTAATTCTAAATATTCCGATAATTTTTCTAAGGAATATTCTTTCATTAAACTCTTATTGATATTTAATTTTATTTTTTTTAAACCTAATAATTGGAGGGTATTATAAACTAAGCTAATAACTTCGGCGATGATAAAAGCATTGTTACAATTCAAAACTTCAATATTAAAATTTTGAAAATCTGTATAATACACTTTTCTTGACTCTTTTATTTTGGCTAATTGCGCGGAATCTATTAAAAATTCATAATTATATTTTTCACAAAGAGCCATTAAAATATTATTGATATATAATAATTTTCTATTTTCTAACATTCAAATCATCTCATTTCTTTATGGCAATATTCATTTATTTTGGCTTTTTTTAAGGATAAAGCTAACTTGCAACTGGTCATATTAGTATGTAATGCCCAATTTTTATACTTACCTGTATCCGCAATATTTTGACGGGCTTTTAATAAATCGTCTATCTGATATTGCAAAGCTATAATTTCTGTGGTCAATCTTTCTTTTTTAATTAAAAGACTTATATATATTTGTAAGTCCGAATCTACTTCTAATAACCTAAATAACTTCCTAATAACCGTTAATGACAAAACGCAATCTTTTTTTTCTAATGGCTGAATCTTTACATAATCATAGCTATCAACAATTAAAGATTTAATCATTTTTAAAAAATCTTTATATTCCAACTTATGAGAAATTATTTGATATATATCTTGAGCCTTAAAACAGGTATACCCTTTTTCATCTATAAATTTCTTACTTTCTAAATAAAAAATTGTTTTTTCCATATTTGCTCCTATAACCAGCTTTATTTACATTTTATTGCCTTATAATATATTTAATTTATTATTTTGTCAATTAAATATTGGCAACATAATCAATTATTTAAGTTGACTGTTCAACTAAGTTTAACATTTGTAAAAAAATTAAAGATTGCTCTTTAACTTTTAGTTGTCTAATATTATCGTAACCGGTCCATCATTTAAAAGTTCCACCTGCATATCGGCACCAAATACTCCGCTATATGTAGGAACATATTCATTTAATTTAGCATTAAATTGTTCATATAAATGCTTAGCATCTTGAGGATTTAGCGCGTCGATAAAAGAGGGTCGATTGCCCTTTTTGGTATTGGCATATAATGTAAACTGAGATATCGATAAAATACTTCCTTTTATATCTAAAATACTTTTATTCATTAAATTATTCTCATCCGCAAACACTCGGAGATTAATAATCTTTTTAACACATGTCTCCACTTGATCTATAGTATCATTATGGGTAAAACCGACCAGTAATAAATAACCTTGTTCAATTTGATTGATTAATTTATTATCAACTTTTACCATGGCTTTTTTTACTCTTTGAATAACGACTTTCATCGGCTAATCCTTGTCACTTCTTTAATATAAGGCAATATTTCTAAATCCGTAATAAACTTATCCAAATCTTCTTTTTGTTTTATTTTTAAAGTTAGTTCAAAAAGCGAATGCGTGTCATAATCATTATTTTTAATTGTTTCAACATAAACATTTCGTAAAGAAGCTTTAGTAATAATTTCTAATAAAGCATTTTTATTTGGTAAACTTTCAATTTTTAAATCCGTTAAATAGGTTTTATCGGTTACTTCATTCCAAGAAACGGCAATTAAACGTTTATTATCCTTAATATTTTTACAATTTTTACGATGAACAGATACTCCTTCTCCCCTTGTTACATAACCAACTATCTCATCACCAAAAACCGGTTTACAACATTTAGCAATAGTTACTTTTATATCATTAGTACCAGAAACAATTATATCGCCTTTATAATCATTTTTAGTGTTATAAGTTTTTGGTAAAACTTTATCTAATAAAGCATCTGAAACACTTTTACGATCTTGATTAATTAAATTAATAATATACGTTGGTGTAAAGCGCAGTGAACCAATAGCTAGATATAAATCTTCTAAATCTTTTAATTTTAAGTCAGTTAAGATTTTATTAATGTTTTCATCACTTAAAATCTCACTAATAGCTAACTTTTTCTTTCTTATTTCTTTTTCTAATAAATTTTTTCCTTTAGTTATATAATTTAAACGATCTTGTTTGGAAAAAAATGATTTAATTTTATTTTTGGCTTGTGTTGTTTTGACAAAATTTAACCATTCTAAAGAAGGCGTTGAGGCATTATTGGTATTAATTTTAACAATATCCCCATCTTGTAAAGCGTAATTTAAAGGCACTATTTTTTCATTAACTAAGGCGCCGACCATTTTATCTCCGACCTCAGAGTGAATTCGATAAGCAAAATCTACGGGTGTAGCGTCAATTGGTAATTCTACCACATCCCCTTTTGGTGTAAAGACATATATCATTGGTGATAAAAATTCAGTATTAACTTTAGCTTCAAATTCCGTATCACTAGAAGCATTAGTTGATTCAATTAAGTTACGGAACATTTCCAATTTTTGTTCCATAATTTTTTGAATTTTAACTGTTCCTTTTTCTTTATACGTCCAATGAGCAGCCATACCTTTTTCGGCTATTTCATCCATTTCATATGTTCTTATTTGAACTTCAAAGTGATAGCCATTACGACCAAAAACCGTCGTATGTAAACTTTGATACATATTTTCTTTGGGCATGGCGATATAATCTTTAAAGCGTCCTGGAACCGGACGATATTTAGCATGAATTAAGCCTACTACTAAATAACAGTCACTTTCTTTTTCCACAAATACTCTTAAAGCTAAAATATCATGGATATCACTAAACTTTTTACCTTTTGCTAATTTTTTATATATACTATGGACGCTTTTAACCCGTCCTTTAATTTCAAACTTAATTCCGTGTTCAGTTAATATGTCCGAAATACTTTCTTTCATTTCTAATAGATAAGAATTTAAGTCTTCGATAGAATCATTTAACTTATCCAAAACATCTTGATAGATATCAGGACGCGAATATTTCAAGCATAAATTTTCAAGCTCACTTTTTAAAGAGTTAATTCCTAAACGATGAGCAATAGGAATTAAAACAGTTTCTGTTTCTCTAATTTTTAATTTTTGATCTTCTGATGATAAAGCCCATATCGTGCGCATGTTATGAAGACGATCAGCTAATTTAATAAACAACACACGCACATCTTCGGCAAGACCTACTAATACTTTTCTTAAATAAATCGCTGATGACTCACTATCATCATTTAAAGTTAATTTATTAATTTTACTAATGGTATTGACGATATTAGCTACTTCGGTGCCAAATTCTTCTTCAATCTCTTCTTTTGTGGTATTACCATGATTGATTACTTCATGTAATAGAGACGAAATAATGGTCACACTATCAACATTTAAAGAAACTAAAATATCGGTTACACATAAAGGGTGATTAATAAAATCTTCTCCCGAAATTCTTTTTTTGCCTTTATGTTTTTCTAAAGCAAATTGATAAGCCTTTTCAATATTTTTAAGTTCTTCTTCATCTTTTATATATTTTTTAATCTTTTTAATTAAGTCTTCGTATTTTATCAAAGTGTTTTCTTCTGGCATTGTTCCTCACCTTCTAAAGTATATTCTCTTCTAAATTTATATCTCTTTTTAAATTTTTAAAAACAGTTTGAAAGTAATTAGTAAAAAATTCATCAGGAGTATTTAAAATATCATCAACTATATCATGTAACGATAAATTTTGAGCGGAATTCCATTTATTATTTTTTAAAGCATTCCATACATCCTCTTTTTTGATAAATTTATATCCTTTTCTTTTCAGTTCATCAGTTTTACATAAAAGAGCTGGTTCTACTCGTTGATAAAGTTCTTTAATACTTGAAAATTTAATAGTATCTATAACAAACACCTTCTTTTTACTTCCCTTATTTATTATATAATATCTCAGCGGATTTTTAAATAAAATCAAGCTTTTTCTCATATATTTTATTATACAAATAAAGGGGAATATATGAAAAATAAATTTATTAAATCAACATTAATTTTAATTTTAGGTGGTCTTGTTACTAAGCTTTTAGGTTTTATAATTAAAATTGTTTACACGCGCATAATTGGACAAGAAGGCATTAGTTTATTTATGCTTGTTATGCCCACTTACTCACTATTTATTACTATTGCGCAGTTAGGTCTTCCTATAGCAATCTCTAAATTAGTTGCGGAAAATAAAAGTAGTAAAAAAATTATTTTTTCCCTTATTCCCTTAATGCTCATTTTAAATTTATTATTAATTATCTTTATCTTTTTTGCCTCTTCTTTTATTGCTAATGTTTTATTAAAAGAAAGTAATACGCATTTATTACTTTTATCTATGGCTTTAGTTTTACCATTTATTAGTTTATCAAGTATTTTAAGAGGCTATTTTTTTGGCAAGCAAAAAATGTTTCCCCACACTTTATCTAATGTCATAGAACAAGTAGTAAAACTTGGTTTAATTTTCTTAATTATTCCTTGGCTTATGCAATATGGTATTGTTATTGCAGTTAGTGGTTTAATTCTATTAAACATTGTTTCCGAAATTGTTTCCATTATTGTCTTTTTATTTTTCTTACCTAAAAACTTTTGTATTAAAAAACAAGATATTAAACCGGATATGGGCAGTGTCAAGGAGGTTTTAAAAATAAGTATTCCTTCGGTTTCCTCACGTTTTATAGGCAATATTGGTTTTTTCTTTGAACCCATTATATTAACAAATATTTTACTTTTAATGGGTTATTCTAACGAATTTATTGTAAGAGAATATGGTATTTATAATGCTTATAGTATTCCTCTTTTAATGTTACCTTCTTTTTTCATCGCTGCTTTATCCTCTGCCTTAGTTCCGGAAATAAGTAAATATTATGAAAAAAGGAATATGAAGATGGTTAAAAGACGTTATAAACAAGCGTTACTTATTTCTTTTATTTTAGGCTTAGCTTTTAATATTATTTTATTTTTCTATGCCCAAGATTTATTGCAACTTATTTATAATACAACAGCTGGGGTAGAATATATAAAATTTTTATGTCCTTTCTTTTTATTATTTTATTTAGAAGGGCCTTTAATAAGTATGTTACAAGCTTTAAATAAAGCCGGCAAATCAATGAAAATAACCCTCTATGGGGTTATAATCAAACTATTAGTTATTGCGATATTCTCTTTATTTAAAATAGGTATTTATGGCTTAGTTATTTCGGAAATAGTCAATATCATTTTTGTGGTATTCTTGAATTTTAAAGAAATTAAAAAGATAATACATTAAACTATTTACCTTTTTTTTCTGGAAGTTTTTGTAAGTCATAAATTTTATCAACAGTATCACAAACATTTTGGGAATGTGTGACAATAATTACACATTTGTTTTCTTCATGAGCTAATTTTTTAAATATTTCTAAAATTTCTGTTTCTGTCTGCTTATCAAGATTTCCAGTTGGTTCATCAGCAATAATCATTTTCGGGTTATAAGATAGACTTCGGGCAATAGCTACTCTTTGTTGTTCTCCACCAGATAATCTTAATACTTTACGATCTGCATAAGTTTCTTTTAATCCGACTTTTTCCATAAGTTCGATGGCTTTGGCCTTTTTATTTTTAATTTTTAGACCACTAGCATCCATAGAAAGAATTATATTTTCACTAGCTGTCATAAAAGGCAACAAATTATAACTTTGGAAAACAATACCGATATCACTATTGCGATATTTATCCAAATTCATATCTTTTAGACTTTTCCCATCAAATATAATTTCCCCTTCACTACATCTTTCCAGTCCACTTATTAAAGATAATAATGTAGTCTTTCCAGTACCACTTCGACCTCTTATAGCATACATTTTTCCACTTTCAAAATCAAAACTAATATCTTTTAAAGCATAATCATTTTCTTCCGCGTCACTATAGCGATAGCTAGCTTTTTTAATACTTAAAATAATATTCTTTGGTGATGTACTTTTTTCTTTAACTTCTGTATTATCTTTTGTTTTTTCCTTAGAAACATTGTTATTTTTTTTCGTATTTGCCATTTTTAAGACCTCTCTTTCAATATTGTAAGTGGTGAAAATCTTTGAATACTAACCATTGAAGCAATTGAACTTATTAATACTAGAGAAACACTAATTCCCAGCAATTCCACTAAAACTTTAATGTCAACTACGGCATCAATAGAATCATAAGCTTCGACAACTGGCATCCCTTTGCCATGCATACCGCCTCTTTCGCCACCATGATTACCAAAATTTTTATTTACTTCTTCTGTTGTTTCTTTACTACTATTTATTTCACTTTCTAGTAAAGAATTACTTACTCCTTTAGAGCTTACTGCGCCGATTCCAGCCCCTAACATTAGAGCGACTAAGGAAACAATTACTAGTTCTGATACAAATTGCATAGTTAATTTTAATTTACTTATACCAATCGTTCTTAAAACCCCGATTTCATATTTTCTTTCGCGAATATTTATCATATTGATTATAAATAGAACAATTCCCCCAATAATAAGGGTAATAACTAAGAAAGTAGTTGCAAATGAATTAATATTTTTAATACTGGAAACCCCACTTAAGGCTAACTCTTCATTAGTTTGTAATATGAAGTTCTCATCTAATCCTTTTTCATAGAATTCATCTTGTAATTTTTCCACATTATCATAAGAATCGATAATAAAGGTAGGATAAATTGAAGCTTGTAAATTTTCGTTTCCATTTGTCAAATTTACAACTGCATTACTATTTGTTATGATTGTATTTACAGAATTAGAAAACATTGACATAGGTTGCTCGTTTTCATCGTCATTTTCTTTAAATATCCCAATAATTTCAAATTCATAAACGTTGCCATCTTCGTCTTCTAACTTTATTTTGTCATTTAGTTTTAAATTATTAAAAGTAGCTAGTTCTTCATTAATAAAAACATAATTACCATCAAAGGCCACATCCCAAGCATTATCTGTTATTTCACTCATTGTATAAGTGCCACTTATAAATTCACTCATGGCATCTTGTGAACTATAACCTGTTAAATTGAAATCTGTAGATGACATATTATTTTCTTTACCATGGCCAAACCCATTGGGCATATCATCATTTGATTCGATTTCGGCTTTTTCGATATCATTTCCATTTAAACCAACACTATAAGTGTAATAATAGCTTTCGATGTAATCACTATCGGCAAAAGACTCAACATCATTAATTGTGTAACTGGCGATATTATCAAATTTTTCTCGAGCACTTGCCCTTCCTTCTTCATCAGCAGGATTGAAGTCTTTCATCATATTTTCTCTATTAAAGCCAATTGTTACTTCCTTGTCATAAGCACTTTTATAAGAATCAATCAAATCGACAGCCGTATTTTTAATGGCCAAAGTTATCGTACAGGCACAAGCAATAATTAAAATAATTATTCCTATTAAAATATTCCTTCCTTTATTTCTTTTAATCGAAATCCATGCATTTTTTAAGATAAACATAATCTTCCTCCTTTAAACAATATCATTTTATTATGTAAATATTAAAGAAACATTAAAAAACATTAACTTTTTTCGTTAATGCTCATTTTTTTAAATTTAACTTCGAAAGTGGTATATCCATTTTGGGAATAAGCTCTAATATTACCATTATGGGATACTACAATATTTTTGGCAATAGCCAAACCTAGGCCATATCTTCCACTTTTACGATTATGACTTTTATCATTGCGATAAAATCTTTCAAATATCTTCTCACATTCATCAGGGGATATAGGTTCTCCCTTATTAATTACTTCTAATTTTATTTCAGATTTATCACTAGTTAGATTAATCTTAATTTTACTTTTTTCTTGGGCGTGATTTATTGCATTATCAATTAAAATAGATACTAATTCATCTATGCTTTCTTTATGACATAAAATATTTATTTTAGAAGCAATATTAGTTTCTATAGTTATATTTTTTTCGTAAGCTAAACTTTCAAATGTCAATGCTCTTTTTTCAACGATCATTGAAATATCATTTTTACGAAAATTTTCTTTCGGCAAATATTCAGTTTTAGATAAATCAAGTAATCTTGTTATCAAGTTACTCATTCGATCTGACTCGCTTTTTAAATTGTTTATCCACTTTTCATTTTTCTTATTTACATCTAAACAATCAATGCTTGCCATCATAACAGCCAGAGGAGTTTTAAGTTCATGAGAAGCATTAGCCACAAATTCCTTCTCGCGATTGAAACTTTCCAAAACCGGTTTGGTAATCCATTCCGTTATTTTTTTCGAAATAATATAAATAATAATTTCCCCAATTCCAATTAAAAGTAAAGAAATAACTAAATTGATAAGTAACATATTCCTAGTATTAGAAATATTTACAATAGTTAAAGAATTATTATCTGCAAAATTATAAGCATAACTTTCTAAATATAAAAGACCAATTTTTACTTTGCTAGTATTGTTATTAGCAATAATATGTTTAGCTTTAGTTATTATCTCATCACTTATAGCATTATCACTATGACTTATTTTATCAATGATATCATTATTATCATTTAAAATAAAGGTATATATTTCATAATCCATAACTTTACGATTACGAAGTTCATCATCTATCGGTTTGATTTCTTTGTCAATTGGTTCGTGTCTTTGCATAGTTAAATTGCGCATTCGGGTTAAATTATTTAATATCCCCGTATATTCTCGCCGATATGTTTGAACATTAAAGAAAATAGCAAAAACAAAAGCAAACACTGAAATTATAATAAAAATTGTCAAAAAAGTTTTCTTCTTTAAATTTTCCATATCCTTATTCCCCCATTTTATAGCCTAAATTACGAACAGCTTTTATCTTTACTTTTGAACCGATAATTTTTATTTTCTTTCTTAAAAAGGATAAATACGCTTCTAAATTATTTGATTCAAAATCTGTATCAATTCCCCAAACTTTATCATAAATTTGTTCTTTGGATATAATTTGTTCTTTATTATTCATAAAATATTCAAGTAGGAGAAATTCACGATAAGGGATATTTATTGCCTCATTTGTCTTTACACAGGTTAATGTAGAAGTTCTAATATTTAAGGCTAAATCGCTATATTCTAATATATCCTTAACTTTACTATTTCCTTTATTCCTTAATTGCACATTTACCCGCGCAATTAATTCTTCGATATGAAAAGGTTTTGTTACATAATCGTCTGCTCCCGTATCAAAGCCCTTTAATTTATCGTCTAATTCCGATTTGGCAGTAAGCATGATTACTTTAGCACTTATATCATTTTCTTTTATCTCTTTTAATATTTCTAATCCGTTCATTTTAGGTAACATTATATCCAGAATGATTAAATCATAAATATTACTCATGGCATTATATAATCCGTCTTCACCATCCAAACTGGTATCAACTTCATATTTTTCTTTACGAAGTTTTGTTGCAATAATATCAGCAATAGCTTCTTCATCTTCAACAACTAAAATTCTCATCTTACCACCTCTATTTTTTAATTTATGGCCTTCCCATTTACATACAATTTATATCCATTAAAATCAATATTACTATTGCTACTATCCGCATTATCAAGGGCAGTTATATAACTGTCACCCGTTAATTTGATTTTAGATGTTTTATCTAATTTTAATTTTAACTCTTTTGCCCTATTTTCGCCATTTATTGTTCCCTCATAATAAGAATTTGTGCCCATTGTCATATCAAGAGTAGAAATAGAATCTATCACAATATTCCCTTTAGCTTCTTGATTTTCCATTGATAATTCTACAAGACCACCATTACTTCCATCATTTCCCCAAGAATCCTTCCCTGCTCTTAAAAAGTTACCAGCAGAATCATTATTGATAAATTTATTATTATTTAAAGTAATTTTAGCACTTGTATTTGTAATATAGAAAGTATCACCTTTATTTGTCGTTATTTCAGAATCAGTAGCACTAAATTCTGATACACCCGTAGAAGCATCTCCACTCATAGATTGATATAAAAATATATTTTTATAAGTTGTAGATTGGCCATTTAATTTATTATTTGTATCAGTTAAGGTTACATTCTCAAGAGTGATTTTATTCTTTCCTTCAATTACTACACCCTCAGAGGCACTAGAAATCAAAGTTACATTTTTCACAGTTATATCAGCAGTTGAATAAATGGTAGGAGAACCCGCTCCAGTTGTTTTATATGTTCCACCATCAACATTTACTATTCCACCGCCTCGGTCAGATCTAATGGCAGCACTTGATACACCTGCCGTATTAACATTAAGATTTTTAGCAATCATTGTCCCTCCCCCAGTTGTCATAATTCCTCCCGAGTTATCTTTGGTTGTTGTTATTTTAGAATCACTAATCGTTACTTGGGTACCATCACTATTGGCATTATTTGTTGTGGCACTTCCTCCATAACTAAATACCCCATTTGCTCCCGTAGCATTTGTGTTTATAGTCATATTTTTAAGTGTTAAATTTGCTCCATCTTTGGCAATAATTCCGGAATTAGTCCCATAAAAGCTAGTATTATCACCACCATCGGAGTCCCCACTTTTATCTATTTCTATATCTGACAAAGTTACATCAATATCGCCACTAACTAAAATAGTATTTTCATCCTTTTTTGAACTTTCATATTCGCCACTTGTTTCCGTTGTTGATTTGGTAATTTCTTTTACAGCTGAATATGATATATTTGTATTTTGTTCTACTCCCATGCCTTGATTAGAATTTTCATTAACATTTGCATTATCTTTAAATTTGTTAGCAACTAAATTTTCAGTGAGTGTTAGTCCACTGGTTAAAATAACTACTCCTAAAATATAAATTAATATTTTATCACTATTAGCAAATGTTTCTTTTAAAGTCTTTTTATTAAATCCAGACATTATTAGATAAAGGACAATGAGAGATAAAGATAAACTTTCTATTCCCAAAAGTATTAAATAAACATAATTATTGTCAGTATTATCTCCTTGTTGTCCTCCTATTTGTTCTATGCCACCGTTATTGTTTGGCATATCTGGTGGCGTTCCCATATTATTATCGACATTAGGCATCTCTGGTGGTTCTTCCATATTTGAATTATCATTTCCTTGTTCATTATTCATTTTTCCATCAGGTTTTTCAGGCGGCTCTCCTGGATTATCACCATTAGGCATTTCTGGTTGTTCACTTCCATTTTGATTTATGTTTGAAATATTATTACTATTATTAGTATTAGATTTAGCGCTTAAATATCCCGTAAAAACAATACTTCCACATAGCAATAAAATAACAACAATAGATATAATATTTTTTATTTTTCTTGACATGAATTTTCTTCCTTTCTGTTAACAATCAAAATATAAAATACAAAAATTAAAGAAACATTAAAAATATATATTATAGAATTAAAAAGCGGGTATATAATTTATAATTAAAGAAAAGAGGTTATTTTACACCTCTTGAACAACAGCAATTATCATTGGTTTACATTCAGTTTCTTGATATAAATATTTACTTAGCTCTTCTCTAATTTCCGTTTTAATTTTATTATAATCAACATAATTAGGACTAATATTTCTTTCAATGATTGTTTGAGAAATTCTCTTAATTTCATTAATCATTTCTTTAGAATCTTTGACATAGATAAATCCTCTGGTTGTTACTTCTGGCCCTACTATTAAATCTTTACTTTTTTTGGATATCGTCGCACTAATTAAAACAATTCCACTTTCGCCTAACATTTCACGATCTTTAATAACTAAATCACCTACATCATCAGAAGATTTACCATCTATTAAAATATCATCGATTTTAACCTTTTCATTTTTATCTACTAACTCTTTATTTTCAATAGTTATTACTTCCCCATTTAATTTTAATAAAATATTTTCTTCCGGAATATTTAAAGACGCTGCTATATTAGCATTACCAACCATATAACGATATTCCCCTTTAACAGGAATATAATATTTCGGTTTTAATAAATCAATCATTAATCTTAAATCTTCAGAAGAAGCATGATGTAAAATATTATAATTTTTCGGAATAGAGACAATTTGCACTCCTAACATAGCTAATTCATTTTCTAATTTGACTAATGTTTTCTCACTACTATCATATCTAGGCTCCGCAAATACTACTGTATCTGTATTTTTTATTTTAATAAATTTATCGTAATTATTTATGACTCTACTTATTGAGGCATATTGATTTTCTTTATCATCAGATATTAATAAAATTGGGTCTTTATCATCTAGATTCGATAAATCACCTAGTATATTATTATCAAATGTTAAATATCCCTCTTTTTTGGCGGTATTAATTATTGTCTGTAATTTTTTACCCATAATAATTATTTTACGATGGGTTCCTTGGGCTCCATTAAAAATATCTTGAATTGTATATAAATGCGTAGGTAAAACTAAAAATAACATTCTGTGTTCATGTTTATATATAACATCTTTGAAAAAATCGGTTAAACGATGCGTTGGTGCTGTAAAGCCATTTTTCTCAGAAAAAACACTCTCGCTCATTAAAGCTAATACACCTTGTTTACCAATATAAGCAATTTTTCCTAAATCAGTCGCATAATTTCCTGTCATAGAAGGATCAATGATGAAATCTCCCGTATAAACAATAGCTCCATCTTGAGTATTTATTACATACATGACACTATCAGGAATAGAATGGGAAACACTAATCGGAAAAATACTTACCGAACCAAAATTGATTTTTTTATGCGGTTTTATTTCAATAATATTTTTTTCATTTATGCCATCATTTAATAAAATAAATTTCGTAAATTTCGTAGCAAAAATTTTTAAATAAGGGATTTCTTTTAATAAATCGCCAACAGCTCCCATATTTTCATAATGACCGTGAGTTAGAAATACGCCTTTAATTCTTTTTTTATTTTTGACTAAAAAAGAAAAATCGGGAATGATATAATCAATACCATATAAATTCTCATTCGCATATTTTAGACCACAATCAAAAATAAATAAATCATTATCTACATCAATACAATAAATATTTTTTCCTACCTCATTTAATCCACCCAGACTAAAAATTTTAATTTTACTCATGTAAACATCTCTTTTCTATTAAATTAAAAAGTTAAATCAGTGATCTAATTATATCAAATAACTTTAGGTTTGTCTAATCAAATAAAAAAGCTTAATTATTTTTAAGCCTTTTTTAATTTTCATATTACTTTTTTACCTATTAATATTTGATAGGACCATTTTCAATTTCTTTTAGATATGTTAACGTTTTACCACATTCATTTAAACAGTGAACATCATAACCTAACATAGATAATAAAGCTACATCGCCTATACCCATTAAAGTCGAAAATAGATATTGTTTATCATATAATCCATAAATACCTACTATACCTAAAAATACAGCTAGTACTGAATTTACTAAAGCTTCATGGAATAAGTTGTCATTCATTTCTTGGATGTTGGCATATTCTTCATTTAGTTTACTTAGATTATTATTTTCTAAATATGTAGTTAGACGTTTTTTTATTTCTAATAATTCTCTTCTTTTACTCATATTAATCTCCATCTCCCCTAAGTGCCTTTGATTATATAATATTTATTGTTACTTGTCAAATTTGCAAATAAAAAGTGCTTACGCTTCGTAAACACTAACTTTTTTCTTATCTCTTCCTAGTCTTTCAAATTTTACTTTACCAGAAATTGTTGCATATAAAGTATGATCTTTACCCATTCCAACATTTACTCCAGGATAAATCTTTGTTCCTCTTTGACGATATAAAATTGAACCAGCTGAAACAGTTTGACCATCGGCAGCTTTAGCTCCTAATCTACGCCCACGAGAATCACGACCATTTTGAGTTGATGATTGTCCTTTTTTATGAGCAAAACGTTGGATATTTAATTTTAAAAATTCCATTTTCATTTAATATCCCTCCTAAGCTATAACTTTTATATTTTTTGGATAATCACTAGCTAATTGTCTTAGCATGTTTATCATATTAGTAATTAATGTTTTAGTTACTTGATTATCTTTACGAATTTCAATAACTAAATCACTTTTATCTTCATAATAAATAGAGTCTTTATCAAAACTTAAAATAGCATTAATTGTAGTAGTAACTATGCTAGAAACACTAGCACATACAATATCTTTACCATAATCAGCAAAATTAGCATGCCCACTAATAACTATTCTATTTTTATTTTTCTCTACTCTTATCATAAATTACGCTTCAATCTTTTTAACAACTAATTTAGTATATGGTTGTCTGTGACCTTGTTTATTACGATACTTTTTCTTAGGTTTATATTTAAATACTGTTATTTTTTTACCTCTACCTTGTTTTTCGACAGTACAAGTAACACAAGCATTTTTAACATATGGAGAGCCTACTTTACCATCCACATATAAAACCTCAGAAAACTTAACTTCACTACCAGCTTCATTAGGTAATTTTTCTACATATAAAACATCGCCTTCAGAAACATGGTATTGTTTTCCACCAGTTACAAATATAGCTTTCATCTACATACCTCCTTTTAAAATTAAGACGCGCCCGGAAGGTAACAATTTAATGTTTTTTTGACCTTTTTAGTGCGGTTTTTTGAAGAAAGCCTTCAAACGTTACTAATTCTACCAAAAGATATCTCTTTTGTCAAACTTTTATCCTTTAAAATATATGAAATAAAAAGCTAGATTATTTTAACTTTCTTTCTAGACTTTTTATAGAGAAATACTCGGCTAATTTATTGTCGGTTAAGTTACTAACAAATAATTCTAAATTTCCCTCTTGGTTAGCAATTTCTAAATCTTGAAGTAATTCTTCTGGCAAAGAAAATTCGGAAGCTATTTGTTGATAGTTTAAAAGGAGCATTTGAAATACTTCGCCAAATTCACAATTCGTAAATAAAGAATTTTCATTAATGTTTAAATAGTATTTACTATCTATCATATCCCAACTAGCATCAGTTGGCTTACTTCCAAAGTTACCGTTTGCTGTTACATATAAACTTTTAAAAGAAATAAAATATTTAGATATCCAGTCAATAGATACGTGTGGTGAAACATTGGCAAACTTATTTTTAATTAAGTCAGCTTTTAATATATTGCCAATATTATTTTCAGCTGCTTTACCTAGAGCAATAATATCATTTTCTAACAGCATTGATTTTTGGTAAGTATAAAAAGGAAGTTCTTTAAATTTCGCTAAATTAGAAAAAGGTACATCTTTATGAAATTGATCTACATAAGAATTTAGGGCAATATTTGTACCTGTTTCAGCTAATTTTTTTAATAAGTTAATAATTTCTTCATTATAATTTAAAGAATTAGTAATAATAACTAAATTTTCAATAGAAATATGATTTTCTAAAACATAATTCAATAAATAAAGCATTCCCTCTTTATTTAAAAATACTTCCCCACCTGTTAAAATCATTTTGCCTATACCAACTATTTTATAGTTATCTTTTTGAAATATATTACTAATTGTTTCTTGTGACATATCAACATTTTGCGCTTTACCTCGCATACAGTGCAAACAATTAGAATTACATCTTCTAGTCATTTCCAATTCTAAAATATTAACATAACCTTGTATCATAACCTTTTCCCCTTTGTTAGTTAGCTATTATATATATTTTTTGCTTTTATGTCAAGGTCCACCCTAAGCTTGAAAAAGTTCGAACAGATTCATCACCGATTTTCTAAAAAGAAGACGTATAACAACTTTTACTGTTTTTTAAACTTTAGAATAACTTTTATCTAATAAATTAAAAAAATCATTAGAATACTTGAACTTATGCTTCACTAAAATTATTTATAAAAGGATTAAAAAAGAAATTTCAATTATATTCATAACCTTTTCCTGAAATATTTATATCTATATTTCTTTTTTGTAAAACTTTTGAATAGATTCTTGTGTGATTTTGTATTTCAGTAGGACTTAGCTGTTTATAATGACTTGAATATACAAATTCAGAATTTGTATATCTGCAAATATCTACCATATAAGGGTCTAACTGTTTTAATACCGTCAACGTTTTTTTTATGTCATCAAGTGTTTCAGTTGGAAAACCAGCTATAATGTTTAAATATAAACTTTTGTAATTTATTTTTCTAATACCTTGCACAAAATTTATGATTTCATCGCTAGTGAAACCTTTTCTAATCAATTCTAATATT
Organism: uncultured Bacilli bacterium; assembly: GCA_947629935.1. Lineage (GTDB taxonomy): Bacteria > Bacillota_I > Bacilli_A > RF39 > UBA660 > HGM10766. The sequence continues at coordinate 4,880 of CANRFQ010000003.1, read as the reverse complement.
CTGTCACTTCCAGATTCTAACGATCCGCATAATTCTACAACTTTTCTACTATTTGCTATAACACTTTGAAAATCATTTTTTATTGCATCTTTAAACGAAAATCCTGCTAATATCACGTTTTTAATATTTTCTTTTTTTTCTAAATAAGAGATGATTTCGGGCAACATATATTCATTATAAATATCTAAGCCATATTGGCAAATATTGGTTCCTTTTAAAATAACTTTTGAATATTTTTCATCATTCAAACTATCTATAAATTCTTTTACTTTACTTAATTCAGCACTTTTTAAAGGATATTTTTGAAACGTAAGTTTACAAAAAGAACAATTATTTAAGCAGCCATTAGAAATATAAATTTCTGCAAATGAATATTCGGGATACCTAACTATCATACCAAAATCATTGATATCTTTATTAATAAAAACATCTTCAGAAATTAATTTTAATAATAAACTTGGTTGATTTTGAGGAACTATATAATCCACATTATTTTTAAGCCATCTTTCAACATTTGCTAAAAAAGTATTATCTTCAAATTTTCTAGTAATACACCCAGTTAAATACGTCTTAGCTTCTGGTTTTTTTTCTTTTAAAATAGAAGCAATATAATTTAAAGTATATATAAGATTAAATTGGGTACAACAGCAAGTCTCAGCAATAACAATAGCGTCCGCTTCTGAAACATTAGGAGTAAGCTCAAATGACTTAAATAACTCATCATAAATAACATTATGTTGATAATTTAGGTTACAACTATTATTGGCTCCTATAAAAATTTTCATATAGCTCTCCTTAAAAACGGTTGATAGTATAATATAAAATTATGTTAATGTCAAATTTTAACTTAAATATGGCTTTATACCTACTTAGACTGAAAATAGGCTTTTAGCACATCCTTTTCTTTTATTAATTTATCTTTTATTTGAAAATAATGTTTTTTTTGTTTTTGAATTCCTTTAATATTGTTAATAATTTTAACTTTCGAATACTTATAATCATGCAAATATCTTTCTAATAAAAAGCGATTTTCGACATACTTTAGTTCTTTTATATATATCCATATTTTATAAAACAAAAAACAAATAATTAAATAATTATTTAAAGCATAAAAATAATTAAAATATAAAAATACTAGCAAAAAGAAAAAAGAAAATATAATAGTTAAAATTTGACTTTGCCAAAAAGAAAAATGTTTTTCCAAGATACTTTTGAGAAAAATACTCCCATCTAAAGGAATAATTGGTAATAAATTAAAAAATAAAATGCTAAAATTATATTTACAGAATAATTGATAGAAACTATTATCTAATATTTTATGATAATAAAAAAAAGCGATAATTATATATAAAACAAGTTGACACAAAACTCCTGAAACACTTATTATTAAATCGGCATTAATAGAAGAATTTAAATCTTTTTCAATTTTGGTAATCCCTCCAAAAGGAAGAAAATCAATACTTTTTATAGGATAATTAAAGTATTTAATAGCTAGCACATGGCCTAGTTCATGGATAAAAATTATTAACATTAAAATTAAACATTCTTTAAACATCCCTGTTAAACACGCGGAAATGATAAAAAAATAAGTAAAAGCATTAATCTTTATTTTTTTCATATTCCTCAAAATCTATATATTCATTATTTTTTTGAACAACTAAAGTTATTTCATCGGATAAACTTTCCCCTACTAAACTATTTTTTTCGACATAATCATATAATTTTAAAGATGAAGATATATTAGTATACCAAATATCTGCTCCATCAGTTCCCTGGATTATAATTGTTTTACCATATCCTTCTTTTTCGCCCATAAAAACAACTATTCCACTTTGTAAAGCGGGCATAAGATAATTATCAGTAACTTTAAATTTGGTACCATCTAAATTTTTGGAAGTGTCAGTATATTTAAAAGTTTCATTAAAAACGGTAGTTTCATCCGAAGGTACATTATCAAAAGGTAAAATACTACCTAAATACTTTTTATAAAATTTATTTAAAGTAGCAAATTTAAAAGAACGCTCGAAAACGTAATCTTTGTACATTAAAAGATTATCATTAGAACTTTTAATAAATATAATACTACTTAAAAATAAAATAATACTTATTAAGACACGGGAAAATAAATTATTAATATATTTAGTTCTTTTATTTTGTTTTTCTTTCTTTTTCACAAATATCACCCTGATAAATTTTATGATGAAAAAGAAATTTTATAACTTATTAAAATGTAAATTAAGTAAACAGGATAGTTAAATAAAAGGTATTTACTCAAATAGAAAATATTAATATCGCGATAATTGAAATATAAATATAAACTTAAGATATAGAAAACATAAGCTCCACTATTGATAATAATATTTTTAACTAAACTTTTATGTTTGCCTTTTTGGCGAAAGATAAAATAAAAAATTAAAAGCCAGATTAAATTTAAAAAATAAGTATGGGTTAAAAAAAGGTCTATAAATATGGCGCTAACAATTAATATAGTTAAATATCTTAGTGGTATTTTAAAAATATTTATTAGAAAAAAATAAGTATGAAAGATAGTCATGTTATTTATTAATATATCTAGTAATAAATTAAAAATTATCATATATTCTTTATCCCTCTAATTATCGCCAAATATTTTAAATTATCAAAATCCACATTACTTTTAATAAAAACTTCCTGGGCAATATTTTCTTTAGTATCTTTAGTGTGTTCTACCTTTCCTATATAAAGGCCTTGGGGAATTAAGCCAAGACCCGAAGTATAAACTTCCTCTTCTTTCATAATTAATTCATAATTATTAAAATTATTAGCTATTAAATTTTGGCTTTTTTGATCATAACTATTTAAGGCCCCATAGTTTTCGCCTATTTCCACTGATATACTACTATCATGAGCGGTCAGTAATTTTACAACACTAGTCTTTTTATTAACTTTTTCAATTATTCCTACTAAACCATTTTCGGCAACAATAGCCATACCTTTTTTTAATGATTTGTCTTGACCATATTTGATTGTAACCGTTTCGTGAAAATTATAAACATCTCGTAATAAAATTTCCGTTTTTAATATATCGTAGGCTTGATAATTATCTAAACCATTTAAAGAACGGACTTGATTTAATTCTTTTTGTAAAGCTTTATTCTCGGATTGTAAAGTCGATACCTCGATTTTATTTGTTTCATAATTATGGTAATTAGTTTTTCCGAAAATTAAAAATAAATAATCACTTAAAAATAAGCATATTAAAAAGATGGCCACTATTAAGATGTTGACTAAATATTTTTTCATAAGTTAATCACCTTATTTTCTTTATATGTATAATAATTATTCTTCCCAATAATAATGTGATCTATAACTTCAATACCGATGATTTTTCCACTTTTAATTAAATCGTGCGTAAATAATTTATCTTGAGGACTTGGCGTTGCATCGCCACTAGGATGATTATGTACAATTATTATGTATGCAGCATTATTATTAATAGCGTACTTAAATATTTCCCGCGGATGGGCAATACTGGTATTAAGACTACCTTTAAAGATTACTTTACTTGCTATTACTTTACTTTTATTATCTAAAAGCAAAGCAATTAAATTTTCTTGCTGTTCTAATTGATTTAAGTATTTAAACTTAGCATAGACATCTTTTCCACTTCTAATTTGCTCAATTTCTTTAGAACCTTTTAAAATAAATACTCGCTTACCTAACTCTAATGCCGCTAAAATACTCATGGCTTTGGCTTCTCCCATACCCTTGATTTTTATTAAACTATTTAGAGTGAGATTTTCTAAATCCGCTATTTTTTCAATAGTTTGTAAAACATTTAAAGCTAAATTTTTAACGGAAATATCTTTAGTTCCTGTTCTTAAAAGAATAGCTAAGAGTTCTTCATTTGTTAAAGAAGCGGCACCATATGTTTTTAAACGTTCTCGTGGTTTTAAAAAAGTAGGCATATCTTTTAACATTAAACTCATTTCTGCCTACTTTCATATAATTTTAAAATATTTTTATTAACAGTATTATAAGTTTCATCGCTAGCCGAAATTAAAAGATGTTCATATTCTTGTAATTTATTAATAAATTCTTTATCACTAATACTTTCTTTTTTTAAATAATATTCTATTCCTAAACTATCAAAAAAGGCTTTTTCTTTCGCAATCGCCTCATCATTCATCAAAATGGCTATTATTACGCGATAATACTCTTTATCTTTAATGATAATTGAACTATTATAGTTTTGCATAAAATTCTGTGCGTTTTCATTGTTTTTAAAAACACCTACTTGAAAAAAAGTAACAATATTATCTTCATTCAAAACTAATTGTACATCATTATTAATATTTTTAAATATTACGAATGCAAAAAAAGTTCCAATAGCAATCGAAATAGTGATTGTAAGCAATATTTTTTTCATAGACCTCACCACTTGCAATATAGCAAAACACTATGTCATATTATGTCGGATCTTCACGTTGAAACATAAAAAGTAACGATTATTTATTCGTTACTTTCTTTAAGAATATTTTCTAGTTTTTCTAAGGTAATGTTTAGTGATTTACAGATGACCTCTTTGGCTACACCATTTTTGAATAAATTTATAGCAGCTTCTTTTTGAGCTTTGGCTATCCCTTGTCCTACATATTCTTCTTCTATTAACCAACTATTTAATTTATCTTTTAATTCTTTATCATAGGCTGCTGATACTTCGGGATCACCACTTAGTCTTTTTAACTCCTTGACCGCCTCCTTTAACTCTTCATCACTATACTTACTCATATTCCACTCTTTCTCCTCTTTAAATATTTGCAACCATCTTAAGTTGTCATTTATTTTCTTACTTCTTAAATTTAATATGTGTATCTCTAACATATCTGTTACTTCTTCTT
>CANRFQ010000002.1 GCA_947629935.1 uncultured Bacilli bacterium | reverse complement strand
ATATTAAAAATCTCTCCATTTCTTTTATTTTATCATGGAAAGATTTCTTATTTACACAATTTTATTTACAGACTCGATAAAATTATTGCTACTTTTAGTCAATGTATGTAAAATTTACAAAATATATTGAAATTATTAGTTTTAAACGTTATAATTAATTTATCAAATGTGATGAATCAGGCTGTAAGGTGCAAAACCCCTTTTGCAAACGCACCAAAATTGATTGAAAAACCCTTTATTAAAAGGGTTTTTACTTTTATTACTCCCAAAATTACTCCGAAAGTTATTTTAAATGTATATTGTTTACTATTTATTTATATTTGAAATTAAATCAAATAAATTATTTTTGTAAAAATGAGAATAGGTGTTAAGTGTTGATGAAATATTACTATGTTCTAAAAATCTAACAACTAGTGTTATATCCATACCTCAGCGATTTAAAAATATAAATTTATAATGTTGGGTTATGGCCGTTTTAATTGTTTGTAAATAAAAAATAGTATTTAGTAAATTTAGAAATATTCCTAAACTTGCCTTAAAAATTTTGTTATAATACGTAATGAAATAAATAGTATTTTAGAGGAGGATTGCGGATGAGTGAATTTAAAAATAAAAAAAGTCTTGTTATTTACTTTTCAAGAGCGGATGAGAATTATGCCGTAGGTTATGTTAATAAGGGGAATACCGAATATATTGCTGAATATGTAAAGGATATTGTTGGAGCTGATTTATTTAAAGTAGAGCCACTAATACCTTATAGTAAAGAATATGATAAGTGTATTCTTGAAGCCAAACAAAGAGTAGGTAATGCACCTATCAAAAATAAAATCAATGATATTTCTCAATATGAAGTTATTTATATTATGACACCAGTCTATTGGGGAAGTTATGCCCCAGAAATAGAAACAGCAATGAAAGATTTGGATTTTACGGGTAAAATAGTAAGAATAGTTACAACTCACGAAGGATCAAGATTAGCAAACGTTGTAGAAGATATTAAAAAAATTTGTACAGGAGCAAATACATTAAATGATAGTATTGCTATAAAAGGAACTGATTGTATAAGTGCAAGAGGTAAAATAGAAGATTGGATTTAATAAAATAATATCAAGTTTAGTTCTTGATATTATTTTTGGTTAAATATTCGCTTTTTAATATACTCTCTATTTCTTCAGGCGATTCCTTGCAACCATTACTAAGCCATTTTTTAATAATTGCATTAAGTCCTGCCTTAAAAAATTCCATGTGATAATCTATATATTTATCATCATATAATTCTTTTGATAAATGATAATCGTATTCTTGGGTGATAAGGTTTTGATCCATTTTTAATTTGAAATAGGTTTTATAAAATATTTGATTATCTTTTATATGCTTAAATAGTTTTAAAAAATTGTTTGAATTATGATTAGTATCTCTTTCTTCTTGATATAAAGAAAAAACATCTTGCTCTAAATCTTGTCCGATTTTGTCTGCTAAATCATAAATATCAAGATAATTAACATAAAAAGTAGAACGATTTATTTTAGCAAGTTTACATATATCAGTAACAGATATTTCACTTATTTCTTTGGCTTGTAATAAAGTTATAAACACTTTACTAATTTTATCTCTTGTTTCTTTTCTTCTTTTATTATTTGGTGTATTCATATATTCACTCCTTTTAATTGGACAAATGTCTATAAATTGTTGATTGTATTTTTCTTTCGTAAAGATTATACTAAAATTGTAAAAAAAAGACAAGTGTCTTATTATTGAAAGGGAGTGATTGTATGTCTAAAATAGTAGATGCTAATAAGAAAATTGAAAAAGCAGTTGTTGGTGGCTACAAGAAAGTTGAAGATAAATTTGTTGATACTTTCTTAAAAAAAGATGATGAAACAATAGAAGAAGCAAAAGCAAGATTACAAAAAGAACAAAAAGAACAAGAAGAACTAAAAGAAAAACAACAAGAAAAATTAGATAAATAAAGTATTGGAGGAATTTATGAAAAAAGAAACTTTATTAGAACTTATTTTAGGAACTATTGGTGGTTTAGTATTTGCAATAGGTTTGACGATGTGTTTAATACCAGAGTGGGATTTATTTAAAGCAGGGGTTGTTGTAGCAATTTTAGGATTTATTGTTCTACTTTGCATTATTCCTGTATATCGCAAAAGTCATCCTAAAAAAGAACACGCACCTATAAATTGGGGAATTGTATTCACTTGGTTTGTTGGAATAGTTGGTGCTTTAATAATGGGATTTGGTATGAGTAAAGTTATGGTTGGAGATCCATCCAAAACTGATTTACTAATTGGTATCGTAACAGGTATTGTTGGTTTACTTATTTGTGTATTTAACTACCCAATATATTCTTATTTAAAAAGTAACAAAGATTAGTTATTTACTTGGGGCTGTCGAGAAATTAGATAATTAATTTCTTGACAGTTTCTTTTTTTGCTTTTGTTACTTTCAAAATTACTCCGAAGTCATTTTTAAAGGTAAGTGAGATATAATTTTTAATCGCTTGCTTTTTTGTTATAAACAGAAAAATTATAAAAAGCCTTGACAAAATAAAAATGAAAATAGTATTATTGTACTATGCAAGTAATACAATAAAGAAAGGAGATAATTATGGCTTATATTTTTGACAATGAAAGACCAATTTATATTCAATTAGTGGAAATAATAAGAATTCAAATAGTTTCTGGTAAATTTCAAAAAGGGCAAAAAATTCCTTCTGTAAGAGAGCTAGCACTTACTATGAAGGTTAATCCCAATACAATGCAAAAAGCGTTAGCAGAATTAGAAAATGAAAAATTAATTTATACGGAAAGAACAAATGGAAAATATGTCACAGAAGATGAAAGTCTAGTTGAAAAAGTAAAAAAAGAATTGGCTAAAGAAAAAGTAAATAATTATCTTAATAGTATGAATGATATAGGTATATCCTATGATGAGGCAATAAAATACTTGCAAGAATTAGGAGGTAAAAATGGAATTAGTTAAATGTAATAATTTGTGTAAAGAATTTGATAATAAACAAGTTCTAAACAATATTAATTTGAGCCTTCCAAAAGGAAAGATTATAGGGTTGCTTGGAAAAAATGGAATGGGAAAAACTACTCTTATAAAACTTATGAATGATTTATTAACTCCAACAAGTGGAGAGGTATTGATTAACGGAGAAAAACCATCTGTCAATTCTAAAAAAATAATATCATATTTACCAGAAAGAACATATTTAGATAAAGGAATGAGAGTATCTCAAATCTTAACTTTATTTGAAGATTTTTATGAAAACTTTAATAAAGAAAAAGCAATTAAATTGTTAAATGATTTAGATTTAGATATAAATTCTAGGGTTAGTAAAATGTCAAAAGGAATGCAGGAGAAGTTGCAACTAATTTTAGTGATGAGTAGAGATGCTGAACTTTATATATTAGATGAGCCTCTAGGTGGTGTAGATCCAGCAACAAGAGATTATATATTAGATACAATTCTTTCAAATTTTAGTGAAGGAGCTAGTGTAATTATTTCAACTCATTTAATAAGTGATATTGAAAGAATATTAGATGAAGTTATTTTTATTGATAAAGGAAATATCATTTTAACTTCATCAGCAGATGAGCTAAGAGCAAAAGAAAATTCATCAATAGATGAGATATTTAGGAGGTGTTTTAAATGCTAAAAAAATTACTTAAATATGATTTGGAATGGTGTTATAAACCACTAATTGTCTTTTATATATTAGCAATTTTCTTTGCAATAATTACAAGAGTTATTGAATCTTTTGAGCAAACTTTGATTTTAGTAATTATAGATAAAATATGTTCTGGTATCACAATAGCAATGATGATAAATATACTAATAAATTGTTTTATGAGAAATTGGGCTAGATTTATAAAAAATATATATAAAGATGAATCTTATTTAACTCATACACTTCCAGTTACTAAAAATAAAATATACTTATCAAAGGTGTTAACAGCAATTATAACTTTACTTACTTCATCTATTGTTATAGTTTCTTGTGTGGCTATTGTATGTTTAAATGAAAATAGTTGGAGTTTATTAAAAACTTCGTTAGAAAATTCGGCAATTTTTTTGAACTGTTCTATTTCAAGTTTAATAATAGTATTAGTAATTACGGTATTTTTTGAATTTTTATTTATTATAATGTCTGGCATACTGGGAATTATAATAGGACATAAATCAAACAATTTAAAAATAGTAAAATCTATTATCTGCGGATTGGGAATATATATGGCATTTTCAATTATATCCTTATTAATTATTTATATTGCAGGGTTATTAAATTCAGATATTATGTCTGTGTTTAATAATATAGTAGTTAGTTCAACTGCTCTTAAAAGTATAATGATTATGGGAATATTTATATATGCAATATACATTTGTATAGTTTATTTTATAGGCAATAAATTATTGAATAAAGGTGTAAATGTAGATTAAATAATTTTATACAATACAAATTACAATTAATAAAACTATCAAATCTAAGCGCAACTAAAAGTTGATAGTTTAAAATTACTTTTGCATTTATAATTTATTGTGAAACGGAGGTATTCTAAATGAAATTTGGCGATAATTTGAAAAAAATAAGAATTTTGAAAAAACTATCACAGGAAGATTTAGCTGAAAAAGTCAATGTCTCTAGACAATCCATAAGTAAATGGGAAACGGGAGATGCTTATCCCACCATGAACAATTTATTAAACTTGTGTAAAATTTTCCATTGTAAAATCAATGATTTAGTAAACGATAACATAATTGATATTGACTTGCTTGGAGATGAGGTTAAAACTAAAGTTGTAAGTTTAAAAACAGAAGAACAAAAGAAAATGAAAATTTTAAGTAAAATTATTTCTGTAATATCTAAAATAGGAAGAATTTTTTGTTATATTGCTATTCCCTTTATTTGTCTAATTTTAATTACTTCTCCTTATTTAATCAGCAAAGCTGTGATAAAAGATAATAATTTAACTTTAAATTTGTGGGACCATAATATCAATATTTTAGAAAAAAACGACAAAGTGGTTTTAAAAGTTGGGGCATTTGTTTTGGCGGATGCTGATAAAGAATTTTTAAATACCAAGGTAATGTCTATCTTTGAAAATAATAGTAAGGCCAAAATAATCGGTTATGTGGAGACAGGATTTGCAGTTCTTTTAGTAAGCATTATTTTGACATCTATAATCTTTAAAAATTTAGGAACTTTATTTGATAATATTAATAAAGGAGAAACACCATTCACTTTAGAAAATGTTAGTTTAATAAAGAAAATTGCTTGGAAAATGATTATTATAATCATAATGAGTAATATTGGTGGTGGGATGTTTGAATTATTATTAAGCGCAGATCTAAATATGGAATTTGAAACTTATGATTTGGTCGAAATATTATTCTTATTTAGTTTATCATATATATTTGAATATGGAAGATTATTAGGACTGGAAACAAAAGGGCAAATGTATGGTAATTACAATGATTAAAATTGAATTTAATGCAATGATAAGAAATAATAAAAATATTTCTAAAATGAAAAGAGAATTATATCTGAAATCAAGAATTGTTGAAATCAGATAGTTTTATTTAAGTTTTAATGTAATTATAAGTGTGGTAAAATGTTTATAGATAAGATAACATGTTTTGATATTAAATAGGAGGCCAATGTGAACATATTTGCTATTATTGAAATAGGAAGTAACAATACTAAGACACATATTTATGAAAATCAAAAAATAATATATGAAGATAATACTACAATAGAATTTAAGAAAAATTATAATAAAAAACTAACCGAAGATGATTTAAATAAGTTATTTTCAGTAATTAAAAGAGCATTAGAATATACCAAAGATATTCATATTTATGGTTGTAGCATTTTTAGAAATATTAGTACGGAAGAATTAAATAATCTTAATGTGCAATTAAAAAGAATGTTTAACGTCAAAATAGAAGTAGTTACGCAAGAAGATGAAGCTAAATATACAGCTTTAGGGTGTTATAGTAATTAAAATATAAGGGAAACATTTGTATCTTTATTGGTGGTGGAGGTTCAATTGAGTTAATCTTCGTAAATGATGGTAAAATATTTGCTCAAAAATATTATAATTTTGGAGTTGTTGATGTTACCCAAAAATTTAGTAGTTTAAAAGATGATATTCCTAATTGCACTTTTGCAGAAGTATATAATTACGTTGATAAATTAATAGGAAATATAAATATCGATGCTGAAGTTTTAATACTAGCAGGAGGAGACCATTTATATTGGTATAATAATGCGGGATATAAATTATTAGAAAATAAATTATATAAAGCAGATAACCAAAAGTATATGATAACCAAAGACATGAGTGATAACTATGACCATGACGCTCTTACTACTTCTTTAAATCAAATACGGGAAAGAAGTGATAATCCATTATGGTTTGATGGTTCTAGAGCAATGAAAGTAATCACTAATTTAATATCCAATAAAATTAATGCTAAATATATAATTCCTACTAAAATAAATATGGAAGATGGTCTAAAAGAAATTACATGATAATAAAATTAAAATTATCTGTTATTCAAAAACTATTAAGTCATGAAAATGATGGAGTCATATATTATAAACTTTTAGAGAATTTTTCTGATGAAAAGAGATTTATACAGATGTTCAAGTCCAGTGGTGCTACAAAAGAAATAGAAAGTGCTTTGGATGATTACCAATTTCTATAGAAGAAAAAGAAAAGATATATTATAAGAATTTTACAAAAATTTTAATAGGTGAAGTTAGTTTTTATTTTATGAGTTATGAATTATATAAAAGATATGGCTATGATAATGCTTCGTCACAAGAACAATTAGAATTTGCCAAAAATATAGAAGAATGGCTGTTATTGAAGAAATAGAAACCGACAATGAAGAAATGGTTGAAAAACCAAGGAAAGGAAGAAAGATATGAAAGAAAATAAAAAAATAATGAATGAAAAAATAACAAAAAATAGGAACACTAGCAATTGAGTGTTTAAATGGAAGAAATTTCAAAAAATTGATATTAGGATTAATTATAAATAAAATAAATGATGCTAGTATTCAAAATATGGAATTTTTTTATAAAGATTCAGATGATAAGTTAATATATTTTAACGAATTTATTTATGATGAAAAATTTAATAATAGTATAGAAGAAGAAAAATATTTAGAATTACAAGAATTATTATTTAATTTATATGATTATTGTACTACATTTGGCGATGAATGGAAATGTATGACATTAACTATTGATTATGATGGAAAATTTAATATTGATTTTAAATATGATTCAATAGAAATTGCTGAATGGAGAAAACAAAATGGTATAATGAAATGAAAAATTTATTAATTAATAATTTATATTTTAATGTTTATAATAAGCTAAAGTTTGAAGATAATGATTTGTACGAGTTTGTTAATATAATTGATAACTCAAATGATGTAATATTGTTTTGTACTATTGAATTTAATTTTTTAATTAATTTTCTTTTTAAAAGAGATTATAAGAAATATAAAATAATTAAAGATAAACTTTTATTAAAATTAGCAGAATGTCCTTTATTAATTACAGATAATAATTTAAAAAATGAATTAAATACAATTTTGAAATGTAAATACTTTAATGGCTTATTAGATATTAATACTTGTAATAATTATATTTTAAAATATTTAAATGATGAATCGTTATTATCTAAATATATTAAAAATGAAGAAAAAAATAAATTATTTAGGGAAATATCTATATACTTATTGGAAACAGTTATTGAAGATTTTACTATGAATAAAGAAATTGAAATAACTGAAAGAGAACTTGTTGATGATATAAATATTAGTACTAATAAAAAATTAATAGCTCATGTCGACCCATTTTTAGTATTAAGTAAAAATAATTTAAGAGGGAGGTATATACCATCTAAAAATATAATTCAGTTAAACGAATTACAAGTTATAAATCTAGAATATGAAAATATAAAAATATTAGATACTATATTTCATGAAATATATCATTCAATTCAGTTATACGAACAGTTTAATGATCCAAATTTAATTATAAATATTATAGATAATAAAATGAGAGAAGATCCTAAAATAAATAATATTTTAGGTGATAAAATAGTATTAAATGATTCTGTAGATGTTATCTTTATTAATTATAGTTCATACATGATGAAAAAAGAAACTTTATTAGAAAAAATAATTGGTACTAAGTATAACGAACAGAACTATAAATATAAGTTTATTGAAATAGATGCGAGACTTAACGCTCATAAGGAATTAAAAAAATATCTTATTGATATTAATATAAATGATATTTATTTTTACTATGAAAAAATTGATATAGATGAATTAATAAAAAATGAACAATTAGAGTTCAAAAATGCAATATATAAAAAAGGAGAAGAAAAATTAGAAAATTTAAATATTATCTTTAATAAGTATTTATCAAAAGATTTAATAGAGGAAAATGAAATACTTAATATAGAATATAATAATGATTGTACTTTAAAAAACGCTTACCAATTATTGAATGATTTAGAATTAAAGCTTTCTAAAACCCATGATATTAACAAAATAAATAAAATTTTAGACTTATATTATAATTTAATAATAACTAATTTTGATAGAAATTTAATTATTGAATATGCTACTAATAATAAAATAATTATTGACCTAAAAAAACAATTAATAGATAGTTAATCATGTAACAATAATCCAAAAAAACTTCGTAACTAATAAGTTTCGGTAATAAACCGAGTTTGAAACAACTAAGTAATAACACACTACTAAGTTGGTAACCAACTTAGTAGTGTGCAAAGGATAATCCCATTTTTGAAATTCCATTTAAGCAACATATCCTAAACTAATCGTAAGTGATATTGTTGCTTTTTTCTTTAAAACAAGTTTAAATAAAAAGAAAGAATACTATCGCCACTTTCGTTGTGTCATTTGATCAATAAAACTTGGTTTAGTCATAAAGCAATAGAAGTGCCAGGTGAAGAAACTGAAAATGTTTAGTTAGAAAAAGTAACTGATGAGGAATATATTGAATTAGATAATTTGAATAACTTACAAGTTTTATAAGTAAATATTTATGTAGTTTACTAAGAGGATTGACAGAGTTCAATACTTTTTTTTCAAAAATAATTGATATATAATGAGAATGTAAGGACGCTTTATATAATCCAAAAAAGGCTTACTGTTCTTATGACAATAATAAAAGGAAAAAGGTGAATAAAATGAGTAAAGTTAATTTACACACACATTCAAAATATTCATTAGATGGAAATCTAGATGTTAATGAACTTGTTAATGAATGCCTTGCTAATGGTATATCTTATTTATCTATAACAGATCATGATAACTGTGATGTATATTTAGATCTAGATTTAAATAAGATTGTTGAAAATGTAACTTTAGTATATGGTATGGAAGCTGATACAATAATTGATGATGTGACTTATGATATTTTATGTTATGGATTTGAATTAGAGAAAGTTAGGGCATGGGCAAAAGAGTGCTATGGAACAGTAACTTCAAGACAAACTAAAATATATAACAAACTAGTTGAAATATGTAAAGAATTAAATTTAAAATTAAATGATTCGACTCCATATAACCCAGAAAAAGAATTTGCGCATGTTGCAGTATTTAGAATGTTACAAACAACAGATGAAAATAAAAACTTTTTAGATAAGTACAATATTTCAAGTATAAAAGATTTTTACCGATTAAGTACTATGGATAGTAATTTTCCATTATATGTTGATATGAGCATCGTTTGGCCTACAATAGAAGTGTTAAGTAAAATAATACACGATAATGGTGGCAAATTATTCTTAGCACATCCTCATAAGTATGCACAAGGAATACACGTAGATGAAATATTAGATTTATGCTCACCATATATTGATGGTATAGAAATTTCTAATGAACCGGAAAATGATGAAGAAGTAAAACATCTTTATGATTATGCAAAACAAAAAGGATTATTAGTAAGTGCAGGAAGTGATTTTCATGGCTCTAAAAATCATAATAATACAAATGTATATTACTTAACTGATGAAATGGAAGCTGATATTGAACATTGGATTAATAAAGTTCCAGGTAAGATTAGAGTTTTAAAAAAATAAAATGCTTTATATTTAAAATGATTTGGAAATGGTGATAATTGTCTGAGAGTAGCAAGTTTTATAATAAAAACACGCTATTATTTATAGTAAATATAGGAGAAAAATATCTATGATAATTGAAAATAAATTGCAAAGTATTAAAGTAATTAATGATTTAGGATTGAATAAATTTCCAGAGCAACTGTTTAAAAGTGGTGAGGAAACTAAAGTTAAAAAATTTTTAGAACAATATCCTGCTAAATATTATGCTATTAGAGATAAATCTAAGGTTAGTGGAATATTTAAATTAAAAGTTGATTTTAATAAAGTTTTCGAAGAAATAAAAAATTATAATTTATTTACTATAAATGTAAGTTCTATAAATTATGTAAATAATCAATTATTGGTTGGTGAAATAGAATTTTTAAGTAATAATGAAGTTTATGCAATATTAACTACAGATCCGCAAGCATCAGTTAGGGATGCTTTAGCAAAACCAGAATTTAATATTAAAACAGATATTTTTAATAATGCTTTATTAAACAAAATCCCTCATTTTAATTATATTTATAGTTATATAGTATTTCATAATTTAAAAGTTGTAATTGTTGAGTTTGCGCTTTTTAATAAAGAAATTGGAATTAAAAAAGAAGAAATTATTATTTATGAATTAAGAACTCATTATTAAAACTTGGAAACATATTCTATGTATAATCTAAAAACTACTTTCAAATTTAAATTGCGAGTAGTTTTATTTTAGCAATTTAGTAACATTATTACTTTTATTTTTATCTAGAATTAACTTGACTTTTGAAAAATAAGGTGTATAATACAAAACTAAACAAAAAGGGGGATATATATGAATTTTAATGAAACTCAATCAAATGAAATTTACGAATTTATAATGGAATATAATGCGAATGAAGAATTCAAAAATAATATTCAAGAAGCATATGATAATGATACATATAAATTGCCTATGCTTCAGATATATGTTTTAGAAGAAATTTTAAGATATGGATCAAAAGAAATTTTTAATAAATTTATTGAAACTAAAGGTGCATATTCTGTTGATCAAGCAGTAGACTTATATGATGGATTTGTAAAATTGTTAAGCAAAGATATAAACTTCAAGCAATATAAAATGCAACAATTAAAAGAATCACCTGAAACCTTATCAGCATTGGAAATGTTTGCTTTTACATTAATTAGTGGTTCTGATAATCAAGAAGAACAAAAAGAAGAAAGGCAAGAAGAACCAGAGGAATTAGAATATGATCCATATAATCCAATATTATATTCTACTGATAATCAAATAAAAGAAACGTTAGAAAATTTACTTTTTGGAGAAGTTATTCATCAAATGTTAGAAGTACCAGCTATGCAACCAGTTAAAGATAGGCAAAAAGAAAATGGTAGGATAGCAAATATTGATAAACCATTCATAATTAAAGAAATTCAGAATGGTATTTCTGAAAATAACTATATGGTTCAATTTGAACAAATGATAAATCAGAGATATGTTCAAGTCAAACTGAACATACTATCAGGTAAAGGAGAACTAGCATTTGAGCAATATCTAAAATTTAATACTAATATAAGCTCTAATGAAATTCTTGGTATAAATAGAAATAACTCTGAAGAAGATTATAGATCTTTTATTGATATGTTTAGTAAAATGAAAGAGGAATATGATAAAAAAATGAGAAGGTAAGTATTTTTAGTATATATATTATAGTTAGAAAATAGATTTATTACTAACTATTTTTTTGTCTAAAAAGATGTTGGATATTGAAAAATAAATTTAGTAAAAAGAATTGCGCAATATTTTTAACATTAATTAGAGTAGACATGTACTCAAAATATAAATAATAAATCTCTATCTTAATATTTGTTAGGATATAAGTTTAAAATATGTGTTCTTGTGTAGAGACGCTATCATAAAATAATCGTTGAATAATGTAAAGATATTTTCATTAAACTAAATCTTTTTAGTTTTATACAGAAAAATATGATACTATTAATGTAGTGAGAAGTAAAGAGGTCAAAAGGTTAAGCGAATATTTATTGTGGCAGAGTAAAAAATACTAATAATAAAAGCGTAATAGTAAAATAGAAATGCTTTTTAATCTAAATAAAAAGAATAATAAAAATATAAAAGATAGTAGTGCTAGAAAGGTTGGTGCTTATGGAAGAAGCTTTTGATGATGAAAAAGTTTTTCAAGAATATTTAAATAATTTATTACAAAATCCCCCACAGCCGGTGCATTTTAGATATACTGTAAATGATATTGCACAGGCAGTAGCTAATTTTAAACCCAAAAACTATGATCAACCTATAAATATAATTGAAGATTATCAAGATGAATATTATAAAAATGCTGGGGATTTATTTACAGTAACTAGCGCTGTATATCGTTTTTATTCTATACCTTATAAAAATAGTATAGAGCAAGTTAACAAAATTGTTGAAGAAATCAATAACGGTCTTGGCCCAGGCTTAGAAATGCCTCATGAATTATCAGAAGCAGTCCAAGATATAAAAAATCATAAAAAATATCTAGACGATATGCAAATAATCAAAGAGTATAATAATAGGCAAGCAGTAAAAAAACAGCAAGAACAAGTGTTCCAAAGAGAATTGGAAAGTCAAAAAAAGGCTCAACAAATCCAAGAAGCTAGGTACAATGAAATACAAAGCAAATTACCAGTAATAAATGAAAAACTTAACCATATAAGAAAAATAGCCGAAAATACAAATTTATTTGAAGCAAGAAGAGAAGAATTATTAAGAGAAAGACTTTATTTTTATCATCAAAAAAATAATATTACCCAAGAAGCCATGGATAGATTAGACAACTATTTAGCAAAATTAAATTCAATAGAACAAGAAATAGTTAATGCAATTCAGCAAATAAAACAAGAAGAACAAGTGGCTATTCAAGAACAACAACAAATAGAGCAATTAAAAGAACAAATACAACAATACGATAATCAAATTACGATATTAATGGCCAATATACAACCATATATGCAAATACCAAAAGTTAATCAAGAAATATCAAAAGTTAGAGCCAAAAATGATGAAATAAATTCAAAAATCATAGATAATTTACAAGATTATAAATCAGTTGTTGAAGTAAAACAAACAATCGTAGCATATTTAGAGCAAGCAAATAAGTTTATAATGGATAATGTAAACAAAAAACAAAAGCCACTTGTAGAGCAACCAATCGTTCAATCAAAGCCAGATACTCAATCATTATCAAACGAATTTTGGGATGAATTTGATAAACCCAATGTTAGTGTTAGACCAGAAAGAAAATTTAATGATGATGGAACATATACCATGGAATATATTGCGTATCTTGCTAATACGCCATATTTTGAATTTAATAAAAGTATATATAATCAATTATTGCAATATAATGAAAGTATAAGAGCAAGAAAAAATAATTTTGATCCACATAGTAAACCAGCAGATACTATGATTCAAGAAATGATAAATGGTATTCCACTCGAAGAACAAAATACTGGTGGCAGGCGCATGTGATTTATAAATTTAAAAATAATAACGACTGTTAATACTGTCGAGATTATATTTGTAATTAAACATTTTATATAAGAATCAATCGGTGATTGATTTTTTTTTATGGTAAGATTTAACTATTTAAAAAATAATAGTAAATATAAGTGTGATTATGAGATGGAAATAGCCAAAATTTTCATGGATTTATTTGCAAAAAAATGGATACATGATATAATAAAGTACAATTAATTTGGTGATTGTTATGCATGAATGTAAGTATTTTTATAAAGACATACCTTTATCTAAATATTGTAAAGATAATAATATTAACATAAGTACTATTCGAGCAAAAATATGGAAAAAGAAACAAAATAAAAAATATGAAAATTATGCCGAGCAAGAAATTGTGGATATGGTTATAGAGTCTTATGGTAGTGCTATTAAATATATGTACAAAGGCATATCTTTAAGACAATATTGTTTAGATAATGGTATTAATATGGTAACTATACAATCCAGAATAAATAATTTAAAAAAGAAAAATAAAAATCTTTCTAATGAAGAATTAGTGATTTTAGCTATGGAAGAATTTACTAATAAAAATTTTAAATTTTTTTATAAAGGTATACCTTTAAAAGATTATTGTGAAAGTCATCCGGAAATAAATTACAATTCTATTAGAACATACATTAATAGAAAAAAAGAAAAAAATCCAGAATTATCCGATGAAGAACTGATTGAACAATATTTAGCTAAGGAACATAAAGGAATTTATAAATATTACTATTTAGGCATGCCACTAAAACAATATTGTGTTGAAAATAATTTAAATTATAAAAATATAATTACATATATAAGTAGATATAGAAATACTGCTAATTTTAAAGGGTTAAACGATGATGAATTTATAGAAGCAATTATGGAAAAGTATCAACCGTTTGTACCTAAATATTTATATAAAGGAATAACCTTAAGAGAGTATTGTATTCAAAATGATTTATCCTATTATAGTGTAGTATCTTTTGTAAAAAGAAAATTAGCTAAAGGGAGTGTTAAAAGTATTGATGATTTAATTGATGAAGGTATAAATACCATAAATAGATATGGAATAGTTTATTATTATAAAGGCATTCCTTTGAAAGATTATGCAGAGCAAAATAATTTAAATGCAAGTTCGATTCGTTGTTCTATTTTAAGAAAGCAATTAAGAAGTGAAAAACCATTACAAGAAATCATTGATGAATGTGTTGAATCTTATCAAAAATTTTCTATAAAATACTACTATAACGAAACACCACTTATAACATATTGTAATAATATTGGTTTAAATTATAATACCGTAATTTCCAAATATTTATATGAATACGCTGGCAATACTGATATGTCAATTGATGAAGCAATAAAACAGATTGTTAATTATTACTTAGAGCATCCTCCCGTAAAAACTAAATATTATTTTCATAATCAATCATTGACAAATTTTTGTGATATAAATGGATATCCTTATTTGGCAATTTGGAGAAGAATAAAAACAATAGAGTCTAAAGATGACTCATTAGATAGGGAACAAATTATAGAATTAGCCATAAAAAAATATGAAAATAGATTGCAAATAGAAAAAATAAATGAAATATTTAATAAGTTAAAAGGAAAAAAAATAAATAACATTAATGATATAAAAGATATATGTGATTTTTTAAAAATTGATTTGGAAACAGTTAATGATTTAATTGGTATGAATTTTTCATATAATCAAGCAATTAATATGATATGGTATTTTTCTGATAAAAAAATCAATGATAATTATAAAATAATTACTGATAAAAGAATAAAAAATATTTTTTATCTAATTGATAATTTAAAAAATTCTAATATGGACATCCAAAAATTCGAATTATATGATTTAATCGGCATATACAAAAGCGAATTATATGATTCGAGAAAAGAAATATTACTAAGGCAACAGGGATATATTTATAATACAATATTTTCCTTATGTAATAATTATGAAATTAAAGTTAACAGTAGTAATTTTGAAGATTTTGAAAGTGAAATTAAATATTATCTTTTAAAAGTAATAAGTCACTCTAACTTAAATATTTATGGTCAAATAATTAAATTTATGGATTTAACAGTAAAGGGTTATTTTAGAACTTATTTAAAAAAATATAAGAAACAAAATAGTAGTATATCACTAAATGATGCTAGATACTTTAGCGATAGAGGTACAAGCAAAGAAAAACTAAATATAGATTTTATAGCTGATGAGAATAATCATTATGAAAGTAATGAAAGTTATTCCTTTAGTCAAAATATGAAACAAGCACTATTAGCTTTGTCACCGGAAGATTTAACGCTTATTCGTTTAAAATATCAAGAAGATTATAATTATGAAGAGCTAGCCAATTATTTTAATTTAACTATCGAGGAAATTAAACAAAAAGAAACTGAAATTTTAAATTTATTAAAAAATAATGAAAATGTTAAACAATTAAGGAAAAATTAATAATTTCAAAAGTATCAAACATTGCTTTTGTAGTAATTTTGTAAAATAATATTTTAGGAGGTTTTAATGGAAAGCAATTATTTAAATATTAGAATAGAGTATTATAATATTCCCCTTGCGGAAAGAGAGATTATAAAAAAATTTATGCGTGGTAAAACTTGTTTAAATTGTCAAAATGGCTGTTGTCATGTTGAGCACTATGATAAAGTATATAATCAAGAATGCCAATGTTTAGGGTGGGTTAATTATCAAATGATTGTAGAACAATATAATCATCAAAATAATTATACTAGAAAAAGAAAATATTAGTTTTGAGCACACTAATATTTTTTTATTTGAAATAAGATATAGTAGGGGATTCAAATGAAAATTACTGATGTTTTTCTATCTATAATATCCCAATTTTTTGGTAAATTAGATATGCCTTTTAAAACTCTGTTAATGGTAATTGTTCTGGATGTTATTACGGGTCTTATTAAGGCTTTCAAAAATAAAAATTTAGATAGTATTATTGGCATAAAAGGAATACTAAAAAAAATAGGGTATCTAGTTATTGTCTCATTGTCAGTTATAGTGGATAAAATCATGGGTGCTACGGGAACAATCAGAAATGTCGTAATATACTTTTTTGTAGCGAATGAAGGGCTCTCTATTTTAGAAAATTGGCAGATATTAGGTTTACCTCTACCAAATAAATTATATAGCCTTTTAAGGCAATTTAAAGAAAAAGAAGATAATAAGATTTAAATCATCATATCTTCTTTTTCAATTTGTTCTTTATATTTTTTTGAAAGTAAAAAAATATCTTTTTTATTATCTAAAGTAAAGCAACCATCTTTCCATTTAAATAATGTGATATGCTCTTTGTTAGCAATACAGGAACGGTGAGTTTGAATAAATCTATGATCCAATTCTTTTAACATATCAGAAATATTTTTATTGATAATAAAACGATTGTTAGTTGTTACTATTACCAGTTTTCGTTCAACCGTATCACGATAAATGTATAAAATATCTTTTAAATATATTTGTAAATCTATTTGTCGATTTTGATATTTAAACATCTTAACATCATATTTTTGATTTATAATTTTTTTGATATCTTTAATAAGACGTTCTTCCATATTGTCATATTTTTCAATAAAATCAAAAACCTTGCAAATACTTCGATAAACTTTTTCAAAAAAATTACTATGCGAGGTTAAAAAAATGATTTCACTATCCCAATCTTTTTCTCTAATTTTTAAAGCAATGTTAATTCCCGATATTTCGGTTTCTAAATCAATATCGAGTAAATAGACTTTTCTTTGAGATTTATCATTGATTTCTTGTTGTAAATCAGCGCTGTATTTTTCATAACAATTAATGGCAATTTTTTTATCGTTATTAAAAATAGTTTTTCTAATGATTTTTTTAAGTTGATTTTGAAATTCGATTTTATCATCTACAATTATGAATTTAATCATAGAAGCACCTTCTATTCTGTAACACTTTTTGATTATATCACATATATTCTCTAATAGCAAAAAAATTATACTAAGCCTATTTCATCATCAAAAACACTATTATTTTGAATAAAAATATTGATACCGCCAGCTATTAAAAATAAGACGGCCGTTATTAAGGTTAAATTAGTTAAGAAAACCTTTTTATCCGAGGCATTTGCTTTTAAATTACGAACCGAACCATAACTTTGATATACAAAATATAGATATATGAAAAAAGCAATTATTAGAACATATTTATTGATTTGTCTAAATAAATCTCGACTTCGGAGATTATGATTTTTAATGTAGTCTCTTTCTAAATAGTTCGAATATAAATTGGCACCAATAATAAAAAGATATACAAGCCAAATTATATCTTCGATGGCGGTTTCTTTTAATTTTTCAGCGATAGTTCTATTCATAATAATATATATGAATAAATAAATTTATAAATTAAAAAATCCTTAGGAGGATTTTATTTTTGCTTTAAAGCATAATTATTTAGCTGTTTATTTTTAGTTTTAATGCTACTTGTGATAAAGATAATAGAAATAATTAATAGGAGAGTAGCAGCGATGAAATCAAATATATCTTTTTTATTAAAAATGGCGACGATAAATTCCAAAATGGAAAAACCAATTCCTATTAAGCCAATAATTAATAGTCTATTTAAACGATACAATAAATTTTTACCATATTCTGTTTTCTTGAATTTTTGCTCTAGAGCTTTTTTTTCTGTTTTAGGCATTCTTTGATACTTATTTTTCATATTTATTCCTTCCACTAAAAATATTATATAAATTTTTTAGATATTAAAATTACCCTTTTTAAATAATAAGCTCTTTCCTTCTTTAGTTTGAGCTTCGATTTCTAAATCATCTGTACCAATCATAAAATCAACATGATTTTTGGACTGATTGATACCTTTTTCTAATAATTGGTCTTTATTCATATTTAGACCATTTTCTATACATTCTCCAAAACCTTCTCCTAATGCTAAATGGCAAGAGGCATTTTCGTCAATCAAAGTACTATTAAATACTAATCCAGTATTGGAAACAGGGGAGTTATAATTGACTAATGCTACCTCTCCTAAAAAAGAAGTATTTGGGTCACTTTCGATAATTCCTTTTAAAATGTCTTTACCTACTTGAGCATCGTAATCTACTACTTTTCCATTTTCAAAACGTAGATAAAAATGGTCAATTAGGGCTCCGGCAAAGATTAATGGCCGTGAACTATAAACAATTCCATTCGTTTTTTGATAATTTGGAGAACTAAAGATTTCATAACTAGGCATATTTACTATCATATCATATTGTATTGCCATATCAGCAATACTAGTCCAAATGACTTTATCAGGCATTTCTATATATAAATCAGTTCCTAATTTATTTTTATAGTGCATTTTTTTTATTTGCAATTGATTAAGTTTAGTAGTAAGCTCTTTAGTTTTTTCTAAATATTTATTCCAACTTTCAATTGGATTTTTAGTATCAACCATACATATTTGCATTAATAAATTAAATAATTTTTCATAAGCTTTTTCATGTTTGCCAAATAATTCATAAGCCCATATTTCATTAGGTAAGGCCGCAATACACCATGATATTTGATAGGTGGTTTCTTTTTCTCGAAATATTTCTCTTGTACTTCTGTTTATTTTATTAGCCATTGTAATTTTTTCTGCTGGTACCCCATCAAAAGCGTGAGGAACTAAGGTTTCTAACATTAAAAAGCTCGCATCTTTTTGAGCATAATCATTCCATAAATTTTTATTAAAAAATGGATCATTTTGCATATCTTCAGTAGCAGTATTTAATAATTTTTCTTTTAAAATATCATTATCAATACAATCAATAGCAATATCATTTATTCCCATTTTTTGAGCTTCCGCAATCACTTTATCTACGAATCTTTGATTGATTTTATTATATTCAATAAATAAAGATTTGCTCTTTTTGAAATTAAGACACTTTTTTAATAATAATTCGATATATTTATTTTCTAATTCTTCCATTTTTTCAATCTCCTTGCCGTATATTTTAACATATTTTTGCTAAAAAATAAAAGCCTTATATGAATATAAGACTTAAATAGCAATACCTGGTGACCAGTACGGGATTTGAACCCGTGAATGCATGCGTGAAAGGCATGTGTGTTAACCGCTTCACCAACTGGCCAAAACAAAATGGTGGGCCTGGGGGGACTTGAACCTCCGACCTCACGCTTATCAGGCGTGCGCTCTAACCAGCTGAGCTACAAGCCCATTTCGTTCGACTTTTTAATTTTATAATAAATTTATATTTAATGCAATACTTTTTTCTTATTTTTAACAAATAAAATGGTGTCCCCTTAGGGATTCGAACCCTAGACCCACTGATTAAGAGTCAGTTGCTCTACCAACTGAGCTAAGGAGACACAAAATATCACATTGAAGATTATAGCATGTTTTTAATAATAATACAATTAAAAAATTCTGGAAACCAGAACTTTACTTTTTAAAATGGCGGAGCAGGAGAGATTTGAACTCTCGCGCCAGTTGCCCGACCTACACCCTTAGCAGGGGCGCCTCTTCAGCCTCTTGAGTACTGCTCCATATCCAAGTGCGATAAATAAATTTTACAATACTTAGCGCACCATGTCAATATTAGTATTAATAATTTTTACAAGATTATGCTTAATTACCAATAATAACATTACGAATATTTTCAATATTTGTTTGCATTAAAGTATAATAGTTCTCTTTGTTTTTTCGATCGTCTTCTTTTATTGTGGCCATAACTTTCATTGGTACAGCTTGGGCTTTATAATTATTGATTAAGTTTGTTGCTATTTCACTTTGTTCTTTATCATCTCTAGTTAGTATATATTTGTATGTGCCATTTTGGAAATTTTTTTGAATAGTTGCTAAAGAGTTAGGAGTAATATTTTCTTCATCTTCTAGAGAAATTACTTGATAACCATATTTTTTATAAAAATTAAAAATATTAGAATCAACTACGAGAGTCGGATTATCCACATTAGCAGCAATAATTCGTAATTCAGCATCCATTTGCGATACTTCTGTTTTTAATTCTTTGTAATTTTCTTCAATTGTTTCCGTTGCATATTTGCTATTTAATATTTCCATTAAATTATCTTTGACGGTAGCAGATAACATCAAGAAGTTACTTGGACTTAACCATAATTCTTCGGCTCCATTTTCTAAAGTTAAACCATATGAAACATCAATTATTTTTAATCTATTATTTTTATTGATTAATTTTTGAGCAATATCTTTTTCATCAGTTAATCCATTATAGATAAATATACTTCCTAGACTATAATCGTTTAATTGTTTATTAGTTAATTTATAATCAGTTGGATTGCTACCATCGGGGAATATTGAACTTATTTCCACATTTTCTCCATATAAAGTATCGGCTAGAAATTCTATGGGATAAACAGTAGTATAGATTTGTTCTTGCTTTTCCACTAAAATTTTATTGTCACAACTTGCTCCTAAAAATAAAACGCCAATAATAACTAATAATCTTAAAAACTTTTTCACATTTTTTCCTCCTTTTTAGGTACTGGATCATAACCAAAAGTACCTAGAGGTCTACACCTCAATATTCTTTTGATAGCTAAGATACTTCCTTTAAATGCTCCGTAAGTTTCGATTGCTTCAATAGCATAATTAGAACAAGTAGGAGTAAAACGACAACTTTGATGAGAACTTACGGGAGTAATTTGATATAATTTAATGATTCTAATTAAAAGATGTTTCATTAGCTTCACCTCTTATAGTTTACTATAAATAGTCATTTTTGTAAAATAGATATCTTTTTATGTTATACTAATTTTAGTGGGAGGTTTATATGGCAAATGATTTAACAAGCAATAATAATTCTTTAGATAATTATAAATCTTTAAAAATTAAAGATATAAGTGAAATTGAAGGCTATTATTTGCTTGCTTTTGATAATGGTCAAAAAATATTAATGAAAGATAAGGAAATTTATGATATTTCGGGCTATAATGTTTGTAATCGTATAATTGAATTAAATAATCGTAAATATGGAGTATTAAGAAAACATTATCGCGCTTTTTTAGTTGATTTAGAAACTAAGAAAGTTATTTATGAAAAAGATGATTGTCAGTTTATTTATAAAGTTGATGAAAGGGTAATTATAGCTAATTATCATAATAGAGAAACTTTTAAAGATGAAGAGGAATTATTTGATATTCAAAAGAAAAAATCGATAATTCCGCCGCCTGGCTATACCTATGAAGTAGCCTATGGTAATGGTTTGTATATCTTTGCCGAAAAGGTTGATTTTGATAAAGAAGTTAATTTTCACGACCGTAATCGTGTAATTAAAAATTTAGATAATCAAGTAGTTATGGATAATATTAGAGGGTGGGTATATCTTTATCAAGATAATTTGGTAGTTATTCAAAAAGAAGCAATATCTATTATGTCTTTACATGATAATTCTAAGCTAAAAGTAAATACTTTAACGATTAATGAAAATGTTATTGGGATGCCTCAGTATTTAGAAAAAACAGGGGAAATAGTTTTAGTTTTAAAAAACTCTATAGAAAAATATGATATTAATTTAAATTTAATTAAAACTATTAATCTTCCGGAATTAGAAAAGTATAATGAAATTTTAGATACGGATGTTATAGGTAATGTGTTTAAACTTTTACTACCTTATAAGCAAAATGAAAAGCAAATAAATCGTCATTTCTTTATTAATTTAGATACCGAAAAAACTCTTTCTCATTTACGAATTGAACAATATGAATATTGGAACCCAACCATTTTTGTCGGGCAAGATGAGTTAATTGCGGATGTTAATGTCAAAGAACAGATATTTAGTTTTTATGATAAAGATTTTAACTTAATTAGCAAAATACCTGGTGTATATGTAAATTCTTTAACTTATGGAGATGAGCTTTTATTTGAAATTCCGCAAGAAGAATGTGTTACTATTAAAGATAAAGACTATGATAGAACTTGGCTTTATAGAAAAGTTAAATTATATAATGCAATGACTAATACTTTAATTGATAGTCCTTGCCAAAAACATAATTTTAATGTTGATTCGGATTATGGTTATGGTTTAAATTTTGAAAATGATACAGTTACGGTTTTTGACAAACAATTTAGAGTAGTTATGGAAGATTTTCCTTACCGAAAGTATGATTTAAATTTAAAAGACCAGACTTCATTTAATATTGCAGCTTTAAATGGATATGTAATTATTACAAAACATATTCCACAAATGGCGAAGTCTTACTATCGCAAAATAGTTATTAATCCGCAAAAAGAAGTAGTATTAGATACTTATGATTATATTAAACTAGTTTTAAATTATATCGTTATTACGGATAGATATGACCGTACAAGATTTTTAAATACGTTAACTAGCCAATTTGAAAATCTAGGAGTTAATGCTCCTTTAATAAATGGTAAAGTAGACTTTGAAAATAAGGATAATAGACCTATATTTGTGGTAAATGGTGAGGAAGCAGCTCTTTTAGAAGAGGGACCAATTAGAAATTTAAAATTAAAATAGACCTTAAAGGTCTTTTTTGTTATAATGTTTAAAGGTGAAGATTAAATGCAATTTTTAGCTAAATACGGAATTAAATTTAAAAATGAAACTTTAATAAATACTGCCTTAACGCATAGTTCTTACAGTAATGAACATGGTGGGGAAAACTACGAACGCCTAGAGTTTTTAGGGGATGCCGTTTTACAAATTATTATGAGTGAATATTTATTTAAAAATACATCCTATCCAGAAGGTAAAATGAGTAAAGTTCGTGCTAGTTTTGTTTGTGAACAGGCTTTAAGAGTTTATTCAGAAGATTTAGGATTAATTTCTTTTATTAAAGTAGGTCATGGGGAAGAAAAAAATATTTCTGATAATATTATTGCTGATATTTTTGAAAGTGTTTTAGGAGCAGTTTATTTAGAATTTGGTTTAGAAAAAGCCAAAGAAATTGTCGATGATATTGCTATTCCTTATGTTAAAGATAATCATATTTTCTTAGGTGATTATAAATCTTTACTTCAGGAGTATACGCAAACAACTCGTAATTCTTTAGAGTATGTTTTAATCAAGGAAACTGGTCCTTCTCATAATAAGCGTTTTGAAGTCATTGTGAAAATTGACGATATAATATATGGCAAGGGTGTAGGAAAAAGTAAAAAAGAAGCTGAACAAAATGCAGCTTATGATGCTTATTTAAAAATTGCTAAATAGGAAGTGATTTAGATGTATCTTAAAAGTATTAAATCGCACGGATTTAAGTCGTTTGCTGATATTACTGAAATAGATTTAAAAGAAGGAATAACAGGCATTGTTGGTCCTAATGGTAGTGGTAAAAGTAATGTAGTTGATGCAGTTAAATGGGTTTTAGGTGAGCAATCAATTAAGGCTTTAAGAGCAACTAATTCCATGAGTGATGTTATTTTTGCCGGAAGTAAATCACGAAAAGCTATGAATAGAGCTTATGTGGCTCTAACTTTTGATAATAGCGATAAATATTTACATACGGAATTTACAACAGTAGAAGTAAAGCGCGTTTTATATAAAACCGGCGAAAACGAATATTTTATTAATAATGCTAAAGTGCGCCTTAAGGATATAACTGATTTATTTATCGATAGTGGAGCGGGAAAAGAATCATTTAATATAATTTCCCAAGGTTCAGTGGCTGATGTAATTAATAGTAAACCCGAAGAAAGAAGAGTGATTTTTGAAAGTGCGGCGGGCGTTTTAAAATATAAAAAACGTAAAGAGGAAACAAATCGCAAGCTTTTAAAAGTAAAGGACAATTTAGAAAAAATTGATTTAATTATTGCCGAACTCGAAGATAATCATCAACATCTAGAACATCAAGCGACAATTGCCCAAGAGTATTTGACTAAAAAAGAAGAATTAAAAAATCTCGAAGTTGCTTTAATTGCTCAAGAAATTACCGATATTAATAGCAATTATAAAACTTTAAAAAATGAAGTGGAAAAATTAAATAAAGAGCTGGAAAATGTTAATTTAGCTAATAATGAAGAAAGTGTTAAGATTGAAAGCTTAAAATTAGAAAATGTGAAAATCGAGGAAAAAATTGCCTCTGTTAATGAAGAAATTATTACTTTATCTAAAGAGATAGCTGATTTAAATAGTCAAAAGCAACTAACAATCGAAAGACAAAAATATGAAACTAATTCATCCTTTTTGCAAAGCAATTTAATTAATTTAAAAGAAGATGAATTAACGATTCAAAAAAATATCGAAAATTTGAAAAAAGAGTTAGAAATTCTTCAAAAAGAGCTAAAGGAAAAAGATAGTAAATATCAAACTATTTTAAAAGAATATCAAACAAAAGTCATGAAAAGTGAAGAATACAATACGAAGCTTCTAAATAAAAATAAAGAGCAATTAAATTTGGCCAATCAAATAGAAATATTAGAAAGTAATATTGAAAATAGCGAAAAATTACCATTAGCAGTTAGAGGAGTTTTAAGTAATCCTCGGCTTACTGGCATCCATAATACAATCGGAAAAATAATTGAAGTGGATGATAAATATGCCACAGCAATTGATATAGCTTTAGGATATTCAGCAAATATTATAGTCGTTGATAATGAAAGTAGTGCAAAAACAGCAATTAATTACTTAAAAGATAACAAATTAGGAAGGGCGACTTTTTTTCCTTTAAATATTATTAAACGAAAATTTATTGATAATACCACAATGAATATTTTAAAAAGTACACCAGGTTTTATTAATGTTGCTCATAATCTTGTTAAAAATGACCCAATATATGATGAAATAGTCGAAAATCAATTAGGTAATGTTATTATTGTCGATAATATTGACTCTTTAAATAAAATAGGCAAACTCATCAATTATCGCTATCGTATTGTCTCATTAGATGGGGAGATCTTACATACAGGTGGTGCTATTTCTGGGGGAACTTTTAAAAATAGTAATAGTACAATTATGCAAAAAGAAAAACTTAATAAATTAAAAAGTACTATGGCTAATATAACGATAGAAATAAATAACATTAATGAAGTAACTGCTAAAAATACAGAAGAAGTCAAAAAATGGCATGAGGAAGTCACTAAATTAAATAGCGAGGTTATGGTAGTTCAAGAAAATGTTAATCGCAAAAAGATTTCTTTAAATGACTTCGAAGAAAAATATAAATCTAAACATAACGAATTTTTAGGCGCTCAAAATATTAAAGATAATAAACTAGACGAAAATTTAAATAAATTATTGGAAGAATATTATCAAAAAACGAGTAATAAGGATTTATTAGAAAAAGAATTAAATAATTTAAAAGCTCAAAAAAATACTATATTTTTAGAATTAAATGATTTAGAAAAAGCTAATCGCGAAAAAAATAGTAATTATAATACGAAGATCCAAGAGTTAAAAACTAAAGAAATCGAAATAGGAAAAATGGATGTTCATTTAGATAATCTTCTAAATATTTTAAATGAAACATATAATATGACATATGAGAAAGCAGTTGCTAGTTATTCCTTAGATGTAGAACAAAATTTAGCAGCGCAAATGGTTACTAAGCTCAAAAAAACTATTTTAAATTACAAAGATGTTAATACCGGAGCAATTGAAGAATTTAAACGAGTTCATGAAAGATATTCTTTCCTAACTAATCAAAAAAATGATTTGGAGACTTCCATCGTTAATTTAGAAAACATTATTGCGGAGATGGATAATATAATGGTAGAACGTTTTAGTAAGACGTTTGCTAAAATTGAAATTGAATTTCAAAAAGTTTTTCAAAAGTTATTCAAAGGAGGCATAGGTACTTTAAAGTTAACTGATCCTGATAATATGTTGGAAACAGGCATTGAAATTATTGCCGAACCTCCTGGAAAGAAATTAAATTCTATTGGCCTTTTGTCAGGTGGTGAAAAAACTTTAACTGCAATTTCCTTGTTATTTGCAATATTAAATGTTAACCCTGTTCCTTTTGTTATTCTAGATGAAGTAGAGGCAGCTTTAGATGAAGCTAATGTGGATATGTTTGGTAATTATTTAGCTGAGAAAAAAGATAAAAGTCAATTTATTATTATTACGCATAAGAAAAAAACTATGGAATTTGCTGATGTCTTATATGGAATTACAATGCAAGAGAGTGGTATTAGTAAATTAGTTAGTGTAAAATTAGAAAACTTATAGTATAATAAGAAGAAAAGTTAGGTGGGGGATATAATGAAAAAAGAGAAAATAATGACAATTAAATATTATGTTATATTAATATTGTTATTGCTTTCTCTTTTTGTTGCCCTAATTTATGCCAAAAAAGTTTATCGAGTAAAAAATGTGACCAAAGTTAAATTAAAAGAAACTAAAAAAGAAGCGGTCCCAGAGCCAGAAGCAACTTATGAAGATTTGGATGTGAATGATGATTTAATTAAAGAATTAACTAATAAAGTATCTGGCTTTGATTCTATAAAAGCGGGCAGTTATTATGGCTATTTTTATCAAAATGATTATTTAGATTTAAATAGTATTTCTGATGATGTAAAAATTGCTATTGGTATTACACAAAATGAAAATTTTAACAGTGATTTTATCAATGCCACTTATGAAGCCGAGGCTCCTGATGGT
Organism: uncultured Bacilli bacterium; assembly: GCA_947629935.1. Lineage (GTDB taxonomy): Bacteria > Bacillota_I > Bacilli_A > RF39 > UBA660 > HGM10766. The sequence goes on along the minus strand of CANRFQ010000002.1, from coordinate 76,481 downwards.
AATAAACTTAATGTCATAATTTTAGCAAAAAAAGAAATTCAAGAGGGCATAAATGATTTTTTTGGTCCAAATACAACTTATAAAGATACTAATTTAATCGATGCTGATAAATCATATTGTGGTTTTTCGGGATTCAAATTTGATGAAACGCGTAATGTTTATATGAATGATCCAATTAGCTGTGCAAATTTTCCGGAAGATTATATTGATACTAAAGTAATAAATGCGCAAAAAAAAGGAGAAGTAGTAGAATTTACTTTAAAAATAGCGTATATAAAATATGAAGTCATTGATGCTGATAATGTTATTAAATATATTTATAAAAGTAGTAGTTCTGAAAGTTATTTAGAAAAACATAATATTTTAACTGATAATTCTTATGAAATTACTAATATATTAAATAAATTAGATAGCTTTAAATTTACTTTTAAATTACACAGTAACAATTATTATTATTTTGATAAAGTCGAAAAACTTTAAAAAAATATACCTTTATATAATGGTATATTTTTATATTTCGCGCATTTTATCGATATTTTTATAAGGATTGTTTTTATCGATGCGATCCGTAAATAAGATTCCATTTAAGTGGTCAATTTCATGTTGAAAAGCCACGGCTATATCTTCTCTTACTCTAATTTGATATTCTTGGCCATTTTCATCAAAAGCTTGTACAGTAATTCGGGCACATCTTGGCACAATGCCTTCTACTTCACGATTGACACTTAAACATCCTTCACCTTCACCGACATATATTAATTCTTCACTTTGACTGATAATTTTGGGATTAATAACAACATAGTTTTTAAAACTACCATCTTCTAATTCTTCGACAATAACAAATATCCTTTTGGGAATACCGATTTGAACATAGGCCAAACCCATGCCCGCTCTTAAATCGTATTTTTCTCTTTCTTCATCTATTTGCGACATGGTCAAATAGGTAATCATATCTTTAATATCTTGTTTTTGTTTATCTGTTAAAGGAAAAGAAACTTCCGAACTTTTTTGTCTTAATATTTTATTTTTTTCATCAAATATTTTTATTTTCGGTAATTGCATTAATATCACCAACCACGCCAATATTTTAACAAAAATCTGAAAATAAAGCAAATAAGACATATTGCTTTTTTTCTTATTATAAGATAATATTTTTATATAGTAGGTGATATTAATGACTTTTTGTAATGATTATCATTTTTTAGAGGGAGTACGAATTATATCATTTTTTATAACGGTCCTAAGAATAATTATACCGGTGCTTCTAATAGGTTTTGGAGCTTATGATTATTTTCAAACTGTAGTAAATCCTGAAAAAGCTTCTATGGGAGAAAAGACAAAATCTTTTGCTTTTCGTGTAATAAGTGCTTTTATGATTTTTATGTTGCCGACTTTAATCAATCTGATTTTTTCTGTAGTTACTAATTTTGGAGGAGTATTGGTCGGATTAAATGATTGCTTAAAAAATGCAAATAAAGAGTATATTACGCAATTAAAAGGTCTAACACAACAAAATTTATTAAAATATGAAAGCCAAGGAAACAATTTTGCGGGTAGTTTTAATGCGGAACGATATAATCAACATTTTGATGATCAAACTGGCGATATTATTCAAACATATGATGAATATAACAATTACGATGAAAATAATGGTAGTGGAGCTTATAATTATGCTAATGGTGATATTCTTTCATTAGCGGCCAGTTTGTGGCAACAAGTTGTAAATGGTAGTTATTCTTATGGAGGAACAAGTATACCGCCAAATGGATCTACTATTGATTGCAGCTCTTTTGTTAGTTGGGTTCTTTACGAATTTGGCTATGATGATTTCCAAGGCTATCAGCATATTACCCAACAATTTGTTAATACTAATTGGCAAGAAACTTATGGTTGGCAAGAAATTTCGTTTGGAGCAAACGAAGATGTTACATCGCAATTACAACCGGGCGATATATTAGTTCGCGATAGTGGGGATAATAATGGCCATATGAATATCATTGCTTCGGTTGAGGCAGATGGGACAGTTATGGCTTATGATTGTGGTAGTGCAAATAACTGGCGCAATTCCGATGGAGGTCCAGTTGCCAAAAATAATTTTGCTAAAAGTGATTCTAGACCGGGTAAAATAATTAGAGTAACTAAGCCATCATAAAAAGGACTTTCAAAAAGCCCTTTTATTGTTATTAATTATTGTTATTCCACCATCCAGCACCGATGATTATAACTAGAAGAATAAATAAAACAATCCAGATAGCTGCACCTATACCGTAACCTGAAGTATATCCAGCATATCCGCCGCCACATGGTGCACCATAACCGCCACCGTAGTAGCCGTTATTTCCATAGTAATACATATATATACCTCCTTTAATGTATCTATTATAATGTATTAATACTTTTCTCTTTTTGACATTAAAAAATCCTAATTTTTGAAAATTAGTTTAATCGTTTTCGGAAATATGGTATCATGATAATAGGTGAGAATATGAAAAAGTTATTTGCAAAACTTGATAAACCCCTACTTATTATGACTATTTTATATTCTATTCTTGGATTAATTATGATTTTTTCGGCTTCATCGATTTCGGCTGTTGTTCGTTATAATCAAAATTCATCCTATTTTTTTATTAGGCAAGCTCTATTTATTTTCGCTGGCTTTTTCATAGGCTTTGTTTTTATTTTAAGAATGCCGACTAGTAAATATAAAGTTTTTGTTCCTTTACTTTTAATAGGAATTATTGCTAGTTTAATTGGCTTAAGAATGTATGGGCAAATTTCTAATGGCGCGCAAAGTTGGTATAAATTAGGACCAATTAATATTCAGCCCACTGAATTTGCTAAAAGTGTCGTTATTATATATTTGGCAGTTTTCTTTAATACGCAAATTAAAAAGAAACAGACAAAGCCCTTAGCTTTTATCAAACCGCTATCTATTTGTGTAGTAATTTTTGCTTTAATATTATTGCAACCCGATTTAGGAGGAGCTTTAATAGTTGGGGGAATAGTTTTCTTTATATTTTTTGGTATTCCAATGCGACGCAATAATAAAGCCCTCTTTGTTAAAGTTTTAGGAATAGGGGCAATCATCGCTGGTATTGCTGTAATGTATTTTGGTAATAATTTACTGAGTGATTATCAATTATCTCGCTTACAATTCAAAGAACCTTGCACTAGATATATGGAAGAAACTGGTTACCAAGTATGTAATGGCTTTATAGCTATTCATAATGGAGGATTAACTGGAGTTGGGTTAGGTAATTCTACGCAAAAATATTTATATTTACCAGAAGCCCATACGGATTTTATTTTTGCAATTATCATTGAGGAACTAGGATTAATTGTTTCGATTATAATTATATTAGGCTATGCTTATATGTTATATCGAATTTTAAAAATAAGTAAAGAAGCGGAAACATTACGAGGTTCTATTCTCTGTTATGGAACTTTCTTATTCCTTTTATTACATATCTTAATTAATTTATTGGGTATTTTAGCATTAATTCCCTTAACTGGTGTTCCTTTACCACTATTATCATATGGAGGAAGCTTTAACTTAAATGTCTTATTTATGCTTTTTGTTGTTCAAAGGGTAGCAATTGAAAATAAAACATTAAAAAATAAACGGGAAATAGAAGCTTTATAAAAAACTTTATTCCTCGTTCAAATTACTTACCATATTGGCTGCTTCTCCATAGGCTCTTATTAAACCGCCAGCTCCTAATTTTATTCCCCCAAAATAACGGATTACGACAATTAATGCATGATTTAATTTTTTCTTTTCAATTATGTTTAAAATAGGACTTCCGGCAGTATTTGCAGGCTCTTTATCATCACTTTTTTTTACATGCATGTCAATTTTATATGCATACGGAATATGACGAGCTTTTTTATGTTCTTTTTTTAAGATAGTGATAATATCTTTAATTTCCTCTTCATCATTAACCTCATACATAATACTAACAAACTTTGATTTTTTAACAACTAATTCAATTTGATTTAATATTTTCATAATTACCTCAACTCAAGAAAATTATACCTTAAAAAAACAACTTGTTAAAGTAAAATATATGTGTTATGATATTAAGCACTAATGGAGGAAATATGAAAAACTATAATAAAATATATTTAAAAGTTTATCGAGGTTTGATAGAAGAAATACATAAAAATTTAAAGGATTTAAAAATAGTATATTCAGAAAATTTAGAAGCTTCAGATAATATGTTAAATGAACTAAAAATATATAATACAAATCCATTTGGTATAAAAGGTAATATTAATACCATTATGAATGAAGATATAATTTTAGCTCTTTTAAACACTCCTAATTTTGCCAAATTATTATTTCCAATTGTGACTTCTAAGCATTATGAAAATCCCAGTACATCAGCGCGCATAGCTATTTTGGGTGATATTGAAAGAAGAAAAATCATTAATCAAGTATTTGATGAAATTTTACAAGAACAACGAGAAGCCTTACAAAATGAAAATATTGTCAAAGCTTATTTAGCAAAGGTGGATAAATAATGGCTGATAAAAATCTAAACATTTTAGATATAGTTCTAAAACATTTTAATAAAAAAGATAGATCAATGAAAAAAGCATTAGCTGATTTATATCCCCATTTAGTATATGTTAGGGAAATTGGCATGAATCAATATGATTTTATTGATCAGAAAATTTCTAGTTCTGGTATCTATGAAGAGGTAGCTAAATATTTTGATAGTTGTAATAAATTGCGATATGCAGAAAATATTAACGAAGCCTCAGCGACTTATATATTTATAAATTACTTATATTATAGTAATTATAGTTTTAAAAAATATATTACTGATGATACTTATGAGCAATTTACAAAATTAAATGATTTTGGAAAAAAAGTAGACTGGATTGTGGATTTGTTAATCGATGTTAATCGATGTTATTTAATTAACCAAACCTTAAAAAAATTTAATATGAACTATCCCCAAAAAGAACAAAATCCTTTAGAAAGACTTTTAACTAAATAATAAGTCTTTTTTTTGTGATACAATAAAAAAGGAGGAAAAATATATGGATAAGATAAAAGATAAACTTAAACTCGTGCCGCATTTACCTGGTTCTTACCAAATGAAAAATAAAGAGGGCATTATTATATACGTTGGTAAGGCTAAAGATTTAAAAAATCGTTTAAGTTCTTATTTTACCGGAAGAGTTACGGGTAAAACTGCCATTTTAGTTTCGGAAATAGCTGATTTTGAATATATTGTAACAACTAGTGAAGTTGAAGCTTTTGTCTTAGAATTAAATTTAATTAAACTTCACGATCCTAAATATAATATTTTACTAAAAGATGATAAAACTTATCCCTATATTGAATATATATCTAAACCCTATCCGCGCCTTAAAATTGTCCGTTATCATAATTTAAAAAAGAAAGATAAAAAAATGCTATTTGGACCATATCCTAATGCCTATGCCGCGCGGAGAATAGTTAATTTATTAAATCGTTTATATCCTTTAAAAAAATGTGAAGGTAACCCTAAAGAACTTTGTTTATACTATCATATAGAGGAGTGTTTAGGATATTGCGTCAAAAAGGTTGATTCGGAAAAGTTAGCCAAAATGGAACAAGAAATTCTGTCATTTTTACGAGGAAATGATAATATATTAAAAGATAAAATAAAAGAGAAAATTGCGTTTTATAGTGAAAAGTTAAATTATGAAAAGGCGCTAGAATTAAAAAAAGAATTAGATTATTTAAGTGTTGTAATTGATAAACAAAAAGTTGAACTGCATGATTTTATTAATCGAGATATTATTAATTATTATTTTGATAAAGGTTATATTAGTATGCAAATATTTTTCTTAAGAAATGGTAAGTTAATAGGTCATCATAGTGAAATTTTTCCTTTAATTACCGAAGAAGTAGATACAGTAGAAACATATATTGCTACTTATTATCAAAAACATGAAATACCTAAAGAAATAATTGTAGCTAATAATTTAGATATTGAAATTTTAAGTGATTTACTTAATGCTAAAGTAGTAACTAGTGTAAAAGGAATTAAAAAGAAACTTTTAGATATGGTAAAAACTAATGCAAAAATAGCTTTAGAAAATAAATTTGAAACTATCATTCGCGATGAGAAAAGAACATATGGTGCTAATGAAGAATTAAAAAAAATTTTAATGTTAGATAAGCTAGATCGCATTGATGCTTTTGATAACTCAAATCTTTTTGGCTCTTTTTCCGTAAGTGGAATGGTTGTCTTTAAAAATGGTAAACCGGCTAAAAATGAATATCGGAAATATAAAATAAGTACAGAAAAAAATGATGATTATCATACTATGCAAGAAGTTATTTATCGAAGATACTACAAAGCTTTAATAAATAAAAGCGAACTTCCTGATTTAATTATAGTTGATGGGGGAATTAATCAAATTAATGCTTGCTTAGATATTTTAAATGCATTAAAACTTAATATTCGCGTTTGTGGGTTAAAGAAAAATGATAAACACCGAACTAATGAATTAATTGATAGTTTAAATTATAATGATATTCCTCTTGATCCTACTAGTAATGTTTTTCATTACTTGACGCGTATTCAAGATGAAGTACATAGATATACTATTACTTATCATAAGACAATCCGTAGTAAAGGTAGTATTTCTAGTGTTTTAGATAATATCGAAGGAATAGGAAAAGTAAGAAAAAAAGAACTTATAAAAAAATATGGGAGTGTTGCTAAAATAAAAGAGGCTTCTAAAGAAGAACTTAGGGAAATTATTCCAGAACAAGCCGCTATTAATTTACTTAAATATTTTAAGGAACAAGATGAAAACAGATAAGTTAAAAACATTGGTAAAAAACTAATGTTTTTTTTGCTTTTGTGGTTATACTACTAGTTGCAATAAAGGAATAATATGTGGTAATATACATTAAAAATTTATTGTTATATATAAATCATTAATTTATATAATAAATGTTCTTCAGGTGGGATATTAAAATGATAGATAAATATACTTTAAAAATGTTATGTGAAAAATATAAATTGAATTCAGAAAAACTTGTTAATAAAAATAATAATATTTTAAATTATGGTGATTATCAAAATATAGATCAAACATTAGATTATTTAATTAATACACTTCATATTGATCCAAATAATATAGAAAAGTGTCCAAGCATTTTATGTAAAAGTGTTAATACCATACAACAAAATGTAATTTTTTTAAACAATCAGGGGGTAGTTTTTGATAATATTGAATCTTGCTTACATGTTCTATCTACAGAACCAAATGAATTAATGGAAACTTATAATTATGTTAAATTTAATTATAATGAAGATATTATTAATAAAATAACCAGTATATTATCTGTGTCAAAAAATATAATTATAGATGTTGAAAAATTGAATATACCTTTTACAAATAAGGTGGGAAATCTTTCAGTTGCCGTTGGAATTGGATGGGAATTTACTAATATAGAAGAAATACGACAGGTGATTCACAGTCCCGAGTTTAAAGAACATCCAGAGTTATTTACCTCAACAACATTAGCACACGCTAAAATAAAAGAGATACGAGAGATGATTCACAGTTCCGAGTTTAAGGAACATCCAGAGTTATTTACCTCAACAACATTAGCACGTACTAACATAGAAGATGTACGACAGATGATTCACAGTTCTGAGTTTAAAGAACATCCAGAGTTATTTACCTCAGATACACTAGCAAAATCTAACATAGAAGAAATACGAAAGATGATTCACAGTTCTGAGTTTAAAGAATATCCAGAGTTATTTACCTCAACCACATTAGCGTGTACTCATATAGAAGATGTACGACAGATGATTCACAGTTCTGAGTTTAAAGAACATCCAGAGTTATTTACCTCAACCACATTAGCAAAATCTAACATAGAAGAAATACGAAAGATGATTCACAGTTCTGAGTTTAAAGAATATCCAGAGTTATTTACCTCAACAACATTAGCGTGTACTCATATAGAAGATGTACGAAAGATGATTCACAGTCTTGAGTTTAAAGAACATCCAGAGCTATTTACCTCAACAACATTAGCGTATGCTAGAAGAGATACAACAAATGATTCACAGTCCTGAGTTCAAAGAACATCCAGAGTTATTTTCCTCAACCACATTAGCGCGTACTAACATAGAAGAAATACGAAAGATGATTCACAGTCCCGAGTTCAAAGAACATCCAGAGTTATTTACCTCAACAACATTAGCGCATGCAAAAATAGAAGAGATACGACAATTATTAAATATGGAATGTTGGAAATATGGAAGATTTAAAAATATATTAACCTCATCAATTGTAGCAAAAAGTAAATCAATGATTTCTAAATTACCTATTTTAATACAAATTTCCGAAGACTATGGGATTGATAGATATTTAAATACAGTATTTTTGCTTAAGTCTCCATCACAAAATTATGCTTTAATACAATATTTGAATGAAAAACATATACCTTTAATAATAAATGGCAAATTAAATCCAATATTTGGGTGTCAACCAGGAAAATTAAGAAAAAAATATAATATTGATATTAATGAATTAATTGTTAAATACCCACTAAGTATAAATAAGATTAAAATGTTGAGTAAAGGAATTAAAAAATGAGTGGATTAAATGAGATAGATATTAAAATATTGAAAGAAAATTTTGACGAAGATTTAATAAAACAAATAAATCCAGAAAATATATCTAAAATTTTTGCTTATTTAAATAGTAACGGGGTATATTATTTTAAAGATTTATTTTTGAATTCATTAGATTTATTTTTGTATCCGTATGATGTTTTTATCAAAAAGTTTGAACATTTGAAAAATGTTTTAGGCGATGAATTTGTAGAAAAATTAGGAGCAGACTCATCTTTAATTGAGATTATGTATGAAAATTAATTTATATTATTTTTAGGTAATTGATTTAATTAGGACTTATGCACTTATAGAAATAAATATTATATACTTTATTTAGGTTAGATAATATCAAATAATATTTGAGTAAATATTATAAAAGACTAAGTAATAAAAATATATTAAAACCGTTCATTAAATGATGAGGTTTTATTTGTTTAGCAAACTTCAGCTGAGGTTATTAAAATATTATGGTCACTGGAACATCGACAAAAGGCAAAATATAAATGGCGTAATCAGCTTAACCCTTTGTAATAAAATAATTACTTATTATCTATCTTATTTTTTAAATTTATATTGCTAATAAATATTTTAAGTGTTAATTTATTATTAGGTGGTAATTGTGAGGTATGTAAGTATTAAAAATGAATATGACTTAAAAGTATCTACCTATGTAACCGAATTTATCGATTCAGAATATATTTATGTACCTATAAATGATTTTAAAACTTTAAAAATTAAATCTAATGATTATATATATAAAGAACAAGAACTGGCACAAGATGTTTATGCTCCTGTATCTGGTAATATATTAGGTATTCAGGACTGTGTAGATGCCATAGATCATAAAATTCAGTGTTTAGTTATAAAAAATGATGGTAAAGAAAGATTTAAAGAAGTTTCATTACATAAACAAAAATTTAATGAATATCAAAAAGAGGAAATATTAAATATTCTTCATAAATATAACTTATATTTTTTAGATAATATCGAAGAAAACTTAGTTATAAATGCTATAGAAGATGATATTTATGTAGCTAATAAAGTTATGTTACTCGAAAAGAAAACTGACAATATTTTACAAACTGTTGATCTTTTAAGAAAAACTTTAGATTTGCCAAAAGTATATATTGTCTTAAAAAATAATGATGCTAATAGCGTGGGTAAGATAATTAATAATATTGGTCGCTATCCGCAAATTAAATTAAAATTAGTCCCAAATTACTATGGTTTAGAAGATAATGTAAATTTACAAAACTTTTTATTTAATGCAGAAAGTAATTATAGTTTTTTAGATGTTAAAGATATTATTGTCATTTATAATTTACTAAAAAAGAATAGATTGACAACTAAAAAATATATTACGATAAGTGGGTTAGGAGTAAAAAAACCCAAGGTAATTAATGTTAAATTGGGTACTTTAGTATCTGACGTTTTAAAAAAAGTAGAGTTAAAAAATGATCAAGAATATAAAATAATTATTAATGGTTTAATGAAAGGTAAATACCTTAATATTTCAAAGATGATAGTAACTAATGATTTGGAAAGTATCTTTTTAATGCCTAAAGATAATTACTTAGTTCAGCCTTGTTTAAACTGTGGATTATGTTATGAATGCTGTCCGCGTAATTTAAATCCTAAATATCTCAAAAATTTACCTAAAATTCCTAAGGAATATTTAGAAAGATGTAATGGTTGTAATTTATGTAGTTATGTTTGTCCAGCCAAAATAAATTTAAATTTAAAGGAGGATTGCTAATGAAAACTCCTTATCTGAAAAGTAATAATTCTTATCAAAGTTATTTTAATCGTTATTATCTTGCTTTAATTCCTTTAATATTTTATGGTCTATATAAAAATATTATTTTAAATTATCAAAAAGCTAGCTTTATTTATTTATTAAAGCCACTTCTTTTAATAATTATTGGGTTAGGTATTGGCTTATTAGTAGAGTATTTATATCAAAAATTTTATTTAAAAAAGCCATTTAAAGAATACAATCGTTTTATTCCTCTTTATAGTTTAATTATCTGTATGGTAATGCCTATGGATTGCAATTATTTACTATTAACTTTAATTTTATTCGTTGCAATATGTTTTTGTAAATTTTTCAAATTAGATACGAAAGTAAATGTTATATCTTTACTTCTTTTGATTCTAATAGTTAGTTTAAATTTATTTAATTTAAATGCTTATGCTTCTAATTATGAAACAAATTTAAGCTTGTCTTATTTAAATATCTTCATGGGAAGAAGTATTGGTGGGACTTTTACCACAAGTAATTTTTGGTGTTTAGTTAGTTTTATTATTTTGACTACGACACCAGTTTATAAAAAAGATATACCGTTTTATATTATTATTACTTCGATAATTTTAATGGTGATATATAGTTTAATTTCCTACGATTATAATTTGTGGCAATTATTTTTATCAGGATTTACTATTTTTGGTGCTGTTTTTATCGCTCCGCAAACATTGACTAGTAGTTACACTAAAAAAGGTAAAATAATTTATAGCGTCTTAATTGCTCTTTTGAATTTTATTTTAATGGTATTTTTGCATATTTATTATGGAATATTTATTGCCATCTTTTTAGTTAGTTTAGGAAATAAAATTTTTGATCGAAAATTTGTAATCTAATTTTGCAAATTTTTTTCTTTTGTGCTATTATAAGGGGCAATTGGTGGGGGTTAATATGAAATATTTAATTGATACTTTATCGATTGAGCTAGCACAGGTATGTAATTTAGATTGTGATATGTGTATGAAGGGCAAGCCTACAGGCAAAAAAATCACCAAAAAAGTTCTAGAAGCTATTTTTAATGATACAGTTTTTTGTAATAGACTGGTTATAAGTGGGGGCGAAGTACAACTGGCATGGGAAGAATTAAAACTTTTGCTTAAAGTCTTAAAAGAAAAACATGTTACAGTGGGACAATATGAAGTTATTACAAATGGAACCCTGTATAATCCAAATTTCTTTCAATTACTTAAGAGTCATTTTTTAGAGGGAAAAATTTATATAAGTGGCGATTATTTTCATGATCAAAGTATTTTAAGAAATGGGTTATTGCTTGATTATTATGAAAATGTTAAAAAAATAATGCAAGAAAAACATTTTGCTGGAATAAAGAAGTTACCAAAATGTTTATATGATATTGGTAACGCTACGCAAATAAATTATTATAAAAAAGCTAAACCTGCGGTTCTAGGTTTTATTAATTATCTGGAAGAGTATAAAGGTCAAAAATTTCATTATGTTGGACCTCTTGTTAGTTTTGATGTGGAAGGTAATATTGTGAATTGTAATTCAACTTATGCTGTAAATGGCAGTAATTGTCTTGGCAATATATTTACTGACGATTTAAAAACGATTTTTTCTAATAATGCTATTCGTCCTTTATATAATGATATAGATGAGTATGGAAAAGCTTTAAGGGAAAGAGAAGATGTATTTTATAATCATCCTAATTATGAAAATTATGCTATTGAAAATGGCAAAGTTGTTTCTAAACCCCACAACATTACTTGTGAAATGACGCAAGAGGATATAAAAGATTATGTTCCTCTTTTAACTAAAATTACGCCAAAATATTAAAAATTATGGTTAAAAAAAGGAAAAAGTAGCAAAAAATTAAAAAAATTTGCCATTTTTGCAAGAAAAAAAAGGAAATTAGGCCTTTACCTATAATATATAAATAGTAGAGGGGTGTGAAGATATGGCAATACTTCCACTAGAGGAAATTAATAACGTTCGTATGCATGCTGATATAGTAGAAGTTATTAGTAGCTATATTCCACTGATGCACAAAGGTAAAAATTATTTTGGGGTTTGTCCTTTTCATGAGGATCATTCCCCAAGTATGAGTGTTTCGGCTGAAAAACAAATTTATAAATGTTTTTCTTGTGGGGCTGCTGGTAATGTAATAACTTTTGTTCAAAATTATGAAAATGTTTCCTTTTTGGAAGCTGTTGATATTTTGGCCAAACGTTATGGAATAACTTTATCAAATGCTATAAATATAAAACAAAATGATAAAAACACTAGATATTATGACATGATGGATCTTGCGCAGAAATTTTTTCAAAATAATTTAAAAACCGAGTTAGGTATTCAAGCGCGAGAATATTTGCAGCAAAGAGGTTTAGATAAAAATGCCATAGCGGAATTCGGTATTGGATTAACTTTGACTGATCGACAAATGTTATATAGATTATTAAAAAGTAAGAAATATACGGAAAAAGAAATGGATGATGTCGCCTTAGTAAATACTCATGATAGTCCATATGATTATTTTGTTAATCGAATAATGTTTCCTTTACATGATCCCAATGGCCATATTGTTGGCTTTAGTGGTCGTGTTTATTATGAAAGTGAAGCTGCTAAATACGTTAATACAAGAGAAACTATTATTTTTAAAAAAGGGCAAATTTTATTTAATTATCACAGGGCGAAGCCATTTATTCGTAATGAAAAAGCAGTTATTTTGGTAGAAGGATACATGGATGCTATTCGTCTATATATTAATGGGGTTAAAAATATTTTAGCTATTATGGGAACTTCTCTTACAAAAGATCAGATTGTCTTATTAAAAAAGTTAAATGCTAAAGTAGTTTTATGTTTAGATAATGATAGTGCAGGTCAAAAAGCTATTTATGATATAGGTCAGTTACTTAAAAAAGATAATTTTGAAATTGAAGTAATTAAATTAAGTGGGGCTAAAGATCCTGATGAATATATTTTAAAAAATGGCATTGAGGCTTTTCAAAAAAATTTAAAAGAGCCCTTAAAATATTTTGATTTTAGTTTAAATTATTTAAAACAAAATAAAAATTTAGAGCAAGCTGTAGATTTAGTTAATTATATTAATGATGTTCTTTTAGATATTGCTTTTGAACAAGATCCGCTGTTAATTGATGTTACTTTAAAAAAATTAGCTACGGATTATAACTTAGAGTATGATATGCTCAAAGAAAAACTCCAAAATATTACTGCGAATAAAAATAATGCAGAAAAAACCGAATTTAAGGTTGAAAGTGAGATTGCGTTAAAGAAGCAAGTTAAAAATAATACTTATCAAGTTGCTTGTAAGAAACTATTATTTTATATGATAAATGAAGCAAAGTACATACGCATATATCAAGATAATTTGGTTTTCTTAGACAATTTAAATTTTCGCGAGATTGCCAAAGCTATTATTTATTATTATGAATCAAATAAAACAATTAGTATGGCTGATTTTTTAACATATGCCAGTACCAATGAACGTTTTTATCCAGAAGTTTTGGATATAATAAATGAGGGTAGTGAAGAACAATTGGATGAAAATGTATTTATGGATTATTTAAATAGTATTCAAAAAGGTAATAAACAAAAGACAATTAAAGAATTAAAACAAAGTTTAAAAGAAGAATTAGATAAAAATAAAAAAATAGAAATTGCAATGCAAATAGCAGAGCTTAAAAAAGGAAGTGTTTAAAATGGTAGAAATAAAAAGTTTAGAGGAAAGAAAAAAAGATTTATTAAAATTAGGAAAGACAAGAGGGTATATTACTTTTGAAGAATTAGCTAATGCTTTAAAAGGTCTAGAAGTTGATAATGATACTTTAGATGATTTATATAATTTTTTTGTTGAAAACAATATTGAAATAATAGCTGAAGATGAGGAAGGTGGCGACTCTTCAAAATCTAAAAATGAAGTTGAGATTTTAAATGATGAAGAAATAACTAAGGACGTCAATATCAATGATCCCGTTCGTATGTATTTAAAAGAAATTGGCCGTATTAGCTTACTTTCAGCCGAAGAAGAAAGAGAGTTATCCATAGCTTCCGCAGCGGGAGATGAGATGGCTAAAAACAAATTGGCGGAATCCAATTTACGTTTAGTAGTTTCTATTGCCAAACGTTATGTAGGTCGCGGTCTTTTATTTCTTGATTTAATTCAAGAAGGAAATATTGGGCTAATGAAAGCCGTTGAGAAATTTGATTATGATAAAGGATATAAGTTTTCTACTTATGCTACTTGGTGGATTAGACAAGCTATTACCCGAGCTTTAGCTGACCAAGCGCGAACTATTCGTGTTCCAGTTCATATGGTAGAAACAATTAATAAAATGGTACGTATTCAAAGACAAATGACTTTGGAATTAAATCGTGAACCATCTGAAGAAGAGATAGCAAAGAGAATGGGTATTACCGTCGAAAAAGTTCGTGAAGTTATTAAAATATCTCAAGATCCAGTTTCTTTGGAGACACCAATTGGCGAGGAAGATGATTCTCACCTAGGAGACTTTTTACCAGATATTAATAGCATGTCTCCAGAGGAATATGCCACTAATGAAATATTAAAAGAGGAAATAAAAAATGTTTTAATGACTTTACAAGAAAGAGAACAAGAAGTATTGGAATTAAGATTTGGTCTTATTGATGGAACAAGTCATACTCTAGAAGAAGTAGGAAAAAGATTTAATGTTACGCGTGAACGTATTCGTCAAATTGAAGCCAAAGCTTTACGTAAATTAAGACATCCTTCTCGTGCTAAAAAGTTAAAAGACTTCTTAAGTGATGACTAATGCTCTCTTTAAGATTAAAAGCTATTGCTTCTTTAATTAAAAAGAAAGATAATGTTATAGATATTGGCTGTGATCATGGATATTTGTGTCTTTATCTTGCTCATTTAGGCTGTGCTAAATTAATAGCTAGTGACATTAATCAAAATGCTTTAAATAATGCCATTGCAAATATTAAAAAGGAGAAAATGGAAGATAAAATAATGACAGTTTTAAGTGATGGTCTGACAAATATAAATGTTAAAGGCTTTAATACTGTGGTTATTTCTGGAATGGGAACATCTACTATTTTAAAAATTTTAGCTGACGCGCATAAATTAGAAAATATTGAAAAAATTATTGTCCAAAGTAATAATGATTTATTTTCATTAAGAAAAGTAATGAATAGTAGAGGCTATATCATAAAGCAGGAAGTAGTTGTTTTAGATAAAAATAAATACTATGTCATAATTGAATTTATAAAAGGAGTACATAAATACAATTACTCCGAGCTCATGTATGGGCCAATTTTAATTAAAAAGAAGGATAGTAAAGATTATTTTCATTATTTATTAACTAAAAATATTACTATTTTAAACAAAGTTCCGAAATTAAAAATATTAATTAGAATGAAAATTAAAAAACAAATAAAAATAATCAAAAAGATATTAGTTTCTAATTGATTATTTTTTTTATTTGCGATAAGATATAAAACTATAAAGAGGTGGATTATAAATGAGTGAGGCGGTTGTTAAAACCCAGCTTGTGACGATTATTAATTATTTAAAACAATATCAAAGTGCTTTAAAAGCAATAGCTCAAGATAATAATGACGAAATTGAAGAAATAGTTAATTTAAAACGAGAAATAACTAAAATAGAACATATGTTGAAAAATGTTAAACAACAAATGGGAGTTATTTACAGTATTGAAATTAATCATTTAGTTAAACAAGCCGATAGGATTATTGATAATATTTGGAATGATATCACTTGGAATAGGTACCAAAGTTTACCAGAAATTAAACCAGTAATTATTAGACGTGCTAAGAGTGAATATTGTAAAATTTTAAAAGATATTAATAATCAGATTAATGAAATAACAGGAAGCATTTCTGTTGACAATTTGCAGTCTTCTTTAGAGCAACTATATAATAATTATGCTTATTTCAAACAAATAAATGATAATTACCAAGATATCTTTCATAGTGATTTTGATGGAAAATTAAATATGTTTAAAAAGAACACATTTCATAATTTTAATGATTTATATTTAGAAATTCGCTTACGTTGGGGAATAAATGAGGAAAAACCAGACTCATTAGAAAGTCATTATAAAAAAACATATACTATTACAAGTTAATTAGATATAATTAAAATACGGAGGAAGTAAAATGGAATCAATTGTATATGATTTTTCAGCCGATGGCGATAAAGAGTTAGAAAGAAGTTATGATGTATTTTATGATGATTATATGTCTCATAGAAGAGAAATTCAGCGAGATAGTTATATCGAGTTATTAGAATCTATAAAAAAATTTAAGCATAAAAAGGGAATCTATGATTATTTAGTTAATAATGATGATACATCATTTTTGGACAATGATCTTAAATTATTTAACAAAAAATGGATTAACCAAGATGCTGAACTAATCGAATGGGTAAAAACTACCCCAGCAAGTATAAAAAGTGCTCTAGTTTATGGTATGAGTAGAGTTAGGATGCGAAATGAAGACAATAAAAAGAAAATGCAAGAAATGTATTCCGATATCGATAGTCTAAAAAAAATGCTATTTAATTGTAGAACAGTTAAAGGAAGTTTACAAACTTATTTTGTCGTTTGTATTGAAAATTCTTCTTACTTAAGTGATCCGGAAATATTAGATGTATTATCACATGGTAATTATCTGCAATATGAAGAAGATACCATAAAAGGATTATTAGAAAATAAGAAACTTAATAATGCCTTTCTTTTAAAAGAATATTTTTCTATAGAAGGTGAGCAAAGAAAAAATTTTAATAATAAAATAGACAAAATTTTAAATTCTTTTGATGATGAAGAAATTATAAAAAAAGAAATAGAAAATCTTATGTATATAATTAGAAAATACAACCAGGGCCAAGCAGCAGGTAGTTATATGGATATGTATGACTTACCATGTTATAAAGATGAAAAAATTCGCCAATATATATTTAAAGTTGCCTTATCTTACCTAGAAACGAAAAATAATATGACTTTTTCTAGGTATCTAATGGTAATTTACGAAGCATTAAAAGATGAAAAATTACGAAACAATAAAGAACTATTAAAGTCTTTTTCTAAAGCTGCTGGTTGGTATCATTCTCGTCTTTTACTTAATTGCTTTAAAGATGAGAGGGTTGTTCAAAATAAAGATTTAATTAATTTAATCGTCAACATGCCAAATTTTTATACTTTAGAACAATTAATGTTAGCTTATGAAACAAATAAAATAGGAAATAATATGGATATTTTAACACAGATAGCATCCTATTCTCCTGATGTGAAACTTATGGAAAGTGCAAGAAATAAATATGGTCAATCAGAAAGTGAAAAGGAAAGAATTAAAAGATTAACCAAAGTTGAAAATGAAAATCGGAAAAACATAGAAGCCCAAGCAAGGCGCTATTTTCGCTAAAGTAGCTTAACGAATAGCTAAAACTTCAAAAAACTTAAATAAAACCAAGTTTCAAAAATATATACAAAAGAAAGATAATTTTATATAATTAAAGAAGTGGAGGAAGTAATAATGGAGAAAAAAGAAATAAAAAAAGATGTTAAAGAAAACTTAAAAAAAATTAAAGGAAATAAATTTATTAATGAATTTAAAGAATTTATTGCCAAAGGTAATGTAGTTGATTTAGCTGTTGGTGTTATTATAGGAGGTGCATTTGGTAAGATTGTTACTTCAATAGTTAGTGATATTTTAATGCCTGTTATTGGCGTAATAATTGGGGGTCATGATTTTACATCTTTAAAAATTACTTTTGGTAATGCCAATATCATGATTGGTAATTTTATTCAAAATGTTATTGATTTTTTAATTATCGCCATATGCATATTTGTAATTGTTAAAGTAATTAATAAAATAATGCCAAAAAAGGAAGAAGAACCAGTTGAAAAAACTAAAAGTGAAGAAGCAGTGTTATTAGAAGAAATTAGAGATTTATTAAAAAAAGAAAAGTCAAAAAAATAAAAATACTAAATGCAATAATTTAGTATTTTTTTATCTTAATAAATAGGCAGCTATACCGATAAGGGTACCGACAACCATTACGATAAGCATTGACCATACGGCTATTTTTTGTGCTTTTTTACTCATTTTAAATTTCACCTCAACAAAATAAATTTATCATATTTTTATATCATTGTAAATATATTTAATTAGGTGAAAAATATGAAAAGGATGAAGAATAAAAATGCAGCCAAGGTTTTAATAATTACTTTAATATTATTAGGTATTTTATTTGGTATTATTTATTTTTCCATGCAAAGTGATTTAAATAAAACTGTAATTATGGAAAAAATGATGGGTTTAAAAGATACTATAAAAACTACCCATCAAAATATGATTTTACCGCATTTAATTACAATTATTGCCTTAGTTTTTTTATCTTATTCAATCATAGGTGTTCCCTTAATATTATTTTATTTATTTTATGAATGTACATCTATTGGCTTTTTATTAGCTTCTTTATATAGTGCTTTTAAATTAAAAGGAATTTTATTTGGTTTAATTCATATTTTGGTATGTAAATGTATTTTTATTTTATGCTTAGTGTATATTAGTTATATAGCTTTAAAAATTACTAAAAAATTACTTAGAGTTCTTATTTTTAAAGAAAATGATTCTTTATACTTACATTTAAAAAATTTATTTTTAAAATTGGGTATTACTCTTGGGGTTATAGTAGTATATGATTTATTCTTGTATTTTTTTGCTAATAAAATATTAAATATCTTTTTATTCTTAATTTAGTTTAAGACCGTCGATAAATTTTTGACATATATGACTGCGCGAATTGTTTTTTAAATAAATTAAGCCAAAGGAAATTTTGGGAGGAGTAGGGCTGATATCAACGATAGTGAGATTATTTTTTTGTAACTCGTTTTTGACGTATAAATCGGTAACATAACCAATTCCGAAACCCATTTTAACAAAATCTATCAGTAAATTAGAACTGGCAATATTCATTTTGGGAATTATTTTAACATTACTTTGTTTTAAATAATTTAGAGCACTTTGACGACTGCTTGAAGGCTCTTTTGGTAGTAAAATAGGATATTTTTCTAAATCTTTAATGTTTATTTTAGGAGGAACCGGCAAATATTTTTCATTAGTTATAAATAGATAGTTGAGAATACCAAGTTCTTCATAAACTAAATCATTTTCTAAAAGATTAGGCTGTTTCCCAATAATTAAATCAATTGTCCCGGCTTTAAGTTTATCTAAAAGTGTTTTAGTCGGGTCAGTATAAATATCTATAATAATATTAGGATGAAGATGATGAAATTTTTCTATATAGGGTAATAGAAACTTGCGCGTTAAAGTAGTGCTAATACCTATTTTTATTGTGCCCACTTCTAGTTTAGAAAAATTATGGGCTTGAATTTCTACATCTTCTAATAATGTTAAAGCTTGTTTTACTTTTAAAAATATGTCTTGCCCAAATTCAGTTAAGATTGCTCCTTTTTTGGTTCTAATAAATAAGGGATTATTAAGCATAGCTTCTAATTTTTGTAATTGTTTTGTAACAGCAGGCTGAGATATATGTAACTTTTCACTAGCTTTACTTATATTTGCTTCCGTGGCAACGGCATAAAAAATTTTATATAGTTCTAAATTTATCATTATAACCTCCAGTTATATTAAATATAAACAATATATATTTTTATTATATAAAAAAATATTATATACTGCAATTAGAAAGAGGTGATTACATGACGGCAATGAGTAAAGCTGAAATAGCAAAAGCTGTTTTAAGAGGAGTAGGGAAAAATTATTCGCATGCAATAATTTGGTATGATACAAGGGAATATACTAATTACACGCAGTATGTTCATGTTTATGATGATATTGATGAGGCTATTAAAGAAAACTGTCGCTATGGAAACATGGATAGAATTATGGAAATATATAATTATAATTTAAGCATCTTAGATCAACTAAATGAGGCTACTACTTATAATATAGAACCCAAAAAAACTATGGAAAATGAATATGAAATAGCTAATTTATTTTTAACAAATGATTTAAAAAGAGCAATTGATTTTGCTAAAGATATTCATGCAGGGCAATTTAGAAAAGATGGTATAACGCCTTATATAAACCACCCATTAATGGTTTTAAAGCTAGCATATTCTTATATAGTATTATTTAATATGCAGACATTAAAGGATTTACAAGAAATTAATGATGTATATGTTAGTTGTATGTTGCATGATGTTTTAGAAATGAGTGATATAAGTATAGAAATGTTACAAAAACAATTTTCGCCTGTGGCTGTTAGCATGATTTTAGAACTTACAAATAATAATGATAAAATTAATTTATTAGGTAAAACAAAATACTTACAAGCCAAAATGTTAGATATGACTATTAGAGCTATGTTTGTTAAGTTGTGCGACCGTTTGGCCAATATTAAAGATTTAGTCCATATTACCGATAGACAATTTCAAGAAAATTATATTAAAGAAACTTATGATATTATCACATATTTACTAAATAAAATAGAGTTTAATCCATTTCATTTAGCCGTTATTAAAGATATCTTTGAAGAATTAAAGAAAATCAGTATAACTCTTAATTTGGATTCCCAAAATTTTAATCTTAATACTTTTGATGAAGATAATCCAAATGTTTTAGCTCTTAAGCGTTTTTAGATAAGCCTTGCACCTTTATTTTTTCATAACTATTTGATATAATTTTAGCAAGTTAGTTGGTGAAAAAATGAAAAAAGTTGTCATCGGGATGAGTGGGGGAGTTGATTCTTCTGTTGCCGCATATTTACTTAAAAAAGAGGGTTATGAAGTAATCGGTCTTTTTATGCGCAATTGGGATAGCACTCTTAATAATGATAATTTAGGAAATCCTAATTTGAATAATGATATTTGTCCGCAGGAACAAGATTATAATGATGCGAAAAAAGTTTGCGAAGAACTAAATATTCCTTTACATCGCGTAGATTTTATTAAAGAATATTGGGACAATGTCTTTTCTTACTTTTTAGAGGAACTAAAAAAGGGAAGAACTCCCAATCCTGATTTAATGTGTAATAAATATATTAAGTTTGATTTATTTATTAAAGAGGCGCGCAAGTTAGGAGCTGATTATATTGCAACGGGCCATTATGCACGTACTTATGGCAATCGTCTTTTAAGAGGAATAGATCAAAATAAGGATCAAAGTTATTTTTTGGCACAATTAACACCTAATCAACTAAAAGATGTATTATTTCCTATTGGGGGACTAACTAAGCCAGAAGTTCGAAAAATTGCCGAAGAAATTCATATTACAACAGCTCATAAAAAAGATTCGACTGGTATTTGTTTTATTGGTGAAAGACATTATCAAGAATTTATTTCTAATTATTTAAAACCTAATCCTGGAGATATAATCGATGTTGAAACTAAAGAGGTTATTGGGCGCCATACAGGACTTATGAATTATACTATTGGTCAACGACGAAATGTTGGTATAAGTGGTAATGAAAAAAGACATTTTGTCTGCGGAAAAGATGTCGAGAAAAACGTTTTATATGTTTGTTTTGGCGATGATAGTGAATATTTGTATTCCGATGCTTGTTTAATTGAAAACGTTAATTTTATTTCTCCGACGACTCCAACATTTTGTACTGCTAAATTCCGTTATCGCGGTCCGGATCATGCTGTAGCTATCGAATATTTAGAAAATAACATGGCAATGGTCTCTTATAGTGGAAGAGCTAAAGCGGTAACTCCTGGTCAAGCATGTGTCCTATATTTAGGAGAACAATGTTTAGGAAGTGGCATTATTAAAGAAATATATAAAAATAATGAAAAACTTTGGTATTTATGATAAAATTTTAGCAGGAGGGTTTTATTATGATTTTACTTGATAAAAGTTATAATTTAGAAGATAAAAATACAAAAATTAAAGTATGTATAGCATACGATGAAAATATAGACATTAGGCAAGAAGATAAAGAAAATAGATTGAGCTACTTTGATAATCTTCTTAGTAATGTTAATTCTTCAGTTAATTTAGCAAACATTATTTTATGGATTAAATCAATCTTTAGAGATTATAATTTAACATTTTTTAATATAATATTAAATACGGAAAATTTGCATAGTACAGTAGCATTCGATCAAGATAAACTAGTAAATTTTAGCTATATTATTAAAGAAAATAATCAAGAGATTTTAAGAATTGAGAATGATAATTATAATATAAATACTAAAATTAATAGAAAGTATTATCAAAATAATTCTAATTATTCTCATGTAAATTTAAAAATTAAATCAATTTTAAAAGATTTTTTAAAAATGCAAGAAATTCAGTATACGTCTTTAAAAGATTTTTTTGATATACAAGAAGTTAGCTATATACCTTTACACAATAAACGAAATCTTATTGAAATATATAATTCATTTTACAATGAAGTACCCAATTTTTCTTTATCTTCAACAGAACAAAAAATGCAAAATATGATGTATATTATCGAAAGTTGTGGCTTTTATTATGATTATCAATATTCTATAAATGAAGAGGAAAAATTAGTTTATTCCCAAGAATTACAAAATGATATTGAAATATTGAAAAGCTATTATGTTGTTGATATTGACGAATATCTCAGAAATAAGGAAAAAGTAATTAATAACGATATCTCATTTATTGGTAAAAATATAAGAAAACATATAGATAATCTACCTGAGAATGAACAAATCGAATTTTTAAACACTTTAATTTTTAATATAAGAAGATTAAGACATGAACACATTACTTCACAAGAAGAGCCATATAATGCTTTGATTAAACAACTAAGTAAAAAATATAATCAATTTTAGAATTAGATTATTGAAATATCAATTATTTTGAAGTAAAATATTTGTTGAAAGAGGGTTTTAAAATGTTAACTATTCCTAAATATTATAAAACAAAAGATAATCAAGAAGAAGTAATAATAAGCTTATCATTTTATGAAAAGAATCAAAAAGACGAAAGAGAAAATAGATTAAAATATTTTGATAATCTTCTAAGTAACATTAATTCTTCATTTAATTTATCAGACATTGTTTTATGGATTAAATCAATCTTTAAAGATGATTTAGAATTCGTAGTAATAAAATTAAATTCTAACAATATTAAAAAAAGCATATCGTTTAATCATAATAAATTAGTAAGTTTTAAGCAAAAAATTATTGATGACAATCAAGAAGTCATAAGTGTAGAATATGATAATTACAATATAAATGATAATCAAAATATAAATACTAAATTTAATAAAGAATACTATCAAAATAATTCTGAACAAGTCAATAAAGAAATTAAATCAATTTTAAATGACTTTTTAGAAATGCAAGAAATTCAATATATACCATTAAATGAAAACTTTTATAGAGAGCTTATTCTAATGTATAATAAATTTTATAATGAGGTACCTAATTTGTCTTTAGCTGCGACCGAACGTAAAATGCAGAATATGATGTTTATTTTAGGACAAACTGTTTATGTTAGCGATCTAAATTTTAATTTTAATGATAAAGAAAAAATAGTTCAATCGCAAGAATTGCAAAATAGAATTGATATCTTAAAAAGTTATTATGTCGATGATATTTATGAATATCTAAGAAATACTGAAGAAACAATTAAAGCTGCAATTCCATGTATTGGCGAAAAAATACGAAAGCATATAGATAGTCTTTCAGAAAATGCCCAAGTTAATTTTTTAAATAATTTAGCATATAATATGAGTTTATATTATCAATATAAGAATCATCAAATAAGTGAGACTTATAATTCTTTAATTAAAGAATTAAGAAAGAGATAGAAGGAAAGTTTTATATGAAAATCAGAGAAAAAATTGATTGTAATTTGTGGCAAAAAGCTCTAAAGTATTCCCTTTCGCAAGGATTAGCATGCAGAATTAATGCTGATAATGGAGAAACTTTTGTTTTAGATATTGATGTTGACGATAATAATTACAAAATATCTTACAAAATTCAAAGTGAAGATTTTAAAATATTGCATTATGGTGCAGAGTCTAACATAAATCATGCCGAAGCCTTTAATGCTTTAGTTGCAAGTACATTGGCTTATTTAATTGATGTTTTTTATCCAAAAGAAGAAATGACTACCTTAGAGCCAAATATATATAAACTGACTTCTGTAAAAGCGGCGGAAAATAGTGTTAATACTAGACCAAAAATTGAAATTGATTTTAATAATGGGGAAATTTTTAAAGTTAATCCAGATTTAAAAGATGAAGTTTTAAAACTGATAGAAGAACATAATGTTGCCGTAAATCAACAAAAAAACGAATATCAGCGCTTAAAAACACCTAATTATTTTAAACATAGTACTAATTAAGGCTATGTTTTTTACTTTTTAATTGACACTTTTTTGTTAAGTGATATAATTAAATTGTAAATATATATAATAGAGAAGGGAAGTTTAATAAAATGAATTCATTAAAAGATTTGTTACAAGAGTTAGGTATTTCTAAAGTAAGATTGGCTAAATATTTGGGAGTCTCTCGTCAAATGGTTTATAATTATCTAGAATTAGATAGTATAAATAAATGGCCAAAAGAAAAAAAATTATTATTATTTAAATTATTAGATATCGAAGATGGTGATGAAGATACTATTGCTAATATAAAAGTTAATACCGATTATTTAATGACGGTTGAAGGGCGTTTAAATAAAGGTTTAAAAAGTGGGGGAGAATTTGATGCTTTCTTTGATTTAAAAGGATTAAAGAAAGAAGAGCAAACTCTTTTGTCAGACATTGCCTACCTACTTAAAGAAAAATTAACTGATAGTGAAGATGAAGGGGAGCATGAACAAAATTATTATGCTATTTTGTATTTATATCATATGCTTCAATCAATTGATAATGTTCCTGAAATTAAATATATTTTCGGCTATATGTCTAAAACTACCGGATTTACAGATCCCGAAGATTACAAATTTAATGAAGATAAACAATTTATATTTGAAGGAATTTTGTACTCTGCCCTAACCCTATATAATAATGGGGGAGCCTCTCGTAGTAGAATAATGGAGACTCATAAGAGGTTTGTTCAAGAAATAGAACATAAAAAAGAAGAAACATTAAGTAGAACACAGCAACTAAATACGATAAAAGTCCAAGCATTAAAAGAATTAAATTATTCTGAAATAAACGAATCAAATGCTGCCGAAGTATTCGAAAAGATAGCAGAAATTCAATCGAGAAAGGTTTAATAATAGCTTATATTATTAAATTTTTTTAAAATATATAACTTCCTATAATATATATTATGTTAACCGGTATCAAAACTAATTAAAGTTTAAACAATATGTGTAAGTAAGACAATAATAATACCACCCAACAAACCCCATACAATATACCTATCCTTTTTATATTTTAAAGCTTCGGGTAATAGTTCATTAATTGATAATGTTATCATTATACCTGCTACAAAAATTAATATAATACTAATTAAACTATTAGTTATAAATTTGGATAAGAATATATAAGCTAATACTGCTCCTAGAGGTTCTGCCAAACCAGATATTAAAGTTTTTTTAATAGCTTGCCAATAACTGCCTGTAGCATAATAAATCGGTACTGCAATAGATATACCTTCCGGAATATTATGAAGCATTATAGCTATGCCTAAAGATATTCCTAAACTAACATCTTTATAAGCACTCATAAAAGTGGCAACTCCTTCTGGTAAATTATGAAGCATTAAAGCCAACATGCTTAAAATACCAACTTTATATAAATTGTTAGAATTATTATATTTTTTAATTTTTTTGTTAATTAGATTTATGGAAATAACGCCAATTAAAAAGGATATAAGACAAATTATAATACATTTAAACAAATTATACCTAGAATATAAAATTAATGTAGAATTAGGGATTAAATCAGTGATAGAAATACATATCATTACGCTTAATGAAAAAGATAAACAAAATGTTATAAATTTACTAATATTTTGTTTTTTTATTTTAAAAAATATAACTAAAGCACCTAAAACGGTAGATAGACCTGCAATAGATGAAATTAGTAGAGGTATTAATATTTTCATAAACTCCTCTCCCCTTTTCTAATTCATATGAAAAAAACTAACATTTTATTAAAAATATTAGTTTTAAATTCCAAATATTACTAATTTGATTTTGTTTCTACTTTTTTTTCATTTTTATTCTTATGATATCAATTATACCCCATGCGGCCCAAAAAACTCCAGCTCCAAAAAGAGAATCTACATCTCTATGACAAAAGTATTCAACAAAAAACCATAATGAAGCTACTAATTGCCATAATGCAGGTTCATATTTTTCACAAAAATCATTAAATTTTTTCATGCTATACTCCTTCTATTACACTTATCAGTAATTAAATTACTTGACAGTTACATTATAGCTAATTTGCTTATTGGCGTCAATAAAGATGAGTATTTGAAGTTATTATTTAATATTTATTAAAATAATTTTCTTCATTATTTTTTATCTTGGCTATATTTTCTTTAGAAGTATAAATAGTAATGTCTTGAATATCGTTATTTAAAGAAATAATTTTTTTATTATTTAAATTATTAATAAATTGTTTGATTATTTTCATAGGTTTAGTGCAGTCTGACCATATCAAAATTCCATGTGGATTGTTTTGAATTTGGTATTTTAAATCGCAATATTTGTTTAATTTGGCCTCTAATTTAATGTTTTCATTATCAGCCTCTACATAATTAATATCTTTTCCAAAAGTATCAATAAAAGTATAGTCCTGCATATCCAACTCTACTTCTTCCGTTTTTAGTATAGATGTATTATTTTCTAAAACTTCAAATTTTAAACTACCAATTATTATTAAACCAATAGCACATCCTAATGTAGCCAAAGCTATGATAAAAGTCCATATCATTTTCTTTTTGGCACTTTTTCGATTAAATATAAAGTTTAAAATAATTAATAAAAAGATAGTTGTTATGGTAATTAATGAAGCAATGGCAAGTAGAAAGCCGATAAAAAATAAACCAGTTTTATAAACTAAAAATGATACAATGAAACCAATAAATAATAATACTAAGATAAAACAGATAAATAAAGCTAACCACAATGCCAAAAATTTAATTATACCTATTATAAATTTAAGTAAACTATTAATAAAATTGTATTCACTATGTTTTGGATCTCTAATGATTATTTGATTTTCTTTTTCCTTAAATAAAGTTTTATTTGGTTTAGTATTATTTTCAATTTTTTCAATTTCTTCATTATTTTTTAGATTTTTTTTTAATTTATTGTAATAATCTAAATAGCGAGTTTTAAAAACATGAGCTAAAATAATAATTGCCGAAATTATACAGAATATAATTAAAATTGTTTCTAAAAAGTTATTGATTAAGTATCTGAAGCTTGTAGGTAAAAATCCCCAAAAATTAGATATTAAAGAATTTCCTAAATAAATTATTATATTAGCTATTATAAATAAAATTGCTATAATAATCCCTTGCTCTACTAAACATTTAATTTTGCTTTTAAAACTCATATTACTAAATAAATTTATAGTATCCGTAATAAAATTTAAAAAATCATCTATTGTTTTATTTAATGTCTTTTTTCTTTCTTCCTCCCCTTTTACTTCGCGAATGTCTTTATGTAATAAATCATCAATATTTAAGTCAAATTTATCGCATAAAGCAATTATTTTGTCCATTTCCGGATAAGCCAGGGAAGATTCCCATTTAGAAATAGCTTGTCTAGAAACACCGAGCTCATCAGCAAGTTGTTCTTGAGATAAATGATTTTCTTTTCTTACCTTTTTTAAATTTTCAGCAAATTTATTATTCATTATTTCCTCCTTTCCATTTCTATTTTATAATTTTCTACTGGTAGCACAACACCATCTTTAGGTTGTTTTTTGTAGAAAATTGGTTGCATTTTTTATTTTTTGATTAAAGTATTATGTTTTAATAAATCTTTTTTTATCTCTTGACCAAAATAATTTAAGTCCATTTGATTAAAATTCAGACCTGCTTTATTAGTAAGGTTAATAATTTCTTCCATCTCATTAACATTAGTTTTACTAATAGCTCGCGCTTCAAAAAGTTGATAATATACTTCCTTGGGTATTATGAGATTTTCATTCCAATCCATTACTAAATTATTTTTGGTTGATTTTACTTCTACCCACGAATGGTAATAATAATCAATTTCATTTGCTCTAAGCTGACCACCCACAATGTAGACTTCATTATGAGTATTTTCTGCATATAGCTTAGCAAAATCATGAGCATTATGGTGACAATGATGATAACGTTTATCGGATAATAATTCTTGCTTGATTGTGTCCTCTTTAAACATATCCGATATTAAATAAAATTCAAATCTTCCAAAATTGGGTTGAGAAAATAAATAAGTTGTTCTATTATTAAAGGCTTTTATATGTTTTGTTTTTTGGACGGGATTTAGAGTAAACGTGCTTAATTCTTCGGTTATTTTCTTATATCTTTTATGATAACAATCATTTGTAAGAAAAAATATATGATCGCAATTATCCCCTACCCATGTATAGTTACGCAAATTAAGACCATTTTCATCATATTTTTGACTTAAATATTCATAATAATTTTTCTTACTTAATTCTTGTAATATCTCCTTACTAAAAATGAGATAATCATACATATATTTAGCACTATCAGTATCTTTAATAAAATTGGCTAAAGCATATATTTCGAATTTATTTAAAACGTTTAATTCATGAAAATGATACAACTTGTAATAATCATTTTTAGGCATAATTAAGTTACGTTTATAGTCGGCTACTTTTAAAATATCATCTTCATTAAAGATGATTATTACTTCAAAAATATTATTAACTTCACCAATAACTAATAAAGCATTTTTAAATGGTAAAGAATAGACTAATTTTAATGTTCTTATCAAAGCATAAACATGTCTTTCTTTAGGTATTTTTAAAATATTTTTATCCCAACTTTGTAAATTTCGATCCGAAAACAATTCTATTTGTTCATCTTGCTTAGTCATATTAAACCTACCCTTTTTGTGGTATATACTAACATAAAAATCAATGAGAAACAATTACAATTTAAGTAGAAGCTAATTTTTAGCATTAAAAATGGGAAGTATTACCATTAAGTTTTTGAATAACCGTTCTTTTTTAATCCATAATAATAGTGGGAGGTAGTTTATATGAGTAATACAAGAAATAATAACAGCGCAAGAAATAATAATTCTAAAAATAATAGTAATTGCAATAGTTCTAGAAATAATAATAGCTCTAGAAATAATAGCAATAGCAACAGCGCAAAAAATTCTAACTCAGCTAGAAACAACGCTCGTTAGAAAAGGAAATGATTTAAAATTTCCTTTAATATTTATGACTGCGAGGATGAAATTCTTCGTAGTCTTTTTTTAATTTTTCGTTTACTAAATGGGCGTATATTTGGGTAGTAGAAATATCACTATGACCAAGCATTTCTTGAATAACTCGCAAATCGGCTCCATGAGCTAAAAGATGGGTGGCAAATGAATGTCTTAAAACATGAGGACTGACATTTTTATTAATTTTTTTTTCGGCACATAGTTTTTTGATAATTTTAAAAAAACCGACTCTGGAAATAACATTTCCTTGATTATTGATAAAAAGATAATCGCTATTTTTATTTTTTAATAATTCTTGGCGATATTCATTTATGTATTTAATTAACCACTTTTTCGCCACATCACCAATAGGCACTAGTCTTTCTTTATTGCCTTTCCCTACTACTCTTATAAAATCATTTTCTAAATCAAGATTAATAAATTTTAAATTAATTAATTCACTTACCCTTATACCGGTAGCATATAAAAGTTCTAACATGGCCTTATTTCGATAACAATAAGCATCATTTAAAGGAATATCTAATAGACAATCAACTTCTTCTTCAGTTAGAAAATTTGGTAATTTTACCCCTTTTTTGGGAGAAATAATATTTTCACAGG
This sequence comes from uncultured Bacilli bacterium, assembly GCA_947629935.1. GTDB lineage: Bacteria > Bacillota_I > Bacilli_A > RF39 > UBA660 > HGM10766. The sequence goes on along the minus strand of CANRFQ010000002.1, from coordinate 46,068 downwards.
GATTTATAAGACTTGCATCTTCATCTTTTAAGAAAGTATAAAAAGAATTAATAACGGTTATGTTATGAGCTACGGTGGCAACTGATTTATTTTTACTTTCTTGAAAGATAAATTGATGGATATCATTTGGGGTTAGTTTTTTGAGATTTTGATGAGCAAAAAAATTGGCAAAAATCTGCAAATCATTTTGATAACTTTTCAATGTATTGGTACTAAGTTTTTTTTCATATTTTAAATAATCTAAATATTTATCAATCATTATAATCACTTTCTATATTTACATTTTAGCATAGTAAAACTGTTAATTAAAGTAATAATAGTTTATAATATAGATAGGTGGTTATATGGAACTTCTAGCAAATATGCTTAGACCCCAAAAATTGGATGACGTTATTGGTCAAGAACATCTAGTTGGTAAAAATAAAGTGTTAAGAAATTTAGTCGATAATAAAAAAATGTTTTCTTGTATTTTATACGGTAAACCAGGGATCGGGAAAACTAGTATTGCTTATGCAATTGTAAATGAGCTTAATTTGCCCTATCGCTTTTTAAATGCAACCATTAATAATAAGCAAGATTTCGATATAGTTATTGAAGAAGCCAAAATGGAAGGCGGTATGATTGTTATCATGGATGAAATCCACCGTCTTAATAAAGATAAACAAGATTTACTGCTACCCTATATCGAAAATGGGTTAATTACTTTAATTGGTCTTACTACCTCAAATCCATATAATCGAATAAATCCTGCTATTAGAAGTCGTTTACAAATATTTGAGTTACATGAACTTTCCAAAGATGATATTTTAAAAGGATTAAATAAAGCTTTAAGTAGTTTAGAAGGTATTAAAATAGATGATAAAGCTTTAAATCACATAGCGAATGTGGCTAGTGGGGATTTTCGAAGTGCTTTGAATTTATTAGAAATAAGTTACTACTCTTCTAAAGATCATAAAGTGACAGTTGATACTTTAAAAGATATTAATGCTAAGCCTATTTTCTATCACGATCAAAATGCGGATGGTCATTACGAAGTTTTATCGGCTTTCCAAAAATCAATTCGTGGGAGTGATCCCGATGCAGCGATTCATTATTTAGCGAGACTCATAGAAGCCGGCGATCTTGATAGTATATATCGACGAATGTGTGTTATTGCTTATGAAGATATCAGTTTAGCTAATCCGGCAATGGGTCCGAAAGTTATGGCGGCGATTTCAGCGGCAGAGCTGGTCGGTTTACCAGAAGCCCGTATTCCTTTAGCAACTGTAGTAATTGAGTTAGCTTTAAGTCCTAAAAGTAACAGTGCTATAATAGCAATTGATGAAGCTTTAAATGATATTCATAATGGTAATACAGGGAATGTACCTAGTCATATAAAAAATCATAATCCTGCTTATAAATATCCGCATAATTACCCTAAGGCTTATGTTAGTCAGCAATACTTACCTGATAATATTAAAGATCGAAAATATTATCAAGGCAAAGATAATAAATATGAAAATGCGGCAAATAAATACAATGAAGAAATTAGAAATGAGGAACGAAAATGAAAATTGGTGTTGTTGGTTTAGGAGCTTATAGCTTAGCTATTAGTATAATGCTAAACAAAAATAATAATGATATAACTATATGGTCAGAATCTGATGATAAAATAAATACTATAAATAAAAAAGGCCAAATTGACTCAATCTTGCCAGATGTACCTATACCTAAAACTCTTAAATTTACGACGGATTTAAGGGAAACTGTAAAAGATAAAGAAATAGTTTTTATCATCGTTGCTGCTCAGTACGTTGGCAATATTTCTGCCCAAATAAAAAACTATATAAATGAAGATACTATTATTTGTATTGGAACCAAAGGGATTGAACAAGATTCCTGCAAATTTATTGATAAAGTGGTATTAAAAGAAATTAAAACTAAAAACTTGGCTGTTATTTCTGGCCCTACTTTTGCTATAGATTTAGCTAAAGGTGAACCAGCTGCTTTAAGTCTTGCTAGTCATAGTAAAAAAGCCCATGAAATGATTACAAAGGCTTTAGCAACTGATAATTTAAAAATTCGAACAACAGAAGATATAATAGGCTTAGAAATATGTGGCAGTATCAAAAATGTTATTGCCATAGCGGCGGGAATTATTGATGGTTTAGGCTATGGCGAAACTACCCAAGCTTTTCTTATAACTGAATCTTTACATGATATAAAATCTCTTATTAAAGAACTGGGTGGCGACAAAAATACTATTTTAAGCTATGCCGGTATTGGAGATTTATTATTAACTTGTACTAGTACTAAAAGTCGAAACTTTAGTTTTGGAAATTTATTAGGAAGTAAAGCTACACCTAAAGATATCGAAAGATATTTAGTTGATAATACTGTTGAAGGTTACTATACTTTAAAATCAATATATAAATTGATTAATGATGAAGATATTGATTTAGAAATAATTAACTTAATCTATGATATTATTTTTAATAAGGAAAATCCGGAAATATTAATTGAATTTTTAATTGCTAAACAATAAGTCTATTTTTCGTTATATCGCATATAATTTATTGGTGATACAATGAACGAAGAATATGATCGAAATAGTATTTATTTTTTCTATATGAAAAGTTTCTCTAATTATTTATATTTACTTTTAGAATATCAAGACTTGTTATATGTTTATCCCTCATTATGTCCCGTTGGTAAAAAAGAGGAATTTTATGATAATGATGATTTAGTTATTGCTCCAATTGATTTACTCTTATTCCATATTCCTAAGCTAGAATATTTAAATCGTAATTATAATGAATTAGAAAGAACACAATTAAAGCTAGGATTAAAAGACGCAAATGAATATCGTAAGTTAAAATATCACTTTAATTTAGCAGAAATAAATTTACTTTATCAAGAATTATCTAATATCCAAATAGAAGAGTTAGATAGAATTATTAAGAAATATCATAGTTATTTCTTAAATCGAAAAAAAGATTCAGTTTTAAGAATCTTAGATAAATCAATCCTCTAATCATTAGAGGATTTTATAATGTCATTAATTATATAATTTGCTATATAGAGCCCAGCGACACCAGGAACATATGAACAGCTAGGTATTTCCTTACTTGTTATTTTTAAAGGAAGTTCTTTACTCCAAATCACCGGTATTTTTAAGGATATATTTAATTCTTTGAGTTTTTTACGTAATATTTTAGCAATTGGATCATTTTGTGTTTTGTCTAAAGTAGTAATGGTCAATTTGGTAGCATCTAACCTTTTACCTGTACCCATAGAAGAAATTATTTTTATTTTTTTAGCCTTGGCATATTTAATCAAAGCTATTTTAGTTGTTATGGTATCACAAGCATCAATTATATAATCAAGAGAAAAATTATCTAATAAATCTAAATTATCATCTAATAAGAAAGTTTCGTAGCAGCTAATGTTAACTTCAGGATTAATTTCTAAAGCTCGAGCTTTAGCAACATCTACTTTAGATTGACCAATATTATTTTCTAAAGCAATAATTTGCCTATTTAGATTAGTAATATCTATTTTATCATTGTCTATAATAATTATATTACTTACTCCCGAACGGACAAGAGATTCTAAAGCATATCCCCCTACTCCGCCAACCCCAATAAGAGCTACGGTTGTATTTTTAATTTTCTTAAACATCTTATCGTTTATTAATAATTGAAATCTTGCAAATCTTTTCATAAAATCACCACATAAAAACCTAGAAATAATAGCTTGCTGTGATAAAAACCCGCTCACGCGAGGTGGGCATCACATACAAATCTTTAGGATCCTGAATCACTTAATGGCTCAGTCTTCTACACCGAAATGTAATTAGATTCCCAATGTATCACTTAGTCGGTTTTATATAAAACAAACTATTACTCTAGGTACTTTTATTATATCACACTATTTAGAAATTATACAATATTTATTGCGGCATTACGGGATTTATTATTCCTACTGGACTCGATGAGCTAGTTGCTGAAGAGTTAGTAGCACCAGCTTGGACCGTTACACCTTGATTAGGTAATTTCCATCTAGCTGAAACATCACAAGAATTACTATATGGACTAGGATTTGGCATTTCCATTTTGATGATCATATTAATTTTAAAGGCACTACCAAAGCCTACGCAGTTACCAGGTTGTAAAACTTTTTGTTTATCTAAAACATCTGCTGAGATATTAGGTAACATTTTACTAATATATTCAATATCTAATGGGTGGGTCATTTTAAAGATTAAGAAGTTTGAACATTGAGCAATAACCGTATCAGATAGCTCAACAGGTCTTTGCGTAATAATATCTAATAATACGCCATATTTACGTCCTTCTTTGGCAATACGATCAAATATATTATAACCTATTAAGAAAGTATCTGTATCTTTTTGGATATATCTATGGGCTTCTTCTACAAATAGATTGAATGGTATAGAAGCTCTTTCTTTTCTTGATTTCGCAAATTCAAAACAAAATCTAGCAATAATTTTAACTATAACTTTAGCATAAGTATCATCAACATCTTCCAGGTTAATATTGATAATTTGGGCTTTTTTATTTTGTCCTACTGCTACTAAGGAAGAGATATATCCTTCCATAGAAATTGGTTTATCGTAGGAAAAGAATGAACCTACTTTACTATTAATTACGGAATTAAGTCTAACTTTTAATAACATTGCATCATCATAAACTTGTTGGTTATTTTGGAATCCTTCAGAAATTAAAGTAAATTCCATAGCTTTACTAAAGTCGATTAATGTATAGAAAGCATCGTTTGGTTCTGGTGTTCCTTCTAGGCTATTATCAATATGTTTTAAGATATATTCGGTAATTAAAACACTTTCCCCGAAATTTCCATTAGAATCTATTTCAAAGCATTCACTGAAAACTCGCGTATAACCTAGCCCTTGAATTTGGGTATCAAAATTAAATTCAGGGGTATTACAAGCTTCAATAATTGTAAATATTTCATTTTTCTTATGAGAAGTTGTTTGATTGGAAAATAAGACAGCTAACAAAGCTTTGGCAATTAAGTGATTTTTATATTTTATAGCTAATTCGTCATTTTTAGAAAAAATCTTTGCAAGTTTTAAAGTTCTTTCAATGATAGGAATTTGACTATGGGAATCAGCTTGTAAGAATAATGACCAATCGTCTAAATTTAGTAAATATGGAGGTATTCTTAAAGGAACATCTTCAGGATCAATAGGATTAGATGTTATAAATTTATAACTAAAATATGGATTTATTTGATTTATATTTCTAAAAGCTGTTTTATATTCGCCATAGGCATCAAAAATAAATAAATTTGCATTGTATGGAACCATATTTTTATTTCTAAAAATATTTTGGATTAATCTTGCAACACCGCATGATTTACCACTACCTGTATTACCAAAGATGGCAGCATGATTAGCAAACATTTGATTAATATCAACATAAACAGGTTGACCATTATAAATAGAACTTGTACCAAGAAGAAAAGATGACGCTCCATCAGTTCCCATTAATTCGGAAAGCTCTCCTTCATTTATAACACGGATTTTAGAAGATAATTTGGGCTTTCTAATAACACCACTTACGTAATGACCATTTTGAAATTCTCCTAGAAAGCGAATTTTAATAATTTCTTCATTAACTTCTGTAACTTCTCCTAATACATGTTGATTTTCGTCTTCAAAAACTACATGAACGTTCATTAAATCTCCGCTCATATTTATGCCTGCGGCATTTATAACATGAGCTTCATTATCACTAATATATTTGATGTTTCCAAACATATTTTCAACTCCTCTTTATTATAAAAAGATTATAACATAAAAAAAGAAATATTCAAAGCTATTTCCTTTATATTTCATTAATTTCGTTATTGACTAAATCATTGAGTTGTGAAATACTTACATATCTAATATCGTATGTGTAGGTTTCCAAAGCCTTAGTAACTAGGCTTACCCAATGAGAACTAACTGTTTTAATACCATTAATCATTTGTGGGCAAAAAACATAACCAATACTTTCAATAGTGTTTAACCCTTTATCATAATATTGTTCAGACATTTTTTTGATATATTGCCATACACCATATTCAATATTTTTATATTGGATTAGACCATTAGAACCCATTCCTCCATAAATATTATTTTTATAAAGCATAGTTTTAGCTGTATAATAACCACTTTCAGCGGCTCCAATACTTAGCATTAATTTATGGTCAACATTATTATATAAAGTACTAAAATATTGAATAAGGGCTTCAATATATTCAGGATTATTAGGACCTGGGCGGTAAGAATTATTAACTAATTCAGGGAAAGAATTGTCTAGAAAACTAAAAAACTCTAAAATTCCTCGATCAACGGAATTATAATTAATAATATTACCGTTAAAATCTCTAATTAAACCTATATTATTTTCATTAAATGTATTAGGATCAATATTTATTTCTTTTATTTTGGCAATAGCAATCTCATAGTCTATCCCAAACATATTAGCAAAAAAGCGAATTTGTTCTTCATTATTATTAATAAAATTATCTATATTATTTTTTTCTTCTTCTTTTAACAGTAAATCAACTTGGCTATTATTTGATTCTGCTAGATATTTTGAATCAATATGAGTTTCGGATTGAATAGCCATATGTTTTATACTTGCTCCACTTATTAAGATTGTTAAAATAAAGACTGCCATTATCTTCCCTATTTTAATTAAATAAGGATTTCTAAATAGTTTCATCATTAATTTCCTCTCTTTTTTAATAGAGTAAGCATATTTTATCATAAATAAGGAAATTTTGCAAATTCAACCCTTGAACCTATCTATTTTAGGCCATATTTAATAACTTTTCTACTGTAACAAATTCATATCCTTCTTGTTGGAGTTTATCGATAATTAATAAGGCGGCATTTACACTACTTTTATAAATATCATGCATTAAAATGATACTACCATCATTTACTTTATTAATTACTCGATAAGTAATTCTTTTACTATTTTTTATTTTCCAATCTAAAGAATCAACATTCCATAAAATGGCTTCCATATTGGCAAGTTTTAATATTTTTCCGTTGTAATTACCATAACTAGGACGAAAATATTTCGGTATCTTGCCGGTAATAGCTTCAATAATTTGGTTAGTCTTATCTATTTCTTCTTTTATTTTGGTTTCTTTTAATCGATATAAATTTTTATGGGAATAGGTATGATTACCTATTAAATGGCCTTCATCAGCCATTCTTTTTAACAAACTGTAATTTTTTTCAGCATTACATCCTAAAACAAAGAATGTTGCTTTGACATTTCTTTCTTTTAGACCATCAAGCAATAATGAAGTATATTTATAATGAGGACCATCGTCGAATGTTAAAGCAATATATTTTTTATTATCGGTTTTAAAAGCCAATAAATCATTTTGAGATTTATGATTATTATCTAATATATAAAATAAACTACTAATTCCTAAAACTAAGACAAGAGCTTTAAATAATTTTTTCATAATAAATCACTTCGTTTAATAATATATAATTTACTTCCTTTATAAAAACAGTAAAAAACGTTTTCAATTATTAAATTTTTTTGTTTTAAAACTTTTTCTAGCCATGATTTATTTTTATGTATATAATGGAGGGCTTTGTCTTGAACTTGACCATCGACGATAATAGGCATTGGATAATTACTAGGGATTTTTAAGAAGTTGTATTTAAAGACCGATAGTTTGCCATTTGGCTCTAAAAAGGCATATTCTACATTTTCAATAGATTTAATTTCTTTTTGACGAAGTTCTAAAAGTAAATCGTCCATACTATATCTTTGTTTTACCATTTCTTTAAAATTTATTTTTCCGTTACAGATAATTAAAGATGGTTTCCCGCCAAAGATATTGCGAAATTTACGGGATTTAATTGCTACAAAGGCTAAAAATAATTCTAATAAAACTAATAAACTAATAGGTAAAATAGTATATAAAATAGGATCTTTAACATTTTCGATACTTATTGCGACCATCTCCGCAATTAAAATGGAGACAATTAAGTCGATTATTCCTAATTGAGCAATCTCTCTTTTGCCCATAATTCTATAGGCAAGAAGAATAAAAAAATAGAAAAAAGCAGTTCTAAACATAATTGAAAACAATTCCATTTATATCACCTACAATTATTATGGGAAAAACATATTATTTTAAACATAACATATGATTAATTAGGTGATTTTAATGGAAAAAATTTTACGATACTTAAAAAATGTGGGCTACTTTATTTTAGGTATTTTAATTTTAGCTTTTATTTCTACTTTAATGAATTATTTTACATCAGTAAGTATGGGATTTATTAATACTTTTAATACTATTGCTTTATTAATCATTTATTTTATTCTTTGTTTTAAGGAGGGAAAAACATCTTCCAGTAAAGGTTGGTGGTGTGGTTTAAAAAATAGTATTATGCTATCTTTTACACTTTTATTAATTAGTCTTATTTTCTTTACTAAAGATATAAAACTTTCGACTTTCTTATACTATGGCATTTTGATTTTAGGCGGTATTTTTGGTTCAATTATTGGTATAAATAAAAAAAAGGAAAACTAATTTTATTCATTTTCAATAAAAATATATTTTCCTTCTTTTTTAATGACATAATCATCTTCACTGATATATTCATTAGTTAAGGGATTAACTAATTTAGAAAGATAATTGTTATCATACAAATTTTTAATAAATATTTTATTATCTTGACATACTTCTTCATCAACGCATTTTTTTGCGGCTTCGTTAATTTTTAAGACCATACTATTATACAATTTTTCATTATGACGTTTTTGAACTAAAACTACCGTTGGAATACCAATAACTAATAACATGGTAATGGCAGCTATTAAAATCATTATTTTGTTATTATTCATTGTTACCACCATAATAATTTTTTATAAAATTATCCTTATATTCTAAAATATTATCATTTTGAATAGCTTCTCTTAATTCTTCGGTTAGTCTTATTAAAAAACGAATGTTATGAATTGATAATAATCGCGCTCCGAAAGTTTCATTGCAATTTATAAGATGTTTAATGTAACTTTTTGTGTAATTTTGACAAGTATAGCAATCACATTCTGGAGATATAGGTGTAAAATCTTCTTTATATTGACTATTTTTAAGGTTAATCTTTCCGTATTTAGTTAAAGCATTGCCATGTCGCGCAAGACGAGTTGGTAAAACACAATCAAATATATCTACGCCTCTAATTACTCCTTCAATAATATCAATAGGTTCCCCTACTCCCATTAAATAACGAATTTTATCTTTAGGAAGATAAGGAATGGAATATTCTATGGCTTTATACATTGCGTCTTTGTCTTCCCCATCATTAGCAACTCCCCCAATGCTATAACCATCAAAATCTAATTTTACTGTCTCAATTGCCGAATACTTACGTAATTCTTCAATTGGCCCTCCCTGAACAATACCGAATAAAGCTTGATTAGGATTATTATGCACTTCTTTTCCTCTTTTAGCCCATCTTAATGTTCTTTCAATACTATTTTGTAAATATTCATAGCTGGCACTAGCAGGAGGACATTCATCAAAGCTCATCGCTATATCACTATCTAATTTATTCTGAATTGCAATGGATTTTTCCGGAGTCAAAAACAAATTATCACCATTTAAGTGGTTTTTAAAACGTACGCCTTCTTCACTAATATCTTTGCTATTAGCTAGACTAAATACTTGAAAACCGCCGGAATCTGTTAAAATCGGTCCATCATAATTCATAAATTTATGAAGTCCCCCAGCTTTTTGGATAATATCTTCACCAGGTCTTAGCCATAAATGGTAAGTATTGGCTAAAATAATGCCAGCATGTGCTTCTTTAACTTCTTCAGGAGATAATGTTTTGACAGTAGCTTGCGTTCCTACGGGCATAAACATTGGTGTTGAAAATGTTTTGTTGCGGATTGTAATTTGTCCTAAACGGGCCTTGGTATGTTTTTCTTCTTTTAATAGTTCATAACTTAATTTCATAATTATCACTAAAAAACATTATATAATAAATGTTTTATTATGACAAATTAAAAAAGAATATTTTCCTTCTTTTCATGAAAGTCCTATTTTTACTATTTAATGATTTAAAGAAGTATTTAGATTAATTGTCAATATTTATTAATTTAGCTATAAATTAATTTTGTGGTAAATATGTCCATGGACTTACTAAGCTGTTTTTATAATTGCTATAAGTACAGTTATATTCCCAGGCACATGTTGCGGTTTCTAAATGAAGATGAGGTCCGGTCGCATTACCAGTGGCTCCCATAATGCCTAAAAGATCATTTGTTGTTACTTCTTGACCATCATTTAAAAATACTTCTCGCATATGCGCGTAAGTAGAAAATACTTGTTCTCCATTAATATCGTGCATTATTTGGACTAAATTGGCTCCATTTGTATCTTGACCTACATAAACTACTTTACCATTAGCAATTGGATATATTTCTTCTTTTTTATTGGAACTACCCATGTCTATTCCCATATGGCCGCCTTTTCCGCTATAATCTTGAGTTAAATACCAGTTATTCATTGGATACCTTGTTGATGTTGTTGCTTCTTCTTGAGGCTCATCGTTAATTTCGGTGTAAATGGTTTCTTCTACTTGTTCTTCAACTGGTTTTTCCATTTTAAAATGCACTGTAGTTTCATTTAAAGCATCATCGGTAACTTTTAATTCGTATTCACCATTTTCCGTAATGTTTAAATCAGTTAACTCTTGACCATTTAATAATGCTTGGTAATTATTATCATCTGCTATCTCTAGTTGAAAATCCGCATTTATAACTTGATTGTCACCAATATTTAACGAAGGGGCAGTATTATCGGTTATAACATTTTTAACTTCATTTAATTTAGCTTGATAATTGTTCTTAAGATTTATATTTGGAATATTCGTAATTAATTGCTCAATATTTTGTTCTGTATATTCTTCTTTAATATCAGCAACTTCTTCCTTTGTTTTATCCGAGCTTAACAAAGTATCTGTTTTCTTTAAAAAGTCATCTACTAATAAAATCTTATGGTAGTCATCTTGTACTTTTTCTAAATCATTTTGAATAACTGCGGCTTCTTTTAAAGAAATAGTATCTAAACTATCTAATTTATTAGCAATTGGTTTTAATTCATCAATACTTTGCGCTGTTTCAAGTGATTTAGATAATAAAGAAATAGTTTCTTTTACTTCTTTAGTATGTTCTTCGCTTGAATTATTTGGTTGCTCTTCCATTATTAAATCTTGAACATTTTCTTCTTCCTCTTCTTCTTCGAGCAAGGAATTAGCACTTACTTCTTCATTTTCCGGTGTAGTGTTATTAACTATTTGCGGAACTTCTTGAGAATCCTCCAGAGTATTTTGTATCATATTCTGATTATTATCAACCAAAATAACTGGTTCGGCCATCTCTTCATCAGTTGATTTGGTTTCCAATTTTTTATACTTTATTTCTTTGAGATTACTGGTCGTCTCTTGCTCTTTTTCTTTCTGATTGTTAGCAGTTTTTACATTATAGGTATCACTTTGTTTTAAAGAGTCATTTCCATTATCAGTAAATAAAAAACCGCAAATCAAAAAACTTATACCAGCTAGTCCCGTAAAAAACAATGCCTTCATGTATTCACCTCCTTTCAATAGATATATTATAGATAAAAGGGAGATTTCCTTTTTTCTGGCATAAAAAAAATACAATTTCTTGCATTGTTTTTAAAATATTCAGCAAAAATTAATTTCATTATTCCTCGTAATTATTAGTAAATCTTTTTATTTTGGAAATTCTAACTCCCATGATTAAAATAATAAAAGTTAATAATAGTAATAAATATTTAAAATAGATATTACCTAGTAATCCTACTATTAAAAGTAATATATAACTAAAAATTCGTCCCATATTTAAAACAACTTCATAAATGGCAAAATATTCACTTTTTTCGTGTTCTAAGATTATTGTTCGGGAGATATTAAACATTCTAACTTCATATACTAATGACAATAGTTCTACCACAATTAAATAACACAAATCATAAAAAGCAATACTTAAATTTGATATAGATATTAAAATAAAAGGTAAAGCACATATTGGTAATAAAGCACAGATAATTGTAAAATAATTATCTTTTCTTTTAGCAAAATACTTGCTATAAAAATAAGCAATAACAACAGTAACTAAAGCTGCAATAGAATTAACAACTCCTAAACTAAAATCACTTTTATAAGCATTAAATAAAAGAATAGTCATTAATACGCCTAAAGAACCATCAGAAATAGTCATACCTCTTAAAAATGTAGTAATCAGCATATTCTTAGTATTAGAATTATTTAATAATTTTTGGAAAGTTTTTTTAAGTTGAAATTTACTATTAGTAACAGAAACTGGTTTTAGACAAAATGATAATACAATTAAAATAAAAGAAATAACTAAAGTAATCAAAGCCGTTGATATATAATTAGTCGTTGTAATTAAACTACCTAAAAATATGGGAGTTAAAATAGTAACAAGCGATGAAATAAGTTTATTTTTAGCTTCATAACTTGATTGATCAATATTTTTAATTTTATATGATTTAAATAAATTAAATGGTGTCCAAAAACAAATAGAAGCAAAACCATAGTAAAAGCCAATTAAAAATATATAATTAATAATTTTTTCTTTTAAAATAATAATTAATAATATATAAATAAATTGAAGAATAACACCTATTCTAAACATGCCTATCTTAAATTTGTTTTTAATAAACCATCCAATTAGCACTCCAGCAATTGCATGAGCTAGAAAACTAATTATATAATAAAAAGAAATAATAATTGTACTATCTTGACTTGTTTTAATAAAATATGCAACTAAAAATGGTCCTAGAAATATCGAAATAATTTTTCTAAGTGCATTTATAGCTATTAATATGTTTCCTTCTAATTGTTCTTTTTTCATAAATAAATCCTTACATTATATCTTTTATTAAATCAGATACACTTTTATATTCTTTGATAGCTATTTTCTTTAATTCATCTACAGAATTAGCCATAGCATAGCCCTTAAAATCTTTAATCATATCAATATCACTATAACCATCACCTATTGTATAAACATTATCTTCTAATAAATCTAATTGGTCTAATAAAAACCTTATGGCTTTTGATTTATTAATCTTATTAGAAATTATTTCTATCATATTATTATTAACATAGTAAGAATTAACATAGCTTGAATATTTGTTATTAATTTTTTTATTAATAGTTAATGCTTCTTCTTCTGAGTTATATTTCATATTTATTTTAGTTAAACTTTTATGATTAATACTAACCCTGCTTTCTAACTTTCTACAACAAAAAGAATCTATTATTTGATCTAATTGTAAATCTTTTTTTATCTTATTTATAATTTCATCATTCATTGCATAATTGGCAATTACTTTATTTTTTCTATCTAAAATAGTTGCTCCATGATTAATAATCACATAATCATAATCAAAATTATACATATTTACTTTACGATAAAAGTCTAGATAACTTCTTCCTGTTGCTATGATAAAGATATTTCCAGATTCCTGAAACTTTTTTACCATTTCTTTATTTTTCTGGATATCTTCATCATTTATAAAAAAAGTTGAGTCATAATCACTTACTAATATTTTTTTCATGGTTAAACCTCTAATCTATAATAATGTTATTTTCGTTAATTATATTCAAATTTTTATTTTTTATAATCGGACTATTTTTAAAAATATTATTATTTAAGATAATATTGTGGCAAGAACGGGTATTTTTATTTACTATTAAATCTTCATCGCCTAAACCAAAACCTTCTTTTGAATCGCATACTAAATTATTTGATATTAAAATTTCTTCAACTCCATAATCTACATATATCCCCCCAGTATTTTCATAAATATTATTATTTGAAACTACAATATATTTTCCACCCCGAATACCAATAGCATAGTGTTGGGAATTTCTAATAATATTATTAGTAATAATTTGCCCTTTAGAAGAATTTTTTTGATTATGAAAAACCCCTTGATCTTCAAGAAAGATGCCAAAATGGCCACATTTAACACATATACAATTTCTAATAATAAAATTTTCATTTTCTCTTAATCCTGTGCCAATGCCAATTCCTGCACCTCCATTACTACCATATGTCCAACTACGGCCGCCTTCATATACATAAACTGAATCAATAACAACATTATTTAACATATCAATTCCTAATGCTGTAGAGGGAGTTGAAATTAATCGTAAATTTTTAAAAGTACAATCATCAACCCCAATGTAATAAATAGCTTTACCTCGATGAGAATAATTTTCTAAATAAGCATCAGTCATATCAATTGTTAAATTAATCATATTAGCAGAATGCAAATTTTTTTGAGAAATGTTATTACAATAACAAAATAAAGAAGCTCCATTAAAAGTAGTTCCTATAACTTTTAAAACTGTATCTGTCCGTGATTGACCAATTATTGAAACATTTGATTTCATTTCACATATAGCTGTCATATTTTTTGTCATTTCATATGAACTTTGTTTTGAATCAAATAAATAGACACCTGTGGGAATATAAATATACCCTCCGCCATTATCGTGTACTTTATTAATTAATTCTTGAAATTTTTGAGAATTATCTGTTTCTTTAAGACTAATTCCATAATCTAAAACATTATAAAAAATTTTATTCTGCATATTTTCACCTTTTTCAATAGACTATAATAATAACTAATATTTAAAAATCTTTAATACTTCTTCTATCTTACAATTATCCTTTCTACCTTTGATTATAATTTATTTTTATACGGTAAATAATATAATAAGCCATTGTAATTGGATAGTAACAAAAAAACTGGCAATTAATCTAATCATTTTATAACTATACAAGTTAAAACTTTAGATTTTATTTATAGCTATTTTGCATTATTTAATAAACATCGCATCGCCAAACGAGAAAAAGCGATAATTATTTTGAACTGCTTCTTTATAGGCGTTTAAAATAATTTCTTTTGATGCTAAAGCACTAACTAGCATTAAAAGCGTACTTTTTGGCAAATGGAAATTGGTAATTAGATTGTCTATGGCTTTAAATTCAAACCCGGGATAAATAAATATTTTCGTTTCTCCACTACATTCTTTAAATTCCTGGTATTTTGCCATTATAGTTTCTAAAGTTCTGACTGTTGTAGTTCCTACAGCAATTATTTTTCGACCTTCTTTTTTGGCTTGATTAAGAGTCTGCGCCGTTTTTTTATCCATAGAATAAAATTCGCTATGCATTTCGTGTTTTGTTACATCTTCAACTACTACAGGCCTAAATGTGCCTAAACCAACATGCAACGTTATATATAAAATCGTAATACCTTTAGCTTTTATCTTTTTTAGTAATTCGTTTGTAAAATGGAGTCCAGCGGTCGGAGCGGCAGCACTGCCAATATTTTTAGCATACACGGTTTGATAACGATTTTTATCTTCTAATTTAGTCTTAATATAAGGAGGAAGAGGCATTTGCCCTAATTCATTTAATATTTCATAAAATATTCCTTCATAAAGCATTTGCACATGAATTATACCCTCATCTAGGATTTCTAATACTTTTGCTTTTAATTTATCTTGGCCAAAAGTTATAATGGTCCCAATTTTTAAACGTTTAACTGGCTTAGCTAAACATTCCCAAATATTATCTTCCCTATTTTTTAAAAGTAATAATTCAATGACAGCTCCCGTTTCTTCTTTTTCCCCAATAAGACGCGCAGGGATAACTTTAGTATCATTTAAAACTAATACGTCGCCTTTATTTAAATAATCAATTATATCAAAAAAATGCTTATGTTCGATTTTACCTGTTTTTTTATCTAAAACCATCAGCTTCGACTCCGAGCGATTTTTTAAAGGAGTTTGAGCAATAAGGGCCTCAGGTAAATCATAATTAAAATCATCAGTTTTCATTTGTAATCCTAACCATTTATCCGAAAAATACCATTTATTTTTTTATAAGCATAACTAAAATCATCGGTTGGCGTTTCTAAAACTTTAATTGGGGAAGCATTATTTTTGATTTCATGAGCCATTTTTTGATATGTTTCTTGTTGGTCAATACTATTTTGAATACTAAATGCTTGATAATTGTGATGATAAGCGCGCTCAAGACGCTGTTTATATAAATCAGTATTTTTTAAATAAAGTAATATTAAATATAAATCATAATGATTATTTAGATTTTCTAATCTTTTAAGCAAATTTAAATAAATTTTTGTAAAACTATATTCTTTATAACCTAATCGGGCATAGATTTCTTCAGTAAAAAATGTTCGATCAAAAATCAAGTCCATTTCTACTTCTTGCATTTTGTATAAGTAATCTAATAAAGCATTATACATAATGATGCTTTTTTCTTTACCGTTATTAGTTTTATCTTTTTGTCCAGATAAACGGTATAAGTTACTTGCAGGAATATTATCCCTTAAATAATTTGTTAAAGTTGTCTTTCCAGTTCCTTGTGGTCCTTCGACAATAATAATTCTATTTTTGGTCATTTTTCTTCTCCTTAAAATAATGTATTATTATGTTCAATTTTTAAATGATTAAAAGCTTTATCAGTGGCAATTCGCCCGCGTGATGTTCGTTTAACAAAGCCTTCTTGTAATAAATATGGTTCAACTACATCTTCGATTGTCGAAACTTCTTCCCCAATGGAAGTGGCAATAGTTTCGACACCGACAGGGCCGCCATTAAATTTTAAAATTAAAGCTTCTAAATATTCAATATCAATTCCATCTAAACCTTCATCATCGACATTTAATCTCTTTAAAGAATTGGTTGTCATTTCTTTAGTTATATGGGATTCGCCAGATACTAAAGCAAAATCTCTAACTCTTTTAAATAAACGATTAGCAATACGAGGAGTTTTGCGACTTCTTTTTGCTAACTCTAACGCCGCATCATCATCTATTTCAAAATCTAGTACTCGACTAGTTCTTTTAATAATTTGTTCCAATTCTTGATAAGTATAATAATTTAATTTGGAAACAATTCCAAAGCGATCTCGTAAAGGACTAGAAATATCCCCAGCTCTTGTTGTTGCTCCTACTAAAGTAAAAGGTGGTAAATCTATTTTAATATTGCGAGAATTGCCTTCGGCACCCACGATAATATCTAGTTCAAAATCTTCCATTGCTGGATATAAAATTTCTTCAATATATCTAGGCATACGATGGATTTCATCAATAAATAAAACATCTCCGGGTTCAAGCGTTGATAAAATAGCGGCTAAATCTCCACTTTTTTCAATAGAAGGACCACTGGCAGTTCGAATATTAGTCCCCAGTTCATTAGCAATAATATGAGCTAAGGTAGTTTTACCTAATCCCGGAGGACCATATAGTAATACGTGATCTAAGGATTCATTACGCAATTTACAGGCTTTAATAAAAACATCCAAATTCCCTTTTAACTCTTCTTGACCAACATATTCTTCTAAACTTAAAGGACGAATCGTTTTTTCAAATTCATCACTGGTCATTTCTTCAGGCGTTAAAATACGTTCTTCCATTTGCAATCATCCTTTCTATTTTAAGAATAATTTTAAAGCTTCTTTAATTTGATTTTCAATTGTTAAACTATTATCAATTTGGGGTATTACTCTTTTTATATCAGCCATTTTATAACCTAAGCCTAATAACACATTAGTTAATTCATCTAGGGAGTTTTCTTCTTCTTGGTTAACAGAAATAGCTAACTTTCCTTTTAAATCGAGAATAATTTGGCGCGCTACTTTGTCGCCAATTTTCGGAAATTTTTTTAAATATAAAATATTTTCTCTATCAATGGCATCAATTATTCCAGCGACACTACCCGTAGCAAGCATTGGTAAAGCCATTTTTGGTCCTAATCCTTTCACCTCAATTAATCTTAAAAACAATTCTTTTTCTTCTTTGGTCTTAAAGCCATATAATGTATTTTCTTCTTCTCTAATGTGGTTATAGACGAAGACTTGGTATTCTTTATTTAATTCAAAACTATAAGGATTAGCCACATATATTTGATAACCTACGCCATTTACATCTAAGACAATAAAATTACTCTCTTGATCAGCTAATTTTCCTTTTATATAATTATACATTTTATCACCTTCTATATAATAACATACATTTGTACTATTATCTAGATATTTAATAAAAATAATTCAAAACCTAAATATTTATCAATTTTACCTGTTTTAATATCTGTATCTAATTTTAATAAAGCACGTAATTTTTCTTTTAATTCTTTGTCGCTATATTCATAAGCATATTTTTCATGTTTATCATATTGCCATTTTTGGATATTTAAAAGTTTTAGAAGTTCACTTTGGCTTTTGTTTTCTTTTTGAGTTTTAATTAAATACATATTGCGATATTCTCGGGCTAACAAAGAAATGAAAGCAATGGGCTCTTCTTTTAGGATTTTTAAATCTTTAAAGTATTTAAACATCAGTCTAGTATTTTTTTCTACAATAGCATTTATGAATTTAAAAACATTATCTTCAATTGAAGGTGAAACTATCGCTTTTATATCTTCAAAAGTTAAATCTTTTTGATTCAAATAACATAGTTTTATCTTTTCAATTTCATTATAAATTAAATCATAATTAACTAAACAACTTTTAGTAATATAACGAACTGTTTCAAAATCTACTTTGTAGCCATTTTCTTTTAAGAGATTACTAACTTTTTTATTCATATCATATTCATTTAATTTGGCTATTTCTATTACTTGATATTTTTCTTTCATTAATTTTGTTATTTTTTTTCTTTCATCTAATTTGGTATTTAGCGTAAAAATAATGGTTGACTGCGGATTAGGATTATTTAAATAACTTAATAATTTATTATTATCTTCTTCTTTTATTTTACTACTGCTAAAAAAATTAGCATTTTTAGCAATTATAAACTTGGGATCATTTAACAAAGATATATAGGCAGCCTCATTAATTAAGTCTTCGATACTTTCCTCTTGCATATCAAATTTAATAATATTTGGATTATTTTTGACAATTTTTTCTATTTGCTCATCTATTAAGCGAAAACTTTCACTTACAATTAAATAGGCATTCATATATTACCACCAACATTATTTTACTAAACAAATGAAAAAAGGACAAGTAAATGCCCTTCTTCATCTATATAAAACGTTATATAACGTACATTATATATTATGTTAAATAGCATTAATGGTGTATAGTTTTTTCTTAATTAGATGCGCTTGTTTTTATTTGCAATTTTTTATTTTTTATTTTAAAGATAACACTGCCGTTTATATCTGTTCTAAATATTTTACTTTCTTGTAAGTTGGCTAAAACTTCAGAATCTGGATGACCATATCTATTATTTTTGCCGACAGAGATAATTGCATATTTCGGCTGAATTTGAGCAAGGAATTCTTTACTGCTACTTGTTTTACTGCCATGATGACCAACTTTTAAAACATCGATATTAGGAAAATCATATTCTTTTAATAAATCTTTTTCAGCATTAATCCCCGCATCACCCATAAAAAGAAATTTGTAATTTTGATAATTTAAGTAAATTATATTGGAGTTGTCATTTTCATTATCATATATTTTATAATTTAGAAAATTTAACTTATTAAAATGCATATTTATTTGTTTAATATTTTGATAGTAATTAATCTTTTTTTGATTTAAGAGATTAATTAAATTCTTTTCTAAATCATTATAGGAATCCCAATTGAATATGACATTTTTAATTTTCACATTGTTAACTAAATTTTCGCTTTCTCCCATATGATCCATATCACCATGCGTTAATATAAGCCAGTCGATAGTAGTTATTCCTAAACTTTTTAAAAAAGTAATCGTCTTATCACTTAATTGATATTGATGATTTTGTTTCTCCCATTCTTCTTGAGAGTATTGCAACCTTCCACCCGTATCAATCATAATTACATTATTTGTAAATTCACTACGTATTAATATGCTATCCCCTTGCCCTACATCTAGAAAATAAACATAAAAATTAGCATCAAAAAAAGGTGTTATTTTCCAAAATACAATAAATAAGCTCAGAAATATAATAATCTTAAAGTCTTTATAATACCATAAGCCAAATAAACTTAAGTAATAAATTATAATAAATAAAATATTTATTTTAGGAATAACTATATTCAACGATAACTGCGCACATAGGGCGGCAAGTTTTTCCATGATTAAAAGGCCAAAGGCACAGGAAAAAGAAAATATTGGCAATATAAAATTTATTAATATTAATGGATAAATGATGAAAGTAACTAAAGGAATAAAAAGACAATTAAATAAAAAACTGAAAATATTTATTTCGTAAAAATTATATAAGGTTAGAGGTAGAGATACGATATTTATTATTAAACTAGTTTTTAATATATTAAGAAAGTAGTTTTGATTTTTATCTTTACTTGTTCCTAATATTAAACTAAATGTTGCTAATACCGAATATAAAAATCCCAGATTAAATAATAAATTAGGATTTAAAAACAATAAAAAAATTACTGTGTAGCATAATACTTTAATATTAGGTAAATTAATGTTAAAACTTTTATTTAACCATCTAAAAACGAAAAATACTCCAGCTCTTAAGATACTGGCTGCAAAATCAGTTAAAACTAAATAAAATGCCAAAAAACTAAAAATAGTTATATTTTTAAAAGTGGAGTTTATTTTAAAAAAGCTACATAATTTAGAAATGAGACCAATAAATAATGCAATATGCATTCCGGATATAGCAAATAAATGGGTAACCCCACTTTTTTGATAAGATTGCCATACATCTTGATCTATATAATATTTTTCCCCTAAAATAAAAGCATAATAATATTCTTTATAATCCATATTATTAATCTTTTGAATTAAAAGATTTTTTAATTTATAAAGAATATTTACGTTCGTATTTATTATTTTAATGTCATGAGCCTGCATTAAATAGTATATTTTATTATGATATAGATATTTTTGATAATTAAAAGTATTAGGAATGGTATTTGCCGGTGGAATACTTAGAGTTCCTAAAACCTTAATTTTCATCCCTAATTTTAAAGTTGTAGCGATTCTAGTTTTTACTTCTTCACTTTTGATATAATAAGTTACTTGTACTTTTTCCGGTGTTTTGATAATTAAAGAAAGTTTATTTCCATCTAATTTTTGACTAATTAATGTACCAGTCAGCGCCTGAGAATTAATCTTTAGATGACTTTTATGAGGTATTACATTAAAATATATTATTAAATATAAAATCAAGCTCCCAATTAAGAAAATAATAAATTTATTAGAGTGTAAGATTGTTTTTGATTTTATTAAATATCGCCTCACCAATGCCTTTAACATTCATTAGTTCATCAATGCTCTTAAAACCGCCATTACTTTCGCGATATTCAATTATTTTGAGAGCTTTTGCTTCGCCAATACCAGTTAAAGTCATTAATTCTTCTTTACTAGCTTTATTTAGGGAAACTACACTTGTAGAGGAAGTATTACTATCCTTATTAGTTGTATTTTCCTCGGCACTAGGAATAACAATAGACTGCTTTTCTTGATAGCAAGAAGAAATATCTACATCATTTTCATAACATACATCACTAATTTCATTTTCTTTAGTTTCTAGTTCATTTTGCGTATAAATAATAACAACCATTTCATTTTGTAACTGGCGACTTAAATTAATGTTTTTAGTTGTAGCATTACTCATTATTCCTCCAGCCATATTAATCAGTTCATTAACTATCGTTCCTTCATCTACTTCATATACTCCCGGACTATTAATGGCTCCTTTAATATCAACTTTTATTTTTTCAGCCTCTTCGGTCTTGTCAGGAGAATTATCTTCTTCTTGCTCAACTTTTTCGGTACTTTTTAAATCATCTGTTAGACTAGCTACTGTCTGCTTTCCATCACCCTTTTTATCATATTTATAAATTAAAAAATAAGTAAGACCGCCTCCGATAAGTAAAACAATCGCAATTATCGCTCCAATAATTATTTTTTGTGGCTTTTTATTATAATCAACTATTTCATTCATATATGACCTTTCTTTAATAAAAATAACTACCTTCATTATATATATTATAGGTTAAATAGCATTTTCCTTTTTTAGCACAAAATAATATATGTTTTTTAATTAACTTATGAAATGTTGTTATAACTTAGTTTTGTGACTTTTACATAAACACAATTGGAAAGATAGGAATTATAGTTATTTTATTTGACACAAATTTATGGGTATATTATAATATCGTTCAAAGAAGGAGACATTATGACAAATATTACTGATGACATCCTAAAACTACCTAAAATTATGAATGGAACTCTTAGTGGTAATTGGAATACTATTTATTCAAGAAACACAGAAGATTTAAATCGAATTGTAAGTCATATTGATTTTAGAAACAAAGAAATTTATTCTGTTTTATCATCATCGGATATTCTTTTTTATTTATATTTAAATGGTGCCAAAAAAATAGATGCTTTCGACATTAATTCACTTACATATAGATATTATTATTTGAGAAAATGGCTATTAGAAAGTGGCTTTTTAGATGCTAAAGATTTAGGCATTAATGAGATTTATTCTATTATTAAAAGTCACAGTAATGCTATTGATGTTAATGAAAGAGAAAGTTGTTTGTTTTGGCAATATTATTTAGATTTAAAACGTAAATCAAAATTTTATGAAGAAAGCTTTTTTTTATTTTATGATTTTGCCTTATTTGAGAATTGTGATACGGAATTTGATTTTCCTTATAGTGAAGAAGATATTAAAAAATTATTGGATAAATTAAATTCTAATAAAATTGATTTTAAAGTAATTGATATTTCATCCGATTCTTATAATAACTCCAAAAAGTATGACATAGTTTACTTATCTAATATATTAGATTTGCAAGCCCCTAACGATGTCAAAAGCGTAATGAACAATATGAATAAACTATTAAAAGATAATGGTATTGTGGTATGTACAAACATGTTAAATCATCCATATTTTGATTCATTTAGTACACAAATAGAAATTTTTTCTGAATGTTTTGAATATGAAATATTAGATATTGAATTAAGAGGAATTGCCAAAGCTCCGGTAAAATATTATAAATACACCAAAAAGTGAAAAATATTATAAATAAATTTATTTGAAAAAATTTTAACATAACTTTTTAGCACAAAAAAATCGAGAAATTTTATCTTCCTCGACCTTGGGTTTGTTCTTCTTGATATTCAGGGGGCATAAACTGATAGGCCATCATCATTTTCATATTTATTTGGTTTTCTAAAAAAGCTAATTTATCTAAAAAATTTTTTTGCTTTTCCACACTTAAGTATGCTTGATATTTATTAAAAATTATACTTTTTAAGCGATCAATTTCTCCTAAAGCATAGATTCCATCGGTTGTGTCACTAGAAGTATCATTGAGATAATTTAAAACAAAAGCCATTAATTTCTTAAAAGTAGAATTGAATTTTAATGTTAAAATTTTATCAATCATCTGAGGATTAATAATAACTATTTGATTGACTTGAATGCTCGCATTTTTTTGACTTTTGGGCGTAAATTTGTAACCTTTCATATCATATTGCATATAAGTTATAGTATTTGTTTTATTATCTTTCTTGATTAAATAGCTCATTTTATCACTTCTTTACTTTAATAAATCTGGTCTTTTTTCTTGAGTCTTCTTTATTTGTTGCTCATGACGCCACTTGGCAATGTTTTGATGATTACCACTAAGTAAGACATCAGGTACGAGACTGCCTCTAAAATTTCGTGGTTTAGTATAGGTCGGATAATCAAGTAGTCCTTCTGTAAATGAATCATTATCTTTGGAATCTTCATTAATTACATTATCTAAAAGGCGGACAACACTATCAGTTACTACTACTGCGGCTGCTTCTCCTCCTGTTAAAACATAATCACCAATACTTAATTCTAAATCAACATATTCTAATATCCGTTCATCAAATCCTTCATAATGCCCACAAATTAAAATTAAATGCTTGTAATTGGTAAAATCATTAGCCATTTTTTGATTATAAGTTTTTCCTTGAGGGGAAAGTAATATTACTAAACTATCTTCATCTTTAACACTTTCAAGCGCTTCAATGATAGGCTCACACCTTAAGACCATCCCTGCTCCCCCACCATAAGGAGTATCATCTACTTGCTGATTATTGAGATGCGAAAATTCGCGAAAATTTAACAAATTAATAGTTACTTTTCCTTGTTCTTGAGCTCTTTTTATTATTGATTCATTTAAAAAACCAGTAATCATTTCGGGAAAAAGAGTTAGTATATCTATTTTCATAACATCAATCCCCCTACATTTTTAACATAAATTTTTTTAGATGCTATATCTATTTTTTCAATATAGTCATTAACTTTAGGAATATAGAAATGTTTAGGACCATTAACCTCTAGCAATATATTAGATCCATTAGGAATAACATTTAGAACTTTTCCTAAAACTATATTATTTTCAATAATTTCATAGTCTAATAGATCGGTTAATAAATAATCTTTAATAGTAAGATCTTCTCTTTTAACATAAACGTTTTGATTTTTATATTTTAAAACTTCATTAATATTGTTATAACCTTCTAAAGTAACCATTTCATACGTTTTATGATGACGATAAGTAATTATTTTTTCTTCTATTTTGTTTGGGCCAAAGTAAAGTCTAAAATTAGGGATAAAAATTTGCTCTTTTAATTCATGATTTGAATTAATTTTAATTTCACCTTTTATTCCGTGTGTCCCACATACTTTTCCAATTAAAACATAAGAAGACATAACCATCACCATTAAAAATATTATACTCTATTTACGGGTCATAAACAATCTATTTTTTTAATATTAATTCCTGCAAATAAGGTACTTCTGGTACTTCATGAAGAGGATTTTGTAAAGTTTTAAAAACCGAATATAAATCTTTTAAAATGGGAATACCTTTCATTTTTTCTAAATATTCAGATTCAGAAATATAATAAATATTTTTATGAAAGATTTTAAAAAATAACATTATATATAATTGGACTTTATCACTGTTTTGATTAACAACTTCTTCTTTAATATTATAGTCATCTAAATAATTATCATAATTATTGGAAACACAATAACTAACCTTTAAATCTTTAATAAAACACCCATCAATATCACAAAAATAATGGCTTAATTTATGAATTAAAATATTTCTACCATGTACATCGGCAAAGGCTATTTGGGGGTTGTGATTATGAACAATTTGTAAATCATGAGAAACTAAATAACAATGTTTTAGATATATGTTAAACATATTGACATTGTTTAAATGGTTAGATTTTTTATATGGAGCAACGCAACCAACACAAAGGCTATTATCCATGATTATTAAATGTGGTTTTAAAAAATTTTCAGGTAAATAACACCGCTCTAAATATTCAAGTTTTTCTTGTTTTTCCTTCAAAAAAACTTTATTTATATCAGTAAATAATTTATAAATATTATTTTTATCATAATAAATAATACTTTCGCTGGTTTTGTTTGTTAATAATTTTAATTTTTTAAAATTTAAATCATTTAAAGTAATTTTTTTCATCTAAAATCCCTTTTTCTAAGTATTTTATTATATATGACTTAAAATTAAAGTCAATAAAAAAGTCCAATTAGGACTCTTCATCTTTTTGCAATTTAACTAAAACTTCTCGAGGCTTAGAGCCATTAGAAGGTCCAATAATTCCTCTTTCTTCTAATAAATCAACAATTCGCGCTGCGCGGTTATAACCTAACCTAAATCTTCTTTGGAGAAGTGAAGCACTAATTTTTCCAGTTTCAATTGCAAAATCAACGATTTCATTATAAAGCGGATCATCATATTCTTCTTTCTCACTGGAAATGGGATTATGTTCTTCCATTTCCGCTTGTTGTAAAGTATTATCATACATGGCTTTCTGTTGAGAACAAACATGATTGATAATTTTTTGGGTTTCCTCATCAGTTATAAAACAACCTTGAATACGAATAGGAGTATTTTCCCCCATTGGCAAGTATAACATATCTCCTTTACCAAGTAATTTTTCGGCTCCTCCCCCATCTAAAATAGTACGGGAATCGATTGAAGAAGCAACAGCAAAGGCAATACGAGATGGAATATTAGCTTTAATAACTCCAGTTATAACATTTGTACTTGGTCTTTGAGTAGCAACTATTAAATGAATTCCGGCCGCTCTTGCAAGTTGCGTAATTCTTTGAATAGAACCTTCCACTTCTTTGGATGCAACCATCATTAAATCTGCAAGTTCATCAATAATTATAACAATGTATGGCATTTTATCTAAGCCTTTTTTATTGGCTAAAACATTATATTCTTCAATTTTTTTAACGCCATTATCTGCAAACATATTGTAACGATTATCCATCATATCAACTAGCTTTTGTAAAGCAACAGAAGCTTTTTTAGGATCAGTTACAACTGGCCATAATAAATGCGCTATACCATTATAATTAGACATTTCTACTTTTTTAGGGTCAACTAAAACAAGTTTTACTTCATCTGGACGATAACGCATTAAAATTGAGGCAATTATACTATTCATACATACAGATTTACCACTACCCGTAGAACCGGCTACTAATAAATGCGGCATTTTGGAAATATCTGCCGTTTGCACTCTACCCATTAAGTCTTTTCCTAAAGCTACTAATATTTTGGAATTTTTTGCACTAGCTGGAATATTAGCTAGCACCTCTTTAATTTTAACGGCTGCAATTGAAGGATTGGGAATTTCAATTCCAACGGTATTTTTACCTGGGATTGGTGCTTCGATAGCAACGTTCTTCGCCGCTAAGGCAAGAGCAATTTCTTTATCAAGGTTTTTAATTCTACTTACTTTAGTACCGGATAAAACAGACAGTTCATATTGCGTAACTGCTGGTCCTACATGAATTTCGACTACAGTTCCTTTAATACCAAAGTCATTTAATACTCTTTCTAAAATCATTTTATTTGATTTAATAAAATCATTAGAGTTTACTTTAGCTTGATGTTTTGGATTTTCTAATAGATTGATTGACGGCAAAATATAATTAGCATTAACTGGTGCTACTTCTAAATTTTGAGCTGGTGTACTAACTTCTTCAGGATGATTATTTACTTTTAATTCTTCGGCACTAGTAATAATAATTTTATTATCATCAACTTCTTCATTTTCGGCTTCTTCTTCATTATTAAGTTCTTTTTTACGTTCTTGTTTTTTATTTTTAAGATTAATAAATATTTCTTTGATCTTTTTAAATATATCTGCAATAGTTATATCAAAGACTAAAATTAAACCAAATATAGCTAAAACACCAATTATTATTTTAGAACCTGTGACATCGAGAAGAGAGGTAAATAAAAGAATAAATAAAGCACCAATTATTCCTCCTCCAACATTAGAGTTTAAACTACTAGTTGCTCCCATAAAATTATCGATTGTGGTACTGATTATAGCTTTTCCTTTAAGTTCATTAGCTACAGCATATTCTAAATGCGAAAACATTAAGATAGCAATCAGCAAAAAATAAAAGCCAATCATTCGGGTGGTAAATAAATTAGGAAGTTTTCTTTTTATTATCATGTATATTCCCAAAATTAAAACCGAAAGTAGCGCCACTACATACCATGAACCCATTAAAAAAATTGCAAAATTTTTAATAACTTTTCCTACCGGACCAAAGGTACCAAACCCAATTAATCCAATTAATATTAATAATAGGCCATTTAATTCTACACTATAATTAAAACTTTTTGATGTATCTTCTTTCTTTTTTTTCTTCTTAGCCATTTATTCTCACCTTTATTATTATAACTTATTTAAAAAAAAGGCGCAATTAATAAGCTTTAAATTGTCAAATTTTGTCATGCTCAAGCATATTATTTACTATGATATTAAGAATAAATAATCGAGATATAGAAGTTAAAGTACCATTCACTTTAAAAGAAAAAATGATTGGTCTAAGTAATACTATCAATATTAATTTTGGTATGTACTTTAAATCTTGTAATACTATTCAAACTTATAGTATGCAAGAAGCAATTGATGTTTTAGTTTTGGATAATCAAAATACTATTTTATTTATTTTAAGTGATTTTAAACCTCATAAAATACTTTCCGTTAATAGAGATATTTATGAAACTAATATTTTAGAATTACCAAAAGGATTAGGTAAATATTTTAAAGTTGGCAGCCAAATTAAATTTATAAAAAATAGATGAGTGAGTTCATCTATTTATATACTATACTTCTATTTTATTTTTTATTAAGTAATTTTTGATATTGATTTTGTTTCTTTTCTCTTGCTTCTCCCATGTGCGTAGCATTATAAAATTGCTCTAATGCTAAATCAAAATAAGCTTTTTTATCTTCCAAAACCATATGCGCTATTTCTGCATATTCCTTTGAAGATAACATTTCTGGGTCTAGTAAATTTTCCTCTTTATTTATAATTTTTTCTTTTATTTTTATTTCAGTTTGAAATTTTCTTATTTGATCTATGGCATATGACATAAATAAATTATCAGGATAAATATGATTTAATAAATCTATTATACTATCTACTTCCTCAATTGTTAATTTACCACTAACTAAAATAGGTAATTCTCTTATTTCAGTTTTTTCGATAGTATGATGTTGTTCATCTATATATCTACAATGTAAATTTAAATTAATTTTATCAAATTTCTTAAATATCTTAATGGCATAATAAGTATTATCAGTATTATAGCCCGAAAACCAAATAGCAGCATTTATATTGTCACTCTTTAATTCTTCTTTTTCATAACTAATATAATTTATAGGAAGATATCTTTCTATATTGGTTATTTTTGTATTTTCCATACTAGCAAAAGCATTAAAAGTAATATGTTCATTTATTGTTTCTAATTCATTAATTCCATGAATAATATTACTATTGATTGTATAAGTATAAATATCTTGTCTATCTTCTCTTGGTAAATCAGAAGAAGTAAAATCATAAGTAATAAATTGTTTCATAGTATTTTCAATATTGTTTTCAAAGGTATGGAAGTGATTAGCAAATAACTGTTCTTTTTTTGTCATGCCTTCTTTTTCATATTTTTCATAAAAGCGGACTACAAAAATATTACTACTATTTCCAAATCCTAAATCATTTGGCTGTTCTTTTTCAAATACCAATTCATATTTATCGTTTGGTATGATTAATTGAGATATAATAGAACTATTTTGCCCAATATAATATAAGTACTTAGTTTGAATATTAGTATTGAAATTAGTTATATCCAAATTATTGAAAATAGGATTATCAGTCACATCTAGTAACTCTCCTTTTACGTAGAAATTACTTATGTATTGGATATTTTCTTTTGTATCAATTATCTCTATAACAGGAAATATGTCATTTCTTAAAAAATGAATTTCATAGTCATATAATCGATTTATATCTATAGGAATATTAAAATATTCGGCGACATCAACAATATTTAAATTTTTATGTTTAATTTTTATTAAATTTTTATAATAATGACGTAAAGTAGTTTCTAATATTTGAAAGTTTTCTTCCTCTTTTTGTAATTTTTCTTTTTCTTCTTCACTCATATTTGCTTTTATTTTTTTATCAATAGCTCTTAATTTTTCTTTCCAATCGATTTTTTCTTTCATATCTAAACCCTCCTAATTAATTAATATTATTATAATTTAATACTTTATTTTGACAAGAAATATTCCCTATTGATAAATTCCATCTAAGCTAAAGCTTTTAGCAGCTGTTATTTTAACATCAATAATCTCGCCTATTTTATCAGAAGCATTATCTACATTTACTAATTTCATGGTTTCAGTATAACCAAATACTTTGGTGCTATCTTTTTCACTTTCCCCTTCAATTAAAACTCTGACGGATTTTCCAAGATATTTTTGATTAGCTTTTAAACTATAACTATTAATCAGTTCATTTAATTTATGTAAACGTTCTTCTTTAACTTCAATGGGGATTTTATCTTCAATTTTTGCTGCCGGAGTTCCCTCTCTTGGGCTATAGATAAATGTAAAGGCACTATCAAATTGACAAGCATTTACAACATCAAGAGTTTCTTTAAAATCTTCATCTGTTTCATTAGGAAAACCAACAATAATATCCGTAGTAATCGCCACATTAGGAATAGTCTCCTTTATTTTATGATACAAAGTTAAATATTCTTCTTTAGTATAACGACGACCCATTAATTTTAAAATTTTTGATGAACCAGATTGTAGTGGTAAATGAATATAAGGCATAATATTATCATATTTAGCTATTATTTCAATCATTTCATCAGTAAAGTCCCAAGGATGCGAAGTAACAAAGCGAATACGTTCTATCCCTGTATTAGCTACTTTTTCTAAAAGATTAGCAAAATTTATTTCATCTTTTAATTCTTTACCATATGCATTAACATTTTGACCAAGTAATGTAACTTCTTTATAACCACTTTTAACTAAATCTTCAACTTCTTTAATGATTTCTTGACTTTTACGACTTCTTTGCTTACCTCTTGTATAAGGAACTATACAATATGTACAAAATTTATCACAACCATATTGAATATTAACCCATGCTTTTATTTGTGAATCTCTTTTGTAAGGTACATTTTCATATACATCACCTTCGCATGAATACACTTCAATGTTTTGTTTTTCTTTTTTATTAATAATTAAATCCTGTAATTTATAAATATTATGCGTACCAAAAACTATATCTATATATTGATGTTTATTCATAATTTCTTCCACAACATTTTCTTCTTGAGCCATACAGCCACATATACCAATAATTACATCTTTTTTTTCTTTTTTTAAATGCTTACAGCGTCCTAAAAAACCGTATAGTTTATCATGAGCATTTTCTCTTATCGCACAGGTGTTTAAAATTACGATATCAGCCTCTTCTAAAACCTCGGTTTTATTAAATCCTAAAGATTCCAAACGAGCCGCGATTTCTTCAGAATCATGAACGTTCATTTGACATCCATAAGTTTTTAAAAAATATTTTTGACCAGAGAAAAGTTTTTGATAATGGTCATTTAAATATATATATTCAACTTCTTTATCGGTTCTAATTCGAGCTTTTTTTAAATCTGGTAGATTCATTTCATCACTTCCAATACTTCCCTATTATAGCAAATTCCCCCTAAGAAAAAAAGGCATATGCCTTTAAATTTTCAATTAATTTTTCCCAATTTTCTAAGGTATTTTCCGGAAATAAATTATGAGCATAGAGAATTAAATTAGATAATGTTATAAAATCAACATTATAAGGTAACTCTGATGCTAAATTTTTAATATCGGTATTCATAAAAATTAAATTAATATTTTTAAGATTATTTTTTAAATATTTATAATTTTCAGGAGTTATATAATTTAAAGCACCTTTAATTTCTGACTGATTTCCTTCATCTTTAGAAAAAAGATTTTCTCGGATTTGCCAAGAAGAATACATATTAAATAATTCTTCCCAAAAAATTTTATCATTACCTTCTAAATATTGAGATATTGCTTGAAAAGTTTTCTTATCAAAAGGGTTAGCAGCGTAACTTTGATTTCTAAAAAAAGCTAAATATTTTTCTGGTATGTTTAAAGCTTTAACAGCTGCTATTTTTAAATTCCCGTAATATCCTGTCAAAGGATTTATATCAAACCCAATTATTTCTTTAGGATTTTTTAAAGCAAGTTCGAAAATATGATCTGAACTTCCTTGTAATGTTACACAAATTTTTCCCTCTAAATTGTAAGGTGCTAAATATTCTTTTATATTTACAGTAGCAAAAGGCCATAGATGATTAAAGATTGTAAAATATTCGCCACACTTTTCTTTATCTTCAATAAGTTTGCTCGCGAAGATTAAATCTTCTTCTACTTTTGACATTATAAATCCCCTCTTGAAAATATAAATATTTACTAATTTCTGTTGGTTTTGATTATAACATACCTATATAGTTTTCTCAAATAGGTTTTATCACCTAAAAAAAGAGCCAAAGCTCTAGTTATGAGGTTTAATAATAGAAATGCCACCCATATAAGGCTGTAAGGCTTTAGGAATTTTAACACTGCCGTCTTTTTGATAATTATTTTCAATTAAAGCTATTAGGGCTCTAGTTGATGCTAAAACTGTGTTATTTAATGTATGTAAGTAGTAATTGCCTTTTTCCCCTTTAGCCCGAATTCCTAATCTTCTTGCTTGAGCGTCAGTTAAATTCGAACAACTTCCTACTTCAAAATATTTTTGTTGGCGGGGAGACCAAGCTTCAATATCACATGATTTATATTTAAGATCCGCTAAATCGCCACTACAACACTCTAATTGTCTAACGGGAATATCTAAATTTCTAAATAATTCAACCGTAAATTGCCACATTTTTTCATACCAAGCGGCACTATCTTCTGGCTCACAAATAACAATCATTTCTTGTTTTTCAAATTGGTGAACGCGATATATACCTCGTTCTTCAATGCCGTGGGCTCCTACTTCTTTACGAAAACAAGGAGA
This sequence comes from uncultured Bacilli bacterium, assembly GCA_947629935.1. Taxonomy (GTDB): domain Bacteria; phylum Bacillota_I; class Bacilli_A; order RF39; family UBA660; genus HGM10766. The sequence goes on along the minus strand of CANRFQ010000002.1, from coordinate 13,521 downwards.
ATAAGAAGTCATTGTTATAGGTAGAGTGTCTTTCTTGATAATTTGATCTTTAAATTTACCAATCATGGAATGCTCACTTGTTCCAATTAGATATAAATCTTCCCCTTCAATTTTATACATCATGGCATCCATTTCCGCAAAAGACATAACACCCGTTACTACATCACTTCTAATCATAAAAGGCGGAATACAATAAATAAAGCCTTTTTCAATCATAAAATCTCGAGCATAGGAAAGCATAGCGCTAGAAAGTCTTGCAATATCACCCATTAAATAATAAAAACCATTACCACTAGTGCGGCCACTCGCCTCTTTATCTAAACCATTAAAAGTATTTAAGATATCAGCGTGATAAGGAATTTCATAATCAGGAACAAATGCCTCCCCAAAACGTTTAACCTCTACATTTTGACTATCATCTTTACCAATTGGCACATCTTCGGCAATTATATTGGGTATTACCATCATTTTAGTTTTAATTTCTTTACTGATATTTTCTTCATCTTGAGTTAATTTTTCAATTTCATCACCCATTTGCGCAACTTCGGCTTTTATTTTCATGGCTTCATCTTTTTTACCCTCACGCATTAGAGAGCCTATTTGATCGCTTATTTTATTTTTAAGGGCTCTTTTTTCATCCATTTTTTGTTTAGTTTCCCGATATTTTTTATCTAAGTCATAGATTTCGTCTACTAAAGGAAGTTTTTCATCTTGAAATTTCTTTTTAATATTTTCTTTAACTAATTCTTTGTTTTCTCTTATTAATTTTATATCTATCATTTTATTCCTCTACTTTCTCAAATCGATATTTTTGTTTTATCTCCGGATATTTTTCATGATCAACTTCCGAGACAAACATTTTATAAGGCCGCGCATAGATACCATCTTTGTGATTAGAATCGGTGTTATCTATACATGCATAAATTACCAAATCTTCATTTGTTTCACTATGTTTAGCAATAGCGATAATAAAGGCTTTAGATCCTTTAAAATGACAGTATATTTCGCCAGCTTTTACTTTTCTTATCATAATTTCCTTCCTCCTAAAATAAAAACCACACTACTTGCAAGGAGCAAATAATGCGGTACCATCCTTTTTTTTACTTAATTTAAGATAACGGCTTTAACCGGTAGGTATTAACTACACTAAAAAGAAGATTCATTAACTTTGCTATTAGTTTGCACCAACCACTAATTCTCTTTGAAAACAAATATTAATTACTAGTCTTTTATCATCGTGTTATAAGTCTATTTTATCATACTTATTTATATTTTAGCAAACAAATTTCCAAAAATTCTCTTTCTTCTTTTAGGCATAACTATATTATTATTGTTTGCACTTTTATAGGAATTTAATTCTTGCCAATTTTCTTCTGTCTTTTTGATAAGACCATTTTCTTCTTCATATAGCATAATACTTTTTTGCGGATTAATTCTATTACGCACAGGATTATTTAAATCTGCCAATATTTTCGCATTTATACTATAATGCAAAAATATTTTAAAATAGTATGTATTTTCATTTTTAATATCTTTTAATAACTCATATATTTTTTTTCTATTTTCATTTGCTGGGTTAAAATTTGTCTTAAGAGTTTGTAAAGCCACAATTTTTTTACTATCTAAACTTTTAGCAACATAGTATAAATATTTTTTTAAGGCTCCGGCATAATGAAGTTCTTGATTTTTTAAAATTTCTTTTAACTCTAGAATTAAATTCATAACCTTATTATTATAAATAGCACAAATATTTTGCACTTGGTTTTCATAATAAGTTTGATCTTTTTCCAACATAATTCCTATATCATTATGGCCAAATTCTTGAAAATTAAACATTTTAATAGGTTTATTAGTACATAAATCAGTATATGTATAACCATCATACTTAACTAAAGTATTTCTTAATATATAATACGAATTTTCTATGATATTATCGTCTTCATCTTTTGTAATTACTCTTTTAACTACAGTATACTCCGATATTTTTGGATTTGTTTTCATATTTTATATGCTTAAATATAAGCTTATCTCCCTTTCTGTCTTCTTATATTAAACTTTGAGGTTTTTTATGCATGACCTTTCTATTAATTATGATTTTTTTGATATTCTTCTAAAGCTTTAATCATCCCTTTATAGGGTAATGTAGCACAAGTTTTCCGATTTTTTTGTTTGAATATGTCGTCAAACACTAAAGCTTCACCTAATTTTTCTTTATTGTACTCATTTTCATTAATCATTGCTTCAAAATCATGAATAAAATCTAATGCTTCCGGAATTGTTTTATTTATTAATTCTTTAATCATGATTGAAGTAGATGCGGTAGATATCGCACATGCCTCCCCATTAAATTTAATGTCTTTTATCCTACCACTTTTTATTAAAATTTGCAAGTCTATGTTATCTATACATGACTCATTGTTACTATTTACCTTTAGATATTCACCATCATTAGTTGTCTCTTTATTATGAGGATGCAAATAGTTTTCCATAATAATTTCTCTTTTTATCTCTTGATCCATTTAAAACATCTCCGCAATTATTTTTTCTTTATCAGCTAGAAGTTCGACTAATTTATCAATTTCTTCTTTAGTATTATAAAAATATAAGCTTATTCGGCAAGTATTTTTTACTCCCGTTTCACTTTTCAATATTTTTGCACAATGATTACCTGCTCTTACACATATATGATAACGATTAAGATAATAAGCGACATCTTGACTAAATATATTATCAACATTAAAGGCGACAATGCCTGACTTACTATGTAAATTAATTATATCTATATAGCTAATTTTTTCTAATTTATTAATTAAGTATTCCCTTAAATTTCGTTCATATTTGGCAATCTTATCCATGCCTATTTTACTTAAATATTCGATAGCTGCCCCTAAACCAATTACGCCGGCAATATTAGGAGTACCAGCTTCTAAACGAGTAGGCAATGGTTTTAATAAAACTTCAAATTCATTATCAAAAGATTCATTCATTCCTCCCCCTAAATTAGTAGGTTCTATGGCTTCTAAAAGTTCCTTTTTACCATAAAGTACTCCTACACCCGTGGGACCACACATTTTATGAGCAGAATAACAAAGAAAATCACAATCTAAATCTTGAACATCAACTTTCATATGAGGAACACTTTGCGAGCCATCGACAACAACAAAAATATTTTGTTCATGGGCCAAAGCACATATTTGTTTAATTGGTCTTTCATCGCCAATTACATTAGTGACTTGGGCTAAAGCAATAATTTTAGTTTTAGGTGTGATAATTTTTTGAAGAGCTTCAATAGTTACTTCATGATTTTCATTTAATTCAATATATTTAATTATAGCTTTTTTATTTTTAGCTAAACGAAACCAAGGAATAACATTAGAAGCATGTTCACTTTTGGTAATGATTATTTCATCGCCTTGTTCAATATTTTTTTCAAAAAAACCATTAACTATTAAATTTAGGCTCTCCGTTGCCCCACCTGTAAAAATTATTTCCTCTTTGCTTTGGGCATTAATAAATGTTTTTACTAAATCGCGGGTATTTTCATATTCCATATCAACATGATAAGAAATATCATAGTCACCCCGATGGGCATTTGCCGAATAGGTTGTATAATATTCATTCATTTTATCAATTACGACCTGCGGCTTAAAACTAGTGGCCCCATTATCCAAATATATAATATTCTGTTTTAACATAGGAAAATCATCACGATTCATAACTCACCTCCTATTTATCTATTCTCTTTTTAACCTTTTCATCATATAAACTAAATATAAATGCTTTTTCTAATATTTTACTAGCTAAATTTCGATTAATTCCTTTACTCATTAAATAAAATAACTCCGGTTCTGAAATATTAGATATAGTCACAAAATGATCGGCTTTTACTTCATTAGTAGCGACTAACATATTAGGTAGAATCTTATTTTCTTTCGCATTTAAATTTAGAATTTTAATATTTTCTTTCATCATATTGTTATAAGTGTTCTTTTGTACATTGCCATCTACTTTAATATTAAAATATCCATCTTTTTTAGATATTCCTTTAATATTTAAAATATTTTCAATATTATCTTTAAACATATTAGTTGTAACATTTAAATGATTTTCTGTAATGGCAATTAAACCAATATTACCATAAAACTTCCCATTATCATAGATATTTATTTCTATATCTAAATTAAGACTAGCTTTTTGATTAAAAATATTTAAGGTAAGAGTACTATTATCATGGATATTAATAAGAAGTTTTTGAATAATATTACAATCATTTAATTCGTTAATTACGACATTATTGGTAATATCAATTGTCAAGTTTTGGGTATTAAATTGAACATCTACTTCTTCATCATCAAATGATATATAATCATTTTCTATTATTATTTTATTCATGAGTTACACTCTCACTTACTTTAAATGCCTCAAATCCATTCTCATCTATAATATTTGCTAATTCTTCTGTACCAGTTTTAATTATTTGCCCATCTTCTAAGATACTAATTCCATCTGGTTTTAAATATTTAAACACTTTGGTATTATGTGTAATTATTAAAATAGAAGGATGATATTTTTTGTAGTAATCTTTTAAAGATTTCATGACAATTTTAAAAGCATCGACATCTAATCCTGAATCAATTTCATCTAAAATTATAAATTCTGGTTTTAGCATCCATAAGTGCATTAATTCATTCTTTTTTCGTTCTCCGCCACTCATTCCGGCATTTATATCGCGATGAATAAAATCATTGGGAATATCTAATTTTTGACATACTTCTTTAATTTCTTTGTGAAAGCTTAGGATATCTACAGCTTTTCCAGTGCGATTCGCAATCGCCATGCGCAACATTTCACTATTTTGCACACCCTCTATAGCCGTAGGTGTCTGAGCAATTAAAAATAGTCCTAATTTTGCTCTTTGGTCCGTGCTTAGATCATTTATTATTTCCCCATTATAAATGATGCTACCTTGCTTTATAAGATAATTTGGATCTTTTAACAAAACCTTACATATTGTACTTTTTCCAACCCCATTAGGACCCATGATTGCCCAAATTTTTCCGGTTTCTATTTCTAAATTTAATTTATTTAAAATAATTTTATTATCTGCAACTACTGTTAAATCCTTAATCTTTAACATATAAATCACCTACCCTTTATTTTATCACAAAAAAAGAAAAAAATTGGAATTTTTTCTTAATCTTATCTTAATATTATTTTTTTAAAGTTCGTTCCTTATTTTTTGAAAAACATTCGGGAAACATATCTGGTTTTATTTTAATTTTTCCGTCATTAATTAAATCATCAATAACATCAGCTAAAACTAATTTATCAATGTCAGCTATATTTAAAATATAACTATCTATTTCGATGACTTCTATTTTATCATCAAACATTAAACTATAAAAGGCAACATTCCAAATTCTCTCATTTGAATTCCTATCTTTTATACCTTGCTTTACAACTTGAATAGCTCCTGTTTGTAATGCCATAATTAAAAAATCAATTCTTTGCGTATAGAGCGTATCAATAGGATTAATAGCATCATATTTGTTATTAACTGAAGCACACTTGCTGGCTGTCTTCCTTACTTCGGAATCCTCATCATTTAAAAGTTTGTTATAGCATGCTCCACAACATAATTGGCGAATCCAAGCCTGAGGACTTTCAGATAATTTAGATAATATAGGAGCATAAAAATCTTCATGTTCATAAGCCACTATTAATGCTTCTTTTAAAAGAAAATCAACTCCTAAACTTTTATACTCTCGCTCGTTAATTAATAATTCATGGGCATAGGAAACGATAAGATTTAAAACTGCTAAATTTGCATTCTTTGCACACCCTTTGATAGTAGCCAATATATAAGAATGCTTATGATCTTCAAACCAATTATTTAAATTTAAATTAGTAAAATCACCATTTTCTAATTTTTCTAGATCTTTATGGGTATCTAAGTATATTTTTAAATATTCTAAATCGGGTTCATTCATTTTTCAATCTCCTTGGTAAAAATATTATACATATTTTTTAAAGATTTTCAAGTTAAATTTTCCAAAACATCTTTTATACTTTAAAAAAAGAATTTACAGCATGTAAATCATAAATTTTATATTTTTTACTTTTTAACTAATCTAATCCTGGTATGAAACATCAATTTTTTTATTTTCTAGCATCCTTTTTATCCAATTCATAAAGAATAATACCAGTAGCAATAGCCACATTTAAACTTTCACAAGCTTCACTAGTTGGAATATAAACATAATTATCACATTTATCTAAAATTATCTCACTTACCCCACTACCTTCATTACCCATTATAAAGGCATATTTATTTGGTAAATCTAGTTCTTCAATTTTTTGGCCATGCGTTACATTTGTCCCAATAACTTTATAATTGTTCTTTTTTAATTCATCAATAAAAGTATATAAATCTCTTTTAATAAGATTAATATGAAAAATTAAACCTTGAGTAGCTCTTAAAACTTTTTCGTTATATAAATCGACAGTATTTTCTCCTAAAACAATAGTATCAATATTAAAGGCCACTGATGTTCTTATAATAGTGCCTAAATTACCAGGATCTTGCAGACTATCAATCAACAGTAATTTTTGACCATAAGGTTTTTCGGGAATTTTTTTAGCTACAGCTAGCATTGTCGGCGGATTTTCTAATGAGGTGATTTTTTTTAATATATCCTTGGTTACGTAATATTTAGGAATATCTACAGGTAAAATAGTTTCACTATCTAAAATTACTTCTATAGCTACATTTTGCTTTATCGCTTCTAAAACTAAATGCTCACCTTCGATTAAAAAAGCTCCTTCTTTATCACGATATTTTTTGCTTTTTAATTTACACCATCTTTTAACATTAATATTGTCTAATGAAGTAATTAAATTCATGCTTAGACCTCCTTCAAACGTTTTCTTGCTAATTTATAATAAGGATAATGTTTACTTACCTCTTGCCAGAAAGCAGCACTATGATTAGGATGCTTAAAATGACAGAATTCGTGAATTATAACATAATCTAAAAGTGAAAGATCTTTTTTTAATAACTCACTATTTAATGTTACAGTATTATTACTGCGATTACAAACACCCCACCGACTTTTCATTTTTCTTATTTTTAGACTAAATTGGGGTAAATACGGAAATAAAATTTTTAAATCTTGGACTCTTTTCGAAAAAATACGCTTACATTCATCTTGCCAAAATTTATTTAACATTTTTTCATTTTTGACATAAATATTCGATCCGTTTATTTCTGGGGAGTTTATATTTTCATTAAAAACAACTTCGTATTTATCACCTAAATAATAAAATTCATTTTCATATTGATTAGTTTTTAACATTTTTTCATACATTTTAATAATACTTTTTTCGTTAGTTTGAATAAGCTTTAATAATTCTTTTTTACTTACTAGAGGATGGCAGGTAATATAGAGTTTTAAATCTTGTTTCACCCGCATATAAATATTCTTATTTTTTTTATATACAATTATAATTTCAATATTATATGGACCAATATTTACTTCCATATTGCTTTCACCATCATAATTATAACAAATTTTTAGAGCTAATAAAACTCGAAAAAATTTCGAGTTTATCAGTAATTATTAAAATCCGTGACCTCCGCCACCGCCTCCGAAGCCTCCTCCGGAACCAGATGAAAATCCCCCACCAAAGCCACTGCCACTAGAATTTACAGAATGAGCAGTAGCAGCATTTATACTAGTTGTAACAGCTTGATGGACGGTATTTGCTAAATGATAGTGCATATCATAATATAACCAACTATTCATATATGGAGCGTACATTGGATTATTAGGATCATATTCTTTAATTTTAACATTCATAGCTTTTTGGACTTTATCAGCAACACCAAAAATCACCGCATAAACCATATAACGTTCCCATAAAGCTATTTCTGGCAACTCTTTAGTTTCAAAGGTACCAAAGTCATTTAAAAAGTTTTTAAAGCCCATCCATTTGGCATAATCATCATTCCCTTTTTTAGTTCGTTTATTAAATGATATTGTGTAAAATAGAAAGATACCTATTGGAATTATCATTAAATATATAAAGATACCTTGAACATTGTTAAGCATACTTATAATAAAGATAATAATACCTAAAATAGAATAGGAAATCCCCAGTGTTTTTATTTTATCTTTGTTTTCATAGAAGTGTTGATTTTGACCTTCGGCAATTATTTTATTTTTCCAATTCTGATATTTGGCTGTAAATATGGAATATGTATGGCTAGAATTTGCATAATCTTGTAAATCTTTAGTCGTAAATTCATTATTATCACCCACGGAAGTAAATAGGAAATCAATCAAATAATTTTCAGCTTCTGATAAATTATCTTTATTTTTTAAAATAAATTTATACTCCTTGTTTTTCTTTTTACCAGCAATTTCGGTAACTTCAATATTTTTTTTATAAATTAAATTCATTATAGAAGCACTCATGGCATTAGGAGTAATAGTACGGTGTAGCAAATAATCTATGACTTCAACATCATAATCTTCAATAAAATCTCGATAATATTTGCCTTTAAAATCACTTTGGTATTCTCTATCATGTTTAATATAAATATATATCCATAATGCTATTAAACCAGCTATATAAGCAGCTACAAATCCCATAATCGAATAATAAATTAATCTAATTTTTGCTCTTTGAGCGTTTGCTTCATCAGCTCTTTTTTCTTCTACCGCAATAATTTTGGCTAGAGCGTCTTCATTAGAATGATTCATAAAATCAGGAATTTGAATGAGCGATTTATCAAAAGTTAAACGAATATCAAATCCCGTATTGGCTTGTAAATTTTTTGCACTTGCTAATACACCAATTGGTTCTTTATCTTCGTTTTGATATTTTTTAATTTCGCCAGTTAAAGGTCCATGGGCCCAAATGCGAAAATTATCAGACGTATCAGAATATGGTAAAATTACTTGCACTTGCACATTACCAATAGGATCACTAAATTTATCACCTATATAAGGATAATATAACTCAGCTACATCATTATGCATAACAACGGCATTAGTGATTACATATTCTAAATAAAAAGCTACTCTTCCATTATTAGAAGGACTATACATCTTAATATTTTCGCCATCATCAGTTTTTTCGATAGTGTAAACATTCCTATCACCTAAGGAAGCATTACTTACTTCCTCGGCAAAAGAAGCACTATTAATATCTTGCATTGTCTTAAAATCAACATTATCTCCTACTTTAAAGGTAGCTACTCTAAGATTTTCTAAGCTACTACCTCCATAAATAGAACTTTTTTCAAAATTAATTTTTCCTGCTTCCCATTTTGGTAAAGAACTATTTTTATAGATAATATCTCGTTGGTAGCCATTAAATGTGCCATCTAAGACTAATAATTCTTTTATTTTAATCCCTCCGGCAATTTCAACTTCTGAAGAAATATAATAATCTGTTATATTATAATCAACTTCAGCTTTTACTGCTAGAGGCACTATCAGTAATAATAAAAATAACCCGATTTTTTTCATTTGTTTTCACATCCTAAGAAAATTATATCATTTTCAATTTTAAACTTAAAGGGCTAACCGATTTTCATTCCGTTTTTTACTTTTTGTTCAGGGCTTAATAAAACTACTCCGTCATCTGTATATATACCTAAAACTAAAACTTCCGAAAGAAAATTAGCTATTTGTTTTTCAGGAAAATTAATAATAGCAATTACTTGTTTATTATCTAAATCAGTTATTTTATAATTTTCAGTAATTTGAGCAGATGATTTTTTTAACCCAATTTCATCACCAAAATCAATAACTAACTTATAGGCTTTCTTTCGTGCTTCTTTGAAGTCTTCGGCTTTAATTATTGTTCCTACTCTAATATCAAATTTTAAAAAATCTTTAAATTCTACCATATTTCTCCTTTAAAAAAGTAAATCATAAGATTTACTCTATACTTGCATTAATTCTTGCTCTTTTTCTTTAGCTTTATCATCAACAATTTTATTGTATTTATTAATTAATTCTTGGACATCTTCCATCATATTTTTTTCTTCATCTTCAGGAAGTTCTTCTTTTTTGATGGTTTGGTTAGCTTCTTGACGAATATTTCTTAAAGCTACTTTTGCATCTTCAGCCATAGCTTTTACTTGTTTTACATAATCACGACGACGCTCTTCAGTTAAATCAGGTACTGTTAATATCACAACTTCTCCGTTATTAGTTGGTGTAATGCCTATATTAGCTTCATTAATAGCTCTTTCAATATCTTTTAATACATTCCTATCAAAAGGTTTAATAAACAATTGCTTAGCCTCTGGTACAGTAATATTAGCTAGACTATTGATTGGAGTTGGAGTGCCATAATAATCTACCATTATCCCATTTAACATCGCTGGATTAGCTCTTCCAGCTCGAACATTAGTAAATCTAGCTTCCATATTTTCAAGGGCTTTTTGCATTTTACTTTCTACTTCATTTATTGACATTTTATCTCTCCTTATATAATTATATTAGCATAGTTTAGAAAAAAATGATATTAATAATTAAAATCATCAATATCATCTAACATAGCAAGTTCATCTTCTAAAGTTTGTTTTAGTCTTTTTTTTACTAAATTGGTGCGATGCATTAAAGCTTGATTTTCAGTTTCAATTTTTTCCGATTTAACAAGGGCATTATTTACAATTCTTGAAGCATTAGCTTTAGCTTCATTTATAATACTATTTGCTTCTTCTCGAGCTAATCTTTTCATTTGACTAGCGGTTTCTTCAGCCATTGCCATAGCACGATTAAAACTATTTTCAATATTTTTATAATTTTTAACTTTCTCTGTTAATTCATTTATTGTTTTGTCTCTATCTTTTAAATTATTTAGCATACTCTCGTATTTATCGGCTACAGTCGAAACAAAAGCATTTACTTCGCTTTTATCATACCCTCTGAAACTAGTACTAAACTTTTTCATGTCTCACCTCGACAAACTTTTAAAATAATCTTCTTTTTACCATTCTACTTCTTCGTCATCTTTTTTACTATCTTTATTATCTTCTGTTATTTTTCCTTGAACATTGACATTTTTCGGAGTACATAAGTATATTCCCACTCCAATTTTTTCCATTGATCCACCAATTGCATATACTGTTCCACTTAGAAAATCAATAATTCGTTTAGCTTGATCAGATGTAACTCTTTTTAAATTAACAACAACACTATTACGATTTTTTAAATGATCGGCAATTTGCTGACTTTCTGAATAAGCACGAGGTTCAAGAAGTATCATTTTATTACCTGTTTTATCGGCCTCTTTTAGAGCGTCTTCTTCACTCATTGCATAAAATTCATCTTCACTTGCTTCACTTTCGGCATCTTCATCCATAAATATTTTTTTTAAGTTTTTAAAAGCCATTATTTATTCCTCCATTGTCTATCTCATATCTTACCATATCATTTTATCAAAAAAAATTAGCTATTTCAATGATTTTCCATTGAGTTTACTAAATTAACTTAGATAATAAAATTTTAATATCTATAAACATATAAATATGGCGTATTCTGATTCTTAACTAACATTTTCGGAGTTGCTTTTATAATATCGCCTGGATTATATTCTTGAAATTTTTTCATAAAAGAATATCCATCTGTATAGCTGCCATTATTAATATAAGTAAATTTCGCATTTTGTCCTACAATCACTGCTTGATCTAATGTCGGCATAGCATTATATAAAATCTCTTTATTACTTTGAGCAATTTTATTTACTAAATATCTATTATGATTATCAGCCTCACGAGGAGAAAATTGTTTTAACTGATGAGATGGTATATACTCAAAATCAACATATTGACATATTTGATTAACGTATATGGCGTTTTCTTTGACAAATTGGACTGTATAATCCAAATCCTCATATGTTTCCTCGGGAAAAGCACTCATTAATATAGTAGTAACAATTTTTCCATGTTGTCTTAGTTTTTTTACTATATCATAAAAGTCTTCAATAGTATGGTTTCTTTTCATTAAAGATAATACCTTATTACTAGCACTTTCTAGTTGAATACATATTTTCGATATCTTAGGATTATTACAAATTTCATTTAATAGTTCTGGATACATATTAGAAACTGTAATTTCTAAAAGATTAATTTTTTCCAGACCAGGAACCTCTGATAATTCTTGAATAAACTTATGTAAAACAGGCTTTTTATATAAATCTATTCCATATAATGCTAAATTTTCTCCTCCTAAATTGATTACTTTTGTTCCTTTTTGAATACGTTCTTTTAGATATTCTAAAGTATCATGAAAAGGTACTGATGTAATTGGCATTTTCATATAATTATATTTACAAAATGTACAATGATTAATACAGCCATCTTCCATTTCTAATCGAATACATACATCATTATGATATTTAAATGTGGTTTTTTGTTCTAATTGTTGTTTTATAGTATATTGAGAATTTTCATTTAATAAATAATTTTTTACAGCCTGGCCAAAATTGTAATCAGAAATTATTTTAATATCACGACGATTTGTTTCTAAATTTGCTAATTTTTCAAGGTTACAATTTCTTGTTAAACATCCTACTATTATTAATTTAGCCTCCGGTTTTTTTATATGAGCTAAAAAGCTAATATTATAACCCGCATTTTCGATAGCATCTTTTAACCCGGCACAAGTGCTATATATTATTATATCTGCTTGGCGGTAATCACTTTCTTCAATATAACCTAAAGACATTAATTCTTTATCTAGATAGTTTAGCATTGCATGTTCTTTAACACAACCATCATTAAATATCATATATTTCATTAATAAAACCCCCTCACCTTTAATTTTTAAGTTACTGTAACATAGATGCAAATAAAAATCAATAATTTAAACATTTAAAAACTAAGATTTATATATTATTTTAAAGATTTGGAAAGTTATTACTTCAAACGAAATAACTTTATGTTTTTCGAATTTATTACGTTCTTATTATGCGGTTCTTTTTTTATATTTACAATTAAATCATGTTTTCATAGAAAAAAAACTCTATCTTACGATGAAGTTAGTCTACATTTTCAACCAAGATCACTTATTACTCGCTAGCCACCTGGAAGAGAGAAACATTTTCACACTTTCCCAAGTACAATATAAATATACTCTATTTTTATGAAAATGTTAGATAGTATACGTTAATATTATATTCTCTTTTTCAACTATTTACTACTCTTTTCTTTAATAGCAGCTTGTACCACTATCTCATTCGGGATGAATAAGATTAAACTTATAAAATATTATTTTTAAAATGACTTATTTGCAATTTATTTTATTTCTTCTAACATTTTTTCTTTTAGTTTGTCTATATCTGTGAAAAATAAATTTGTACCTCTCTTTTTTAATCCTATCATATTTTTAAATAAACTTTTAATTTCATTTTGTAAATCTGTTGGAACTCTTAGTGGTACTCCATCAACAGTATGAACATGGTCTATATATTTTTCTAGTGTTGGAAAAGCATTTTGTAATA
>CANRFQ010000001.1 GCA_947629935.1 uncultured Bacilli bacterium | reverse complement strand
TTGGGCTGTTCGCCCATTAAAGTGGCACGCGAGCTGGGTTCAGAACGTCGTGAGACAGTTCGGTCTCTATCCGTCGTGGGCGTAGGAAAATTGAGGAGAGCTGTTCCTAGTACGAGAGGACCGGAATGGACATACCTCTGGTGTATCTGTTGTAACGCCAGTTGCAGCGCAGAGTAGCTATGTATGGACGGGATAACCGCTGAAAGCATCTAAGCGGGAAGCCTCCTCCAAGATGAATTTTCCCATTTTTTATAAAGTAAGGATCCTTGTAGACTACGAGGTTGATAGGCTAGAGGTGGAAGCGTAGTGATACGTTGAGCTGACTAGTACTAATAATCCGAGGATTTAATCCCATTAAATTTGATTGTGTGCATTATCTTGTTTTTAAAGGACAAAATCCTTTATTGGTGATGATAGCCTAGAGGATACACCTGTTCCCATACCGAACACAGAAGTTAAGCTCTAGTACGCCGACGATAGTGTAATGCGAAAATAGGTAGTTGCCAATTTTTTTTTGCTTTAAAATATGAATTATGATACAATACTCGATGGTGATTTTAATGGAAACAAGAACTTCTCAAACTATAAAATCAGGTATTAAAAATAATTCGATGTACGAAAAAGCTGTGATCTGTGATGCTACTGTTGATGAAACTAATAAATATTATGTTACAGCGGAGCAATTGCAAAGTAGTTGTGATAATATATTAGAACCTATGCCAATATTTGATGTTTCAAATGTAAAATATAATGGTCCAAAATTAATAATAGAAATACCCGATAATGCTTACGTTCTAAAAAAAATTAAATAATTTGTTTACGTATTTTTGCATATTTACTGTAAAATTACTAGCTTTATCAGTAAATAACTTGTATAATTAATTTAGAGGTGTAAATTATGGATTACGATAAAATCTTCGCGCAAGATATTAACAAAGAATTTTATTTTGATAAAGAGGGATATCCGCAAAATAAAATGATGGTTGGAACTATTAGTTATGAAAATGCTAAAGCTCGTTTGAGTAAAGGTGAATATTATATCTTAGTAAAGATTCATGAAGGTGATGTTTTACCAAATGAATATGTATTCTTAAAAGATGTAGATAGCATTGATGATACTTTTTTTGCGACAATCAATCCTAATTTAACAATGAATGGAATTTGTAAGGATTCGGGAAGTATTCAAATTATTACTCGATTAAATGATACGGTAGAAGGACCTTGTTATTTACTTGGTCCAGGTCCGGATAAGGTGGAAGTTAGTCAGCTAATTAATGAACAATTAGAGGCCTATCGTAAATCAGTAGATAACGGAATAACTAGATAATAGATTATTCTTTTTTTATTGTGTAAAGTTATAGTCTTTTAGTTGTATCAAAAATAATCTCTTTGTTATAATAATAGAGGTGATGTTATTTATGGATTATAAATATTCTTCTTCAAGTGTTGAAGATACAATGGAACTAGCCCAGAATATTGAGTCAGAAAAATTTCCCAATATGGTAATTTGTCTTGATGGTGAATTAGGAAGTGGAAAGACTATTTTTGTTAAAGGCTTTGCGGGAGCTTTAGGAATTGAAGAAAATATTACGAGTCCTACTTTCAACTTAATTAAAGAATATGAAAATGGCGAAATGCCTTTATATCATATGGATATGTATCGTCTAGATGGTGATGCGTCAAGTATTGGCATGGAAGATTATTTTCAAAAAAATGGCGTAACGATAATTGAATGGTCGGAAATGATTAAAGATTATTTGCCAGAAGAAAGATTGGATATTAAAATAAAAGTTGTAAGTGAAAATAAAAGAATAATTATTTTAACTCCGCATGGAGAAAAGTACGAATCTTTATGTAACGCTGTTTTATAAGCGTTTTTTTATTGATTTACTTAAAGGGAATATTAATGCTATAATTAAATAGGGTCGATACTATGAAAAATAAAAAGGGATTTGTATTTGTAGAAACTATTGTAGTATGTGCTGTACTGGCTATTTCATTAGTAACCATCTATGCGGCCTTTGTATTATTAGTTAATGATCAAAAAAAACGTAATAAGTATGATCAAGCTGTATATAACTATAGATTATATAATATAGCTAAAGAGTTAAATAGTACTATTGAAGCGGGATGTTCAACTAATTATGCCAAAATTACTTACTCTAAGTTAGATATTAACTCTTTATACTATATTAAAATAAATAATTTAAGAAGTGGTGTTCCGAATGAACATCATTTAGATGAATATGTGAGAACTATTAATACGGAAAATTTAGATGGTAGTTGTATTTTAATAGGGGAATTTAAAAAATATAATCCTAATAATAAAAAAGATGAATATTACTATTCAAGTGTGATTATAGAAAGCAAGGGATAGTATGAAAAAAAATAATAAAGGGATAACTATAATTGAAATGATTGTGAGTATTTCTTTAATATCAATTGTTTTAATATTTCTTTTAAGATTATTACTAACTATTAAAGAGATGGATGATAAAAGTTTAAGTATGATTAATTATGAAGAAAAAACATCATTAATAATGAAAAATGTTCAAGATTCAATTAAAGATCTGAATAATTGTCAATTTACCCAAAAGGATACCAATAATTTGATAATAGATTGTGCCAATAGCGTTGAAGGACGCGACGGATTTAATGGTCTATCCGATAAACAAATTAGCGTCCAAGTAAATAATAAAAAAATAACAATTACTAATTGTATTGAGTCATATTATGATGATTACGATAGACTTACTTGTCCTGTGGAAAGTTGGACATTTGTTGATGCCTTACAAGTAAGTGGTATTAAAAATACTAGTTCTAGCAATTTAAATTTATTTACTATTGATGTTGTAGATGATAAAAATAATACTTATCCCATTGAAATAAGCTATTATAGTAAATAAAGTAAAGTATATATAAATGAAGCAATGATGACATGCAGAAAACGGAATTTAACAAATTTAGAAAAATTAAGATCTGTGTCGTTTATAATACTTTTTATTTGAGTTAAAATTGAAAGACTTCCAAAACTAATAAAAAAGATGGCTATTAAAGATTTTAGATATAAAGGGCTAGTTATATAAGTTAAAGAGTTAAGACCTTGAGAAAACTCTAAAAAGCCGGTTAAAAAGCACTTCAAAATTGGCACTTTAATAATATTATTTAATAAGGTAATAAAAATATTATAAAAAGTTATCGTGCCTAAAATTAATAAAAGGGTATTTGTAGCATCTTTAATACTTTGCGAAATGATACTACCTAAACTTTTATTATTATTTAATTTAACAATATTTGTTTTAGTTTTTTTAAAACCTAAACTTATAATAACATTAGCTAAGTAATGACTTAAAATAATATATATAGTTATTTTTCTGGAAAAAGTATTAGCTAAAATAGTCATTAAAAATAAGGGATTGGCAAAAAAAGAGTAGCATAAGACATTGTTGGCACTTTCCTTATTGATTTGGCCATTTAAATACATTTCTTTCGTATATTTAGCATTAGAAGGAAACCCAGATAACATAGCTAAAATAAAAATGATGATTTCATTGCTTTTTAGTTTAAACAATTTACACAGATAGTAACCAAAGTTATAATTAATTAAAATACTGCCAATTACTAAAAAAGGAAAAAGCGAAGGGAATAATTTAAATAACCATATTTGGGTTACTTCCTTGATGTTTGCAATAATTAAGGAACTATGCGTTAGTATTCCGAATAAAATTAACGTAAAACTAACTAAAATAACTAAATCTTTAACATTTTTTTTCATAACCAATCCTTTAATTTGCTATAATTATAATGGTGATATAGAGTGCTTAGTAAAATTTATGATAAAGTTAAAACTTTTATTTTGAATAATTGGTTATTTCTGGTAATTATAATCGGTTTAAATCTTTTGTTTTGGGTTGATTTGCCCTACGTTATTTATGCGCCCGGGGGTGCCATTAACGTAGAAAATCGAATTAATGCTAATACCGAATATGATAGTGAAGGGAAATTGCAGATGGCTTATGTTTCCATGATTAGAGGCTCTGTTCCTTTCTTATTAGCTTCTTATGTTATTCCTAATTGGGATATTGAACCCAAAAGTGATCTAACTTTGGAAGATGAAAGTATTGCCGATATGATAAAAAAAGATAAATTGTATTTACAAGAATCAATTGATAATGCCACGATGGCATCCTTAAGTCTTTTAAATAAAGATTTTCAGATAAATAAAATTCATAATACCGTGATCTATGTAGATAAAAAAGCAGATACGAAATTAAAATTATATGATGAAATTATTAAAGCTGATGATAAGGAAATAACTTCTTTAAATGATTATAAAACTATCGTGGAGTCCCATTTAGATGGCGATCTCATCAATTTACTAGTTTTAAGAAATGGCAAAGAAAAAAATATTACAATTAAGGTTTATAATACCGAAGCAGGTTTAAAAACGGGAATCTCTTTAGTCACAACCTATGATTTAAAGTCTTCAGAAAATATTCAGATTAAAAGTAAGGAAACGGAGTCGGGTCCTTCCGGAGGTTTGATGATGGCCTTAGGAATTTATAATATTTTAACTAAAGAAGACATTACCAAAGGTAAAAATATTGTGGGGACCGGGACCATTGATGCTGATGGCAACATTGGGGAAATTGGTGGCGTTAAATATAAATTGATTGGCGCTGTCAAAAAAAAGGCGGATATCTTTATTTGTCCCGAAGAAAATTATAATGAAGCAAAAAAGGTTGCAAAAAAGGAAAACTACGATATAATAATACTTACCGATAAAAATTTGGCGGGAATTATAAATCAGTTAAAAAATTTAAAGTAGTGGGGGAATAAAAATGAAAAATTTAGAAGAAAAAACTTTTGTAGAATACATGACTTATTTAGGACAATTAATGAAAAAAGAAGAAAATAAAGGAAAAAGTGAAAAACAATTGATAGCTGAACACAAACTATATAATAAATTATATAAAGCAATTAAATGTAGTAGTGTCTATCGTCAAAAGCTTAAACTTCCTTTAGGTACTTATTATATTAAAGAATTAATACACTTTCCTGGCAATATTAGTGAACTGACAAATGTTTTTGATGAAACAATTATGGTTGAAGTTTCTAAAAAAGAATTAACAACATTAAATGCACCTTATAATGCAATTTATGAATTTGCTAGTCTTAATGATAATAAACATTATAAAAGAAAAAATGAAAACTTGTTTTTAATGCATGCTTTAACTAAAGAAGAATTATATTCGCTAGATTTTGATTATCCAGTCGAAAATTATTATATAAAATATTCCCAAGGGCCACTTTATAAACAAGAAATAGGGGAAGATAATAAAATATCTTTAACTAAAATTCATGATCCTAAAGAATATGAAGAAGGTTATTACATATGTGATGAAGATTATCCCGAAGAACTCAAAGAGATTATTAGTTACTTAGAAACCGATTCTGATTATACCTTTGTTCAAAGGGATTTGCCGGAAAAGAAAAAATCTTTTTATACACGCAGAAGAAGAAAGCAAAATTAGGAAATTCCTAATTTTTTTGTTATAATAGGTAGTAGGTGTTGGAAGTGAAAAGAAGCGAAGTAAATAGAAACGAATTGTCGCCAATGATGCAACAATATATGGAGATTAAAGATAATTACGAAGAAGAAATATTATTTTTTCGATTAGGCGATTTTTACGAATTGTTTTTTGAAGATGGTATTTTAGTTTCCCATGAATTAGAATTAACCTTAACAGGAAAAAATGCCGGTTTAAAAGAACGCGTTCCCATGTGTGGAGTCCCTTTTCATTCTGTTAAACCGTATCTAGAAAAATTAGTTGATAAAGGGTATAAGGTAGCAATTTGTGAACAATTAGAAGATCCAAAAGAAACTAAGGGCATGGTCAAAAGAGGCGTAGTGCAAGTTGTTAGTAAAGGAACCCTAGTTGATTTAGATTTTTTAAAGGAGTACGATAATAATTATATTGGCGGTATCTTAGATTTTAATAACAAATATATCTTAACATATGCCGATGTATCAACTGGTCATTTTTATGTGTGTGCAATAGAGCACAATAAAGATAAATTATTAAGTGAAGTTCTCAATTTGAATTTAAAAGCAGTCGTATTAGCAGATAATACCGATAGTGAACTTATCAACACTTTAAAAAATAATTATGGAATTAGTATTTATATCAATATGGAATACTTAGAAAATCAATATCAAAATATTTACGAGGATATTAAAGATATTCATTTTATTACCGGAATTAAACATCTATTATATTATTTAGTTATTAAAGAATTAAAAGATTTGTCCCATGTTGAAAAAGTCGAGGTTGTTCAAAAAGATGAGTATTTAAATATGGATATTCATACAATTAGAAACTTAGAGTTATTTGAAACATTAAGATTAAAAGAGCGCACGTATTCTTTAATATGGTTATTAGATAAAACTAAAACCGCAATGGGTTCGCGTTGTTTAAAACATTGGATGCAGTATCCTTTAAAAGATAAAGAAAAAATTGAACAAAGGTATGATCAAATTGAAATTTTAAATAATCAATTTATCATTAAAGAAGAATTACGAAAAGATTTGTTTGAGGTTTATGATTTAGAGCGTTTATGTGCGAAGGTAATTTGTGGCGTTTTAAATGCCCGGGATGTCATTCAAATTAGAAATTCTTTAAAAGTTTTACCTAATATAATTGCCAAAGTCCAAGAACTAAAATTTAATCTAAATATTAATGATCATACAGCTTTATATCAATTATTAGAACAAGCAATTGTTGATAATCCGCCTCTTACATTAAAAGAGGGATCTTTAATTAAAGAAGGATATAATGCAGAACTTGATGAATTAAGAAAAATCAGAAGCGGTGGTAAAGAATTTATTTCTTCTTTAGAAAATAGTGAAAAAGAAAGAACTGGCATTAAAAATTTAAAAGTAGGCTATAATAAAGTATTTGGTTATTATATTGAAATTAGTAAAGGAAATCTTAAAGATATTGATGATGCTTGGGGATGGGAACGTCGTCAAACTTTAACTAATTGCGAAAGATTTATAACACCTCTTTTAAAAGAAAAGGAAGCTTTAGTTTTAAATGCTGAGGAAAAAATAGTTGAATTAGAATATAATTTATTCTTAGAAATTAAAGATAAAATAAAAGCCGAAATATTTAATTTAAAACAAACGGCCGAAGAAATTAGTAAATTAGATGCTATTATTGCTTTATCAGTTGCTAGTGAAGATTATAATCTGGTAAGGCCGCAATTAGTTGATTCTAATATTATTAAAATTAAAGAAGGACGTCATCCAGTTGTAGAAAGAGTAAGTAAAACCGAATATATTTCAAATGATTGTATTATGGATGAAAGCATAAATACTCTTTTAATAACAGGACCAAATATGTCTGGTAAAAGTACTTACATGCGTCAGCTAGCTATTATTATAATAATGGCCCAAATGGGTTCTTTTGTTCCCGCTAAAAGTGCGGTGTTACCCATTTTTGATAAAATATTTACAAGAATTGGGGCCAGTGATGATTTAGTAAGTGGAGAATCGACTTTTATGGTCGAAATGTTAGAAGCTTGTAATGCGATATTAAATGCTACTTCTCATAGTTTAATTTTATTTGATGAATTAGGAAGAGGAACTGCTACTTATGATGGTATGAGTATCGCCGAAGCTATTTTGGAATACGTAAATAAAAATATAAAATGTAAAACTTTATTCTCTACTCACTATCATGAACTCACGACACTTGATAAACGTTTTACTAATATAAAAAATGTCCATGTTTCGGCTTTAGAAGAAAATGGAACTATAACATTTCTACATAAAATAAAAAATGGAGCTGTTGATAAAAGTTATGGAATTCACGTTGCTAAACTAGCTGGAATGCCTAAGGAATTATTAAAAAGAGCTAATGAAATATTAAATGAGTATGAAAAAGAGGGTAAGAAAAATATTAATGTTCAAGAACAATTAATATTTGATTTGGAGGAAGAAAAAGAGGAGAAGCCTAATATTTTAGTAGAGGCATTAGAAAATATCGATCCTTTAAATATGACTCCTATGGAAGCTATAAATACTTTATACGATTTAAAACAAAAGTCAAAAGAGATAAAAAGAGATAAGTCTCTATAAAAACGAAAATATAAGATATTTTATTAATTAATTAAAACTGTTTAATACAGTTTTTTTATGTTATAATCTATGCTGGAAGTGATTCTATGTATTCATTATTAATAGATACACACGATAAAATTATTAATTTAGTATTATATAAAGATGATGAAGTAATTGATTTATTGACAAAACAAACTGAAAAGTCTCACTCTATATTTATTATGCCTTTAATTGAGCAATTACTAACAAATAATGAAGTAGATAAACATGATATAGTGCAGATAATTGTGGTAAATGGTCCGGGAAGTTTTACGGGAGTTAGACTAGGAATTACCATTGCTAAAACTTGGGCTTATACCCAAAAAATAAAAATTAAAACTATTAGCTCATTACAATTATTAGCTTGTAGTTTAGAGCAGAAAGAAAAAAAAGTAGCTATTCCTGATCCTAAAGGATTTTATATAGGATCTTTTGCCGAAAATAATAAACCTCTGGGAGAATATCAATATGTAACTAGTTGTAGTGATGATTATATATTAGAACAAGATATAAAAGTTAATTATAAATTAGTTTATGATTTTTTAAAAGATATGCCGGCTTTAAATCCTCATGCTGTTAATCCAATTTATATTAAAAAAATTGGAGTGGAGCAATGATTAGAAAAGTAGAATTAGCTGATAAAAAACAAATAGAATTATTAGGTCAAGAACTTAATGCTGATTATGCTAAATTATTTGATTTGACCGAATTGTTAAAATATCAATATACGCGATTTTATGTTTGGGAAGAGAGTAAGCAAATAGTTGGTTTTATTCATGCAAATGTTTTTTTTGAAGATGGTGATATTATTAATATTGTTGTTGCCAAAAATTATCGTCGAAAAAAAATAGGGACGCAATTATTTAATTATTTATTAGCGAATAATCCAATTAAAAATTTAACATTAGAGGTCAATATTAATAATCAAAAAGCAATTACTTTTTACCAAAAACAAGGATTAGAAGTTCTAACTATTCGTAAAAATTATTACCCTGATGGTGATGGATATTTAATGGGAAGGAAGTATGAAAAATGAAAAATGTATATATTTTAGCGATTGAAACGTCTTGTGATGAAACTAGTATAGCAATTGTTAAAAATGGTCACGAGTGTATTTATATGAATGTTTTAACCCAAATGGATATTCATGCTAATTTTGGGGGAGTTGTGCCTGAAATTGCTTCGCGCATGCATACGGAAAATATTACGATGGTGTTAGATGATGTTTTAACTAATTCTCATATGCAAATAGAAGATATGGATGCTATTGCTATAACCTATGCGCCCGGATTATTGGGTAGTTTACTAGTTGGAGTGGAATTTGCTAAAACCTTAAGTTATTTATATGAAAAACCATTAATTGCTGTTAATCATATTGCGGGGCATATTTATGCTAATAATTTAACTTCTACTTTAAAGTTTCCTCTTTTAGCTTTGGTAGTAAGTGGTGGTCATACAGATTTAGTTATGATGCAAAAAGATTATGATTTTAAAGTAATAGGCAAAACTTTAGATGATGCGATTGGGGAAGCCTTTGATAAAGTAGCCCGCGTTTTGGACTTGAAATATCCAGGAGGACCTAATGTGGAAAAATTAGCTCAAGAAGGCTTGCCAACTTATAAATTAGGGATTATTCATAATAATGATAATTATAACGTTTCTTATAGTGGCTTAAAATCGAGTGTTATCAATATAGCTCATAATGAAAAGCAAAGAGGAAATACGCTTAATAAAGCAGATTTAGCTTGCTCTTTTCAGACGGTGGCTATTAATCAATTAATTTCCAAAGTTAAAAAAGCTATTGAAAATGAACAAATAAAAAATGTTATTATTGCTGGGGGTGTTTCCGCTAATAAATACTTACGCAGGGAAATGGAAAAACTATGTGATGAGTATAATGTAAATTTAGCTGTACCAGAATTTAAATATTGTACTGATAATGCTGCTATGATAGGAGCCGCTGCTTATCCCATGTATTTAAAAAAAGAATTTGCTTCCTTAGATTTAAATGCTTCTAGTACGTTAGAGTTATTTTAAGGTCCATTGACTTTTGAAATTTGATAAGATAAAATTTAGATAGAAAATTTGAAGAAAAAAGTAAAAAAGAAAAAGGAAGATTGCAATGACTAATTTTTTAGCATTTTTAATTACCTTAATAGCGGGATTTTTATTTTTTTTAGGTATATTAATTATCAAAAAAGTAAAACGCAAAGACTTTTTTTATAAATTTGCTAGCGCTTTAGCTTTTAGTGTAATTATATGCTTGTTAATTTTAGATATTATTCCCGAGATAATGACTTCTTTTGGGGAAATGGGTGGTAATAAACGCCTAATTTATTTTTTAGGCTTTACTTTAATTGGGATTATTGTTTTAAAAATATTAGATAGCTTAGTTCCGACTCATACCCACCACCATCAAGAAGCAGAAACTAATATTGTGGAACATGAAAACCATTTGATTCATATTGGAATAATGACAAGTGTGGCTTTAATTATTCATAACATCATTGAAGGTATGGCTATTTATAGTCTTAGTATAACTTCTTTAAAAGCGGGATTATTAATGGGACTTGGAGTAGCCTTACATAATATTCCCTTAGGAATGGAAATATCCTTAACATTAGATATTATTAAAAATAAATTTAATCGGGTAATAACTTATGGATTATTAATAATATCTCCTTTACTGGGAGGGTTAATGGTTGCTATTTTTAATAATATTAACGAAGTTTTTTTAGGAATTTTAATGTGTATAACGTGTGGAATGCTAATTTATATTTCTTTTTTTGAATTATTTGGGGAAATAAAAAATAATATTAAACATAAGGAAATAATTTTAGGTCTAATTACGGGATTAGTTCTAATGACCGCAACATTATTTTTATAAAAGGAGTAAGACTATGAAGAAGTGTTTAGTAACAGGGGCAAGTGGAATAGTAGGAAAAAAATTAATATCTAAGCTTTTAAATAGTGGTAACTATGAAATAACAGCTTTAGATTTAAAAAGTACGAAATCTGTTAAAACTCTTAATAAATTTAAAAATAAGATTAATATAGTTTATGGCGATATAAACGATAGTACAATTATGAATGCTTTAATAAAAGATCACGATGTAATTTTTCATTTAGCGGGACTTATGCCTCCGACTACGGAGTTACATCCTAATTTAGCTAATATTATTGAGTATGGCGGTAGTAAAAGTATAATAGATGCGATAAAGGAATTTAATCCTAAAGCTTATTTTATATTTCTTTCGACAACAGCAGTTTATGGCAATGTTAAACAGGCAACGGTTGATAGTGATATTAATATTTTAAATCATGATATATATAGTCAAAATAAGTATAAAATAGAAGATTATATTAGAAAGAATTTAACTAATTACACTATATATCGTGTGCCATTAATTATTGAAAAGAATAATTATAATTCGTTTATGTATAATATTCCTTTAAATACAAAAATTGAAGTAATAACTAATTCTTTAGTAGCAAATGCTTTAATTACGAGCTTAACAAATAAACGAAAATTAAATAAAAAAACATTTAATTTATCAGGTGGTAAAAAATACCAAATATCTACTAATGCATTATATATTAAAGCTTTGCAAATTGAAGGAGTTTCTTTGAGATTTTTCTTGATGCGTTATTTTATTCCCCAAAATTTTTATGGGCACATATATCCAGATAGTCATGAGTTAAATGGGATTTTAGATTTTCAAAAAGGTTCCATATCCGAATATTTAAACAGTTTTACTGTTTCTAAGAAATTTTTACGTTCGATAAATAGACTTATTGCTTATTTTTATATTAGAAAATTATCTAAATGAAAATACATATGATATAATACTAAAAGAAAGAAGGACTTATTATGGGAAGAGCTTATGAAGTAAGAAAAGCAAGTATTGCTAAAACCGGAGCTATAAAAGCTAAATTATATTCTAATTTTGCGAAGGAAATTTATTTAGCTGCCAAAAGTGGTGTACCGGAAATAGATTCGAATATTGCTTTAAAAAGAATTGTTGATAAAGCCAAAAAACAACAAGTTCCAAGTGATATAATTAATCGAGCAATTGATAAAGCGAAAGGGGTTGGGGGCGAAGACTATAAAGAGGTTATCTATGAAGGATTTGGTCCTGGTGCTTCTACATTAATTATTAAAACTTTAACTGATAATGTCAATCGAACTGTTGGTTTTGTAAGAGCAGCTTTCAATAAAGTAGGCAAAAGCTTAGGTGTCACAAATTCGGTTTCCTATAATTATGATCATTTAGCAATTATTAGTTTTAAAAGTGATAAAGAAGAAGAAATTTTTGAAGCGTTATTAAATGCGGGTATTGAAATAGTGGATTTTGAAAATGAAGATGGCTTTATTACAATTAGTGCTAATCCAACTGACGCCCATCATATCAAAGATGTAATTGAAAGTATCATTCCTGATGTTGATTATGATATTGATGAAGTCGGTATGTATCCAAAAGAAAAAATTACTTTAGAAGGTGAAGATAAAGAAATCTTTGAGCGCCTTTATAATTTATTAGATGAAATAGAAGATGTAACTGAAATATATCATAATGTTAATATGGATTAAAGGAGTTTTAAAAATATGGAATTTAAATTGTATGATAATGAATTAATTTTAGATATAGATGGAAATAGGGTAACTTATAATAATCAGACTATTATAAGTGAAGAAATTGTTAGTAAAATTCATGAATATTTTATGAATAATTTTGAATATATAGCCGATTTAACAGATTTTATAGGTACTAAAGACATTAGTGATAATATGCAAAGAATAAATTTTTATGATGAATATTTTCTTGATGAAACTATTCAAATATTAGGAAATAGCGAAAAAGAAGGAGTAGCTGATCTTTATAAAAATATGAAACAATATGTTCTTGACATTGTAAAGCCATATTTTAATTAAGATAATTAGCTACTTTTTTTAGTTAATCTTTAATAGAAAGTAAGTATAAAAATTTTATTTATTCTTGCTAAATGAATGATATATATGTAAAATAAAAGTAGATAAAGAGGAAAAAAATATGAATGTATATGCAAAACTTTTAGAATATATTAAAAATTATCCCGGTGGTATCGCTTGGCGCATTAAAAAACACTGCCGTGTAATTGAAGAACACTTAAATCCAGAAGAAGAAATTTTGTTTATTTTCTGTGGTCAAAAAACTATTAGTTTGTGGGATATTTTCTCAACTTGTGTGGTCGCTATTACAAATAAAAGATTGATTGTTGCAAAAAAAAGAGTGTTATGGGGATATACTTTTTTATCAATAACTCCCGATATGTATAATGATTTAACAGTTAGAGAAGGAATTATTTGGGGACGAATTACAATTGATACTATAAAAGAGTTAATTACCGTTTCAAAACTATCTAAAAAGGCTTTAAATAAAATTGAAACAGAAATTACGGAATATATGATTAGGGAGAAGCAAAAATATCAGAATAATGAAGAAGAGGAAGACTAGAAAAATTCATAAAAAAAGAATTGTTATATTTCTATTAAGTATAATTTTTATTATATTTCTTTTTAAAATGCCTCATAATTATAAAATTCATTATAAATTAGGATCTATTCTAGTAGAGGAAGAATATAATAAAAAATTAAAAGCTCATTATATTCAAGTGCAAAAAGATAAGCATACATATGAATTTGTCATTAATAATATTTGGAAAAGAAAAATAGTTCAAGATGTTGATTATTATCAAAAAGATAATATCTATTGTTTAGCTATTGTAACTAAAAATAGCACTTCTAGACCTATATGTATTGAAAATAAACTCTCTAAAGACATTAGTTTAATTAAAAATCAAGATGTTTTAAAGCATTATAAAATTAAAAATGATAATAGTAAGGTAAACACCCAATTTAACAATATAACAATTTATAACCAAGATAGCTCTGCATTCTTACTCTGGAATTATAAAGGTTTTTATTACCTAAACAATAATATTACTGATAATTTAAAAATTACGGATCATGATGTCTATAATTTAAACGTTATAGCCAAATTAAATAATTTAGTTATCTTAGCGGATTATAATGAAGATTATCATTTTAATAAATTTATCATTATTAACTTAGAAAATGGCAAAAAAAGTACTTGGAAAATTGATTATGATATTTCTATGGATAGCTATATCTTAGGAAGCTATAATGAAAGCGTTTTCTTAGTCAATCGCAAAGCGAAAATCGAATATGAAATTGTGCCATCTCATCAAAAAATTAGAATAGTCGGAACTAATAACAAATCAGGAATTATTTATGATCAAAAATTTACGAAAATTAGTTTAACTAAACTGGTCCAAAAAGATTATCAATTTCAAAAATTAAATGCATATAACTATACAGCAAATAACGGTAACTTATATTTAAAACTATATAATAGTGATAATAAAATATTAGTAAGTAAGAAAGAGAATCTAAAAATTGTTGATTATGATCAAGAAAATATCTATTATTTATGTGACTCTAAGTTATATCGTTACAATCCTAATTTAGGAGAACAATTATTATTAGAAAATTTTGAATGGAATTTTAATTATCAAAATATGATTTTTGTTTATCGTCAATAACATTCTAAGATATTTATCATATCTTACTATTAGGAGTGATAGTATGTTTGATAAATATACAATTAAACAAGGAGATAATTTAGAAATTATCGCTAAAAAATTTAATACGACGGTAGATATGTTAAAAGATATTAATAATATGGAATATGCTACTTTATTAAGACAAGGGATGGAAATTATCGTTCCGAAAAATAAAGAACAATATTTTGAATATTATACTATTGAAAAAGGCGATAATTTATATCAAATAGCCAGACGTTATAATATTAATCCCGAGTTATTAGCAGCTTTAAACGGTTTGACAATGAATGATTATATTTATCCTGGTCAAGAAATTTTAATTCCGAAAAGTGGCTATAGTTATTATATTACAACCGAAGGAGATACTTTAGATATTGTTGCTAATCGTTTTAAAGTTGATAAAGATCGAGTAATGCGTGAGAATGAAACTATATATTTAATGCCTGATCAATTACTAGTATCACGCAAAAGTATGTAGAAAGTTTAATCTTTCTTTTTTTTGTCTCCTATATTATAATTAATATGATAGAAAGAGGGGAATTCACATGGTATTTAAAAAACCTTATGCTTTTTTAATCAAACATTTTAAAGCAATTCATTTAGTAATAGTAGGTTTACTTGTTTATTTAGCTTTTAAGGTGTTTAATTTAGTAAGATTTTTTAGTGAATTTGCTTCTTCCGGATATTACACATCATCTTCAAATATTGCGGGAAGCTACATTAATTTATTTATGTATTTAGCCGTAATTTTGATTTTGGGTATTAGTATTTTTGTTTATATGCTAATGAAGAATAAAAAGAAAGATACAAGATTATATATGGCTTTAATAGCTTATTACATATTTGTATTTGTTTTATTATCTGTCTCATTTGGTATATTACAAGGTTTAGAAAAAAGTGTTGTAGATGCCCAATCGGCTCGTTTGTATCGGGATTTATCTCTGTTATTTTCTTTGCCACAATATTTCTTCATAACCGTTACAGCTATGCGCGGTTTAGGATTTAATTTAAAGAAATTTAATTTCCAATTAGATTTAAAAGAAATGGAAATTGAAGCTACTGATAATGAGGAAGTCGAACTGACTGTTGGAGTTGAAACTTATAAAGCCAAAAGAACTTTACGTAGATTTATTAGAGAATTTAAATACTATATAATGGAAAATACATTTATCTTTATTTGTATTATTTCCATTGTTGGGATCATTATTGGCACCGGAATATTTATGAATGTCAATGTTTATAACAAAGTATACAAACAAAATGCAGTATTTTCGTATAAAACTTTTAATTTAAAAGTTAATAATAGTTACATTACGAATACGGATTATCGGGGTAATGAACTAATTAAAGATAAATACTATTTAATTGTTAATATGAATATTGTTAATAAATCTAATGTTGCAAATAATTTAGAACTTACTGATTTTCGTTTAAGATTAAATAGTGATAATATATATCCTACTAAAAGTAAAATAGAGTATTTTACCGATTTAGGTACTCCTTATAAAGGAGATAAATTAAAGGCGGAGTCTGATGGTAATTATATTTTAATTTTTGAATTAGACAAACCTTACTTGCGCAAAAATTATGTTATTAATATATTAGAGTCTATTAATTATAATGTGGGTGATATTAAAGCCAATTATAAAAAAGTTAAAGTAGTTCCTGAAGATATTTCGAAAGTAGAGAATGTGGGTACTTATAAACAGCAAGAAAAAATATCATTTAAAGATAGCATGCTAAAAGATAGTTCTCTTAAAATAACAAATTATAATATTACGAATACTTATAAATATAATTATGAATTTTGTATTAATGAAGATTGTCGTGACTCTGTAGGTATCGTAACTCCGAAATATACAAAAGCTTCTAATGCTATTTTATTAGTTTTAGATTATGATTTAAAACTTGATGAAACAACTAATTATTATAAGAATAATAAAAATGCTAGTACATTTTTTAGCCAATTTGCTAAAGTTAGATATAGTCAAAATGATAGTGATCCTGTTACGGTAAATACGGAAAATTTGACACCTAAAGAATTGGAAGGCAAAGTTGTTTTACAGGTTGATGCTGCAATTAGGAATGCCGATAATGTCGAACTAGTACTTTCTATTAGAAATAGAGAATATGTTGTCAAAATAAAATAAACGCTCTAGGGCGTTTTATTTTATTTTAAGATTTTTTTCTTTGGTCTTTCTTCTGTATAATATTTAATAAATGTTTGTAAGATGTTTTCTAAATGTTTTAAAGGAACTCCGTCTTTTACTTCACTAAGTAACTCTAAAACTCTATTATCTAATTCTTTTATTGTTTGGATTGATATAGCATTATCTAAAGCAATTAATGGTTTATTATTATGAACTGCTTCTTTATTAATAATAGGAATTAATTTATTTACTAACTCTCCAATTAAATCTAAAGTAATGTCACCATAAAATAAAGTAGTATAAAGTTCTTCATCTTCTTTAATTATTTTTTCACTAAAGTCATACCCATAATAATCTTTGCGACTTACAAATTTTAAAGAAAATTGGCCATAATTTTTATCGGGAGCAATTCTTAATCTATATAAGCCATTTATTTTATTTTTATAGTTTTTATGGGTACGAAAATCAATATAACAATTAGTTAATTTCCCTTCTTTGCACCATAATTCTATAGCTATCGAAGAGTTATTAACTATATCACTAATATAATTAATTCTACTTCTGTCAGGATTAATTACAATTTTTAAATTATTATTTTGAATTTCTGTAAAAATAGGATTATGCTCAATTTTAAAATTTTCTAAGTGGCCGTGTTCTACTAATGTAAATCTATCGGCTAAAACATTATAATCGATTGTACAATTTTTATAATTTTTTCTATTTCTAGTTTTATAATTTTGTTTAGAATAAGAAATATCTCCATTTTGGTAAAATATAATATTTCTTGTCGCATTATTAGAATTAATGTCTTGCCATACTATTTTATCAAATTTACTAAATAGTTCAGGATAGGTAACTGTCCCATCTTGAATACTTTCTTTTAATAAATTATCATATGTTTTAGATAAATTTTGGTTCATATCTAAATGTTGAAACCAACCTTCACCCCAATTAGTTAAATTTTCTTCACAAGTAGTTACTTCTTCTACTAGGGCAGGTACTAAAATATTATTTCGTGCATTTTTAAAGATATAAGTAAAAGTGCCATCATCATTTAAATTTTTGCTATCACTATCTAATTCTAAGTCTTCCTTATTCAAAATATTTAAAATAACATTTTCTTTGTCATAAAAATATTGTTTTAAGGAAGTAGCAAGGTCATTTACTATCATAGCAATTTTATTTGGACCATATGGGTTATTAGGATTTAAGTGTAAACGAACCTCTAAATCTTTTTTAGATGTATCAATACTTACACCACCTAGAAGATTATATCGATAACAAAGCATGTAACTTTGGATTTGGTTATCTTTAAATAATTGCTCACCCTTTTTAATATCATCAGCCATTAAGATATTATGATCATTTACATCAAAGTAATAGGAATAATCTTCTTGGTATTTTTCGTTATATTTAACTAAACCTATATCACTCTGAGAATTTAAACTTATGCTTCTATATTTCATAAATGAAACCTCATTTCTGTTATCTGCTATATTAATATTGTTTAGTAAAAATGTCAATTTATAATTTGCGTATTATTTATATTCTTTAAATAATTTAGTAGCTTTTTCTTCCATATCTTTGGTTATATCTTGAGTTAATTTTTGGTAACCATCTGTTTGCTTTTCAGAAATACAATCGTCTAAAGCTTTTGCTTTTCCTTTTTTATATACGATAAAAGTTGGAGCAAATAGGCGGTTTTCACCCGTTTCATATTCTTTGTTGTTTTCATCAGTTACCTTATAAGGAGTTAAAAAGTCATTTAAAGTATTTAATACATCATGATAATATTTATCCGGATATACTTCATAAACTACTTTGCCTTCTTCACTTACTTTGTAGTAGCCGCGTAGGTCAGATTCTTTAGTATTATCTTCACGCACATTAACATAATATATTTTATCTATACCATACTTTTTCGCTTCTTTTAGAACATAAGGAATAACAGAACGACACCAAGGACAACCTGAAAAACCAACATATAAAATAAAAGTATCTTTATTTGCAATTTTTTTCGTAACATCTTTAAAGGTCATATATATAATAGGATTGTTTTTATCTATTTTTATACTACGGTATTTAACACCTGCTGTAGCAGTTTCCTTATTATTAAGACTTTCATAATCATTTTTAAATTTTAAAGCATCTGTATCTTTAACTTTACATCCTCCCAGAATTAAACATCCTAAAATTAAAACTAATAATAAACTTCTTTTTTTCACTTCATTCACCTCATGAAGTTATTATAGCATTTCTAAATTAAAATAGGGAATTATTTTATGTTTAATATATTTGACTTTTGAAAAAAAGCTTGATACCGTAATAAATGTAAGATCTTGTTATATTTGGCAATTTATTAATTTCTTAATTATAATTTCTTTTATGGAAAAATTAGGAGGTAGGAAAATGTATAACTTTATTGAAATTGAAAAAACATGGCAAGAATATTTATACTACTTGTATTGAAACGATATACGGTATAACATTTATGGTTCTAGCTCAGAAAATAAATTAGTAGATGAACTAAAAGACCGTATTACTAATTGGGATGAAGTAGTTAATTATAGAAATGAAACTGCTAAAAAATCGGATTTTGATCGCACGGAAGTAAATAAAGATAAAACTGGGGTTAAATTAGAAGGAATTATGGCGATAAATCCGGTTAATAATCAAGAAGTACCAGTATATCTTAGTGCTTTTGTTTTAGCCAATTATGGTACGGGAGCCGTTATGGCTGTTCCTTCTCATGACCAAAGAGATTTTGAATTTGCCGAAAAATATCATATTCCTATGATTCAAGTAATTGAGGGCCGTGATACAACTAAGTGCGCTTTTGAGAAACAAGATTATTTGAATAAAGGGTGTAAATTAATTAATAGTGAAGAATTTAGTGGTCTAACGGTAGAAGAAGCGAAAGAAAAGATTACTGATAAACTTATAAACATGGGTTGTGGTAAGAAAAAAGTGAATTACCATATTAGAGAATGGATTTTTGCTCGTCAAAGATATTGGGGTGAACCAATTCCAATAATTCATTTAGAAGATAGAAGAGATATTGTTTTAGATGATAAAGATTTACCACTAACTTTACCAGAAATGGCGGATTATAAAAGTAAAAATGGCCAAGCCCCTTTGGAAAATGCTACTGAATGGAAAAACGTTGAGGTTGATGGCGTCAAAGGCGTACGTGAAACTTCAACAATGCCCGGTTCAGCAGGATCTAGTTGGTATTTTTTAAGATATATCGATCCTCATAATGATCAGAAATTGGCCGATCCTAAGCTAATTGAACATTGGATGCCAGTCGATTTGTATGTGGGTGGACCGGAGCATGCTGTTGGACATTTACTATATTCTAGAATGTGGAATAATTTCTTATATGATAAAGGTTTAGTAAGTGTTAAAGAACCATTTAAAAAACTTGTTCATCAAGGAATGATATTAGGTTCTAATGGAATTAAAATGGGTAAACGTTTTCCTAAATATGTTGTTAATCCTGATGATGTCGAAAAAGAATATGGAGCCGATACTTTAAGAATGTACGAAATGTTCATGGGACCTTTAGAAGCTGATAAGCCTTGGAATGATGAAGGAGTTAGAGGAATTAAAAAATTCTTAGATCGAGTTTGGCGTCTTTATCATGAGGATTTGCGCGAATTTAAAGATAATCCTAATTTGGATAAAGTTTATAATAAAACCGTTAAAAAAGTGACGGAAGATTATGAATCTCTAAATTTCAATACCGCTATTGCCCAAATGATGATTTTTGTTAATGCTGTATATAAAGAAAAAACATGGAACTTAGAGTACGCGCAGAACTTTATTAAATTATTAAATCCTATAACACCTCATATAACCGAAGAGATTTGGCAAACAGTATTTAATAAGGCAAATACAATTGCTTATGAATCATGGCCTAGTTATGATGAAAGTAAAATAGTTGACGAAACGTATGAAATGGTTGTCCAAATAAATGGTAAAATAAGAGGTAAAGTAGAAGTACCTGTATTTCTTATGAAGAGAAAATGAAGTCACAAGCCAAAGAAATAGGAAGTGTTAAAAACCAATTAGAAGGCAAAACTATTATTAAAGAAATTGCTGTTGCCAAAAAATTAGTTAATATTGTTGTTAAATAATTATAATATTTAAAAACAAGAGATCAAAAATGATTTCTTGTTTTATATTTCTATATGATATAATTTCTCTAGAGCATTTGATGTGAGTGTGGTCCTCCAATCTTAAAAATATGAAAACAAAAAAATAGAAGAAGAATTTAAAAAAATAAGGAGTTATAAATGGGTAAATATTATAGTAATGTTAATAAAGAAATTAAAAATTATTTGGAAATATTAGAGCCAAATTTTCCGGAATGGTTAAATGAATATATAGATACAAAAGAATTATTATCCCAAAAATATATTAGTATTACCAATGGTACAATTTATTCAAATTTATTCGAAAGTGATTTTTTCTTTTCTAGTCTTGATCATTCCGTGGCAGTGGCTTTAATTGTCTGGCACTTTACTCATGATAAAAAACAAACACTATCAGGATTATTTCATGATATAGCAACACCGGCATTTAAACATTGTGTTGATTTTCTAAATGGGGATTATATGAATCAAGAATCAACCGAAGATTTAACTTCTGAAATTATCAAAAATTCTAAAGAAATCATGGCTTTATTAAAAAGAGACAACATTGAAGTATCAGAAGTAGATAATTATCATCTTTATCCAATTGCTGATAATGATACGCCCAAATTATCCGCGGATAGATTGGAATATTCATTATCTAAAGCATTATTTATTTATAAATTATTAGATTTCCAAAGTATTAAAGAGATATATGCTGATATAGAAATTCAAAATAACGAAGGAAATGAGATAGAACTGGGATTTAAAACGAAAAAACTAGCTAGAAATTTTGTAAAAGTTACAAGCAGATTATCTATTATCTATCGTGAAGATAGAACTAGATATTCTATGCAATTTATTGCTGATATTTTAAAAAAATTAAATAATGAAGGTAAAATATCAAAAAAAGATTTGTATGAATTAAAAGAAAGGGAAGTAATAGATATTATTGAAACTTCTAAATATAAAGATGTTTTTAATTTATGGAAAAATGCAAAAAAAGTAAAAATTTCAAAAACAAAACCAGACAATGTTTATTATGTTCATCATGGAGCAAAAGTTAGATATATAGATCCCCTATTTAATGGGAAAAGAATTTCTAAATGTTGTAAAATTGCGAGGAAAATGATAGAAGATAATTTGGCCTATGATATGGATAATTATGTATATTTAGATTTTACAATTGATTAAATACAAAATAATTATTTTATTATTAAATGAAAAAGGTTGGGAAAAAATGGATAAAAATAGTATTATTGATAAAACAACATTTGAAGTTTGTATTCACGCTGAAAATCATCCAAAGGTATTTGTTTGCGATAAACCTATCGCTCCTGCAATATCAATATTAAATAAAAAAGGTTATAAAACCTTTGCAAGTTGTTCTGGTCATTATAGAATAGAGTTTTATGAATACTTTGATGAAGATATAAGTAAGCTAAAAGAATATAAACAAGATGATAAAATTATCATAAAAAAAATAAAAGATAATAGTTTTGACTATTGGAAAGAAATAGATAAAACATTATTATATATCTTATTTACCGATAAATATGAATTTAGTAATTTACCAAGTGAATTTGAGCTATATATTAATGATGGATTAGATTATCCAAGAACTTGCATCAAGTGTGAAATTAATTATTATGATAAAAATAATAAGCATAGAAAAAAGATTGATGTTTTAAAAGAAATAGATTACAAATGTAAGTTGTTAATAGAATGGGCTGAAAATTTGCCAATAAATAAAATTTCTTAATAGGCATTCTAGTATCATAAAATGTCTAAATCAAGCATTTAAAATTTGCTTGCTTTTTAATATCTATTTGTTTTTACTATCTTATTAATAATTAAAAAACTAACTATTTCTAGGTAGTATTTATAACTCTCGAAATAAAATAGATCGAGTAACAATCAATATTGGAGCGTATAAAGACGAAGTCGAATAACCTTTCTCATGCTTAATAATAGGTAGTAATAACTATGACTAATATAATTATATTCCATATTTTACATTTAACTAACAATTTTGTATATTTTTTACAAATACGTTGCTTAAAAGCGATATTTTTATGATAAAATATTGATGGAGGTAATGATATGACTATGGTTGAAAAATGTTTGTGTGGTAATGAGTTAAGTTTAGAATGGAATGATAACGAAAAATTCAAATTGATTAGATGTCCTAAATGTAATAATGAAATGAAATTTAGAAATCCTAATTTTAATGAAAATATTGATATCACTTATGAGAATAGGTTAAAACAATTGTTAGGAAATGATGACCCATTTTGGTTTACTACAATAGATAACTTTGTGAATACAACTTATGAAGATAAAGAAGAAGCAATTGAAGATTTAGAAAATTTAGCAAAAAATAAGTCAAAGTTTAATGAATTTACAAAACAAATAATACAAAGAAAAGATGATTTAAAAAGTGTAAAAAATGAATTTTTAAATTATCAAAGTAAAGATATACAACATGTTGCAAATGATATGGCAAGAATAATGAATTATAGAATGCATGCAGAACAATTATTTATTCCTATTTTAAATGATTTTCAAATACAAAATGACAATAATCCACAAACTATATTATTGGCTTCTGGACGAGGATTTATGGAACAATTAACATCAGATGGATATATTGAAGATGGACAATTTGAAAAAAGAATTGATTTAGTAATAAATAATACTAAACAATTTATGAAGAATAATGGTTGTGAAGATGTAGATAATAGTTTTATATATTATAAAGATTATAATAATGGTATATTTAATTTTAAATTATATGTTCAAGATATGATTATAAATGTTCAAAACCAAAAGAAAGTGATTAGAAATTTTATTGCATATTTTGTTGAACCAAAAATGCATGATTTTTATCAATTAAGTTTAGGGGCTGGTCCTTTTACTATGCCAACAGAACAATTAAAAATAGGTATTATAGATTTAAAACAAGATCAAATAACTATTTCACTTGATAATTTAATGCAAACAATATTAGATAATCTAAAATATAAAAATTAATATTTAATTGTTAATTAAAGCCATAGAAAGATTCAGTGAACAAGGGTTTCAAAAGGGAATTTCCTTTTAACATCATTATTGGCTTTGACAATAGCGAAGTTGTTATTATCATTTCGGTAAAATGGTTTTTATAAAAAGCTGAGCATTTAAAATTTGTTTGTTTTTTAATATTTCTTTGTTTTTTACTATCTTATTAATAATTAAAAAACTAACTATTTCTAGTTAGCATTTATAATTCTCGAAATGAAATAAATCGAGTAATAATCAACATTGGAGCGAGTGGTAAAGTTGTTTCAAACTTTTTCTCGTTAATGAGAAATTAATTATTTAATATCAATTTCTATTATTATTTTAATAATGAATTTTATTATTTGCAATAGCAAAATGCTGAATTTTAATAAATTTTGTAAAATTTTCAGATCTAAATAATATAAATTAGAAGAAATTATTCAGAAATTCCCTTCTGAATTTTTTTTATTTCTTCGAATTCTTCGGCAATTTTTAAATAAGTATTTTTAATTTTAGTTTGATATTCTTCAATTTCTTTATTATGTTCCTTTAATTTTTTTCTTCGAAAAAATAATGGTTTAGAGTCTTCTAAATATTGAATATATTTTTTATCAAGTTCTATCTGATTTTTTAAAAAATTAATATATAGTTCAGACTCTTCTATGCTATTAAGTAAACATAAATTTATTACTTTATTTGTGAGTTCACTTTCATTTTTATTTTTTTCCATATTACCTTATCCTTTCATAAGAAATTATAACACAGAATAGCATAAAATAATAACTCATAATAGCAATTTACCTGTATTTAATTCACATAATGGGAAAATTAAATATAGGTGATGAATATGATAGATTTTACTAGACTCAAAGATATTAGAGAAGATAAAGACATAAGTCAAAACAAAATATCTGAAATATTAAAAGTTAATCGTTCCAGATATTCTTTATGGGAATTAGGAATCAATATTATTCCTCTTAAATTTTTATGTGAATTTGCTGATTATTTTAATTATAGTTTAGACTATGTTTTAGGTTTAAGTAATAATAGTTCTCATAAGAATTTAATTAAAGGTTTAAATTTGAAAATTTTAGGAAATAATTTAAAAGCAGTAAGAATTAAAAATAAATTATCACAAGAAAACATTGCAGATATTTTAGGTGTAACACAAGCTTGTATTACTAGATATGAAAAAGGTTTAATTTGTATATCAACTTCAAATCTTTATAAGTTTTGTAAGGAATTTAAAGTTTCTATTAATGAGATTTGTGGTAAAGGGAAAATAGAAAAATAAAAGATAAAAATTGCCACTTATTTTATCTTTTAAAAATATTATATCTAATCTTATTTTTTTATTAAATTTTAATGTTATAAAAAAAAATAGCTATTTTTTTAAATACAACAGGATATGGGAATGCACCACGAAATTTCAAAACCCTTTAAAATAAAGGGTTTTTCCATATCGTAGATGCACCACCAACCATTTTCGCACTTGCGAAAACAACTATTTTATACCTTTTTATAGTTGAAATTTAGTAACAAAACCATTTTAACCCTTTATTTATAAGGCTTTCATATCAACTATTTTTCAACTACCTAGCAATTTTCACCTTTTTTAATTATTAAAATTATAGCTATAAATTTCTATTCTTTCGAGGGAATATTGGGTATTGTTTCAAAAATATTTTTAATGTTTACCTTGATATCATTAGGTGATTTTTTTGTTGTTATCATTCCCATTGATACCCAATTTTCATTTCCATTGTCATTATTTTGTAATGGAAATATTCTAATAGGAACTTCACCATTTTTTAGTGGTAACATATCAAGTTTTCTAGTTTCTTTATATAACGTACCTTTATAAAAATTAACTTCATAATATTCGTTTAATCGAACTAAATGTTGCATCATTTTTTCTGTAGGAATAAATTCGCTATATCTGATATTTGTATCAACACATAAGCCATTAAAATTAAATGTAATAGGTCGTTTTATATCCACATATCCTTTTTTATATAATTCTTCAAATTCACTATAAATTGTACTTCTAAAATTAATCTGTTTAACAGTATAATTTTTATTTACAATTTCTAATTCTATATCATCAACATATCTCATAATTATATCTGCTTTAACATTTCTCTTTAGCAAATTCCAATTATCATTAAACGCATAGTAAGATATTGGTAGTTTGACTTTGTTGATAAAATCCATATCTCTTTTTAAAAGAATATCATCAACCGTAAAATTTAATTGTTCAGCTTGTTCATTTTCTAATAATTTAGAGTTTATTTGGTCTATCTGTTCATTGATTAAGTTTGTTTCTTCTTTGAATTCTTCTTCCGTAAAAAGTGAATCAATATATCCTTTTTTAATTCTTTCTTTTTTAGTATTTAAACTTTTTAATTCTTTTTCAAGCTCTATTTTAGGGTTATCCAATTTTGATTTTAATACTGGTAAAAAGAACTCGTTAACTACATTATCATATTCTAAAATATCAGAAAGTAAAGTTTTGGCTTCTTTTTCAATATCCTTTTCTTTAATTGAAATATTACAACTATGACATTGATAGTAATAATAAATGTTACCATTTTTCTTTCGTGTCGCATTTCCACCTAATATTTTCCCACATTTTGGACATCTTAGTTTTTGCAAGAATAAATATTCTTTGTCACGTTTATAATTTCTAGAATTTTTTTTCTTTTGAACTTGGCATTCTTCCCACAATTCTTTTGATACAATTGGCTCAACTACATTTTCGTAATAAGTCGGAGTAGATGTCCTTTTTCCATGTACAAAATCGCCTTTATAAATTTCATTTTCAAGTATCTTTAAAATTGTACTATCTCGCCAATTTGTCTTTCCAAAAACTTTTTCTTCATTGTATATATTGCTAATTGTTTGATAAGAATTTCCTTCATAATATAAATTAAATATTCTTATAATTTGGTCTTTTGTAAGAGGGTCAGGAACAAGTTTTTTATTTACGTGTTTATAGCCAAATGGAGCTTTATTAGGAATATTGCCTTCTTTTATTGCTCCTGCTAAGCCGATTTTTGTTCTTTCACTTGTTCTTTCTATTTCATTTTGGGATACAGTTGTAAGTAGTCTTGCAACCATTCTACCATTGGCATTTGTAGTATTTATATCATCATTGGCACAATCTAAATAAGCATTATTATCCTCTAAAAATTTCATTATATTTTCCATATCATAAACACTACGAGTTAATCTATCTAATTTTAATACAACAATAGTGTTTATTAATTTTTTCTTAATATCTTCTTTTAATTCTTCAAATGCTGGTCTATGATTTCCTGTTTTAGCACTTATACCTGCATCTTTGTATATTTTATAAACTTCATATCCTTTATAATCACACATAGCTCGAAGTCGTTTCTCTTGCTCTGGTAAACTAAAACCCTCACGTGCTTGATCTTCAGTTGATACTCTTATATATATACCAGCAATTTTCTTTTCTTCGTTCATTTAGTTTAAATTCCTTTCTATCTTTTTTATTAAAAAAGAGGCGACAAAGACTTAAAAACAATTTTATGTCTTTGACACCTCTAAAGGTTATAATTAATTTTTAACTTGTTTTATATTAACCCACAAAACATAAAACTTGTTTCTTGGTTGTTATTATATATAATTTTATTTAAAAGTCAAGACATAAGCTAATTTTAAGGCTTTTTTCAAGTTTTTAAAGAAAGCTGGCACTTATTTTATAATTCTAGTTTAATTGCTTTATGTAGGCTTCTAAATCTTTTAATTCTATCTTATTTGATAAATTATCAATATACAAAGTATTAGAATAATTAAAAATTAAAAAAGTAGTATCTTTAATAATAACTCTATGTGGCTCTATATAAGTTAAGTTTGTTTTTTCGATTTTGCGAATTTTCCCATTAATAATAGTGGGTTTAGCATTACAAAAATCACATATAAATAAAATCTTTTTCTTTAATTCTTTATCAAACTCTAATTCTTTCTTTGTAATCTTAATCATATAAACCTATCCTTTCTTAACTTAAAACAATAAAAAAGTACCAACTTCTTAGAAATTGATACGTTTATACTTTAAGTCTGAACTTATAAAGTTCGGACAGATTTCCCACTGGAGGGCCTAGTCGGATTTGAACCAACGCATCAGGGAGTTGCAGTCCCACGCCTTACCACTTGGCTATAGACCCGTTTTTTAAATACATTTTGATTTTACACTAATAAGAGGCATTTGTCAATTGAACTAACTACTAATATAGTATGTTAGTCGCATCAAAAAATGTATAAAATTAACTAACGGATTACCTTAATATTTTTAATATATTTTTTAACTAGTAAGTCACTTTGGAGGTATGTCTCTTTAATATGTTTGGGTATTATTATTTCATTAATATCTTCTACTTCTTGTATAAAAAGTGGCATGCGAGCGTCCATAAGTAATAGTAAGAGTTTTTGAAAAAAGTCATCGTTAATAACTAATTGGCGAGTTTCTATAAAATCTAAATATAATGTTCCTAAAACATTACGGTAACAATGAAAGTTAGTGTAGGGGTCAAAAGCCATCTCATAATCAAATAATGGTGCCATTCTTATACTATTTTTTTGACACTTAAATAAAAGATTATTATTATTTCTATCATTTTGTATAGTATAAAAATCTCTAATAAATAATTTTTTAATATCTTCTAACAATAACTCACTATTAGGTAGGTTAGGATTATCCTTAATCTTATTTAGAATATCTAAATTAATTTGCCCTGTAAATTTTAATTCCCTGCTAGTTTTATAAGAAAAATCTTTACAGCAAAAGTTTTGACTAATTACACCCTCTTTATGGTCTAATTTTGCTAGTATATAGTGCGCGCTTTCTAGATTAAAATATTTTGAAATAACTTCACCCATTAATTCATTAATAATACTTTTTAGGCCTTTTGCCCATTTAAAATAAAACCATTTACCATCTATGTTATACCAATTTAGTACATAATCAAACCACTCAATTGTGTCACCTGACCATATATGTTTGAGAGGTAATCCGGTTTGCTCACTTATTTTATGAGCAATAGCGGAAGTAATTTGTTTTTCCGGGAAATGATTTTTGTCAAAATAATTAGGTTGTAAATTTATAATTTTCGTTTTAGCATTCGTAAAATTTTGCATATTGCCACCCCTCAGGTAGATAATATTATATTATAATTCAAAATATAGTCAATAAAAAAAGACCTAAGGTCGGCTTTTACTCATTATCAATTGTTTTCCAAGTAGTTTCTCCGCAGGTT
This sequence comes from uncultured Bacilli bacterium, assembly GCA_947629935.1. Taxonomy (GTDB): domain Bacteria; phylum Bacillota_I; class Bacilli_A; order RF39; family UBA660; genus HGM10766. Next base: position 138,777 of record CANRFQ010000001.1, on the reverse strand, counting down.
GTACAAACAAAGGGAACTAAAACTTTTTTGCCTTTCGGTTTTTCATATTTTTCTTCTAAAGAAACACATAATATACCTGTTTCTTCATCAATATAAGCACGTCCTTGTAAAGTGCTTTCCTCACATTTACTACAACCTTTATTTTTCATTTTAATCACCTAAAATTATTATTGCCACTTTTTCTTTTTTTAAACGAAAATTTATCCCGCAAACTTGACATATTTTGGTAAAATGTCTAATATGTTATATGGTGTGTTTTAAATAAATAAGGAGGTAAAAATGCTTAAATTATTAAAAGGATTGAATAAAAAGGTTTACTTATTTATAGCTATCAGTTTTATTTTAATTTTTGCCCAAGTATGGTTGGAATTAAAAATGCCTGATTACATGTCAGAAATAACTGTTTTAGTGCAAACTGAGGGTAGTAAAATGGCCGAAATTTTAAAAAATGGGGGCTTTATGATGTTATGTGCTTTAGGAAGCTTAATATCGGCTATTATTGTTGGTTATTTTATTGCTAATGTGGCTGCTTTGTTTTCCTTAGAAACTCGTAAAAAATTATTTACTAAAGTCGAAAATTTGGCTATGCATGAAGTAAAACAATTTAGTACATCTAGCTTAATTACGCGAACAACAAATGATATTACCCAAATTGAAATGTTTTTAGCAATGGGAGTCCAATTGTTGATTAAAGCTCCTATTACAGCCATTTGGGCGATTACGAAGATTTTAAATAAAAGTTGGGAATGGAGTATGCTTACTGGGATTGCTGTTATTATTTTGCTTACAGTTATTGGTATAATTACTGCTATTGTTATGCCCAGATTTAAAATTGTTCAAAAATTAATTGATAAAGTTAACGGAGTAACTAGAGAAAATCTAACAGGTATTAGAGTAATTAGAGCTTTTAATGCGGAGAAATTCCAACAAGATAAATTTGATGATGTTAATAATAAATTAACTAAACAACAATTATTTAATCAAAAAACTTTTGCTATTATGATGCCGATTATGTATTTGGTTATGTATTTTCTAACTTTATTTATCTATTTAATTGGTGCTAATTTAATTGATGGTGCATTATTGGCTGATAAAATTTCTTTGTTTGGTGATATGGTTGTTTTCTCATCATATGCTATGCAAGTAATTATGTCCTTTTTAATGCTAGCTATGATTTTTATGATGATGCCAAGAGCCAGTATTTCAGCCAAACGTATTAGAGAAGTATTAGATGAAGATATCACTATTATGGATGGCCAACAAGAAAGCTTGGAAACTAAGCAAAAAGGCACAGTAGAATTTAAAAATGTGAGCTTTATGTATCCCGATGCTGAAGAGTACTTGCTGGAAGATATTTCGTTTAAAGTAGAAAAAGGGCAAACAGTAGCTTTTATTGGTTCTACGGGTAGTGGTAAATCAACTCTTATTAATTTAATTCCGCGTTTTTATGATGTAACTAAAGGTGAAATTTTCGTAGATGGAATTAATATTAAGGACTATAAACAAACGGATTTACATAATAAAATAGGGTATGTTCCTCAAAAAGCGGTATTGTTTAATGGAACTGTTAAAGAGAATGTTGCTTATGGTGATAATGGAAAAAAGATTAGTGATAAAAAAATTAAAGAAGCGATTAAAATTGCCCAAGCAGAAGAATTTGTTTTAAAAATGGATGATAAATACGATTCGCATATTGCCGCTAGAGGTACAAATATATCAGGAGGGCAAAAACAACGATTAGCCATTGCACGAGCTATTGCTAAAGATCCCGAAATTTATATCTTTGATGATTCGTTTTCGGCCTTAGATTATAAAACGGATGCTACATTACGAAAAGAATTAAAAAAATATACAAAAGAGGCAACGACTTTAATTGTTGCCCAAAGAATTGGTACTATTATGCATGCTGATCAAATAATAGTTTTAGATAATGGTAAATGTGTGGGAATAGGCACTCACAAAGAGTTATTACAAAATTGTGAAGTTTATAAACAAATTGCCTTATCCCAAATATCAGAGGAGGAGTTAGCAAAATGAAAGAAGAAAAACATGTAAAAAGACCTCCAAGAGGGCCAATGGCTCCTTTACAAAAAGCTAAAAATTTTAAAAGTTCTATCATGCGTCTTTTAAAGGAATTAAAACCATTTAAGTTTTTAATCACTTTATCGATGATTTTAGCAATTGCAGGAGCTGCTTTATCGATTATGGCCCCAAACCGTCTGGCGGATTTAACTGATGAAATCTCGAAGGGCTTAATTGTTAATACAAAAAATTTAGAAAAATTAACTAAAGATATTACCTCTTCGTTATCAAATAATGATAGGCTAAATGCTATTTTAGATATTCAATTAAATGAAAAAACATCTTTTGCTATTATGGCGTCTAGTTCAATTACTTCCGAAGATAAAGAAGAATTTAATAAATTTTTAAATGAGATTCAAACAAGTAAACAAGAAGATTTTGTGCAAAACCTTACCAATTTACCAACTAGTGTTTTAGAAGTTTTATTACAAGATAGTATTTATCAAGATGTTGCTATAACAACGCAAGATAAGATAGCATTTTTAAAAGCTTCTCAAAATATCGAGGCTCAAAAAGAAATAGACATTCCGACGAATATTGAAAAGGTTTTATTTTCTGAAATTACTGTGGATAAGGTGCAAATAACTTCCCAAGATCAAGCCAAATTTTTAGAGCTTATGAGCAAAGTAGGAGAAGACCAAACTCAACTTTATAAACAGTTAGATAAGGCTCCAAAGCATATTAAACAAGTAATTGAACCAAAAATGAGTATGAAAGCAATTAAAACTATAGGTATTATCTTAATTGCCATGTATTTAAGTAGTGCTTTGTTTACTTATATTGAACAAATTTCTATGACTGATGTTTCTAATAAATTTGCCAAAAGTCTAAGAACACGAATTTCGAATAAAATTAATCGTTTACCACTGAAGTATTTTGATCGACATTCAACAGGGGATATTTTATCTAGAGTAACAAATGATGTCGATATGATTGCGATGAATATGAACCAATCTTTAGCTACTTTAGTGTCAGCTTTAACGTTATTTTTGGGAAGTATTATCATGATGTTTTATACTAATTGGATAATGGCTATAACAGCAATTTTATCAAGTTTTTTAGGATTTTTGTTTATGTCCCAAGTGTTGGGAAGATCCCAAAAGTATTTTAGTGCTCGTCAGGAAGAACTAGGAAATTTAAATGGTCATATCGAAGAGATTTATTCCGGCTTAAATGTTGTTAAAGCCTACAATGGCTCTAAAGAAGCAGATCGTAAATTTGATGAATATAATAAAAAAGTTTATGAAGCTAATCGTAAAAGTCAGTTCTTATCAGGTTTAATGATGCCAATGATGGGATTTATTGGTAATTTAGGATATGTAGCAGTATGTATTGTTGGGGCCGTATTGACAATGAAAAATCAAATTAGCTTTGGTGTTATTGTGGCTTTTATTACTTATGTAAGACTATTTACTTCACCATTATCACAAATAGCTCAAGCTATGACGGCGATGCAATCAACTGCCGCCGCTAGTGAGCGTGTCTTTGCTTTTATTGATGAAGAAGAAATGAATAATGAAAAAAATATTATTAAATCGCTTTCTCGTTCGAAAGTTAAAGGAAATATTGAATTTAAAAATGTTGTTTTTAAATATGATGGCAATGATAAGCCTACAATCAAAAACTTTAGTGCTGTGGCCCATGCGGGTGAAAAAATTGCAATTGTGGGTCCAACCGGCGCTGGAAAAACCACAATGGTTAATTTACTAATGAAATTTTATGAAATAGATAGTGGAGATATTTTGATTGATGGTATATCTACGAAAGAATTAACTCGCGAAAATGTTCATGATTTATTTACGATGGTCTTACAAGATACTTGGGTTTTTGATGGTACAGTGAAAGAAAACATTATTTATAATCGTCAAAATATAAGTGATGAAGAAGTCAAAGAAGTATGTAAAACTGTAGGACTTGATCACTTTATTAAAACTTTACCAAAAGGTTACAATTCTAAAATTGTTGATAATGATACGATATCAGCTGGTCAAAAACAACTTTTAACTATTGCTCGTGGTATGTTAGAAGACACGCCTTTCCTAATCTTAGATGAAGCTACAAGTAATGTTGATACTAGAACGGAGGAATTAGTCCAAAAGGCTATGGATAAATTAACGGAAGGTAGAACTTCATTTATAATTGCCCATCGTCTTTCTACTATTAAAAATGCTGATTTAATTTTAGTAATGAAGGATGGAAATATTATTGAAACAGGTAGCCATGAAGAACTTATAGCAAAAAAAGGTTTCTATGCCGATCTATATAATTCGCAATTTGAAATTTAAATACTAGATTTCTCTAGTATTTTAAATTGACTTATTAGATATCTAAATATATAATAATTTTACTAAGGAGAGATATTATGACGACAGAAAATTTACCAGAAATATTTTATATATCCTTTAATGAACCACAAAATATCAGTAAAGATTATAATATAATATATGAAGAGTGTGTTGAAAGAGCCTTACTAGCTCATCAACGTAAAGAATTAAATTTAACTAGTGATATAATTATTTTTGATGGACGAGGCGAATTTGCTAATATTAATTTTAGTAGATATTATTATGAAAAATTGCGATTTTTAACGAGTTGTGTAGCAGCAAATAATAATAAATGTGTTACTTTTGGATATGTTTATGAACAAGATGGCTTTGTGATTGTCAAAGTGGCTTTGAAAAAACAGGATGAATTTTTAGAAGATGATATCATAATTGTAGAACCTGAAAAAAGTAAAGAAATAGATGCTCAAATATTAATTGACACAGTAAAGGACTTCCAGGAACATTACAAATATCGTCGTATTTTAAATCAAAAAAAATAAATCAGCGTGCTGCTGATTATTTTTCTTTATGAGGTTTTAATGTGAACTTATAAATTATGACGGCGATAAGTGAACCAATAAGCGGTCCGACAATAAATACCCACACTTGCGCAAGGGCTTTGCCTCCTAATAAAATAGCAGGTGCTAAACTGCGCGCAGGATTTACTGAGGTACCAGTTAAAGGAATGCCAATAATATGAACTAGTGTTAAGGCAAGACCGATAAGTAAACCACTTATATTAGCTTTATTTTTATCACTTGTGACCTTAATAACCGTTAAAATAAAGACAATTGTTAAAATTATTTCTACGAGTAAAGCACCACCCATAGATAAATTAACACTCGAAAGTTCTTTAAAGCCATTTGCCCCTAAACCAACACTTTGAATACTTCCTAAATTAGCACTAGTAATAATCCACATTAATAAGAATGATCCTACTAAAGCTCCTAAAATTTGTGAAATAACATAACCTATAAATTCTTTTAAATCAATTTTCTTTAAAAGAAACATAGCTAAACTGACAGCTGGATTAATATGGCAACCCGATATTTCACCAATAATTGAGGCTGCTACTATTAGAGCCAGACCAAAAGCAATTGCAACTCCTAAAGTACCAACATAGGCACCTGCTAAAGCAGCTGTACCACAACCAAATAAAACTAAAATGGCTGTTCCTAAAAATTCACTAAAATACTTCTTCATTTCTCCTCCTTAATACAATTATACAAAAAAATTAGAAGTTTTAAAACTTCTAATCAATGAATTTTTTATTTATTTTCAGAAGAATGTAGTGAAATATCATGCCTAAACTTATACCTATAAAAAAACCACAGACAGTACAGTTCACTAGTTTATTGATAAAATCGCCAACAACATAGCCGGCTAAAGCTCCACTAAAAGCAGATATAATATAAAGAAGTGCAACTATTAGAAAAAGGTTATCTATTCCTTTTTTCATAGTATTTAACCTCCTATAGTATTTTATGAAAATATATAAATTAGAACTGTGCTTATATCTAATAAAAAGAAAGCCAAAGCTTTCTAATCAGTATCATGTTTATAAAAATTATATCGTGCGGAATTATACTCTATTAAATCAGTAATTGATTCATCTTTATTTAAAGTATCAATAATACTAGCCATATATAAAGAACAGTCAACGATATGAATCCAAGGTTTTTCTTTAATTATTTCGGGGATGTATGAGAGGTTTGAAGTATATATTTTGTCGATTACTCCTTTATTATAAGCATCATCAAAAATTTCATAACCTCTCGTAAATAAACTATAAGTGGCAAAGCAATATATCTTTCGAGCTTTTTTTCTTTTTAGCTCTTCAGCAACATCAATGATAGATCCACCACTAGCTATCATATCATCAACGATGATGATATCTTTATCTTTAACATTTTTTCCTAAATATTCATGAGCAACAACCGGATTTTTGCCATCAACTATTTTGGATAAATCACGTCTTTTATAAAACATGCCAACATCAACTTTTAAAATTTCCGCTAAATATCTAGCACGTTCCATAGCACCCATGTCCGGAGATACTACTAATAATTCTTCTTTATTAATTGTTTCATTTTCTAAAAATTCTCTTAAAGTATCATTAGTAGTATAAAAGTTGTCGCAAGGCAAGTTAGGAATTGCATTTTGAATATTGGGATCATGTACATCGAAAGTTATAATGCCTTTAACTCCTAAATGATTTAATTCTTGCAAGGCTTGGGCACAATCTAGAGATTCTCTTGATTTTCGTCTATGTTGTCTAGCTTCATACATTAAAGGCATAACAACATTGACGCTTTTAGCATGACCCATTGTTGATAAAATAATTCTTTTAATATCTTGATAATGATCATCGGGACTATAATGATTTGTAAAATCAAACATCTTATATGTACAACTATAATTACCAATATCACTTATAATATAGACATCTTTACCCCGAATACTATTTTTAATGCAAGCTTTTGCTTCTCCATTATTAAATCTTGTTAAACAAACCGGAACAATATAACTATTTTTTGCTTTACGGATCTTTTGCAAATGCTTGTCTACTTTCTCACCAAATTCTTTACAATTGTCTAAAACAATTAATTTTAAATCGTCAATACTCTTCATACTACCAAACTACCTACCTTCAATTTGATTGTAACATAATTAAATTATTATGCAAGGAATCTTTTGCTAAATTAGTTATAAAATTTAATATTTTTAACATATTAAAATTGGTGATTATATGCAAAATAAAATTGTGGTTATTGGCTGTGGTAATGTCGGTACTAGTTATATTCATGCTCTTTTAAATCAAAAAATAAATATCCAAGAAATTGCTATTATTGATTTAAATAAAGAAAAGGTAAAAGGAGAAGTTTTAGATTTTAATCATACTTTACCATTTCTTGACTTGGATATTGACATTCATTTAGGTGATTATCAAGATTGCCAAAATGCCAACATTATTGTTATAAGTGCGGGGGCTAATCAAGATATTGGGCAGACACGCTTAGATTTATTAACCAAAAATAGTAAAATTATAAAAGATATAATCAGTAATATAATGGCTCATAATTTTAATGGGATTATTTTAAATGCTACTAATCCTTTAGATGTTATTACTTGGGAAATTTATAAAGAGAGTAATTTGGAAGCAAATCAAGTAATAGGTAGTGGGACTTTTTTAGATACCGCTCGTTTAAAATACTATTTACATAAACAGTTAAATGCCTCATATATGAAAATTTCTGCTTATGTGCTAGGAGAACATGGTGATAGCGCGACGATTCCTTGGGGCAAGTGCTATATTGATAATAAAAAAGTAACTGAATATCTAAATGAAAAGGAGCTTAAAAGCATCGAAAAAATGGTGAGAAATGTTGGATATGAATTACTTTATACTAAAGGTTTTTCCTCTTGGGCAATTGGCACTTGTTTGGCAGAGATAACACAAATAGTTATAAATGATCAAAAAGAAGAAGTAATGCTTTCAGTTTATGATGTGCAAGAAGATGTTTATTATAGCTATCCGGTTGTTTTAGGAAAACATGGCGTAGTTGAAAGAAAGAACCTAGATTTAACAAATCCTGAAAAAAAGGAGCTAGCAAAATCCCTAAAAATAATTAAAGAAGCATCTAAAAAAATCTCTTAAAGAGATTTTAACCTAAAGCAACATCTAGAATCATCATTACGGAAAAACCAATTAAAGTAAATAAGGCCATAAGGTCTTTTTTTTCATTTGTTTGGCTTTCAGGGATAAGTTCTTGAACTACGACATATATCATGGCTCCGGCCGCAAAGGCAAGAAGAAATGGTAAAATAATTCTAATTTTTAAAACAAGTAGAGCCCCAATTACCCCCGCAATCGGTTCGACAATACCACTAAATTGTCCCCAGAAAAATGCTCTTTTGCGCGAAAAACCTTCTCTTCTTAAAGGAACAGAAACGGCAGTTCCTTCTGGAAAATTTTGTAAACCTATCCCAAAAGCTAAAATAATCGCCGCTAGGGGTGTTGCTCCGTTTAAATTATAAGCTAAAGAGCCAAAGGCCACACCGACGGCCATGCCTTCGGGAATATTGTGAAGAGATATAGAAGATACAAGCATTAGACACCGTTTTAGACTTGAAGATTTTTCTTTTTTCTTTTTACTCATAAAATAGTCGTATATTTTATCACCAATGAAAAGTAGCACTCCGCCACTAAAGAACCCTAAGAAAGCTGTTAACCAAGAATTCATTTTTAAACTATTAGCCATTTCAATAGAAGGAGCTAATAGCGAAAAGAAAGAGGCCGCTACCATAACTCCGGCAGCAAAACCTAACATGGCATCCATGAAGTTTTTATTAATTTTTTTAAAAAAGAAAACTAAAGCTGCTCCCAAAACGGTTATAGCATAAGTAAATAGGGTTGCTAACAATGCTGCTATTATAGGGTTTATATTATTAAGAAATTCTAACACACCAATAACCCCCTATAATTATGGTATGTATATTCATCTTGGGAGAGTGGGCTTTTATGCTTTTAATGAATAAGTAATCTGTTCTTGTAAAATAGAGTTTTCATAACGCTTTAAACTTTTTTTAAACACTTTTATTATTCCGATAGGTATATCTAAATTCATCTTCATAGCGTCAATTGCATCCTGAACTGTAATATCTTGATTATCTTTATTGAGCGTTGCTATTATTGCCTTTTTAAAATCAGGTAGTAAATATTTTAAGTACTGTTGTTTATTGGCGGGAATATGATTAATAATAAATTTTTCTAAATTCCAATTTAGGATATCTAGTTCTAAATTATCCCTTTGACTTTGTAAATTACTAATTGTGTCATTTGTTGATGTTAAACTTAAGCCATATTTATTTAAAATGTGCTCTAAATAATTAATTGTTTTAATACCAATATTATTACTATTTTTAAAGCAATCAAGGTTAATACCGATTAAATCATAAACTTTAGTCATATTGTTAGGAATGTGACGATAAGTACCAACTGCATCAATAATACCACTAATATGTAATATACCTTTAAAATTTGGGTGCTTACTTTCAATTTGGAGAAAATTATTTAGGTCTAAATTTAGTATATCTTTTTGGAATTTAACCGGATTTCCTTTATATTCAATATGATATTTTTGAAATAATTCATTTAAATAAGTTATGACATTTTTATCCAAAGCATTTTGGACAAAAGGATCGTTAAGATTTAAGTAACATAATTTATTTACTGTTATTAAATCTTTAGAAATTTGCCAGTAGGAAGATAATTCTTCGAGAATTATTTGGGTTAAATTATCGTTCTGACCATCCATTATTAATAATTGTTTTAAAGATATTGTATTAATAATTTGAGGCGAAATATCTTTTAAACTAAAGTTATATTGATTTAAAATTATATTTAAAGTGATAATTGTCTGAGGTCCAATATGGCTTTGTTGTAATAGCCAAGTTAAATCCACTTCTATGAGATGTTTTACAAGAACATTTGGAGCAGGAATATTATAATATTTAGCTAAATGATTACATAGGGTATAAATTTTAATTTTCCTAGGAATATTAATTTTGGTAATTTCATTTTTTAAAAATGTTATTAAATTTAAATTTAATATATCGGGATTATTATAAACGAAAATTGAAAGTTTCTTAGTTAAATAATTTTTTAATTTTTCTAAGCTTTCTTGATCATTATTAGCTACATCTTTATCGATTAACTTTTTTATATAATTTAATTCTTGTTCTTTCATAAACTATTTTCCCTTCTTAATGGGTCATATTGTAACATATTTTTATTAAAAAATAAAAAAATTATGATATTTAACAAAAAAAATTAAATATCATAATATATAGTATAAAAGGTTTAAAAGGTAAGGAATAATATGATTTATGGATAGTGTATAAAAGAAGTAAAACTTCTTTCACTATTAAGATATGATTTTGTTAATTGAATTGTAAAGAGCAAATAACTAGAAAACTTCTAGATTTTTTTATTAACGCATTTTTAATATCTCACATAAATTAATATTAGAATGGATGTGAAAAAATGAATAATGGATTAATTTATAATCGCCAAACATGTAGTCAATGTAATCCTACGGGTCCAACCGGTAGTGTAAGTGGTCCAACCGGTCCAACTCATGCTCTTAAAAGTGAAAGTAATTAAGATTATAAGAAGATATAAAATCTTTAAAATACTATAGCCTTATTTTTGCTTATCAACATTTAAAACTTACATTTGGGTATTTAACGTCGGAAATTCAAGAAATAATATTGCTTTTTTATTATCTAATCTGTATATTTATTAACTTCTTCAAATTCACACGTTGCAGGCCAATTTTTGTATTTTTCCTTAATTAAATTTAAAGCTTCATCCCTGGATTTGGCCTCTGTTTCTTCTATTTCGTCATAAACATAGCCTTTGTAATTACATTTTATTTGATATGTATAAATTTTCATATTGTTACCTAAAATTAAATTATTTATTAAAAAGTATAGGATACATACAATTCCAAGTAACAGTCCTATAAGTATAATGAGAAACCATCTATGTTGATCGGCTAGAATTGCATCATTAGGATCATTTGGATTATAAAATACTGTAAATTTTATATTTTTTAGTGGTGTCCCTAGTCCGTAAGCAGTTTGGCCTGTAACTTGATATTGTCGATTGTCTACTTCGTAAATGACAATAGGATATTTGCGCCATTCACCAACATCACTTATAGAATTTTTCATAAATACTTTATTATAATCTACACATTTTCCTCTGATTTTTTTATAACCATTACTTTTATTTTTTATTTTATAAAATTTTATAAATATAAAAATAAAAAAAAGGAGAAAAGATATTATCATTATTAACATTGCAATTATGGCAGCGATATTCATGGTTTCAACTCACTTTCAATTTTGAAAATCATCTATTTATTAAATTTATTATAACATTGTTTTCATAATTTTGAATATTATGAAAATAAAAAATTAATTTAGCATAAGTTTAAATAGGTGAACTTATGAAAATAACAAGTACATTTGATGAAAATGGTAAAACATTACAAGCTATTATGGAACAATTTTTGCTTATATTTTATAACGAAAATAATATTACAAAATAAAAATAGAGGAAAGAAAATTATGAATAAAATGGAAACATACAAAGTAGGTATATACTTAAGATTATCTCGAGATGATGAAAAAGATGATGAAAGTCAAAGCATCAGCAACCAAAGAGATTATATAATGAATTATATTATACAAAACAATTTAACATTTATTAACGAATATATTGATGATGGCGTGAGTGGTACTGAGTTTGATAGAAACGGTTGGAATAGGCTAATTGAAGATATAGAGAATGGTAAAATAAATATGGTTATTACCAAAGATACGAGCCGTTTGGGACGCAATATATCCCAAAGTTTATACTATTCAACTGAATATTTTCAAGAAAAAAATGTAAGATATATTGCATTAACTGATGGAATAGACACATTTGATAAATCCCAAAATACTGATATGTTAATGTTTAAGGCATTTTATAATGAAATGTATGTAAAAGATATATCTACTAAAATCAAAGCAACTTTAAACTCTCAAAAAAGAAACGGCAAGTTTATGGGTGGTATAGCACCTTATGGCTATGAAAGAAATTTACCATATGATAAGCATGAACTTGTTATAAATGAAGAACAAGCAACCATAGTTAGAAGAATATATGATTTATTCATAAATGGTATAGGAGTTAAAAAAATTGCGAACTTACTAACTGATGAAAATGTACCTATACCAAGCATACAAAAAAATCTGAATCGTGGTGTTAAATCAAGTGTATATGGGGTATGGCAAGAAACAACCATAAGTGATATACTTACAAATCCTACATATATGGGAGATTTAACACAATGTCGTGAGTATAAAATTAGTTATAAATCAAAGAAAAGGAAAAAAAATGATAGAAAAAATTGGATTATAGCAAAAGGGGCTTGTCCTGCTATTATCGATGAAGAAACTTTTAATATCGTTCAAGCTATGTACGCTAAAAATAAAAATAGAACTGATAACTCATTAGAATATCTTTTAAGGGGCTTTCTAGTATGTAAAGAGTGTGGTCACACAATTTCCATAGGCCAAGCAAAATGGAGCTGTAATGGAGTAAAAAAAACAAAAAACATCTGTTATTGTAACTTTTGGAAAAAGTTTTCGAAATATAATGTATGTACTCCCCATAAAGTTGATTATAATGAGTTAGAAACTGAAATATTAAAGGATATTAAAAAGAAATGTAATGAATATTTAAAGACAAGTAATTTTGAAGAATTGCTCAAAAATAATGATAAAATGAATAAAATACAATTAGATTTAGAAAAACAACTAACTAAAATAAAAAATGATATAAAAACGCAAACAATATACATTGATAAGCTATATAAAGATAAGTTGAGAGGGTTAATAGATGACGAAATGTTTAAAAGGCAATATAACGATTTTACAAATGAAACATTAGACTTCAAGAAAAAAGCAAATGAAATCGAAACAAAGTTATATGCTATTAAAAATAAAGTGGCTAATAAAGATAATTTAAGATATACAAACATAATTAAAGAGTTTTTATCTTTAAAGCAACCTAGTAAAAAACTTTTATCATCATTAATTGACAAAATCGTGATTGATGAAAACCAAAATGTTAATATATTTTATAAAATAAAACCATTAAGTAAATGATTAAAAAATAGGTTGTACTTTCACTTATAGTTGTATGAACTGGCCCAACAGGCCCACAAGGTCCTTTCGGTCCAACCGGTCCTCAAGGTGTTCAAGGAATCCAAGGTATTCAAGGCCCTGTAGGTTCTACAGGAGCCGCTGGTCCTCAAGGCGTTCAAGGTCCTATTGGTCCAACTGGTGTAGCAGGCCCAACCGGTCCAACCGGCCCAACTGGTCCAACTGGTCCAACTGGAGCCCAAGGAATCCAAGGTTTAGTCGGAGCTATAGGTCCAACCGGTCCACAAGGAATCCAAGGCCCAATCGGTCCAACGGGAGCAACTGGAGCAACAGGTGAAACTGGAGCTGCTGGTGCTATAGGTCCACAAGGTCCAACGGGAGCAACCGGTCCAACTGGTCCTGCAAATGGCTTAAATGCTTACGGTGGATTATATGATACAACAACTGATACTGAACAATTAAGTACTTCGGCAACAACGGTACCTATTGAAACTCAAGGTCCAGCCTTAGGCGTTACTTATGGAACTAATTCAATAATTATTGGCACTCCTGGTATTTATGCGATTAGTTTTAGTGCTTCAACAGATTTAAGTGTAGCTGGTGACGTGACTTTATCAGTTCAAAGGAATAGTACAGATATTCCTGGCACTGCTGTAGAACAATATATTACTAATGCTCAAAATCAAGTAATAAGTGGAAATACTATTGTTTCTTTAAATGCTGATGACGTAATAACATTAGCAGCAACAGCAGGATCTGGAACACCAACAGCAACTTTTGAAACTGTTTCTTTAAATGTTCGTAAACTTGATGCTTAAAAAGAACTATTTTAGTTCTTTTTTCATATATAGAATTGAGGTGTTCTATGAGTAAATATAAAATATGTGTCTATGCTATTACTAAGAATGAAGAAAAGTTTGTTAGTCGTTGGTATGAATCTATGAAAGAAGCAGATGAAATATGTGTACTAGATACTGGTTCTACTGATAATACGGTGGCCAAATTAAAAGAATTAGGAGTTAAGGTTGAGGTTAAAGAAATTAATCCTTGGCGTTTTGATGTCGCGCGAAATGCATCTTTAGACTTGGTTACCGAAGATGCTGACATTTGTGTGTGTACGGATTTAGATGAGGTTTTTGAACCAGGTTGGCGCCAGGTGCTTGAAGATATTTGGAAAAATAATACGCGAGTTAGATATAATTATAATTGGAGTTTTGATACTAGTGGCAATCCCGCTGTAAATTTCTATATAGATAAAATCCATAAAAGACAGGGCTATACATGGACTCATCCTGTTCATGAAGTTTTAAAATGTGCGTATCCCGAAAAAATTGTTACCACCGATGATATTACTCTAAATCATTATCCTGATTCTACAAAATCACGAGGGCAGTATTTAAAACTGCTAGAACTTTCGGTAGAAGAAGATCCTGAAGATGATCGGAATATGCATTATTTGGGAAGGGAATACATGTTTTATGGCATGCACGAAAAATGTATTGAAACATTACTCAAACATTTAAAATTAAAAACGGCGACTTGGAAAGACGAAAGAAGTGCTTCAATGCGTTTTATTGCTCGATCTTATATAGGTTTAAACAGATTTGAGGAAGCGAAAATGTGGTATCAGAAAGCAATGGAAGAAACCCCTTATTTACGGGAACCTTTAGTGGAAGCTGCTTTACTAGAAAATTCATTAAAAAATTATAGTAAGGTAAAAGAATATTGTTTAAAAGCTTTAGAAATAACAGATAAGTATAAATCATATATAAATGAGCCTTCCAGTTGGGATGCAACTATCGACGACTTACTATCAGTAGCTTATGCTAATTTAGGAGTTTATGATTTAGCTTTAATATTTGTAAATAGAGCTTTGGAAAAAGAACCCGATAATAAAAGATTAATTAGTAATAAAAAGTTAATAGAAACGAGTTTAAAATAGCTTGTTTTCTTTTTTTGTTCTTTGTATAATTTTAAAGAAAGAGGGTATATATATGCAAGAAAGAATTAAAGTAGGAATAAGTAATCATCATGTTCATTTGACAAAAGAAACTTATGAAAAATTATTTGCCGAAGAGTTAACAGTAAGAAATAATTTACATCAAATAGGAGAGTTTGCCTCTAATCAAACTGTAGATATTAAATGTGGAGAATATGAACTTAAAAATTTAAGAATTATTGGTCCCTTTCGTCCTTATAATCAAGTGGAGATTTCCGCCAGTGATGCTCGCAAGTTGAAAGTAAAACCGCCGGTTAGAAAAAGTGGCAATGTTAAGGGCTCTGTTCCGGTAACAATTATTGGCCCCAAGGGCCGTGTCGATTTAGAAGAAGGCATAATAATTGCTAATCGCCATGTCCATTTTAATCCAGAAGATGCCCAAAAATATAACATTGTTGATGATGAAAAGCTTTACATTAAAATCAATGGGGAAAAAAGTGGTATAATGGAAGCTGTGGCAAAAGTTAGTGATAATGGTTATTTAGAATTACACATCGATACAGATGATGCTTTTGCTTTTATGCTTAATAATGATGATGAAGTTGAAGTAAGCGATACTTTAAAATAAAAAAAGAATGATTTAAAAGTTTAAACTTAAGCCATTCTTTTTATTTTGTTAAAAGTCTTTCATAATCATTTAATAAATTATTTAAATAAGAAAATGCATTATCATAAATTTGGGGATTACTTAAATCAATACCAGCTTGTTTTAAAGCCTCTAAAGTAGGTTTACTACCACCAATAGTTAAAAAATTTAAATAATCTGTTATATTACCCTCATCAATATTTTTATTAATAACTAAAGCAGCAATTTTTCCAGTAGCATATTGAAAATTATAATAGCGATATTGGCCATAAAATAAGTGTAATCTTGTTTGCCATAAATATTTTAATTCTTCATCAACATCTACTGTATAATAATATTTTTTATATAAATTAATAAAGGTCTCATTAATAAAAGAAGCACTCAGTGAATTTCCTTGTTCAATTTCTTCGCATAATATTTTTTGAAATTCTAAATATAAAGTTTGAAAATAGATAGCTGTTGTCATTTTATCAATAATTTGTTCTAAATGAATAATTTTATTTTCATCCTCAGCTTTATCATATAAATATTTTTCCACACGGTCTTCGTTAACAGTAGAAGCTACTTCCGATAAAAATGCGGAGAAATGAAAATCTTGATAAGTTTGATTTTCTCTTATATAAATCCCATTTACAGCATGTCCTAGTTCATGCGCTAATGTGGCAACTTCTCGAAAATTATCTTTATAATTCATTAAAATCATAGGTTTAATATAATTACGAAAATGATAGCCGCCACCAAATTTATTTTTTCTTTCAAAAGCATCAATACATCCACTACTTAAAGCAATATCTAATTTTTCTCGATAGTCTTCTCCCATAACTTTTAGAGCTTCTTTAATAACATCTAAGGCCTCATTAAAAGTATATTTTGGATTGTAATCCTCATTAATAGTTAAATCATAAAAATGGAAATCTTCTAAACCTTGTCTTTGCTTTTTTAAAGTTAAGTATCTATTTAATAATTCTAGATTATCATGAACGGCTTTAATTAAATTATCAATGATTTTCATATCTAAATCATCTTCAATTATAACTTGCTCCAAAATGGAATTAAAATTTTTTTCAGAAGCAATATCATAACACATTTGATATCTTAAATTCAGAAGGCCACTAACACTTTTATTAACATTAGCTAAACTGTGCATAAAACCTAGGAATATATTTTTTCTAATATTACGGTCTTTACTTTTACTATATTTATTGTAAGCACTTTTATCAGCTTTCACTTTTTCTTTATCTATTTGGATATCTTCACACGGTAACTCCACATTCATAAGCGTATTATAAAGTGTATTAACATTTTCAATAGCTATGCCTTCTTTAGTGGTTAAAGTAGAGTTAATATTGTGCTTTTTACATCTTAAAACATCATAAAAATGCATATAGTATTTTTGCATATGAGGGTATTTATGCATATACATATCCAAAGGCATATCAATTTTTAAAATTTCTTCATTGATAATATTTTTAAATTGAGCTATTTTTCCTTTAACTATGTAAACTTCATCCTTATATTTAGCATAGATATCGCTAGCCAGATTTAAATCATAATTAAGTTCAGCGTAAGTATGTAATTTTTCGGCTGTAAGTGCTAAATCATAATAATTTTTTAATTTTTCTTCTAAGTTTAAAGTTTTAAAACTTTCCTCTAAATTTTTTACACTTATTAAAAATTGCTTTTTAGTTTCTATAAAATCCTCGTCATTTAGAAAAAAATCTTGAAAATCCCAAGTAAAATCTTCTTTTTTCATTTTGTCACCCACCTCGATTATAACATAAATCCTTGCAATCCTAAACATATTTAAGTATTATAAACATGTGAGGAAATTATGGGATTTTGTATAGGAAATATTAAAATTAAAAATAAAATTGTCTTAGCTCCAATGGCCGGAATTTCAGATGCGACCTTTATTAAAATATGTGCTGATTTTTCTTTAGGTTATGCAATAACGGAGCTTTTAAGTTCTGAAGCAATTGTCAGAGGGAATAAAAAAACTTTTGATATGTTAAATGGCTTAAATGAGCTTAATATTCCTGTAGCTTTTCAAATTTTTGGTTCAAATCCTAAGACTATGGCCAAAGCTGCGTCAATATTAGTCGAGGATTATGGAGCTAAAATTATTGATATTAATATGGGCTGTCCAGTTCCTAAAGTAGCTATTAAAAATGAGGCGGGAAGTGCTCTTTTAAAAAATCCTGATAAAGTGAAGGAAATCGTTACAGCTGTGAAACAAGCTGTTAATGTACCTGTTACTGTAAAAATTCGTAGTGGTTGGGATGAAGGACATATTAATGCCCCATTAATAGCTAAAATATGTGAAGAGGCTGGAGCTGATGCTATTGCTATTCATGCGAGAACCAAAACTCAAGGCTATAGTGGACAGGCGGACTGGAATATTATCAAACAAGTTAAAGAAAGTGTGAATATTCCCGTTATTGGTAATGGAGACATAAAAAGTTGCTATGATGCTCAAAAAATGTTAGATGAAACTAAGTGCGATGCTGTCATGATTGGTCGAGGAGCTTTAGGCAATCCGTGGCTTATTAAAGAATGCAACGATTATTTAGAAAAAGGGATTGAACCTCAAGAAGTGTCGAATTTGGAAAAAGTAGCAATGATGAAAAAACATTATCAATTACTTTTAAAATATAAAATTGAAAAATTGGCTAATTTGGAAATTCGAAATCATATTTTATATTACTTAAAAGGTATGCCAGAAAGTAAAGAAATGAAAAAGAAAATCTGTCAATGTAAAACTAAACAGGAATTATTAGATACTATTAATGAATATGAAAAGCATATTTAGTTGATTTGAAAAATAAAGATTAGTATGCTATACTAAATTTAGTTAAACAAAGATTATTTTAAAGTATTTTATAAATTTGGCTAAAGAGATTTTGTGGTTGGTGAAAACAAAAACAATTTATAAAAGAAATTACAAAAATAGGAGTTTAAAACGGGTAACTTCGTTAAAGGTCTAAAGTGTATGATTAGTTCATAAATTAAGGTGGTACCGTGCTTTGCTGCACCCTTAAGTTTATGAACTTTTTATTTTTTAAAAGGAGTGAGATTATGACATGTTTTGAAGAATTAAAAAAAAGAGGATTAATTAAAGATATTTCTAGTCCTGAGATAGAAAAAAAATTAAATGAAGAAAAAATGACATTTTATATTGGCACAGATCCAACCGCCGATAGTTTACATATTGGCCATTTATCTTCGCTTTTAATCTGTAAAAGGCTAGCGGCATATGGTCATAAACCGATTATTTTAATAGGAGGAGCAACCGGTTTGATTGGGGATCCTCGTCCTACGGCCGAACGTGCGATGATAACTTATGAGGAAGTGCATCATAATTTTGAAGGCTTAAAAAAACAAATTGAAAAACTATTTCCGGACGTTTTAGTTGTTGATAATTATGAGTGGAGTAAAGATATAACTTTTATTGATTATTTAAGAGATTATGGAAAATATTTTAATATTAATTATATGCTTAACAAGGATATAATTAGAAGAAGATTAGATGAAGGTATCACTTATACCGAATTTTCTTATATGATAATGCAATCATTAGATTTTATGCATTTATATCAAAGTAATAATTGTACTATGCAAGTTGCGGGACAAGATCAATGGGGTAATATCACCGCTGGTATTGAATTAATTCGCAAGAAATTAAATAAAGAAGCATATGCTTTTACAATGCCTTTAGTAACGAAGAAAGATGGAACTAAGTTTGGGAAAAGTGAAAAAGGAGCATTGTGGCTTGATAAAGAAAAAACATCACCATATGAATTGTATCAGTTTTTCTTAAATTCTGAAGATGAAATGGTTATTCCTTATTTAAAAATTTATACTTTTTTATCTTTAGAAGAAATTGAAAAATTAGCTCAAAAACATCAAGAAAAACCGGAGTTAAGAGAAGCTGCGAAGACTTTAGCTTTTGAAGTTGTGAAATTTGTTCATGGTGAAGAAGAGGCTTTAAAAGCACAAAAAACTAGTGAAGAAGTCTTTGCCCATAAAGGCATTAGTGCGGATATGCCAGCAGTTGATGTGGCCAAAAGTGTTTTAGAACAAGGAATAACGCTTGTTGATTTCTTAGTAGAAACAAAAATTGCTCCTTCGAAAAGTGAGGCGCGCCGGCTAATTATCCAAGGGGGAATTTCTTTAAATAATGAAAAACAACTTGATCCTAATTTTATCGTTGATAACAACATTTTAAAAGAAGAAAGTTTTATTATTCAAAAGGGCAAGAAAAATTATTGGCGAGCTAATATTTTACCGTAAAATTTTAGCTCTTTTTTCTTGACATAAAAAGCGAAATTAAGTACACTAGGTAAATAAGTTGGGGAGTTTTTAAAATGGTTGAAGATTATAAGGAAAAAAAGGCAGAATTATTAAAATTAGGCCAAGATCGAGGTTATGTCACTTTAAATGAATTAGATAATTTAATTAAGGAGTTAAAGTTAAATAGTGATTCTTTTGATGATTTATATAATTTTTTGACAGAAAATAATGTAGAAATAAAAGTTTCAAAAACCGATGAAGCTAACTTTTACGAGGAAGAAAACTATGATTTTGTATATGATGATTCTGTCAAAGTGTATTTAAAAGAAATTGGCCAAATTAAATTATTAACAGTTCAAGAAGAGATTGCTTTAGCCAAAGCTACAGCGGCAGGAAATAAAGAAGCCAAACGTAAATTTACGGAAGCTAATTTACGTTTAGTTGTTTCTATTGCCAAAAAATATGTAGGGCACAGTCTGGAATTTTTAGATTTAATTCAAGCGGGTAATGAAGGACTTTTAAAAGCTATTGATAAATTTGATTACACAAAGGGTTATAAATTTTCTACTTATGCTACTTGGTGGATAAATCAAAGTATCTCAAGAACCATTGCCGATAGCTCTGAAACTATTAGAATTCCCGTCCATATGCGCGATAAGATTAATAAGATGATTAGAACGCAAGTAAGACTTACCGAAATATTAGGAAGAGAACCAACTGAAAAAGAACTTGCAGATGAGTTGGGAGTAACTGTTGGTAGAATTCAGGAATACAAAAAATTTAATCAAAAAACTATTTCTTTACAAACCACTTTTGAGGATGATGAAAGTGAACTGCAAGAATTTATCCCTGATACAGAGTTAGATATTGAAAGAGAGATTATTGAAAATGTTAAAAGTAAAGAAATATTACAAATAATGCAAAAAATTTTAAATCCTCGTCAAATGCGTATTCTTTCTTTAAGATTTGGATTAGGTGATGGACGAGAAAGGACTTTGGAGGAAGTAGGACAAGTATTTAATGTAACGCGAGAAAGAATTAGACAAATTGAAAAAAAAGCTTTAAATAAATTAAAAAATTATTATAAATTTAAACCTTTGCAAAGTTATATTAGAGATGATTGGGAAGATAATTCTATATCTAAAAGAACCGAGGACTTTAAAATAACAGATTATTTTCATACTAGTATAGAGTTAATTAAGATTGCTCTTAAATATATGCCTGATTATGTTAAAGAGGGCGTAAAGAAAAATTGGGGTGAAAGTTTAACGAAAAAAATTCCTCAACAATATGTACCAAATATGGAGCCACTTCACCAATTTATTAAAAAATATAAACAATTTTTTCTTAAAACTAAATCGGAATATGCTTTAGAGGTAGCAATTAAAAATCCGGATTTATTTCAACTGTTTGCAGATGGTAAGCTTGTTAATATTTACACCTTATATGACCAATATAACCCAGAATATATTAAATATTGTCTAAATCAAACTTATTATGATTCTTTATGTTTAAAACCTAATCAGGATTTTAATTTACTGCGCATATTCTTTTATGCCGATGCTTTTAAAATGGCTCAAGCAGATTTTGCTCAAACTTTGCAAACCAAGCAGGAAGAATACGAAGCATGTCACAGCAAAACAATTAATCAATATTTTGCCCTTTCGAAATCGAAAATCCAAAATTATTTAAATTATTTAACGTTAGAAGATTACAATCTATTAACTTCTAAATTTGGCTCTAATTTAGAAGCTAAGGTTTTTATAGATGACAATTCCTTAAATCGCGTAAAATATATTTTTGCAAAACTCGAAAAAAATGAAAAAGTGCCCCTAAAAGTTCTTAATATGCACGAATATTTTGCCAATTATCCTAAAGAATACCTCGATTTAATGATTAAAGCTTATTCGAATGAAAGTGATCTCCCATTTACTAATGAAAAAATTCGTTTATCTAATAACAGCTTAACAAAATTATATAATTTTCAAAATTTGCTAGCTAAATATTATCCTTTTTATCTTTATGATTCCCAATTGTTTTCCGTGATTTCTCATGATTTTATAAGCTCTAATGAAAATGGTACTCTTAATATCGATATATATAGCTATTTACAAAAATTTAATCCAAAAGTTAATTATCATAAAGAAATTATTGATATTTTTTTAAATAGTTTAAGTAAAAGAGAAATTGGTTTATTACAAAAGGTTTGGCAAAGCGAAGATTATAAAAATTCCCAATCTTTAAATTTAAATAATATTAATATAGCTCTTTTTTGTCAAATTATTATTAATCTAAATTATCAGTTACATTTAGTTTATGATTCAAATTTAAATAATGATTCGCAACTGCAGACAAGGGCTTTAGAAGTGCACCAACAAAATTATGACATTAAATTAAGTAATATATATAGTTTAGTTAATAATAAAACTTATCAATTTTCTCAAGAGATTATTGACTACGTACTTGATAATTCTTCTGAAAAGACAATCAAGTTTTTTCAAACATTATTTGGTCAAGATTATAAAAATGGGACTTTCTATATTGTCAATACTCAAACCAAAAATATCTTAGCTAATTTATTGGCCAATATTCGCAATATTTTAAAGAAAGCTTATCGTCAAGCACACAATAATGGGGATATAGAGAACCTTAAAAGAATTATTAATGAAAATAACCATTATGAACAGAAAAAAACCGAAATTTTTAATTTTTATGAATACTACCAAAACTATGATTTAGAATATATAAACTATATGCTAAAGCTTGATACTACCAAGCGTTTGCAAATGTTAAAACAATATTTTGGAGAAGATTTATCAAAGTCTGTAAATTTCAATGATTTAAACAAACAGGATAAAGATAAATTAAATGAACTTTTAGAGAAAGTGCGTAGTTACTTGGAGAGTCGATATGCAGAATATCAAAATGGCCTTTTAACAACTACTAATCTTCAATATATGACTATTATGGATTACATAAATAAAAGAGTTACGAATTTAAAAATAGATAAACAATTAGTAGATTATGCTTTAAAATCTTTAACCGGAAAGCAAGAGAAAACCTTATCCTTATTTTGTCAAAAACCATTTTCGGCAGCTAGTGCTTATAATTTAGATAATGATGATCCACTAAAATTTTATCATGTTATTAATATGGTTATTGAAAAGTTAATGTTAGCTTACGAAAAAGTTCCAGATGGAAATATTAATGAATTAAAAAAAGAGTATATTTTACTTACTCCTAGACGCTTAAAAAATCTAAATTCTTTAACTACCTTTAATCTTTATGAATATTTTTATTTCTATGATCAAAATTATATTGATGGACTTTTAAGTAGATCAAGCTTTTTAGAAGATGAATTTATTAGTATACTAGGTGAAAATTATAAGGAAGACATTAATATAGCAAATTTTAGTAGCGAACAAAAGGAAAATTTGCAAATAATTTTAAATAAGTTTTATAAAAAATTAGGACGATACTATAAAGAATATCAAAATGGTCAATTTTTTGGAAAAAATAATTTATATAAAAAATATACTTTAGCTTATTATATTCAAGATCGAATTCCTGATTATAATATTCACCAAGTTTTCATGGATTTAGTTTTAAATAATTTAACTAAAACACAATTAAATTTCTTTAAATCTTTAGCTTTAGAAAAGGATTATCAATTAGCCACTTATAAATCACTTTCTCCCAAAGATGCCAACAAATTTAGTAGTTTTATATTTTTAATTAAAAGTAAAATAGAAAAAGTTTATGCAGAAAGTGAAAATCAAAATCCCGAGACTTTATGCGCTACATATGAGAAAATATATATATCATCAAAAAAACAAACGGCTTTAAATTTATTTGACCGTTTAAATTATGAAGAAGAATATATTTTATATATTATTGAAAGTCAAACTTTAAATTTCCAACAGTCACTTAAAAATTATTTTGGTCCGGACTTTAAAACCCCTTTTAATCGCGCCACTTTACAAGAAGATACTGGTAATTTTGATTATATATTAAACCGCCTTAAAAGTTTACTAAAAAAACATTATGCGGAATATAAAAACGGTGATATTAAGTTATCACAATTTAATTCCGGATCTTTATATCAATATATTGAAAGCCGTATTTCTTATCCAATAACTAAGGAAATAGTTGATTTACTTTTAAGTTATCAAACTAAGACAAATCTGAAAATCTGTCAAAATTCTGTGGAAAATCCTCAAGATTTTAATAGTACATTAAAATCTAAAAAGGATACTAGATTCTATATGATAATTAGTAATATAGTAAGAACTTTAAATAAAGTTTATCGTTTAAGTAAAAATGATGATTTTGAAAGTTTAAAGGATACTTATCTATCCTTAAGGAAAAGGGAAGAACTTAAAATATATGATTATCAGCCCATAAATCTTCCTCTTAAGGTTATTAGTACTGAAAAATTAGATCAATTTTCTTTAAAAAATAATAATATTAATGAAATATTAGAGAACTCTAACTTATCATTAACTTTAAAAAATTATCTTTATAATATGAAAGTTTATGCTACAATATTATATATACCAGAAGTAATAGGATATAATTTTTCAGTAGAAAATATTGCTAATTTATTAGGGTTAGATAAATTAACAACTCTAAAATATATTAAAGAAGGCTTACAAGTTATTAAAGAAAACTGTAATGATTTATTAGAACCTAAGGCTTTGACCAATTCGCTAACAAAGTTGTTAAAGGAAAGAATATAAATTTATAAGGGAAAAATTATGAAAGAATTAAAAACTGAGAATGATAATTCTCCCCAAAAAAGTAATCAACAAAAAAGGGAACATGAATTAATTAAACTATATCAAGAAACTCATGATTCACAATATTTTAATGCTCTTGTTGCTATGCATCAGAATTTTATTTATCAACAAGCCCACAAATATCATCCTTTAGATACTACTTTTGATAAGGATGATATCAAACAAGAAGCATTGATTGGTTTTATGAAAGCAATAGAACGTTTTGATTTAACCAAAAATTATAGTTTGCTTACTTATGCTGGTTATTGGATAAATCAAAATATTCAGCAAAGTATACTAAAGTATGGCCAAA
Source organism: uncultured Bacilli bacterium (assembly GCA_947629935.1). Taxonomy (GTDB): domain Bacteria; phylum Bacillota_I; class Bacilli_A; order RF39; family UBA660; genus HGM10766. Next base: position 113,684 of record CANRFQ010000001.1, on the reverse strand, counting down.
CTATCAGAGCCCCAAAAGAAATCCAAGATTTGTTAGCAAAATATAAATTGGTTATATATAAATATTTAAAAGAAGAAAACCGAATTCCTTCTTTAGAAGAAATAGCCCCAGAACTTAAAGTTAGCGTTGATAAATTAAAAAGAATATTGTTTAGTACTAAGGATCTTATTTCTTTGAATCAAAAAATAACTGCGGATGAAAATGATGAATTAGGTGATAAAATTCCTGATATTAACCAAACTCCTGAAGAAGAAGTAATTCAAAAGTTTATTAGCCAAGATTTGTTAAAAGCTCTCAATATTTTGCAACCGATAGATGTTAAAATTTTAATGTTACATTATGGACTTTATGATGGTAAAGTTCGGACATTGGATGAAGTAGGGAAAATAGTTGGGAGAACTAAACAAAGAGTATTTATTAGAGAGCATAAAGCTTTAAAAAAACTTAAATATTGTCCGCACACTTCTAATTTACAAAGCTATTTAATAGAGGATTATGATGAAAAAAAATTGACTAAAAAATCTCGTAAAGGTTAAAAAATGTCGATTTTTGTCGAACGGTTTTGTTTGCGAAGTTTACTAAATTAGAGTATTCTTAAATTAAGAAAAGGAGTATTTATGTTTGAAGTATTAAATGAAGAAGAACGCAAGTTATTTGTGGAAAAGTTTTTTAAAGGATGGGATAACGATATTTGGAAGGTTAGCAGAATTTCTTACCAAAACATTGAGGAATACCTAATTAATGAACATTATATATTTACGGTTAAAGAACAATAAAAAACAAAGCTATTTCAAGCTTTGTTTTTATATCCTTAAATGGCGCCTGATGTAGGACTCGAACCTACGACCTAACGGTTAACAGCCGTGCGCTCTACCGACTGAGCTAATCAGGCATTGCTTATTCATTATATACTAATATTATAAGCAATGTCAATAATTTAATGCTAAAAAAATTTAATTTCCCTTACTTTTTTTGGCGAATATTTAGATAATTTGGTATAATTTTAGAGTCAGGAGTTAAACTTTATGAAAACCAAGAAAAAAAGAACTAAAAAGATGATTGTTTATTTATTACTTAGAATATTTGTTGTCGCTTCGCTAGTTTTTCAATTATTTCAACATAACTATCATAATGTCTTTTTGTGCGTTTTAACTTTAGTTTTGTTTATGATACCGACCTTTGTTAATAAAAGGTTCCAAATAGAACTTCCTAGTGTGCTGGAAATAATCATAATTTTATTTATTTTTAGTGCAGAAATATTAGGAGAAGTGCGAAATTTTTACGGTACTTTTCAACATTGGGATACCTTGCTACATACTATAAACGGCTTTTTAATGGCTGCCATTGGCTTATCTTTAGTCGATATTTTAAACCAGAGTGAAAAAGTTAATATTAGCTTGTCACCCATATTCGTGTGTTTAGTCGCTTTTTGTTTTTCGATGACTGTTGGCGTTGTCTGGGAATTTTTTGAATGGGGATCAGATCGTATATTAGAACAAGATATGCAAAAAGATCGAATCGTTAAGACTATATCGAGTGTAGAATTAAATCCAAGCGGGGAAAATGTACCATTAATAATTAAGGATATCAAAAAAACAACGATTGAAGGAAAAGTTGATAATAAAGCCAAAACATATGTAGTCAAAGATGGTTATTTAGATTTAGGTATCAATGACACAATGAAAGATTTATTAGTTAATTGTCTAGGAGCCATGGTATTTTCCGTTATTGGTTTTTTCTACATTCAAAATCGGGATAAAAGCAAAGTAGCTAAATATTTTGTTCCGACTGTTCGTAAAAAAGCTTAAGAGACTTTTATGCCTTGATAATAGTTTCTTTTTTTCATTTCTTTATCTATATCGTTTAACACACAGAATTTTTTTAAAAGCCACTGAGGAGCAATTAAATCTTCCGGCTTTGGATCACCTGTAAGGCGATGAATTACAATATTTTCGTTTAAGTAAGCTAGTTGTTCACAAACTATATCTATATATTCCTCTTTAGTTAAAACCGGAAATGGTTTTTCTTTATACAACTCTGCCAATTTAGTATGCTTCAAAATATAGAGCATATGAATTTTTAGACCATCAATATTTAACTTATTTAGATATTTAACAGTTTCTATCATATCCTCTTTAGTCTCATAAGGTAGGCCATTTATAATATGAACTACGACATTAATATGACGAGCTTTTAATTTCTGGACCATTTCTTCAAAATTTTGAAGATCGTGGCCCCGATTAATTAATTTTAAAGTTTTATCATGCATTGATTGTAGGCCTAATTCGACAGTTAAAAATGTTTTCTTATTTAAACTTTCTAAATAATCTAATACTTCATCACTGATGGCATCACTTCTTGTGGCAATGGCAAGGCCAACTACTTTCGGTAATTTTAAAACTCTTTCATATTTTTCTTTTAGAATATCTAAAGGAGCATAGGTATTGGTATTAGCTTGAAAATAGGCAATGTATAAAGAGTTAGGCCACTTTTTGGCCATTTTTTGCGTAATATCATAAAACTGTTCTTCTAACGATTTGTGTTTATCGCCCGCAAAATCGCCACTACCGGATAAAGAACAAAAAATACACCCTTGATTATTTTGATAATTAGGACAAGAGAAATTGCCATTTAAACTTATTTTACTGACTTTTTGGTTAAATTTGTTTTGATAAAAATAATTTAAAGTATGATAACGTTTATTATCGCAAGTTTTTGTAAACATTATATCACCTGGTTATTATTATAATTATTTTAAATATTTTGGTCAAACTAAAAAAGGTGATTAATCATGCTTAAATTAAAAGATAATGCTAAATTTAATTTATTTATATTTTTTACGATGTTTGCCAAGTTTTCGGTCGAACTTTTTATGCCCGTTATTTTATATAAACTAAATTATAGTATTACCGATATTTTAATTTATTTAATTTTAACCTTTGTTATTAATATATTAGTATGTATTCCTGCCACTAAAATCGGCCGCCGATTTGGATATAAATATGTCATTTTAATCAGTGCCTTTTTATTTGTAGCATTGTATTTTTTAGTAAGTCTTTTACAGAAAAATATTTTTTATTTTTTAGCCGTGGCCTTTTTATCTAGCTTAACTAATATTTTTTACTACTTAGGACGGCATTACTATGCAGGATTGGTTTTAGCTAAAAAACAAATGGCTCGGAAAGTAGGAAGTATTTTAATTTCGACGGTTTTAGCAAGTATGACAGCTAGTGTATTTTCGGCCATTTTCTTAGATGATTTGCCAATGTTTATATTAGCGATAATTATTACGATTATTTATTTGATTGGTACATCTTTTATTTTTTTTCTTCCCCAAAATAAAAAGTCAGTACCTCTTAAATTAAAAAAAGTAAATCAAAAAATTAGTAAATCGAATAAACTCTTTTTCCTGTTGGAACAATTTAAAGTAATTTATTTTACGTTATATCCTTTATATGTTTATATTTATGTAGATAATACTTATTCTTTTTTGGGGTTAGTTTATTTTGTTACGGGATTAGCAAGCATTATCTTTATTTATTTTATTTCTAGGAAAATGGATAATCCAAACAAAAATTATTTGCGGCTATCGACTACTTTATTAGCAAGCATTCTACTTTTCGATATGTATATAACAAATCATTATCTTGTTATCATTATTTTATTTATAGAAGGAATTATTATTAAGTTATACGAAACAAGTGTAACTAATAAAATGTATGCCCTGCAAAAAGATTTAGAGGGTAGTAGTTATTTTTTATATATGGAAATTTTGTATAATATAGGACGAATTATTATCGTTTCTTTAATGCTTTTATTTAGTTTAAAAATGCGCACTGTTTTATATATATGTATAATGTTTATCTTTTTAAGTGGCTTTATTAATTTTCAAGAAAAAAAAGAGGATTGATTAATCCTCAGGTTAAATTTAGTTTTGAACTCCTTGGTATTCGCTTGAGTCAAAAGCCAGAATTGATAAAAAGATTAGTGATAATAACCATAATCCAATCCCAAAGCCTGTACCCTTACCAAATGCTTTAGCCAATTTAATGTATAACATTATGGAAAAGACAAATCCAACGATTGGGACAATAAGTAGTAAAAATAGCCAACCGTTTCCATATGTAATCTTTGTCAGAATATAGGTATTATAAACTGGAATAATACTTTTCCATCCCGCAACTCCTGCTTTTGTAAATACTTTCCACATTACGACTATTTGATAAATACTAACAAGACATAGAATCGTTAAATACACTGGAGAGGTTATTATTTGATTATAAACTTCATCGTACATAAGCTAACTCCTTTCTATTCCTAATTTTACTATATATTTAAGAAAATAGCTATTTAAAATTTAACAGTAAATATTTTGTCAATAATTAGCAAAGAAAAAGATGGTTATAGAAAAAATTAAAGATAAATGATACACTGATATAATAGAGGAGTGAAAAAATGGCAAAGTTACCAGAATATTTTAAAGTTGATCAAAGTAAAGCTTTAAGTAAGCCAGAAGCAATTTTTAAAGGAGAAAAATATCGTATTACTATTTTAAGTGATCTTTTGATTCGCCTTGAATATGCCGAAGATGGTAAATTTTTAGATCGTCTTACAGAACTTGTAATTAATCGTGACTTTGATGTGCCGCAAATGGAAGTTAAAGAAGATGACAAATTTTTACAAATAGTTACAAAATATTTCACTTTATCATATTCTAAGGGTAAACCATTTATTGGTTCTAAAGTGGCTCCCGATTCTAATTTAAAAGTGGTCTTAAATGGGACTGATAAATTCTGGTATTATAAACATCCTGAAGCTCGTAATTTTAATGGTAGTGCTGTTTCTTTAGATGATAGTGAAGGAAATGTTAAATTAGCTAAAGGTCTTTATTCAACGGATGGTTTTGCAACTTTGGATGATTCACACACTTTAGTTGTTGATGATGAGGGAGGTCTAATTAAAAGGGATGCAATTAGAATTGATACTTACTTATTTATATATCGTCGTGACTTTGGATTATGTTTAAGAGACTATTTCCACTTAACGGGCTATCCGGCTTTAATTCCTAGGTATGCTTTAGGTATATGGTGGAATAAAAATCAAGCATATTCTTTTGAAGATATTAAAGATTTAGTCACTGCTTTTAATCGTAATGAAATTCCTTTAAGTGTTATGCTTTTAGGAGATAGTTGGCATATTAAAGATCCTAAAAATCCTGAAACTTTAAAAACGGGATTTACTTTTGATCCAGATAATTTTCCTAATCCGGAAAATTTAACAACTTATCTACATGAACGGGCTATTTATTTAGGACTTAATATTGATCCAAAAGAGGGTATTATGCCGCATGAAGAAGCATATAGCGAAATTGCTACAGATTTAGGTTTAGTAAATAAAGATACAATTCCTTTTAATGTTTTTGATAAATATATTGTTACAACGTACTTGGAAAAATTAATTGCGCCATTAACTCAAGTTGGTACTGATTTTTACTGGATAGATTATTATAATCCGGATGATATGTTAACTTTAAGAGCTTTGAATTATTATCAATTTAATAGTTGCCTTGAAAATACAACTAAACGAGGATTAATTTTAAGCCGTAATGGCAATGTCGCTGCGCATCGTTATCCTGTTTTATATTCTGGTCAAACGATTGTTAGTTGGAAAACTTTAAAATACTTACCTTTTTATAATAGTTCCGCTAGTAATATCGGCATTTCATGGTGGAGTCATGATATCGGGGGCTATAAAGATGGTATTGAAGATCCCGAGTTATATGCGAGATACGTGCAATTAGGTGTTTATAGTCCGATTTTTAGATTTGCTTCTAAAGATGGGCGCTTTTATAAAAGAGAGCCTTGGCGTTGGGATGTTCGAACTTTAAGTATTGTTAAAGATTATTGTAAAATGCGTCAACGTTTAATTCCTTATTTATATGCCGAAGCTTATAAATACTCTAAAACCGGCTTACCTTTAATTCAACCTCTTTACTATATATATCCAGAAATATATGATGAGCCTTTATATAAAAATGAATATTTTTTTGGTAGTGAATTATTTGTATGTCCGATAACAAATAAAAAAGATGTGGTCATGAATAGGGCTGTAGAACGAATATTTTTACCAAATGGGATGTGGTATGATTTTAAGACAGGCAAAAAAATTGCTGGTAATAAAAGATATGTCTTATTTTTTAAGGATGAAGATTATCCTGTCTATGCGCGCAGTGGGTCGATTATTCCTCTTGCCAAATTAGAAGATAATATCAATGTTACTGAAGCTCCTAAAACGATGGAAATTCATGTCTTCCCCGGCCGTAGTAATTTTTATAATTTATATGAAGATGATGGGGTTACGCGCTTGCATGAAGATGGATATTTTATTAACACACGTATTGAATATAATTATTTAGCTAATAATTATACTTTAATCATTCGTCCTACGGAAGGAAAAAGTGGAATTATTCCTAATCAAAGAAATTATAAGATTCGTTTTAGAAATACGAAACATGCGGAAGATGTTACAGCCTTTGTTGATAAAGATGCAATAAATTTTAAAGCTTATGTTGATGATGCGGATTTTATTGTGGAAGTAGAAAATGTATCTACTGTCAAGCAACTAACAATCAATTGTAAAGGTAAAGATATTGAAATTGATGCAGTACGTTTAATCAATGAAGATATTGATTCCATTATTAGCGACCTACAAATTGAAACATCTTTAAAAGAACAAATTGCCAATATCTTTTATAGTGAAAATGATATTAGTAAGAAAAGAATTGAAATTAGGAAATTAAGACGTAAAGGTTTAAAGAGTATTTTTATCCGTATGTTTATTAAACTATTAGAATATATCGCTGAGGTATAAGGCCTTTTTAAAGCTTGAAAAAAATGATTGATTAATTTATTTTAATCTAATATAATATTATCAAGCGAAGAAAAAAGAGTAGTAATATAATTAATATTTAAAGAAAGCTAGTGGTTGATGAAAACTAGTAATAAAGATTATATGAACTTGCTTTTGGATGTGATGGGTTATCTCCCTTATGGATAAATAAGCTAGTAATACTAGAAACTTTAGGTGGTACCACGTTTAAACACGTCCTTTAGAGGATGTGTTTTTATTTTAGAAAAGAGGATGATATATGTTATATAATTTAATATTTTTTCTAGTTTTATTTTTGGGAGCATGGTTAGTATTTTTTTTGATTAATAAAAGAAAACTTAAGAATAATAAAAAATATCAAATGGCGGAAATAAAATACTTAATAAGTCGTTTTAATATTGATAAGAAAAAAATTGACTATCAAAAACTTTTTCGATTAATTAACATTGCCAATGCTTTTATTATTGCCTTTGTTTGTACAATCATATCAGTTTTACCTTTAAAATTGATGTGGCAAATGTTAATTGGCTTTGTATTACTATTTGTTTTAATGTTTTTATGCTATGAATTATTAGGAATATATGCAGTAAAGAAAGGATGGAAAAAAGATGGTAAAAAATCATCAAGCAATCGAAAAAAAATGGCAAAATAGATGGGAAGAGAAGGGAGTTTTTAAAGCAATAAATGGTAGTGAGAAGCCACCATATTATATTTTAGTTGAATTTCCTTATCCTTCGGGAGCTGGGTTACATGTTGGGCATGTTCGTAGTTATACAGCCCAAGATGCTTTAGCTCGAATGAAAAGAATGCAAGGGTATAACGTGTTATATCCAATGGGATGGGATGCATTTGGTGCTCCAGCTGAACAGTATGCAATAAAAAATCATATTCATCCAAAAGAAGCAGTTAAAGAAAATATTGCAACTTTTAAAAAACAAATGAAATCAATTGGTTTCTCTTTTGATTGGGATCGAGAATTTTCGACAACTGATCCGGATTATTATAAATGGACACAGTGGCAATTTTTACAATTTTATAAGCATGGAATGGCATATAAAGAAAAGGTACCAGTTAATTGGTGTGAGACTTGTAAAACGGTTTTATCAAATGAAGATTCAGCGGGAGGCGTTTGTGAACGTTGTGGTAGTCGAGTTGTCCAAAAAGAAAAATCACAGTGGATGCTTAAAATGGCTTCTTACTCAGAAGATTTATTAAAAGGTTTAGATGATACTAATTTTGCCGATAAAGTTAAGTTAGGACAAATAAATTGGATTGGTAAATCTGTAGGAGCACATGTAGATTTTAAAATTGCTCATCATGATTTAACTTTTACCGTTTTTACGACTAGATGTGATACTCTTTATGGAGCAACTTACTGTGTTTTAGCTCCAGAACATAAATATGTTGATATTATAACGACACAAGACAAAAAAGCGGAAGTAGATGCATATAAAAAAGCTTGTGCTTTAAAAAATGATTTGGAAAGAACAGAATTAAATAAAGAAAAAACGGGTGTATTTACCGGAGCTTATGCAATTAATCCTGTTAATAAAAAAGAAATTCCGATTTATATTAGTGACTATGTTTTAGCAACTTATGGAACAGGAGCTATTATGGCAGTGCCGGCTCATGATGATCGAGACTATGAATTTGCCCAAAAGTTTAATATTCCGATTATTCAAGTTTTAGAAGAAGTTACAGGTACGCCACACGATGGGGAAGAAAAGAAAAACTCTATTGTTGCGATAGTTTATGATGAAAAAGAAAAAAAATATTTGACTTTAAATTGGGGTAAAAAAGGTGGCCGTTTATTTATAGGGGGAACTATTAAAGATAAAGAAACTCCACTTGAGTGTGCTAAACGGGAAATTGCTGAAGAAACGGGATATATTTCTTTAGAATTAATTAAAGAGTTACCGAAAATAAATCATCACTACTATGTTTATAATAAAGATAAATATTTTAATATTGAAAGTACTGGCTATTTCTTTAAATTAAAAGATAATAGTAAAATAGGGCAAAATTTAGATGAAGATGAGGATTTTAAAGTAGAATGGGTAAGCGAAGATGTAATTTCTAAAGAAATTAAAGATGAATTACATATGAAAACTTATGAATATGCTAAAAAACCGGGAGCTATGACCGGTGATGGAATTCATATTAACTCAGAAGAATTAAATGGCCTAAATAAAGAAGATGCTATTAATAAAATGATTAATTGGCTTGAACAAAACCATTGTGGTAAGAAACAAGTAAATTATAAAATGCGTGATTGGATATTCTCTCGTCAAAGATTCTGGGGAGAACCAATTCCTATGATCTATTGTGAAAAATGTGGTTGGGTGCCAATGGATGAAAAAGATTTACCTTTACTACTTCCTGATGTTGCTGAATATGAACCAACTGATACTGGTGAGAGTCCTCTTGCCAAAATAACCGACTGGGTAAATACAACTTGTCCAAAATGTGGATCACCAGCCAAAAGGGAAACAGATACTATGCCGAACTGGGCCGGATCTTCCTGGTATTTCTTAAGATTTATGGATGCTCATAATAATGAGGAATTTGCCTCAATGGATGCCATGAAATATTGGCAAAAAGTTGATTGGTATAATGGCGGTATGGAACATACAGCTCGTCATTTACTTTATGCGCGCTTTTGGGTTCAATTTTTATACAACATTGGTTTAGTACCCAATAAAGAAATGATTTGGACCCGAGTTTCTCATGGAATGGTTTTAGGTTCAAATAATGAAAAAATGAGTAAATCAAAGGGAAATGTCATTAATCCTGATGATATCATTAATGAATATGGTGCAGATACTTTACGCTTATATGAAATGTTTATGGGTAATTATGAACAAGATGCCCCATGGAGTACAGATTCTTTAAAAGGTTGCAAAAGATTTATTGACAAAGTGATAAGACTTAAAGATAAAGTAGGATCAAAAACAGGATATAGTAAAGATTTAGAGGCTTTAATTCATAAAAGTATTAAAAAGGTAGAATATGATTTAACTCATATGGCTTATAATACGGCCGTTTCTACTTTGATGATTTTAGCTAATGCTTATGAAGAAAAAGAAGAGCTTACAAAAGATGATTATCATTTATTGTTAATTTTACTTAATCCAATTGCTCCTCATATAACTGAAGAATTAAATGAAGAACTAGGGTATAAACCTTTAACAGAAGAAACTTGGCCAAAATATGATGAAACAAAATTAGTGGATAGTGAAGTAGGAATAGCTATTTCTGTTAATGGCAAATTACGTAATACTATTAAAGTCCCTGTAGATAGTTCAAAGGAAACTCTAGAAGAACTAGCCAAAAATGATGAGAAAGTTCAAAAACATCTAGAAGGTAAAGAAATAGTTAAGATAATTGTCGTACCAAATAAAATAGTTAATATCGTTGTAAAATAACACCTTCGGGTGTTTTTTGGTGACTATATTATATTCATACATACCAAAAATGTTCCTTTTTCATACAATGAAATTAGAAAGAGGGAATGAAATGGAAAAAGCTTATTTTCCTATGAAATATTATAATTTAACCCAAGGTTATTTAAATAGTAGCACCCATCAAGGAACATATGCTCTAGATACTGCCGGAAAGGATACGGGCAAAGACGATATTTATGCGCCGTTTTCTTGTAAAGTTACCAAAAAATATGTCAAAGCCGGTCATGCTTATACCATTTGGCTTACTAGTTTAGATAAAGTATTATGTGCCAATGGCCAAGAAGAATATTTAACGATGATGATTGTCCATCCTGAAGATATTGCTAACTTACAAGTTGGTCAAACCTTTAAACAAGGAGAACTTGTTTGTCATGAAGGAAAAACGGGAAATGCTTCTGGTAATCATTTACATATGGAATTAGGTTTAGGTACTTGTGGTTGGCATAAAAATTCCCAAGGGGTTTATATGATAGATAATGCCGTAAAATGTGAAGAATATTTATTTTTAAAGAAAGATACTATTATCAAAAATGATATTTATAAAGGAAAAAAATATTCTTTCAAAATAGAAGATGAGACTGTAAATCCGATAGAACCTAGCCCTAATAATTTAGGTATTAAATATACTACTACGGATTTAAATGAAAGAACAGGTCCCGGCACTAATTATTCTATTGTAAATAGTCTTTCTGCTAATACCGCAGTAAGAGTTTATGAGATAAATGGTAGTTGGGCTCGCATTGAAACGGGTATGTGGGTTAGTAACAATTTTCTTACCTCATCTAAGCCATCTAAACATTATAAAAGCATGGAAGTTTATAATTGCCAATCCCTTAATGTTCGGCAAAACTATAACAATGGGAAGATTTTAAAAAGTATTCCTGTTAATACAGTAGTTAGTGTTTTAGAAGAAAAAAACGGGTGGACAAAAATTGGACAGAATGCTTGGGTATATGCGCAATATTTAAAATAATTTTGCATAAAAAAACTGCAAAAGTGCTATAATGAATTTAGAAAGGAAGTGTTAAAAATGTTGTACCCAAGAAAACGCAATTTCGATTTATTTGATAGCTTTGATGATTTTTGGGATTTCCCTAAAGAAAAAAACATCATGAAAACAGATATTAAAGAAAAAGACAATCATTACTTAATCGAAATTGATTTACCAGGTTATGAAAAAAACGACATCCAAATTGAAGTAGAAGACGGTTATTTAACAGTAACAGCCTCTAAAAATGAAAACAGCGAAGAAAAAGAAGAAGGCCGTTTTGTTCGTAAAGAAAGATACTTTGGCAAATGTTCTCGTAGCTTTTATGTCGGAAAAGATATTCAAACTGAAGATGTTAGCGCTTCTTTTAAAAATGGTACCTTAAAATTAAATGTTCCGAAAAAAGACGAGAAAAAAGAATTACCAGAAAAGAAATATGTAGAAATAAGTGACTAACTGGTCACTTTTTCAATGGAAAAAATTCTAAAATATATGAGTTTATGCGTAATAATGCCTTGCAAATACTAATTAGAAATTATAAAATAAAATATATGAAATTTAAGGAATTTCTAGGCATTTTAGTAAAAAGGAAGGGATAATTAATGGAAGTAAAAATTTGCGATTTATATTGGCCTCAAAAGAGTGATAGTATAGTAACTAGTATTCCCAGAGTAGAAGAAAACGAAATTAATGATTGTGTCCAAAAAATTATGGCGGAAAATAGCAATATACCAATTTATAATATTTATTACTCAAGAATGATTAGGGCATTAGATTTCAAAGCAGAAAAGCAACTATCAATTACTAATTGGCTTAAATATAGAGCTGAAACTGAAATTAATTCTCTTTTAAACCAAGAAGAAATTCAAGATGACCATTATTTAAGATTGTATGATGATAATTTTAAATATACGCATAGGATGCATGAATTTGAAGATTTTATAAGCTTATACGATCTTAATCAAATTATTGTAAAGACTAATAAAGAATGTAATGGTTTATTAAAGAAATTTAATAAAGAACTTGCCGAAAAATATGGAAATGTAAAAATGGAATATTTTAGTGTGGTATGTTTTATAGCAATAATAGATGAAGAATATAAATACAAATTACTTGTAAATATTGGTAATAAAGAGTTATATATTTCGAAAAATCCCGATAATTCGTTAGTTAAGATTTATAATCGAAATAAAGATTTTTCTTTGGTAGAATTAAATAGGGACGATAGGCAATCATTAAATATTAGCAACGAGCTTATTGCCGATTTATCATATATGTACGATAACTTAATGAAATATGGTAGTTTTTTCTATGATGATAAGCTTGATAGGTATTTAATTAATTCCAAATTTGCAGCAAACATTGGCCCTTGGGAGATATCTATTCATTTATATCCTGCTGGGTCTTTACAACTTAGATTTTCAAGATTTAATGTATATGAACTTGAAGGTAAACTAGCCGAAGTGATGCATGATAAGATTACTGATAAAGAAGATTTAATCTTTAAAAATGCTTTTATAAGAATAGGTAATTGTCCTTTCTATTTTCAGAAAGTTATATGTAATATCGTAAACGAAAAATTAGAACAACAAAATAAAAATATTTTAGTTAGAGTAAAAAAATGTTTTAGAAAATAATGAAAGTTCAAGCTAGCCTATATTAAACAATTTACTGTGTATGCTTTTTATTTTTCTCTATTCTTAATAATTTTAAAATTTATTTAAAAACAAAGGGTTCTGTGTTATACTATTAAAATAGAGGGATGTAACAAACAAACTCCATATATAAATGCTATAATTCGGCACGAATAGAATTAGTAAATAAAAAGGGTGTGAAATATTATGAAGGTATATTTAGCAGATAAATTTAGTATAAAAAATTATACTTTACCTTCTAAAATTGAGGACTCTTTTGTTATAGAATATACATCTATTAATGGTGTATCAGAAAACATTTTATTTACTGCTATAAATGGAAATTGGACTATTTCTAGTGATTATGATGTTAGTGTCTATAAAGATATTGAGCTAATTGATAAAGATGAAATTACAGATGGCTCTTTTTATAATTTAAAATTTCGTGATTTAGAAGATAGCGTGTTCTTATATTGCTTTAATATCCCTACTAAATATTATTCTTATTCAATTTTTAATAAAGATAATCTTACTATTGGAGGGGGAAACAGTGATATAATTTATCCTATTTTAAGTCAAAAGTCACCGATAATAACTTTACATAAAGATGGTTTCAACTGGATTTTTGAAACTAAAACAGAAAATGTTTTTGTTAATTCTAAAAGATATAATAAAAAAAATTTAGTGATGGGCGATATAATCTTTTTAAGTGGCTTAAAAATAATTTTTATGGATAAATTTATCAAATTAAATAACCCTCGTAATTATTGTACAATTAATTTAGAAAAAGAGACAAAATTAGAAATTGATTCCGATAATCATTTTACTCCGGTAAAAGATAGTGAAAAAAGAATTGTTTTGTTTAATGAAAATCAAACTTTTTTTCATGCGCCTAGATTAAAAAAGGAAATAACGCAAAAAGAAATTAAAATAGTTAACCCTCCTGAAAAAAGAGAAGATAACGAGCCACCTTTAGTACTTACAATGGGAGCTACAATTATGATGAGTTTATCTTCATCTATTACAGGTATAATTGCTATATTTAATGTAGTTAGTGGGAAAAATACTTTGGCATCTTCTTTAACGGAAATTATTATTTGTATTAGTATGATTTTAGGTACAATAATGTTTCCTATGCTTTTAAATAAATATACAAAAAAGTTAAAATTAAAAAAAGAAGCCAAAAGGCAAGAGAAATATACACAATATTTAAATAAAAAGCGCGATGAAATAGCTAATGAAATAAAAGTAGAAAAAGAAATATTATATGAAAACAATTTAAATGCCGAAGAATGTTTAAAAGCCATAAGTGATAAAAATAAATTTTGGAATCGCGAAATTTTAGATAACGATTTTTTAACTTTAAGATTAGGTGTAGGTAATATCAAAGCCTCTATTAAATTAGATGCTTCTTTGGAAGAGTTTTCTATGGAAGATGATAATTTAAAAGATGAAGTCCAAAAACTGATTGATACTCCATTAATATTAGAAGAAGTGCCTATTACCATTTCTTTGGTTGAGAATAATATCCTTCCATTAATTATTGAGCCTAGTTTCAAATATAAAGAATTCTTTTTAAATTATTTAATTATTCAAATTATTACTTATTATAGTGCTAGTGATTTGAAAATAGTTATTTTAACTAACGAAAATAAAAGCTATTTATGGGAAAACTTAAAATATACTTTTTACTTAAAAGGCGAAAAGGCTCATTTCTTTGCAAATAATGATGAAGATAGTAGGGTTATATCTACATATTTAGAAGATATATTTAATGAAAGAGAGAGCAATGCTAAAAATTCTAATACTAAAATAGATAAAAAAGAAGCCTATAAAAACTTTAATGAATATTATTTAATAATAACTGATGATTTTATTGAAACAAAAAAATTAGGTATTATTGATAAAATAATTAATGCGCAAAATAATTATGGTTTTTCTTTGTTAACTATTGACCAATCTTTAAAAAATGTTCCCTCTAAAAGTAGTAGATTTATTCAAATAAACGGCGAATTAGCAACGATATCTAATAAAAATTTAAGTGCTGAGGATACCACTCACTTTAAAGTTGAAACTATGAATAAAAGAATTGATCAATATCTTGAATTAGTGGCAAACGTTCCTATCTCCTCAACGGCTACCGGTAATAATTTGCCTACAAATATTAATTTTTTAGAAATGTATAAAGTTGGAAAAATTGAACAGTTAAATATTTTAAATAGATGGATGAGTAGTGATCCGACTATTACATTATCTGTTCCTATAGGAATAAATGTTGATGGAAAATTATTTACTTTAGATTTACATGAGAAAGCTCAAGGTCCGCATGGGTTAATTGCGGGAGCTACGGGTAGTGGTAAATCAGAATTTATAATAACTTTTATTCTGTCTTTAGCAATGAACTTTCATCCATATGAAGTCCAATTTGTTTTAATAGATTATAAAGGCGGTGGCTTGGCTGGAGCATTTGAAAATAAAGAAACTAACATCAAACTTCCGCATTTGGTAGGATCTATTACAAATTTAGATAAAAGTGAAATGAACAGAACTTTAGTATCTATAAAATCTGAATTGCAAAGAAGACAAAGTTTATTTAATGATGCCCGAGAAAAATTAGGGGAAAGTACAATCGATATCTATAAATATCAAAAATTTTATCGAGAAAATAAATTAGATATTCCTATCTCACATTTATTTATTATTTCTGATGAATTTGCGGAGTTAAAAACTCAACAACCTGATTTTATGGAAGAATTAGTTTCAACTGCGCGTATTGGTCGTAGTTTAGGAGTTCATTTAATTTTAGCAACTCAAAAGCCAAGTGGTATCGTAGATGATCAAATTTGGAGTAATGCTCGTTTTAAAGTATGTTTAAAAGTCCAAACTCCAGAAGATAGTAATGAACTTTTAAAAAGACCTGAAGCCGCTTCTATTAATGAAACGGGTAGATTTTATCTTCAAGTAGGTTATAATGAAACGTTTGAGTTAGGCCAATCGGCTTGGGCAGGGGCACGTTATTTTCCTACTGAAAGATTAATGAAATTTTATGATGATGATATAACGTTTATTAATAATGTAGGAGAAGAAATTAAAGTTGTAAATGATGAAGCTAAAATTGAGAGTCAACAAGATTTAGGTGATCAATTAAGCAATTTAGTTAGATATATGTATAGTTTAGCTAACCGTGAAAAAATTAAATTTACTCAGTTATGGTTACCTAGTATCCCTAAAGAAATATATTTAGGTGATTTAATAAAAAAATATAATTATCAAGGACGTAGATATTTGATAAATCCCATTGTGGGCGAATATGATATTCCTATGAATCAAGAGCAAAAACCTTTAATATTTGATTTTACTAATCAAGGAAATATGTATATATTTGGTAATCCAGGTACTGGAAAAGAAAATTTATTACTTACAACATTATATTCCATATCAATTTATCATACATCTGAGGAAATTAATATTTATATTGTTGATTTAGGAGCCGAAACTCTTAAGGTCTTCTCAAGTTTTCCTCAGGTAGGAGACATCTTACTATCTGATGAAATATCTAAAATTGATAATCTATTTGATATGTTAGAAAATGAATTAAATCGTCGAAAAGAATTGTTTTCCGATTATGGTGGAAGTTATAACTCCTTTATTAATACTGGTAATTTTTTACCATTTATATTAGTTGTAATTAATAATTATGAAAATTTCTATGATAGTTGTAGCAATGAGGCTGATGAAAAATTTAATTCTATTTTAAGAGATAGTACAAAATACGGAATAAGTTTTATTATAACAGCTACTGCTAATAATAATGTTTCTACTAGAGTTTCTCAATATTTCAATATTAAATTGGCTACCCAAGTTGCCGATTCCTTTGATTATAAATTTGTTTTGAATGCACCAAGTGGGTTAGTTCCTGCCAAATGTTTTGGAAGAGGTATTATAGGTGTTAATGACACTGCTTATGAATTCCAAGGAGCCTATATTTATTTAAAAGATCAGATTACAGATATAATTAAGTCTGTTGGGGAAAAAATGCAATATCCTCAAGCTCGTAGTATTCCCATAATTCCAAAACTCATAAATGCGGATTTAATGATTCCGTATATTAATTCTTTAAAAGATATTCCAATTGGATATAGTATTTATGATGGCACTATTGTTAAATATGATTTTGCTAGTCAAAAAATTACGCCTATAATAGGTAATTCTTTAATATTAGAAAATAAGTTTATAATTAATTTAATAAAAATTTTAAATTCTATTCCTGTTATTAAATTAACCATTATAGATTTTGCCAATTCTTTATATGATTTTGATGGAGAGGATTATTATATTAATTCAGAGTTTACTCAAGCTATTGAAAATATTAAAACTAATAATAATGATAAAATAACTAATGTTTATATTTTAAATGGCATAAGCGTTATTTATGATAAAGTATTAGATGAGGGAATTAATTCTTTATTTGACATCTTTAATAATTTAAGTCTTTATAATAATTCTTACTTTATTTTAACTGATAATTCAGCACCATTTAAAAAGACTACTATGGAACAATGGTATAGTAATAATAATATATATAGTATTATATGGGCTGGTAAAGGAGTAGATAATCAAACTATAATGCCATTAAATTTGAGTAAAGCTGATTTATCCAATAATAACGATACAATATATATAATATGTAATGGTCAATATAAAGTATTAAAAGGGTTAGGAGCAGGAGATGAATAATGAATAATAAAGTATTTGTTAAAATATTAGTTCCGGAAATTGATAAAGAATTTGACGTTTATCTGCCAATTTCTAAAAAAATTGGGAACATTATAAACTTATTGACTAAAGCTATTTGTGAAATAACAAATAATGAAATTGAAATTACAAATACAAATAGATTATATAATGCTAAAACTAAAGAACTATATGAATCAGATGTTACATTATTTAATACTAATATTCGAAATGGTACAAAATTAGTATTGATTCAAGCAAATTGACATGATTTGACATAGAGAGGACTAGCATTCTTGATAACAAAATAACATATAGGGTATAATAAAAATATAATAGAAAGGAGAAACGCATGGCATTAGATATTGGAAGTGCTTCTTATGGGAGAAGCAAAGAAACAATTATGCAATTAAAAAATAATGTTGAAGTAAATTATAAAGCTTTAATGAAATTATTTGAATCATCTAATGAATATTATCAAAAAATTATGAATACTATTGATAAAAATTGGGTAGGTGCTGATGCAGATAGATATAAAAAAGTAATTCAAAGTGATATTAATGATTTAAAAGGCCAAGCTAATATTGTAAAAAAAGCAATAGATACAGCTTTAGATCAAGCATTGAACGAATTTTTAAGTTTTCAAAATAAAAATTAAAATAAAAGGAGGAAAGAATTATGGCAACTGTTGGTATTACCGCCAAAGCAGGGCAAGAAATTTTAACCGCTCTTAGTCAATACAAAGCTGTCTTAGATAATAAAGTTACCTGGATGCAATCAACTAAATCTGAATTAGGTAAAGCAATTAAAGGGTCGCAAACATTAAATGCAACTTATCAGACTATGTATAATGCAGTTAATAATTTTTTTGCTACTTCTAAGCAATATTATTCATATTGGAATGATGAAATAACAGGTAAAATGGAAGCGTATAAAAAGAATGATACGACCACTGCTCAAAATATGAGTGGTAAGAAGAGTTAGATACTCGTTCTTTTTTTTTTATTCTTTTTTTATTTTTTACGGATTAATATTTGAACAAAGTGAGATTCTTTCTTCTAACCGAAGAAATGCGTAATTCTTTTTCTTATGGTTCTTTAGAAGCATTTGCTAATTTATTTAAGGAAATAGCTATTAAAACTGATTTTTCTAACTTTTTAATTAAATATAAAGATTTTTATTTAAATCTTTTGGAAGAAGATGTTAAATTACCCCAAAATATTAATTTGGACCAATTAATAAATTATTTTGGAGAAGAGAAAAATAGTTATAATTTCTTAATGTCTGTTTTAATTAATGGTGGATTTGGTCCAAAAGATAACCAAAATAATTTATTTTCAGTTAGAGGATTTCAATATGATGAAGAAGATAAATGTTTCTTAGATTGGCGAGATTATTGTACAGAAAATATGTTTCATGAATTTTGTCATAGTTATATAAATCCTGTAATTGATAAATATTATGATAGCTTTGAAAATTTAGATATTTTACAACAAGAAGCTATAATGTTTGGGTTACCTAAAAGTTATCAATCGAAACGTATCTAATTATATTTCTACAGAAATTAATTGATTATGTATGAAAATATGCATAATTATCCAAACTTTGAAGAATTTATGTTGCTTGATTTAATTCATTATTTTTACTTGTTAACAAATTAAAATAATCAAAAATATAATGGTTAAAATATCAATTAATTTGGTGTTTAATAATATTGTAATTTAATAATTTATTATATTTTTTATGCAGTTAGTTATAAAATAATTGAAAAAATATATTGCCAAACAAATGTTCTTGTTATATAATTTTTTTATTGAAGGTATTTGTTACGCTTTATAATTCATCATAATGCTTTTACAAAGACATTTAGCAAAGTGGTAATATATCATAAGCATGGCGATTAAATAAGGTGTACAAATAAAAGTTAAAGGAGGAAATGGTTGATGAATGAACTAGGAAAAACAACTATATTGTTTGAAGATATAAAACATATAGATAAGAATAATAATGAATTTTGGTATGCAAGAGAACTTCAAAATGTTTTAAATTATAAAGAATGGCGAAAATTTGAAGGTGTTATACAAAAGGCAAAAGAAGCTTGTATTAAAAGTGATGTGCAAGTAATTGATCATTTTGTCGACGCCGCCAAAATGGTATCTATAGGTTCAAATGCCCAAAGAAAACAAAAAGATTATAAATTATCAAGGTATGCTTGTTACTTGATTGCCCAAAATGGAGATAGTAGAAAACAAGAAATTGCATTAGCTCAAACGTATTTTGCAATTCAAACAAGAAAACAGGAAATTTCTGAATTGGAATATAGTAAATTATCTGAAGATGAAAAGAGATTTTATCAGAGAAAATTAACTAAAAAAGGAAATTATTCATTAAATCTAGCTGCGAAAAACGCGGGTGTTAAAAATTTTGATAGATTTCATAATTTTGGTTATAAAGGTTTGTATAATGGTGAAACAGCAGATGATATTGCGAAAAGAAAAGGATTAAGATATCGAGAAGATATTTTGGATAATATGGGTAGCGAAGAACTAGCTGCAAATTTATTTCGCATTACACAAACAGAACAAAAGTTAAAAAGAGAAAAAATAAAAACGGAAAAAGAAGCAAATAAAACCCATTATGATGTTGGAAGTAAAATAAGAAAGACAATAAAAGAATTAGGTGGAACAATGCCTGAAGAGTTGCCAACACCTAAAAAGAGTCTTAAAGAATTAGAAAAAAAATTGATATTATAAAACAAAGTTAAATAAAATAAATTTCATTATGCTAGATAAGGCTTTGATTCCTTGTATTTAAATGTAAAAATCGAACCCCTTAATAGGTCGTTAAAAATCTAACCATGGTAGACACTCTGAAAGAATTTTGTACACGAATTTTGAGGTCCGAAAAAAAATGTACAAAAAATGTACAAAAAGGTTAATTTTTTTTAATTTTTTTTGATTTTTTTCGATTTTAAATCAATTAAAATCGATTAAAATTGATGATGAAATCTCATTAACAGATTGCGAAAAAATAAACTTATTGAAAAATAATTATATGCTCACAAACCTCCTAAAATACTGGGAAAAATGCCTTTTTTGAAAGCAAAAAATAATCAATAAAAAAGCCCGTTTGGGCTTAATTTTTTTTTGGTAGTCTATACGGGATTTGAACCCGTGATTCCACCTTGAGAGGGTGGCGTCTTAACCCCTTGACCAATAGACCATATAATTAATTGGCTGCCCCAGTTAGATTCGAACTAACGGAATGTCAGGTTCAGAGCCTGATGCCTTACCACTTGGCTATGGGGCAAGCAACAAAGTTATTATAACATTAAATCAATAAAAGATAAATATATAATAGTCTTTTATTTCAAACCTTTTTAGAGTATAATAATATTAAGAATAAAAGGAGTAAGAAATGAAGAAAAAAATAAATAAAATAGAAATTGAACTTTTAAATAAATATTTTCGAGCGGCTAATTATTTATCTGCTGCGCAATTATATCTTTTAGATAATCCTTTACTTCAAGAAGAGTTGAAAATAGAGCATATTAAACCTAAAATAGTAGGACACTGGGGAACAACACCTGGACAAAATTTTATATATACGCATTTAAATAGGATTATAAAAAAATATGATTTAAACATGATGTATGTTGCAGGTCCTGGTCATGGAGGCCAAGCCGCAGTAACTAATGTTTATTTAGAAGGAACATATAGTGAAATATATCCCAATGTGAGTCAAGATTATGATGGCTTAAAAAGGTTATGTAAGCAATTTAGTTTCCCAGGCGGAATTTCTTCTCATGTGGCTCCGGAAACTCCGGGTTCAATTAATGAAGGTGGAGAATTAGGTTATAGCCTTGCTCATTCCTATGGAGCAATTCTCGATAATCCGGATTTAATTGTGGCTTGTTGTGTAGGTGATGGTGAAGCTGAAACGGGGCCCCTAGCCGCGAGTTGGCAAATTAATAAATTTATAAATCCAAAAACTGATGGAGCAGTATTACCAATTTTACATCTAAATGGTTATAAAATAGCAAATCCTTCTATATTAGCTCGGATTAGTAAAACAGAATTACTTAGTTATTTTGGGGGATTAGGGTATAAACCAATTTTAGTTGCTGGCCATGATCCTTATGTGATGCACCAAAAAATGGCCGAAGCTTTAGATACCGCCATTGAAAATATTCAAGAAATTCAAAAAAAGGCTCGTAAACAAGATTATGAGGGAAGACCTTTATGGCCAATGATTATATTAAAAAGTCCTAAAGGATGGACTGGCCCTAAAGTATTTGAAGAAAAACAAATAGAAGGTTCTTTTCGAGCTCATCAAGTACCAATTACGATTGATCCGACTACTCCTCAAAATCTTGAGTATTTAGAAAAATGGTTACGAAGTTATCATCCGGAAGAACTTTTTACCAAAGATGGTCAACTGATTCCGGAATTAAAAAAACTTATACCTAAAAAAGGCAAAAGAATGGGAGAAAATCCCAATGCTAATGGCGGATTATTATATCAGCCCTTAAGGACTCCAAATTTTAAGGATTATAAAATAGAGGTAAAAAAGGGAGTTACAGAATCTTCAGATATGAAAGAATTGGGCCGATATATAAAAGATATAATTTTATTAAATGAGCAAAATAAAAATTTTCGCATTTTTGGTCCAGATGAAGCTTTGTCTAATCGTTTAAATTATATTTTTGAAGCGACATATCGTCAGTTTGATGCTAAGATTAAAGATTCAGATGAATTTTTAGCCCCTAAAGGACGCGTAATTGACTCTATATTATCGGAACATGTATGTGAAGGGTTATTGGAAGGATATCTACTTACTGGTCGTCATGGCTTTATGCATAGTTATGAAGCTTTTGTCCGTATTATAGATTCAATGGTTTCTCAACATGCGAAATGGCTAAAAGTTTCTAATCAATTAGAATGGCGTGTGCCGATTGCGAGCTTAAACTTTTTAATATCATCTCATGTTTGGCAACAAGATCATAACGGCTTTACTCATCAAGACCCTGGCTTTTTGAACCATTTAGTAACTAAAAAAGCAGATACAGTGCGCATGTATTTGCCGCCGGATACCAATTGTTTGCTTTCATGTTTCGATCATGTGATTAAAACGAAAAATTATATAAATGTCATTATTGCTTCTAAACATCCATCCAAACAATGGTTATCAATGAATGAAGCTATAAACCATTGTACAAAAGGAATAGGAATTTGGGAGTTTGCTTGTACCGATAATGGTAAAAGTCCAGATATTATTATGGCTTGTTGTGGAGATACACCCACATTAGAAACAATAGCTGCTGTCTCCATATTAAAAGAATCTTTTCCAAAATTGAAAATAAGAGTGGTAAATGTAGTTGACTTAATGCGCTTGCAACCTGATTATGTTCATCCTCATGGTCTTTCCGATAGTGATTATGATTCATTATTTACTAAAAGTAAGCCTATAATTTTTGCGTTCCATGGTTATCCTTCTTTAATTCACGAATTAACTTATAAACGTCATAATCAAAATATGCATGTGCATGGCTATATTGAAGAAGGAACTATTACAACGCCTTTTGACATGCGAGTTCAAAATAAAATAGATCGTTTTCATTTAGTAATAGACGCTTTAAAATATTTGCCAAAATTAGAAGATAGTAAAGCTAGCTTAGAAGAATGGTGTAAAAATAAGCTTATAGAACATAAAGAATATATCAGTGAATATGGTCAAGATTTAGAAGAAATAAGAAATTGGCATTGGAATACTAAATAAAAGTATCGCTTTGGCGATGTTTTTATTTGCAAAAATATACAAATTAAAGCTTATTTCAGTTAAATGGTAAAAAAATAAATTGTATCTATAGGTTTTTTTATAATAAGATATAGGAAGGGGTAGAAAAAAGAAATAAAGAAGGCCCAGAAAAGGGAATATATACAATTCCTTTGTTGTAAAATAATAATGTAAATTTACTGTTATTTTAATGTCTAAATCTATTTATATTTTATAGACTTTGCCTATAAAATATGCTATTCTTGTATAGTAATATAGGAAAGTGATAACATGAAAAAAACAGTATTATTTTTGATTAATGGATTTGGAATTGAAAAAAAAGATTCATATAGTATTTATGATGCAAAAGCTTTACCTACTTTAGATAAGATGATGAACAATAATTTATATACTTCATTAGAATCAACTGCTTCGGATTATACAACTGGTTATCAACTTTTTTCAACTGGAACATTAAAAACCAACAATTATTCTTATTTAAATGATTTAATTGATAACAATAAATTAATAGAAAATGAAAACTTAAAAAAATTTAATAATGATAATATTGGTAAAGAAACAAGAATTCATATTTTTATTCACTTAAATAGTGAAGATGTTATTGAATCATTGAATAAATTTGTTAAATACTTAAAACTAGATTTAAATAGAGTTATTGTGCATTTTATATTAAATCAAAATAGTTTAACAGAATATAAATCCATAACTACTTTAATCAATAATTTTACATTTAGTAGTTTTAAAGCTACTAATATAGGTTTAGTTTTTGGAGAAAACATTATAACAGATATAAACAATTTGGAAGAGCAAAAAAACTTATATAGAATTTTATTTAATAGTAAAAGTGGTGAAAAGTGGCCAGAGTATGCCAAAAAATTGAATGGCTTAAGCAACAATAATGTTTTACCCATAAACATTCCGCCATTTTGCATCAATGATGATTTTACTATTAAAGATAATGATACATTTATTTTCTTTAATTTTAATAAATGCAATTATAAAAATCTAGTCGATGGTATTATCAATCCTCCCATTGTTTATAAAACAGTTGATACATCAACGTTACACATTTACTCTTTATTCCCTCTAGAAAATGAGAATAAAGTGACAAATCTTTTAGATAATATTAGAGCAACTGATTACATGGCTGATTATTTTGAAAAAACTAATATTAATACAGCTATTTTGACAGACCAAGAAAATCTTAATATTATAAATTATATGGCTAATGGCTTTGCTAACGTTTTGTCTCCTAAAATAAAATATTTGTTAAGTAATAAAGAATTGTTGGCAAATAAAGAACAGATGCAGAAATTAATTTATGATTCTGGCTATGATTTAGTAATCATTAACACACGCATTGATAATTTAAAGACTATTAATGAAATAAAAGAAGCTTTACATGAAATAGACGGATATGTCGCTATTTTAGAAGAGCTTTGTCAAGATAAAGCTACTTTGATTGTTTCTTCTTTGTTTGGTATTAATAAAGAAATGCAAATTAGTTCTTTATCTCCAGAGAAGGCTCTTGTCAATTTTTATGGCTCTGTTCCTTGTATTGTTATAAATAGTGAATATTCTAAAGAAGAGTATTCGCTTGGTTTTGGTACGGTAATAAATATTTTAGGAACTGCTTTGAAATGTTGCAATGATGAATCAAAATATCCCACTTTAATAAAACAAAAAAATGCTTTATTTAAATCTTTAAAAGAAAAATTAGATCATTTCAAAAAATAAATGATTGATTTTAACAAAAAAATTAGATATACTAGTAGCAATTTTAAAGGGGGAGTATAACAAATTATACATTAACTGTTAAAGTTTAATTTGTTATAAGCTATTAGTGAGGGGTTTTGGATATGAATAAAAAATGGAATGAAATGTATCAGTTGGCGCAAGCTTTCTATGAAGAATATCATCATTTAAAAATACCTATTGATTATAAAGTTGACAATAAGTGTTTGGGAAGTTGGTTGCATAAACAAAAGGAT
Organism: uncultured Bacilli bacterium; assembly: GCA_947629935.1. Lineage (GTDB taxonomy): Bacteria > Bacillota_I > Bacilli_A > RF39 > UBA660 > HGM10766. The sequence continues at coordinate 88,189 of CANRFQ010000001.1, read as the reverse complement.
AAATATAAAAAAGGCCATTTAACTGAAACCCAAATTGAACTTTTAATGGCAATTGGTTTTTCTTATACTTCTAGAAAAAATCGAGAGTGGGATTTTTATTATGATCTATGTATTTGGTATTATAAAAAAAATAATAACCTTTTAATTCCCCATGACTACATAGTTAAAGTAGTAAATGAAAACAATGAAGAGGAAGAAATTCATTTAGGTGCCTGGTTAGCCACTCAACGTATTCTTAAAAAGCAAGGAAAATTATTAATAAAAAGATTAGAATTATTAGAAGAACTTAATATGGTGTGGGTTATTAAACCCTTTTTTAAGAAAAGAAGTTGGGATTTTTATTATCAACTATTAAAAAATTATTATAATGAAAATAATGATATTAATGTACCAGCCAGATATTCAGTTATATATAATGGGGAAAGAATTTATTTGGGCCGATGGTTCATAAATATTAAAAGGAAATATCGTGAAAATAAACTTCCTTTAGAACAGAAAGAAGCCTTAGAAACCTTAGGTATTGATAAAGTAAAATATAGTCTTAAATTTGCTGATTATTATGCATTGTTGAAAAAATATTATGAATTACATGGAAACTTAGCTATAACTGAAAAGGAATTTATTTTAGATGCCAATGGTAGAAAGATTTATTTATATGATTATGTATACAGACTAAGAAAAAGATATGAAAAAGGAAATTTAACTCAAAAACAAATAGATCTTTTAAATGCTATAGATATGATTTGGCACAAACATGATTATAATTGGTTTAAAATGTATGGTTATGCTGTAAAATTTTATAAGGGACATGGACATTTAAATATACCTTCTAACTATGAAATTAAAGAAAAAAATGAAATAATTAAATTGGGAGTATGGATTAATTCTCAAAGAAAATGTAAAAAAAAGAATCTTTTAAGTGAAGAAAAAATTGCTTATTTAGAAAAATTAAATATTAAATGGAATTTTAAACGAGATTGGAATTTCTATTATGAGTTGTTAAAAGAAAATTTTTATAAAAAATATAAACATATTAATATTCCTCAGGATTATGTAATAATAGTTAATGGGGAAGGTATTAATTTAAGTAATTGGTTAATGACCCAAAAACATAAATATATGTATAATAAGTTAGAACAAGAAAAAGTAGAAAAATTAAATGCTCTAAATATTGTATGGGTAAAAAGCAATGGTTTTAAAGAAAAAAAGATTGAAAATAAAGAAGAATTATTAAAAATTAGAGCTAAATTACAAATGATTTTAGAGCAATCTTTAAAAGCTTATGCTTTAGAAACACAAGAATTTACCAATCAAGAAAATGTTAATGTTATTGAAAAAGCTTTTGCTAGACAACTTAATAAATATTAAAGATTACCTAGGTTAAATTAGGTAATTTTTTTATTTGTAAAAAAATTCAAAAATTAGCACTCATATATTGACAAGTGCTAAGCATAATATTATAATGATATTAGCATTTAAGTTTCATTAGTGCTAAAAATGAGGTGATGAAGTGGACGACAGACAAAAGAAACTACTTAAAGAAATAGTGGAAAGTTATATTAAAAATGCGCGTCCTGTAGGTTCTAAATCATTATGTGGCAAATTAAAATGTTCTTCAGCGACTATTCGTAATGAAATGGCAATTTTAGAGCATTTAGGAATGTTAGAAAAAAACCATATATCCTCAGGAAGAATACCAAGTGAAGAAGGATATAAGTACTATGTTGAAAATTTAATGAAACCAAAAGAACTAACAGGTGAAGATGTTTTAAAATTACAAACCATTTTTCATAATAATGCTTTAGAAGTTAGTGATGCTATTAATGAATGTGTTAAAATAATTTCCGAAATTACTAACTATACTTCTATTGTCTTAGGGAAAAGTAGTAAAGATAATGAACTAAAACAAGTTAGTATTATTCCTTTAAGTGATAATAAAATTGTGGCTTTAGTTTGTACTGATAAAGGAATAGTCGAAAATAAGCAGTTTACTTTAGCACCAAATATTTTTATTGATGAAGTTGTTAAAACAAGTGAAATAATTAATAAAATGTTAGTTGGAACGCCCATAGATGAGGTAAGTGCGCGCTTAGAGTTTGATATTAAACCGATTATTGCGAAAAAGGTGCGTGAGTATCAAGCAGTTTACAACATTTTCTATGATGCTTTTAATGATTTTGCCAAAAATTCATCAAATGTTTTCTTTAGTGGAAAAGCTAATATGTTAAAACAGCCAGAATATTCTGATGCTGCAAAAATTAAAAATATCATTAATAAATTTGAAGATGAAGATTTAATTAAAAATATTGAAGAAGATGAAAATGGTATCAATGTTTATATTGGTCAAGATAATCATTTTGATGATGATGTTACAGTTATTAAAACTAAATATAACATTAATGGGGAAGAAGGAACAATAGCAATTGTTGGACCTAAGCGAATGGAATATGATCGCGTAATTGCTTTACTAGATTACATCAATCAAAATATTGGTAATAGATAAAGGAGACTATATGAAAGAAGAAAAAAAACAAGAAGAAATAAAAGAGGAAGAAAAAGTCAAAAAGGAAAAACCGAAAAAGCCAAAGGTTAATAAAGAATTAGAAAAATTAAAAGAAGAAAATACTTTACTTAATGATAAATGTTTAAGAGTGCAGGCAGAACTTGCCAATGTCTTAAGAAGAACAAGTGAAGAAAAAGAAAAGTTATTAAAATATGATGGTGAAGAATTTATTAAAAGTATTCTTCCTGTTATTGATGACTTTGAAAGAGCAATTGAGATGGATACAACAACTGATGAAAAATATCTTTCGGGGTTTAAATTAATTTATGCTAATCTTTTAAAAACTTTGGAAAAGTTTGAAATTAAGGAAATTGCTTGTTTAGGACAAGAATTTGATCCTTATAAAATGGAAGCAGTCTTAAAAGATAGTATTATTGAAGAAGAGCCAAATATAGTTCTGGCTGTCTTACAAAAAGGATATACTTATAAAGATAAAGTTATAAGACCAGCAATGGTCAAAGTAAATGAGTAAAAAATAGAAAGAGTGATAAATATGGGTAAAATAATAGGTATTGATTTAGGTACAACAAATAGTTGTGTCGCAGTTATGGAAGGAGGAAATCCTACCGTAATTACTAATGCAGAAGGAGAAAGAACAACTCCATCTGTAGTCTTAAAAAAAGATGATGAAACAATAGTTGGAGCTGCTGCTAAGCGTGGGGCTATTGCTAATCCTGATAAAACAGTTATTTCCATTAAAAGAAAAATGGGAACAAGTGAAAAAGTGGAAATTAGTGGTAAAAAATATACACCTGAAGAAGTAAGTGCGATGATTTTAGGAAAACTAAAAGCTGATGCGGAGGCTTATTTAGGTGAAAAAGTAACGGAAGCTGTAATTACCGTACCTGCTTACTTTAATGATGCGGAACGTCAAGCTACGAAAAATGCTGGTAAAATAGCGGGTCTTGATGTAAAACGTATTATTAATGAACCTACAGCAGCGGCGCTTGCTTATGGTGCTGATAAACAAGATAATTTACATACTATCTTAGTTTATGATTTAGGGGGAGGTACATTTGATGTTTCTATTCTAGAATTAGGTGATGGTGTATATGAAGTTAAATCAACTAGTGGTAATAACCGTTTAGGTGGAGATGACTTCGATCAAAAAATTATTGATTATTTAGTAGAAACATTTAAAAAAGATAACGGTGTTGATTTATCAAAAGATAAAATGGCTGTTCAACGTTTAAAAGATGCCGCTGAAAAAGCCAAAAAAGATTTATCTGGTATGACTACTACGCAAATTAGTTTGCCATTTATATCTCAAGGTGAAGACGGACCACTTCATTTAGAAATGGAACTTACACGTGCTAAATTTGAAGATTTATGTCGTGATTTATTTGATAGTACAATGGATGCTGTTCGTAAAGCTTTAAAAGACGCTAAACTAAAAGCAAGTGATATTAATAAAGTTATTTTAGTTGGTGGTTCTACTCGTATTCCTTATATTCAAGAACTTGTTAAAAAAGAACTTGGTCAAGAACCTTCTAAAGAAGTTAACCCAGATGAAGTTGTCGCAATGGGTGCTGCTATTCAAGGTGGAGTTTTAACAGGTGAAGTTGATGACTTAGTATTACTTGATGTTACACCATTATCATTAGGTATTGAAACTTTAGGAAATGTTATGACTGTCTTAATTCCAAGAAATACAACTATTCCAACAAGTAAATCGCAAGTATTCTCAACTGCTGCTGATAATCAACCAGCTGTTGATATTCACATTTTACAAGGGGAACGTCCAATGGTGTCTGACAATAAAACATTAGGAAGATTCCAACTTGGAGATATTCCTCCAGCACCAAGAGGAGTTCCACAAATTGAAGTTAAATTTGATATTGATGCTAATGGTATTGTTCATGTATCTGCTAAAGATTTAGGAACTAATAAAGAACAATCTATAACAATTACATCATCAACTAACTTAACTGATGAAGAAATTGAAAAAATGATGAAAGAAGCCGAAGCTAATAAAGAAGCAGATAATAAGAAAAAAGAAGAAGCGGAAATAAGAAATGATGCTGATCAAATTATCTTTGCTACGGAAAAAGCTATTAAAGATTTAGGCGATAAGATTGATAAAAAGGATAAAGAAGATGCTGAAGACAAGATCAAAGAATTAAAAGAAGCTATTGAGAAAAATGACATCGAAGAAATTAAAGCCAAAAAAGACGCTTTAAATGAATCAGCAATGAAATTAGCAACTAAGGCTTATGAAGAAGCAGCTAAAGCTAATCAAACTGAAGCAACTGCTGAAGCTTCCGAAAATGAAGATAAAAAAGCCAAAAAAGATGATGATGTTGAAGAAGCATCATATGAAGAAAAATAATAAAAAGAGAGATTTATTCTCTCTTCTTATAAGTTAATGGAGGAAAAGAAAGTGGCAAAAAAAAGAGAAGAGTTTGCAGATAATTTAAAATGGAATGTTAAAGATTTATATAATACAATCGAAGATTTTTATGAAGACTATAATTATTTAGATACCCAAGTGGAAGAATATAAAAAATATGAAGGACACATTTTAGATAGTTCGAAATCTTTACTGGCTTTATTAAAGTTTGATAGGGATTTTGAACAAAAATTAGAACAAGTATATGTTTATGCTCATTTACAAAATGATCAAGATACGACTAATACTTTTTATCAAGAACTAATGGGTAAAGTTTTAAAACTTTATGAAAAAGTAAAAAGAGAATCTGCTTATATTGGGCCTGAACTATTAAGCAACGATTATGATTTAATCTTGAAATACATTGCCGAAGAAAATGGTCTTCAAGAATTTGCTCGCAATTTAAAAGATATATTTAAAGTAAAAAAATACATTTTAAGTGATAAAGAAGAAAAACTATTATCTAGTGTTTCTAGTACTTTTCGAACAGTTGATGATGTTTATTCACTTTTAACTGATGCAGATTTAACATTTGGTTCAATTAAAGATGAAAAAGGTCAAAAAATCGAATTATCCGAGCAAAATTATCGTAAATTTTTAGAATCTAATGATAGAAAATTAAGAAAGAATGCTTTTAAAAAGTTGCATGAAACTTATAGTAATTTCAAAAATACTTATGCTTCTTTATTAATGGCTGAAGTTAATAAAAATAATAGATTAGCTGATATAAGAGGTTATAAGAGTGCTTTAAATTGTTCTTTATATAATAATGACATTCCTGATGAAATATATGATAATTTAATAAAAACCGTAAAAAATAATATTTCTCCATTATCTAAATATTGGCACTTAAAAAAGGAGGCCTTACATTTATCAAGTCTTCACATTTATGATACGTATGCTCCAATTGTTAAACAGGTTAAGAAAAAATATACCGAAACGGACGCTAAAGAATTACTTAATAAAGCTTTGCATGTTTTAGGGGACACTTACATTAATGACTTAAATAAGGCCTTTACAGAAAGATGGATTGATTTTTGTCCTAATAAAGGGAAAAGAAATGGCGCCTATTGTACAGTATGTTATAATGCCCATCCTTATGTTTTATTAAGTTTTGATGGTTCTTTATATAGTGTGTCAACTTTAGCTCATGAATTAGGTCATGCTATGCATTATTATTATGCTATTAAAAATCAAGCTTTTCAGGATTATGAATATTCGATATTTGTGGCCGAAGTAGCTAGTCAAGTAAATCAAATTTTACTTAGTAAATATTTAATTGCTCATACGAAAGACATAAATGAAAAGAAATATTTACTAGATGATTTAATCCAAGATTTTAAAGCATCCATATATCGCCAAACGATGTTTGCGGAATTTGAAAAAATTATTCATGAAAAAGATCAAAGTGGTCAAACTTTAACTTATAGTAGCTTGTGTGATATTTATTATAATTTGAATAAGGAATATTACGGAAAAAATATCGTAGTGGATGATATCATAAAATATGAATGGGAAAGAATTCCTCACTTTTATATGAATTTTTATGTTTATCAATATGCTACAGCTTACGCCGCAGCTATTAATATTGCTATGAAAATATTAAGTGGTGATAAAGACATTGTTCAAAAATATCTAGAATTTTTGAAACTTGGTCAAACTAAAACCCCAATTGAATCTCTAAAAGTAGTGGGAGTAGATATGAGTAAAACTGAAACTATTGAAGACACCTTTAACTATTTTGATGGCTTGGTTTTAGATTTAAAAAAATTGTATAAAGAATAGAGGTTTTAAATATGAACAGTAATAAAAGAGACTATTATGAGGTCTTAGGTGTTTCTAAAAATGCGACTGAAGATGAAATAAAACGTTCATTTCGTAAACTAGCCAAACAATACCATCCCGATGTTAATAAAGAACCAGGAGCGGAAGAAAAGTTTAAAGAAATAGGGGAAGCTTATGCTATTTTATCGGACCCTGAAAAACGTCGTCAATATGATCAATTTGGTCATGTGGCTTTTGACCCTAATGCCGGGGGTGGTTTTGGTGGCTTTTCCGGATTTAGTACCGACGATATAGATTTAAGTTCCATTTTTGGGGATTTATTTGGAGGAGCTTTTGGTGGCTTTGGTGGTTTTGGCGGTCGTTCAAATCGGAAAAATCGTCCCGTTAAAGGTCAAGACTCTTTAATTCGAATGAACTTAACTTTTGAAGAAGCCGTATTTGGTTGTGAAAAGTCCTTAAAATTAGATTTAGATGAAAAATGTGATAAATGTGATGGTAAAGGTGGCTTTGACGAATCTACTTGTTCTACTTGTGGAGGTCGAGGCCGAGTAATTCAACAACAACAAACTATGTTTGGTGTCTTTCAATCCGAAAGTACTTGTCCTGACTGTAATGGCACTGGCAAAACTTTTAAAACAACATGTAGTGCTTGTCGTGGTAAAGGCCATATAACTAAAAATAAAGAAATAGTTGTTAAGGTACCAGAAGGAGTAGATACTGGTAATAAAATTAGAATTTCTGGCAAAGGATCAGCTGGTTATAATGGTGGTCCTAATGGTGATATTTATATCGAGTTTAATGTCAAAGATCATCCTATTTTTGAAAGAGATGAAGAAGATATTTATTTTGAACTTCCTCTTACTATAACCGAAGCAGCTCTTGGTTGTAAAAAAGAAATACCAACGATTTATGGCAATGTTATTTTAGAAATTAAAGAAGGTACACAAAATGGTGCTAAACTAAAACTACGCGGTAAAGGTATAAAAGTGCCAAACTCTTTGAAAAAAGGAGATATGTTTGTGGTAACTAAAATTATTATTCCCACAAAACTTGATAGAAATCAGAAGAAATTATTTAAAGAACTCGCTGATACGGATTTAGAAAATAGCTCTGAGTTTAGAGAATATAAAAAATATTTATAAAAGAAATTGTCAGATTTGAGTTGTAAAATAAAAAAGGAAAGTATATAATAAAAATGTAAGTGCTAAATGAATAGCATCTACGTTGTTTTTTGTAGACGCCATACTTAAAAATCACTTCTTAAGTGGGCGTCATTTTAATTTAAATATCTTCTAGGATATTTAAAATTTTTATAATGATAATCACTTTTAGATAAACTAATAGCTTTTTCATAACACATCCACTTCCTTATAAACCAAAACCCCATAGGATTATGCTTTACCCAGATGTAAAATGGTAGATGCCCCAGATAGCACTCGAGTAAATATTATAAAAAGCTAGACAATAAAAATAAATTAAAATCGTTCGTCAAATTCTGACGATTTTTTAATACTTTAAAAATCAAATGAAGAGCATAAATATTTTTCTTCTCACATATATTGTTGTGGAGGACAATATGAATAAAAATTATAGCAATGGTTTAAGCGAAGAAGAAGTAATAGTATCTAGAAAAAAATATGGCAGTAATACAATAACAAACAAAAAACAAGATGGCTTTTTTAAATTGTTACTGGAATCTTTAGGCGATCCTATAATTAAAATCTTACTCATTGCTTTAGCAATTAAAGTAGTTTTTTTGTTTAAAGATTTTGATTGGTTTGAAACATTAGGAATTGTAATTGCTATTTTTCTAGCTTCCTTTATTTCTACAATTAGTGAATATGGTAGTGAGCAGGCCTTTAAAAGATTACAAGAAGAAGCGGAAAGAACAATGACTAAAGTACTTCGCAATGGTAGTATTAAAGAAATTAATATTGATGAAGTTGTTAAAGATGATATCATTTTACTTTCTTCTGGGGATAAAGTACCGGCGGATGGTATAATTATTGAAGGCGTTGTTGATGTTGATGAATCCGTTTTAAATGGTGAAACTAAAGAAAAAGAAAAGACTCCTTTAAAAGATAATAAAGTTTTAAGAGGTAGCGTCGTTGTTAATAAAGAGGGGAAAATGCTAGTTACGGAAGTAGGAGATAAAACTATTTATGGGGCTTTAGCCTTAGAAGTTCAAGAAAAGCAACCTGATAGTCCTTTAAAAATTAAATTGCGTGGTTTAGCCAAAGTAATAAGTAAAATTGGTTATATTGGGGCCGGACTTGTTTCATTTTCCTATTTATTTTCCGTAATCGTTATTAATAACAATTTTGAATGGAGTGCAATTTCGGCTACTCTTACTAACTTTCATGTTATGTTTGAATATATTTTATATGCATTAACTTTAAGTGTCACAATAATTGTCGTTGCCGTACCTGAAGGATTACCGATGATGATTACCTTAGTCTTATCTTCAAATATGAAAAGGATGCTGAAAGAAAATGTTTTAGTCCGAAAATTAGTAGGTATTGAAACGGCGGGAAGTATTAATTTACTCTTAACTGATAAAACGGGAACAATTACTAAAGGTAAACTGGAAGTAACTAATTTTGTGACAGGGGATTTACGAAGATACACAAATCATTTTGAAATAGAAAAGTTTAAAAAATTAGAATATTTGGTAGATTTATCTATGTCAATTAATAATGCCTGTGAAATAGATAACACTGGTAAAATAATTGGTGGGAATATCACTGATCGAGCCTTACTAAATTTCTGTAAAAAGAAATATCAAAATATTAAAATTGTTTCAAAAATTCCTTTTGATAGCGCGAATAAATATGCAATTACAACTATCGATGTCGGAAAAAAGCTCGCTTTAATTAAAGGAGCTCAAGAAAAAATTTTACCCTATTGTAAATATTATTATAAAGAAGATGGCCATAAAAGAGTATTAACTAATCAAAGTGCTATCTTAAATTTAATTCAAAAAGAAACTAGTAAAGGGACACGGGTCTTAGTAATGGCTATTAATGAGGAATTACACGATATTAATTATTTTGAAAACCTGACATTAGTAGGGATCATTTTAATCAAAGATGAAATACGCTCCGAATCAATTGAAGGCTTAAAGTTAGTTAGCGACGCGCATATTCAAACGATTATGATTACTGGAGACTCCAAAGAAACAGCCATGGCTATTGGCAAAGAAATCAATTTACTTCAAAGTCCTGAAGACTTAATTTTAACTAGTAAAGATTTACAAAGTTTGTCAGATGAAGAAATAAGTAAACTTTTACCCAAAATAAAAATAATTGCCCGGGCTTTACCAAGTGATAAAAGTCGTTTAGTTAGAATAGGACAGTCTTTAAACTTAGTAGTGGGAATGACTGGAGATGGGGTCAATGATGCACCGGCCTTAAAAAAATGTGATGTCGGTTTTGCGATGGGAAGTGGAACCGAAGTGGCCAAAAGTGCGGCGGATGTTGTCATAATGGATGATAATATTTTATCAATCAGTAAAGCTATTTTATTTGGCCGAACTATTTTTAAAAGTATTCGTAAATTTATTATATTTCAATTAACTGTCAATATTTGTGCTGTTACTTTATCGATAGTGGGACCGTTTATTGGAATTAATACCCCGATTACAATTGTGCAAATGCTTTGGATTAATATGATTATGGATACTTTAGCGGGTGTAGCATTTTCTTTTGAACCGCCACTTCTTGATTACATGCAAGAACATCCAAAAAGAAAAGATGAGCCTATTATCAATCGCTATATGTATACAGAAATACTATTTACCGGTTTTTACTCAGCAATTTTATGTATTTTGTTTTTAAAATTACCATTTATTAAAGATTTTATTAGAGTCGGTGATAATGCTCGTTATTTAATGACCGCTTACTTTGCACTATTTATCTTTATGAGTATCTTTAATGCTTTTAATGCCCGAACCGAAAGATTAAATCTCCTTGCCAATATTATGAAAAATAAAGTCTTTTTAGCAACCTTTCTCCTTATTATCTTTGTGCAAATTTACTTAATTTATTTTGGCGGCGATTTATTTAGAACATACGGTTTAAAATGGGCGGAATTTGCCTTTGTGATTATTGTTGCAATGACAGTTATTCCAGTGGATTTTTTACGAAAATTATTAATGAAAAAAAAGAAAATGAGTTATGGTGTTTGATTCATTTTCTTTTTATTTAACCTATAAATTTGCTAAAAGCTATAATAATTAAAACGATAATTATCAATAAAATTATAATAATGGGAATAGCAATATTTGGCGTTTTATTTCTAGTTTTATATAGTTCAATGTTTTTGGTATAATTATCTAAATCTCTTTGATCTAAAATACCATTATGATTTTGATTTTCTTTTTTTATTTCGGCTTGATTATCCGGGAATAATGGCATATTACATACCGGACACTTAGGTACATTACCTAGTACATTCGTATTACATCTTGGACATTTCATAATTTTTTTCCTTCTTCAAATATATTTTTCTTGTTATAATCATAGCATTTTTTTGTTAAAAAAGACATAGCCTTTTAAAAAAATACCATATTAATAATGGTGAGATTATGTATTTTATAAATATCTTTTTAATTTATTCAATTATGGGTCACCTTTTTGAAGTGATAGTGGATTTAATATTAAATATCAAACCAGGAAGTGGCATTTTATATGGCCCATGGACGCCCATTTATGGTTTTGGCGTTTTAATAATGTTAGGTATCAAAAATATTTTAGAAAAATTTAATTTAAAAAAAGGGATTCAAATAATATTATATTTTATCAGCGTTGTAATTATTTTAACAATTTTGGAACAAATAGGCGGTATGTTACTAGACAAGTGTTTTCATAAGACTTTATGGAATTATAGCAATTTGCCTTTACATATTACTAAATATATTGCCGTTGAAACGTCTTTAGGATGGGGTGGAGGAGCAATTATAATCGGCTATGTCATTCAGCCTTTTTTGCAAAAATACATTGCTAAAATTCCTTTTTTATTAACTGCTTTAGTATTTTGTGCTTTTATGATCGATGTTATTTTAACAATATGTAGGTACATCTAAGTTTTAAAGGACAAACGCACACTTCTAAAATATCTATAGTTCATAGTATATTTTGGGAGGAAAAAAGTATGTTATTTGAAACTAATGATTTTAATGATAACTATGGCATGGATTTAACATTTTTAAATATTCCGATGCCATCACAAGGGGAGAAAACGACTAATAAACTATATAGTGCTAAAGAAGGATTTTTAAGAGGAAATATGTTTAAAGATGAATTTGATCCTTATAAAAATTATAGTATAGCTACTATTGTTCCGAAAAATACTAAAGAAGAAGTGGAACTTAAAATAATGGAGTTGGACTTTGCTATAAATGATTTAAATTTATATTTAGACTTACATCCAGAAGATAAAGAAATGTTTGATTTATTTAAAAAATATATAGCAGAGGCTAATCGTTATAAAGAAGAGTATATTAATATGGTTGGACCTTTATGTATTACTGATGTAACGGGTAAAAATTATAATTGGCTTGCCTCTTGGCCTTGGGAAAAAGGAGGTAATATCTAATGTTTAAATATGAAAAAAAATTAAATTATCCTGTTAATTTAAAGAAAAAAGATTTAAAAATGGCGAAATATTTAATTACCCAATTTGGGGGCTCTAATGGGGAACTAGCCGCTGCATTACGTTATTTTTCACAAAAGTTTGCTATGCCCGATGATAAGGGAAAAGCTTTACTTAATGATATAGCCACGGAAGAATTTGGCCATTGTGAAATGATTTGTAGTATGATTTATCAATTGACAAAAGATGCTACAATTGAAGAATTAATGGATGCGGGTATTGGCACTAATTATACAGAACATGGTAAAGACTTATATCCAACCGATTCTAATGGAGTACCATTTACAGCTGCCTATTTTAATGCAGTCGGAGATCCAATTGCCGATCTTTCCGAAGACATGGCTGCTGAACAAAAAGCACGTGCTACTTATGAACATTTAATTAATATAGCAACTGATAAAGATATCATAAGTGTTTTACTATTCTTACGTCAAAGAGAAGTTGTCCACTTTAATCGTTTTAAAGAATTATATGATATGTATAAAAAACAAGGTTATTAAACATCTTTATAATGTTTTTTCATAAAATTTATTGATAACTCACTTATACTCCTATTAATTGCTACGGGGAGCATAGTGAGTTATTTTAAATGAAAAAACATATATTATATACGAAATAATCTTTTAAAAGATTTTAAATTATGATAAGATTAAATTGTAAGAAAGGTATGATGATTTAGATGGCTAATTCTCAAAAAGAACGAAAAGTTCCAGCTAAAAATTATGTAATAGCATTATTAATATTTGTAGGAGTTATTTTATTAACTGTTTATGTTTTTAAATGGTATGAAGTATTTAATAATGAAAAAATTACGAAAAGTTATTTAATATCATCTAATGTTATATCTAATGAAATAAATAGTTTAGATGAACTTTCTGATGTCTTTTCGGAGGCACCATCTGAATATTTCTTATATATAAGTTATACGAATGATAAAAATATATATGATATGGAAGTAGATTTAAAAAAGATTATTCGTAAATATGATTTACAAGATAAATTTTATTATTTTAACATCGATAATATCAAAAACAATGAAGGGTATTTAGAAGAAATCAACAGTGTCTTAAATCTTTCTAAAGAAAAAGTAACTAGTGTTCCCACTATTCTTTATTATAAAGATCACGAACTAGTCGATGGTGGACTTATTCATAAAGATGCTAATTCTTTGATGCAGGCCACTGATTTTGAACAATTATTAGAAACTATGGAAATAGAAAAACCTTAGTTTTTTTCTTTAGGAGGTAAAAGATGTTAAACGTAGTTTTATTTGAACCAGAAATTCCCGGAAATACAGGTAATATAATGCGTACTTGTGTCGCTACTGATACTCATTTGCATTTAATTAAACCTTTAGGTTTTTCTTTGGATGAAAAATATATTAAAAGAAGTGGCGTAAATTATATTGATAAATGTGAATATACAGTTTATGAAAATATTGAAGAATTTTTTGCTAAAAATCAAGGCACTTATTATTTTTTAACAAGATATGGTCATAAACCTCACGATTCTTTTGATTATAGTAATAAAGATGAAAATATTTATTTTTTCTTTGGTAAAGAATCCACTGGCATTCCTAAAGAAATCTTAAGGCCTTACTTAAATAATTGTATGCGTATTCCTATGACTAATAAAGTAAGAGCCTTAAACTTATCAAATAGTGTGGCTATAATGCTATATGAAGCCTTACGTCAACAAGAATATCGCGATTTACTTAGGGAAGAACCCCATAAAAGTAAGAATTTTTTAGAAGAATAAAATTAATGTAAAACATTTGTAAGTTTACATTTTTTTGTTTATTAACTTTTAAAACTTGTTATACTAATAATAGGTGATGATATGGAAAAGTTAAAGTCTAAACTGACGCAAATTACTAATTTAAAATATTTAATAATTTATTTAATTGTTTTGGTTTTACCTTTATCCTTTGTAGCTATATGTAGTTATTTTATTCCTTCTTTAAATCATTTAGCTTTTAAAACATATTATATTTATTATGGAGGAATATCTTTAGGTATAACATCCCTGATTATTTTATTTTTTAATAATCTTTATTTAAAAACTAATTTTTCGGAAAATAAAAAAGAAGTGGAAAATTTTTATATTATTAAAATAAATTTAATTTTTGTAATTTTTCATTTAATTATTAATATAATTGCGAGTCTTTTAAATTATTATAATATTAATGATTATTTTATATTTGCTTTATATTTATTTTACCCTCTTATTTACTTTTGTATTATTTTGTTTGCTGATTATGAAAAATTAAATCGTAAAAGTGTTTTAAAAATCTTAATAAGTATTTATTTATTGTGGTACTTACTAATTCCTTTAATAAGTTTTATTTTAAGTAATCAAAATCTAGCTTTTAAAAGTGTGGAAAGTATTAAATCTCTTTTATATCTTCTTTTATATAACTATTTGCGTTTTGTATTACTTGTTATGCCTTTTATGAGTTTAGCTTTAAATAAAGTATCTCATGAAAATAAAGAAAAATCCTTAGTTCATAAATTTAATTTTTCTATTAAAAAGTTAGGGATAATTGCTGTGATTTTAGCTTTACTGGGAATAAGCATCTTAGTTTTAATAAATCGTTAAAAGAAATATTACCCAAATTGAAAATATTATGATATAATGTTCTTAGCAGATGAAAGCGGGCAGAAATTCCTGCTTTTATTATTGTAATTGAGAGGTGAGTTATGCAGGATTATTTACAAAAATTAAAAAAAGAAGTGGCCGAGGCTTTAAAAGATCGAGAAATAATGGTTACATCTATTGATTTTCGGGAAGAAAAAAAGTATAAGTTTTTAACAATTGAATTAGATAAAATAGGAGGGATTGATTTAGATACGATTGTCGAAGCAACAGAAATAATTAATCCCATTGTTGATAAATATGATTTTATCGAGGATAGTTTTATTTTAGATGTTATAAGTAAAGAACAAGGAGATGATCATAATGAATAGTAAAGAATTTATTAAAGCCGTAGAGCACATTACCCAAGAAAAAGGAATTTCTAAAGATATTGTCTTTGAAGCAATGGAGCAAGCGTTAGCTACGGCCTATAAAAAGAATTTTGATTCGAAAACAAACGTTAAAGTTGATATAAATCGCGAAACGGGCGATATTAAAGTTTTTTCTTATTTAGTTGTTGTTGAAGACTATATTGATGGCGAAGAAATTGTTGATGAAGAGGGAAACATAACTTATACAGAACCAGAAATTAATCCTGATGCTCAGATTCTTTTAGAAGATGCGAAAAAAATAGTACCAGATATTAAAATTGGGGAAACAATTCAAAAGGAAGTAACTCCAGCTGATTTTGGTCGAGTTGCCGCTAGTACGGCTAAACAAGTAGTTACCCAAAAAATAAGAGAAGCTGAAAGAAATAGCATTATCGAAGAATTTTCGGACAAACAAGATGAATTAATGGTAGGAACTTTAGCCATGGAAGATTCTAAAAACTACTATGTTGAATTAGGACGAACAAGAGGAATATTACCTAAAAGTGAAATGATTCCAGGAGAAGAAGTGAAAATGGGTTCTTCTATTAAAGTTTATGTAACCAAAGTGGAAGCTGGGACGAAAGGACCTTTAATTTTACTTTCACGTAAACATTATGGCTTTGTAAAAAGATTATTTGAAAGTGAAATTCCTGAGCTTGCCGATGGCACAATTATGTTATATTCTGTCGCACGGGAGGCGGGAGTTAGAAGTAAAGTTGCCGTTTACTCAGAAGAAGAAAATATTGACCCTATCGGAGCTTGTATTGGAGAAAGAGGCAGCCGTATTGGCAATATTTTAAAAGAGCTAAATGGAGAAAAAGTAGATTTAGTATTATATAGTAAAGATCCAGTGGAATTTATTACTAATGCTTTATCTCCAGCTAAAAATGCCATCGTTAATATAACTGATGAAAAGAAAAAAGAAGCTTTAGCTATTTTTGATGATAGTAATTTCTCTTTAGCTATTGGAAAAAAAGGAAACAATGTTAAATTGGCTAGCCGTTTAACCAAATATAAAATAAGTGTTAAAACTTTAAGTCAAATAAATGAAGAAGGAAATAAAGAATAGAGGTGATTTAATGCCTATAAAAATATTTTCTCATAAAGCTGATCCGGATGGGTTAGGTTGTATTGTTCTAAGTAAAATTTGTTATGATGAAGTAGATTATACTTTTTGTAAAAATTTTAGAGATTTAGATTGGCAACTCAATGATTTTATTGATAATGAGGAATATTTAAGTTATGAAAAAATTTATATTACTGATTTATGTCCAAGTGTTGATTTACTAGATAAAATTGATGATAATGAAGATTTAGTCAATAAATTAGTAGTTATTGATCATCATATATCTAATTTAGAAAAAATAAAAGATAAAGACTATCATTTTATAAATATTAATTTAGATAAATGTGCAACAAGTTTATTTTTTGAATATCTAACTAAATATCATGATTTGTTACTTCCTAATAAAACATTAAAAGAATTTGTCTTATTAACCAATTTACATGATACATGGAAGTGGAAAGAAGAAAACAATTTAGATGCCTATTATTTAGAAACTTTATTGCACAAACTTGGAATTGTGGGGTATATAAATCACTTTATAGATAAATTGAATTTAATATCACGTCATTTTATCTATAGTGAGGAAGAAAAAGATTGGATTAAGGAACAACTAGAAGAAGAAAAAAGCTATTTAGATAATTTAATTAAAAGAGTTATTTATAAAAATATCGATAACATTAATTATGGGATTATTTATGGACTTTATGATTATCGTAATAGCTTGGCAGATAAATTAAGTGATAATAAAAGTTGTGATGTCTTAATATTTATGGCTGTTGATAATGAAACCATATCATTTAGAAGTATTAATAATGTTATAGAAGTTAAAAATATGGCTAAAGAATTTAATGGATATGGTCATAAATTTGCGGCGTCATGTGATTTGAATTCCGAAAACGAAAAAAAATTAATTAAGAAATTTTTCAGTTAGGAGGACTTATGAAAGTAAAAAAAATTCCCATGCGCACTTGTGTTGTAACAAAAGAAAAGTGTGAGAAAAAAGATTTAATTCGAATTGTTAGGACTCCTGATAAACAAGTGGTTGTTGATTTAACGGGAAAACTAAATGGTAAAGGAGCCTACTTAAAAAAAGATCTTGAAGTAATAAATAAGGCTCGGCAAAGTAAGGTGCTTGACAGAGTATTAGAAGTAAGTGTTGAAGATCAGGTTTATGATGATTTAATAAATTTAATAAAATAAGAAGGAGGAAGATATATGGGTTACATGAGTGTTAAAGAATATGCTGATTCAATGAATTTAACGGTAGCAGAAGTTTTGAAAAAATGTAAAGAAATGGGCATGAAAGCAGGAAGTGCCACAGATTTTTTAGAAGAAGACGATGTTATTATTTTGGATAATGTCTTTAGTCTAATTAGTACGGAAAATGATACATCCCTAGAAGAAGAAGACGTTATTGATCAAGCTGTAGATGAAATAATGGAATTATCAAGTGTTAAAAATGCTGTTGATGATAATGTTCGTAAACAAAAATTAAAAAAGAAAAATAATAATACTAACAAAGAAGAATTTTTAAATAAAAGAAAAGCGATGTACAAGCATAAAGCTAAATTAAAAACTAATGATGAAAATGACGATGTTATTTTATATCATGAAGGAATGACTGTGGCTGATTTAGCAAGTGCCCTTAATGTTAGTGGTGTTGAAGTAATAGGTAAATTAATGTCTTCAGGTTTAATGCTTTCTTTAAACCAATCTATTGATTATGAAAATGCGGAGATTATCGCGTTAGAATATAATAAAACTTTAAAGAAAGATTCAACTCGCGATTTAGCTAACTTTGAAGAATACGAAGTTATTGATGATGAAAAAGATTTAGTAAAACGTCCCCCTGTTGTTACTATTATGGGACATGTTGATCATGGTAAAACAACCCTTTTAGACTATATTCGTTCTTCTTCGGTAGTTGATACAGAATTTGGCGGGATTACACAACATATTGGGGCTTACCAAGTTACGAAAAACGGGGAAAAGATAACTTTTATTGATACTCCAGGTCATGCGGCTTTTACCGAAATGCGTGCTCGTGGTGCGAGTGTCACTGATATCGTTGTTATTATCGTTTCGGCCGATGATGGGGTAATGCCCCAAACTAAAGAAGCTGTCGATCATGCTACTTCGGCTAAAGTGCCAATTATTGTGGCTGTTAATAAAATTGATAAACCTAATGCTAATCCCGAAAAGATTAGAACCGAAATGGCGGAAATAAATATTACACCGGAAGAATGGGGTGGAAATGTTCCATTTGTAAATATCTCGGCCAAATCGGGAGAAGGTGTAGATTTACTTTTAGAAACTATATCAACAATTGCGCAAATGAATGAACTTAAAGCTAATCCAAAAAGATACGCAATGGGTTCTGTAATTGAATCTAAAATAGATAAAAATATTGGTGGTATCGCCTCTATTCTTATTCAAAATGGAACTTTAAGAATTGGGGATCCAATTGTTGTAGGGCATTATTTTGGCAAAGTTCGTACTATGAAAAATGATTTAGGTGAACAAGTAGTTGAAGCTGGGCCATCAACGCCAGTAGAAATTACAGGCCTTTCGGGCAATCCTTCGGCCGGAGATAAATTTATGGCTTTTGAAACGGAAAGCCAAGCTAAAACTATTGCTGCTAAAAGAGAGGCAACAGCTAAAGAAAATAAAAATAAAAAAGAAGTTGTTTCTTTAGATGATTTATTTGATCATATTAATGCCGGTAATAAAGAGATAAATGTAGTTTTAAAAACTGATGTACGAGGCAGCGAAGAAGCAGTAAGAAATGCTTTAGAAAAAATCGATGTTGAGGGAGTAAAAGTTAATGTAATTCGTTCGGGAATTGGAACTATTACAGAAAGTGATATAGTTTTAGCTAATGCTTCCAATGCTATTGTGATTGGTTTTAATGTTTCGCCAAGTGCTATGACTAAAGAAATTGCTAAGGAATATTCTGTGGAAATCCGTTTATATACTATTATTTATAAAGTAGTAGAGGAAATGGAACTAGCCATGAAGGGTATGTTAGATCCAGAATTTGAAGAAAAAATTCTAGGAACTGCCGAGGTAAGACAAATATTTAAGTTTTCCAAAGTTGGTACCATTGCCGGATCTTACGTAACAGATGGAATTATTAAAAATGCTTCAAGTGCCCGTGTAATTCGCGATGGCGTTATTATTCATGATGGTAAAATATCCAGTGTTCAAAGAGGAAAAGATGCCGCTAAAGAAGTAAAAAAAGGTTTTGAGTGTGGTATTACGTTAGAAGCTTTTAATGATTTAAAAGAAAAAGATATTATTGAATGCTATGAAATGGTGGAAATAAAAAGAGTCTAAATGAAGAGATTGTTTTAAAATCTCTTTTTTGATATACTTTTTTTAGGTGATTAACATGTCAGATATTAAGATTAAAAGAATAGCTAGTCAAATAGCGAAAGAAGTAAGTGATATATTACAAAACGAATCCCGTGATTATAATTTTAAAACTGTAACAATTACTGGCGCTGAGGTAACTAGTGATTTAAGTTTTGCGAAAGTCTATTTTACTTTAATGAACGAAGAAGAAAAAAACAAGGTTCAAAAAGAATTAGAGGAAGCAGCTGGTTTTATTCGTAAAGAAATAGCCCAGAGAATAGATATAAGACACACCCCAAAGATTTCTTTTTGCTATGATAAATCTATTGAATATGGCAATAACATTGAAAGAATTATTCAAAATCTTCATGAAGAAAAAGATGAAATATGAATCAAATAATTATTGTCAATAAGGAAAAAGGCTCGACAAGTCGCGATGTAATCAATAAATTAAATAAAATTTTAAATACGAAAAAAATAGGGCATACGGGGACTTTAGATCCTATTGCCAGTGGGGTTTTAGTCGTTTGCGTAGATGAAGCTTTAAAACTATGTGAATTGCTAACGTCTACTACTAAAGAGTATATCGCTTCGATTAAGTTGGGCATGCAAACAGATAGTGGCGATGTAACAGGTAAAATAATCGACCAACAAACTATTCCTTTTTTAACTAAAAAGCAGATTCAAAATGTACTAGAATCTTTTATGGGGTCTAGCATTCAAGAGGTTCCTATTTATTCAGCTGTTAAAGTAAATGGCAAAAAACTCTATGAATATGCACGAAATAACGAAAAAGTTGAACTACCTAAAAGAGAAATTTTTATTTCCCATATAGAATTATTAGAATTTTATGAAGATACTATTAAGTTTAAAGTAACAGTTTCTAAAGGGACATATATACGAAGTTTAACAACCGATATTTGTAAAAAATTAGGAACAATTGGCACTATGAGTGATTTAATTAGAACTAAACAAGGAAACTTTGCCATTGAAAATAGTTATCTTTTAGAAGATATTGAAAAGGGAAAATATAATTATCTTAAAATAGCTGATGTCTTAGCTGATTTTCCTCACCAAGAATTAACTACATCTGAATATCAAAAAGTAAAAAAAGGGGCTTTAATGCCTAATTTAGATAATAATCCTTTGACTGTTTATTTATATCAGAATCAAATAGTGGCAATATATCAAATTTATGTCAAAGATAAGATGAAAAAAAAGCCATATCGTATTTTTAATACCAATTTAGATAAAAATTGATATAATGGTACTAGTAGAAAGGAAGTAAAATGAAGAAATTTAAGTTAGTAGTAGCATGTCTAATAGTCGTTTTATTAACTGGGTGTGTTAAATTTAATGCTAATATGGACATCAAAAAAGATAAGTCAATGGATTTTTCTATTATTTATGCCGTTAATTCTTCTTTATTAGGTAATGAAGAATTACTAAGTGCTGATAATAAAAAATCATTAGAAGACCAAGGATTTACAATTAGTGATTACAATCAAGATAATATGAAAGGATTTACTGTTAAAAGGAATATTGCTAATATTGATAAAGTAAGTAATGAGGGTGATGTCCAATATAGTTTATCAGATATCATGGATGAAAAATCAGAAAGTAAGTATATATTTAAAGTAAAAAAAGGATTACTTAAAAATACTTATACCGCAAAGTTAAAATTTGACGCTGAAGATAGTGATTTAAGTAATGATGCTAATTTAGATGATACGCAGTGGGATACTCAAGCTGATACTGATGATTCTTTAGATTTAGATTCGTTTGGCTCAGATGCTGATTTTTCAAGTATGATGAGCAATATGGATTTGAGCTTTAATGTTACCTTACCTTATTCAGCATTAAGTAATAATGCCACGAGTACTAATGATGATAATAAAAAATTAACTTGGACCTTAACCGCTACTGATACTAAAACTATTGACTTTGAGTTTGAACTTTATAATATGACTAATATTTATATTGGTTGTGGTATTATTATTTTAGTTCTAATTTTAATGATTGCTATAGTATTAAACAAAAGAAATAATAGTAATAATATAGATAATAATGTTAGTCCGGATATAAAGCCAACAACTGAAAATAATAAAGCGGAAATTTAGCTTTATTATTTTTTATGCCAAAATTTAGTTGATTTCCGGGAAACTATGTAATATAATTAACTAGTAAGTTTTTACTTGGTAAAAAAACTCTCCGGTTTTTACGAGGTTTAAACTGTTATTAATAAAGGAGGAAGAAAAAATGGCTTTAACAAAAGAAGCAAAAGCAAAACTTGTTAAAAAATATGGAAAAAATGAAAAAGATAGTGGAGCAACTGAAGTACAGATTGCTATCTTAACAGAAGAAATAAATGAATTAACAGAACATTTAAAAATCCATATTCACGATTACCATTCAAAAAGAGGTCTTCTTCAAAAAGTTGGTAAACGTCGTAGTTTACTTGACTATTTAAAGAAGAAAGATGTTGTAAGTTATCGTAAATTAATTGAAGAATTAAATATAAGAAAATAGGCACAAAAGGATTTTTGTGTCTATTTTTTTAAATAGTAATTATGGAGGTAGAAAATGAAAAAAGTTTTTAAATTAGATTTTTTAGGAAAAAAATTAGTTGTTGAAACAGGCGAAATGGCTAAACAAGCTAATGGGAGCGTATTAGTAAGATATGAAGATACTGTAATTTTAACGGCAGCTGTTATGGGAAAAAATGCAGTAACGCAAGATTTCTTTCCTTTAACCGTTTTGTATAACGAAAAATTATATTCTGTTGGTAAAATCCCTGGTGGTTTTATCAAAAGAGAAGGGCGACCTAGTGAAAATGCCACTTTAGCTGCGCGTTTAATTGATAGACCAATTAGACCAATGTTTGATGAAAACTTCCGCAATGAAGTTCAAGTTATTAATACTGTTTTATCAGTTAATCAAGATTGTTCACCAGAAATGACAGCGTTATTTGGATCATCCTTAGCTTTAGGAATTTCCAATATTCCTTTTGATGGTCCTGTTGCCGGGGTTGTCGTTGGTAAAATTGGTAAAAATTTTATTATCAATCCTACAGCGGAAGAAACTGAGCAAAGTGAACTTTCCTTAACTGTCGCCGGAACTAAAGAGGCAATATGTATGGTTGAAGCGGGAGCTCAGGAAGTTAGTGAAAAGGTAATGTTGGATGCTTTAATGTTTGGGCATGAACATATTAAGACATTATGTGAATTCCAAGAAAAAATTATTGCCGAAATTGGCCAAGAAAAAGTAGAAGTTGACTTAGCTAAAATTGATGAAGAATTGCAAAAAGCGGTGGAAGAATACTCTAAAGATGATATTTTAGCAGCTATTTGTATAAAAGATAAACAAGAAAGAGAATCTAAAATTGCCGAAATTAAAGAAGATGCTATTGGTAATTTTACGGAAATTTATGGACAGAGAGAAGACGCTGAGGAATACTTAAAACAAGTTAAGAAAATTCTGGATAAAATCGAAGCTGATGAAGTTCGTCGTTTAATTGCTGATAAAAAAATTAGACCTGATGGCCGTAAAATTGATGAAATTCGTCCTTTAGATGCCCAAATTGATTTATTGCCAAGAACTCATGGTTCGGCCTTATTCACTAGAGGTCAAACTCAATCTTTAGCTACGACCACCTTAGGAGCTATTGGCGAACATCAAATTTTAGATGGCCTAGGTTTAGAAGATTCTAAAAGATTTATGCTTCATTACAATTTTCCCGCTTTTAGTGTGGGAGAGACAGGGCGTTATGGTGCGCCAGGACGAAGAGAAATTGGTCATGGGGCTTTAGGAGAAAGGGCTCTTTCTCAAGTTATTCCAAGTGAAGAAGAATTTCCTTATACTATTCGAGTTGTTAGTGAAATTTTAGAAAGTAATGGATCTTCCTCTCAAGCTACTATTTGTGCCGGTTGTCTTTCTTTAATGGCCGCCGGAGTTCCAATCAAAGCACCAGTTGCTGGTATTGCAATGGGTCTTGTTACTAAAGGTAGAAAATATACTATTTTAACGGATATTCAAGGTTTAGAAGATCATATGGGAGACATGGATTTTAAAGTTGCCGGAACAAGAGATGGTATTTGTGCTTTACAAATGGATATCAAAATAAAAGGTGTTACTAAAAATATTTTAAAAGAAGCTTTAGCTCAAGCCAAAAAAGCTCGTTTGGAGATATTAGATGTAATGGAAAATTGTATTTCTAAACCTCGTAAAGAGCTAAGTCCATATGCACCAAAGATTGCTACCTTTAATATTGATCCTGAAAAAATTAAAGATGTTATTGGTCGAGGCGGCGAAATGATAACTAAAATCATTTTAGAAGCTAGTAATGTTAAATCAGTTAATGATAAAGATGCTGTTAAAGTCGATCTTGAAGATGATGGACGAGTAATTATTTATCATACTGATGAAGATATTATTAATAAAACTAAAGAAATGATTGAAGCAGTTGTTCGCGAAGTTGAGCCAGGTGCTATTTATACAGGTAAGGTTGTAAAAGTAGAAGATTTTGGCTGCTTTGTGGAATTATGGCCAGGATGTGAAGGATTAGTGCATGTATCTCAACTTGATAACAAAAGAATTGAACATCCTAAAGATATCGTCGCCGTCGGTGATGAAATTCGTGTTAAAGCTTTAGGCTATGACAATCGCGGAAGATTAAATTTATCTCGTAAAGATACTTTGCCAATCCCCGCTAAAAAAGAAAAAACTGAATCAAAAGCAAAAAAAAGTAAAAAGAAATAGTCTTAAAAGGCTATTTTTTTAAATATGATTTAATGGTGATAGGATGAAAATAAAAAACAAAATTTTAATTTTTTTAAGTTATTTAATTATCGTTATTTTGGGAGCTAACATTTTACTCAATAATCATGCTCATATCTCAACTATCATTGCGGCTTATATTTTTATTGGAGTAGTTATGCTATTTATTTTTATTAAATTAATTAATTATTGGGAAATTAAAAATATCTATAAAATAATAGCTAATATTCCCAAAGAAGATTTTGATTCCAAATCTCAACTATATCATTTAAAATTACTTTATAAAAATGAACTTTTAAAAAAGTCTTTAATAAAGAATTTACATTGCCGAGAAATAGATGTAATCTATGAGAAAAGCACGGATTTATTTTTGCTTTCCAATATTAATCCAGCTACTAAATTAGACAAGATTATTTTTGTTAATGATAAAAAATTTAATTTATTGCAAACTGTAAAAATTAATGTTAATAGTGTTAAATATGTATAAAGAAAAATATATATATATTGAAAGTTAAAAAACATTTTGCTATAATATTTTTAGAATAGCGAGGGATTTTTTATGCCAGATAAAATAAGTGCTACAAATGAAAAAGGAGAGACAGTCGAAATTGAAATAATTGCTGCTTTTGAAATACCAGACTTTAGTCGTAAATATGTAATTTATTCTTATAATGAAGTTGATCCAAATGGGCTTGCAAAATTGCATGTTTCCCAACTAATTGAAGAGGCAGGAAAATATACTCTTGCTAATGTAGAAACTGATGATGAATGGACACGTATTAAATCAGTTATGCGTGCAATAATTACAGGAGGTAATGCATAATGCCAGGATATAACTTTATAGAATTAGGTACTAATCCTTTTACCATTGCTGCTGGAAGAGTAATTGCTTTACAGCAAGATGGAAAAGATAAATTAAAAAATGCTTATAATGCTTTAAAAACTAATAAAGCAGCCATAGCATCTCAGGACCAACTAGTAGAAGAGCCTGCGGTGCCTGAAGTACCCCAAGAAGTAGAGAATTTAGACATTGTAGAGCAACCTGTTCAACCGGCTGTTGATATTTCTACAAATTCAGCACCTGCTGATTTTCAACCAGCACCTGAAAGTTTAAATCCTAATACGCCAATTGAGGATATGATTGCGCCATTTGATATGAATGCCCAGGCGCAACCTACGGTAGAACCGGTCGCAGTTCCTGCAGTAGATACTCCACCTGCTGTTAATGAACCAGCTCCTGTTAATGTTTTATCTGATGCAGAATTTATTAAAGAGTTTGAAAATTTAGTTAATAGAACGGGAATTCGCCAACAAACAATAAAAGAGCAAATGCGTCGTCGTCTTGAAGATTTATTAATGCAAGCTAAAAATATGGATTATATTGAAGATAAAGTAAATGAAATGGCTGATGTTGTAAAAGCAACTAATGAAGTGGTAAAAGCTTCTAATAATCTAAATCAGTCTATCCAAAATCAACCGGTTAATCCAACGCCAACAACGCCAATTCAACCAACTGTGCAAAATCCAACTTTAAATTTACAACAAGCAGCTTAAGCATAAACGCTTAAGTTTTTTCATACATTTTAGTATGAAAAGTGATATTGAATATTTTTACAATATAAAAATTGAAAATCTAAATAGTAAGGGAAACTATTATTTTTTTGAATCCAACTATAATCAATATTATTTTGTTGTTTTAACAAGGCCTTTAGAAGATTTACAAGATTTATTGATTGTCACCTCCGAATTGCAAGCTAAAAATATTAAATGTCATGAATTTATCTATAATAAGGATAATAAGATAGTTACAGTAATTGATGATATAAAATATGTTTTGTTAAAAGTTAATTATAATAGTAATGAAAGTTTAGATTTAATTGATATTACTCATTTTCAAAAAAATTTAGTCTTAAATCCCGAGAAAAGTAAATTATATCGTAATGATTGGGCTAATTTATGGAGTGAAAAAATTGATTATTTTGAGTATCAAATAAGAGAAATTGGCAAAGAAAAAGAACTTGTTCTAAATTCTTTTAGCTATTATATAGGCCTTGCCGAAAATGCCATAAGTTATGTTAATAATATAAATGAAAATCATATGGGACAATATACCTTAACTTTGTGTCATAAACGAATTTATTATCCTAATTATCCTTTAAACTTTTATAATCCCTTATCCTTTATTTTTGATTTACGGTCTAGGGATGTGGCTGAGTATTTAAAATTTGGCTTTTTCCAAAAGAAAAATGTTATGTTAGAATTAGAAAACTATTTACGAACTACTAATCTTTCTAATTATGAATATCGTATGTTGTATGCCCGTTTGTTATATCCTTCTTATTATTTTGATTTATATGAGAAAATAATGGCTAATGAATTAAATGAAGATGTCTTAGTAAATGTTATAGCCTTAGTTGATGAATATGAAATATTTTTAAAAGAAGCGTATATATTAATTAATAAGTATAGTCCTTTGGAACCGATAGAGTGGATCATGAAAAAAGATGTTAACACTCTTTAACATCTTTGACTTCTGGAATTGAATCTTGAAGCATGGCTAATACCACATTAGATATTGTAACATTGCGGTGAGCACAACCGCTGCAAGCTCCTGTCAATTTTACATAAACGATATTATCTTCATATTTAACAAAATCAATATCGCCACCATCACTATTCAAATAAGGTTTTAATTCCCCAATTATTTCTTTAATTTTTGTTTCCATTTCTAATCACCATAAATAATTATACAGAAAATCAAAATGAAAATCTATAATTTATGGCGGTTATTTGATATAATTAAATAAATAGGTGATTATATGTATAAAATAGGAGATACGATAAAAGGAAAAATAACCGGTATTCAAAAGTATGGGATATTTGTTGCTGTCGATAATGAATATACCGGCTTAATTCATATATCAGAAATATCTAATGCTTTTGTTAAAAATATCGAAGATTATATTTCTCCTGATGAATTAATAGAAGCAAGAATTATTGAAATTGATGAAGAAAATAAACATTTAAAACTTTCCATTAAAAATTTCAATAGTGCCGAGGAATTTATTAATGCCAAAAGAGGTTTTAAAACTTTAAAAGAAAATTTAAAACCTTGGATGGATGAAAAATTAGCCGAGATTAATAGTAAATAGTCTCGGCTTTTATATTAATTTAGCATGAATTACAATTCGGGTTGTTCCTTGTTGGTCTGCACAGGTTGTTAAAGTTAGTATTTTGTCTTGGTTTGTTACATCAACACCAAAATCATAAATGCTGCGGGATTTGATTTCTTCAATGAATTTTGTATAATTTTGCGGATAGACATAATTATTAATTAGATAATCAAAGTCGGGTGTTGTTACGTAAATTGCAAAAATTTTATAACGTAATTGAGCATGCAAAGTATTAAAGGAAATGATTTGGTTTGCTTCGTTTTTATACCATTTTTCTTTTAAAGCATTTTTTAAAGTTCCAAACATAGTGCCGTTGTGACCATATATGATAGTATTATCATTAATATCATCTATACTATTACGATAATCCATATAAACCCAACCATTAAAATTTTTCTTTTTATAAAAATTACGATCTAGATAATAAGTATTATTATCAGTTTGGACAACAGGATAATTAACATTGGTATTATTAACTTTAATCCAACCAACAGTATCACTATTAATAGATAATAATTTATCAAAATCTTCAGTTAGAGCTTCAATAACTTCTTTTTGAGCTCCTTCATCTTTTTTTTGCTCTTGGGAAGGGGAAGTGTCAACATCATTTATTAAATTAACCATATCGTAAACATCTTCCACATCATTTTTGGATTTTAAATCATAATAAATTTTAAAACCTAATCCCGCCATTAAAGTAATAATCATAATAATGGCACACATTTTTAAATTATTAAAGGAAAGTTGTTTCATAAAGTTTCGATTTATATATTCTTTCGAATAAATTACTTGAAAGGAATAACTTAGTTTTTTAACTTTGCTTTTATTAATATATTTAGCTAATTCTTCTAAAGCGTTATTATCTTTATCTTGCTGATATATTTTAAATTTAATTTTTTTAACATTAACATCATCTAAAATAGTTATTAATTTTTGGACTAATTCTTTTTTATAATAATATAAGTAGATAACGGTTAAATATTTATTTATTAGTAAAAAAGTTTTTAAATCATTAATATCATCATCATTCATTTCCTGATTAATAATAATTGATTTAGCGTAATAAATATCAGCATAATTATTAAATTTGTTATCTAACATAAAATTGCTTAAATAAAATTCTTCACTATATAAATTAACATCTAAATTATTTTTATCAAATTTTTCTAACATAAAAAGAGGAAGACTAAAACATTTTAATTTATTTAATTGCTTTAGCTTTAATATTTTGAGACAATCTTCATATTTTAATACAGTTTTATCGCGTATTTCTAAGATAGTAATTTTTGGTAAATTTTTGACTAAATCTAGAGCTAAATCAAATAAGTCATAATCTGTAATAGTTAATTGATTAACATTTTTTTTATTGATAATATCACTTAAAAACTTTATAACCAATTTTTTATTTTTTAAAATATATTTAAAAGAAAAAACTAATTCTTCTAAATCTATTTTAGTTGTTATCATAGTTAGGTCAGTATCTAACTTTTCTTGTTCTTTAAAAGAAAAGATTAAAGCTTTTTTATATGTTTGAATTTTTATTACTTTCACTTTAACCAACCTTCCTACTATTAGATAATAGCACAATTTAAATTAAATTTAAACATATTTACAATTTTCGACATTTTTTTTATAAGAATGTATTTTATTGTTGCATAATGTCGGATGATTGGTTTATAATAAAAATAGAATATAGGAGAGGATTAATATATGAAAATGCTGAAAAAACATGGAAAAAAGGTTAGTGTAATTTTATTAGCAATGGCTTTAGCAGTTAGTCCAATGTTACCAATTGTTAAAGCAGCGGATGATGATACGTGTCAAATAAGAAATCATTATTTTTTTATTGAAGAGGAAACAGCTTATATTGATAGCGTTTTTAAATTAACTAGCGAAGGAAAAGAATTAGGAAGTAATTCTGATCTCTTAGGTGATGAAGATACTTTTACTGATCGTCAATATACAAGCCAATATGTTAGTCATTTTGGTTTTGATGCAAATGATAAAATGGGAGACAATAAGCAAATTCAAATTGGTGAATCTGCTGCTGATTTGGAAATATCAGGTGCCACAGTGGCTTATAATACAGATGATAAAGACCAGGCTGGCTTTGGTGGTAAGATAGATACTCTAGATCATTTTACAGATTGGCTTGATGGGGCAACATCAATTGCTCCAAGTACAAATCTTACTATGACTAGTACAGCTTCATTTTATAATAATACTATCCCAGAAGGTTATAAATTAAAAAGCATAGATTATAGTAATTGGTCTAAAGACGATTGGTATACTTTTACTGATATGTATATAAATGCTTTAAAAGTAAAAAAGAATGGCGATGAATCTATTACAGAAGAAAATGCCGTATTATCAAATGATGAAGATTATTATTTTATCCATAATAGTTGGGAAAATATAGAAACGGAATCTGATAATAATCATTATTTAGATGGTCCTACTGATTGGCGTGATAGTGATACAACTGGTAATATGGGAATGTTTGCTGAATGGGCAAGCAATGGTGAAACTATTGACAGTTCAGAGGTTCAAAAAGTTATTGATGCATGGATGAAAGCTTCAATTGATGTCAATGATAATTCTAAAACAGCTGTTCCAGATGAAAATACTGCTTTTGAGAATGTTGGTGACGATACATATTCTAATGTGGCAATATCATTAAGAAGAGATTATGGAGATTTATCTAGCTATGAAGATAAATTAGATAGTATGCTATGGCAAGGTCAACCACAAGAAATTGATGTTGCAAATTATCAAGATGGAAAATATGAAGATTATGTTGAATCAATAACAGATACATATTATTATTATCGTTTTCCAACAATGGTAACATTAACATACGAAGGGACTGGCGACGTATGTACAGTTGATACTTCGGAACCTGGTGCAGGCGAAACAAACAATAAATATGGTGTTGCTTCATATGCGTTAATTGGTACTTTATTAGTTGGTGCTGCTAGTGCATATATCTACGCAAGAAAGAGTAATAAATTTAATAAAATTTAGTAATTAAAAAAGCTTGGTAATCAAGCTTTTTTATATTTCATTATTACTTTTAATAAATTCACGAAGTATTTTAGTTAATGCCCTTTTTTCTATTCGAGAAACGTAACTGCGAGATATGTTTAATTCTTTAGCAATTTCTTTTTGCGTTTTTTCCTTTGTATTATTAAGACCGTATCTTTTAGTAATAATTTCTTTTTCGCGAGATGAAAGAGTATCTAAGTATTTTGTAAGTAATAAAATATTATCTTTATTATGAATGGTGGTTAACATATCGGTTTGATTATCTTTAATGATATCTATTAGATTTATTTCGTTACCATCTTTATCATAGCCAATTGAATCATTGAGACTTACGGTATTTTCATTTTTTTTGTTGGACCTAAAGAACATGAGGATCTCATTTTCTATACAACGGGCACAGTATGTGGTGATTTTTGTTTTATGATTATTTTTATAACTATCGATTCCCTTAATTAAGCCAATAGTCCCAATACTAATTAAATCATCATTATCAGTAGTCTTAGCTTCGAATTTTTTGACAATATGGGCTACTAATCTCAAATTATGTTCAATAAGTTGGTTTCTGGCTTCCTTATCACCAGCTAACATTAAATTAATATACTTTTCTTCCTCTTCTTTATTTAAAGGTTCGGGAAACACATTGTTAGAGTAACTTCCCGTAAAAAATAACATGTCTTTTAAAAGACTAAGCAAATTTAATAGCATAGTTCACTTCCTTAATAAAATCATATTATTTTCGTTTCATAAAAATGTCTTTTAATCCTTTTTTTAAACATTTTCAAAGACTTTTTGCCGATAATTTGGTACAATTTATTCATAAAGAGGTGAGAAGCTTGAAAAAATATAAAATCGAGTTAAAATTATTTGTAATCTTAATGTTTATTTTATACTTTTTACCCATTAATAGTTATATGTTTAATAAATTAGATATGGCTAATATTGTGTATGTTATTTATCCGATTAGTTTTTTTATTACATCAGCTATTGAAAGTAGGTATTCTGGTAATTTTTATATTTTTCCTATTTTATCGACTATATTTTATATACCCTTAGCTTTCACTGTGTTTGATACATCTTATTTACCATGCTATTTTATTTACATTGTTATTGCTTTATTAGGAGGATTATTTGGTTTATGGTGTTACAGTAACGACGAGTTAAGAAAGTCATTTAAAAAAGCGATGGGTATCGTTAGTATTATAAGTATTATATTTATAGTATTGTATAATTTAATTTATATTTTTATGGATAAATGTCGAGACTATTATTGTGAATTTAAAGATTTTTTCAATGCGACGACTATTCAAAATATATTTATAATTGCGATTTTATTAATTCTAACCATTTATTGTTTTAAGAAAAAAAAGAAAAAAGATTAGGTGATATAATGATTCAAAAACAATTAGAAGATATTTTAAAAGCTATATTTAAAAGTTGTGATTTTGATATAGAGAAGGTGACGGTTAATTTATCTAATCGTCCTGATTTATGTGATTATCAATGTAATGATATTTTTAAGTTAAGTAAAGTCTTAAAGAAAAGTCCTATTGAAATTGGAGAAAAAATTATAAACTCTCAATTAGATATAGTTAAGAAAACCTTTAAAAAGTTTGATTTTGTTAGTCCGGGTTTTATCAATATGACTTTAAGTGATGAATTTATTAATACTAATCTTTCCAAGATGAATTCTGCCAATAAATACGGAATTAAAAGCTCCAAAAAAGAAACATATGTGATAGATTATGGAGGAGCTAATGTGGCTAAACCCTTACATGTAGGACACATGCGTACGGCCATTGTAGGAGAGTCCATTAAAAGAATTATTAAATTTATGGGTAATGATATTATTAGTGATATCCATATGGGCGATTATGGGTTACAAATTGGGCAAGTAATATATGGTTTGCAACAAGAAGATATTAATTTAGAAGCTATTGATATTAAGATTTTAAATAGAATATATCCGCAAATTAGTGCTTTATGTAAAGAAAATGAAGAAGTAAAAAATATATGTAGTAATATTACTAAAGAGTTACAAGATGGTAATAAAGAGTATCAAAAAATATGGCAAAAAATTATGGAAATTTCTAAAGCGGACATGCGTGGGCTGTATGATTATTTAGATGTTCATTTTGATTTATGGTATGGGGAAAGTGATGCGTATCCATATTTAGAACCCGTTAAAAACTTATTAGTAAGTAAAAAACTTTTAGAAGAAAGCCAAGGAGCTTTAGTTGTTGATGTCAAAAATAGCACTGATAAAAAAGAACTCCCTCCGCTTTTATTTCAAAAAAGTAATGGAGCATATTTATATGCTTCAACCGATTTAGCCACGATTTATCAAAGAGTAAAAGATTTTAAACCTAATCATATTTTGTATGTTGTTGATAATCGTCAACAAATGCATTTTGAACAAGTATTTAGAGTAGCTGATAAATCTGGCTTAATGAATTATGAAAACTTAGAATTTTTAGGTTATGGTACGGTTAATGGGGAAGACAATAAACCTTACAAAACGCGAAGTGGAGATGCTCCATCTTTAGCAGATTTATTTAAGCAAACTAAAGAAATTTTTATTTCTAAAAGAGAAGAAAATAAAAATATGGATTCTAAAGACTTAGATATCATTGTAAATGCCATTTTAAAATTTGCAGATTTATATAATTCTCGAGATAAAGATTATATCTTTGATTTAACAAAATTTTCCGATGTTACAGGTAAGACTGGTCCTTATATACTTTATACTTATTTAAGAATTCGCAAAATTTTAAGGGAATTAAATCTAGAAGATATTACTTTAAATAATACTATTTATAATAAAATTGATCGAGAATTAAGATTAAAAATATTACAAACACCTGATGTTATTGAAAATGCTTTTCAAGAAAGAAAACCTTCTTATATAGCAGACTATCTTTATGACTTGTGTGTTTGTGCTAATAGTTTTTATACTACTAATCATATTCTGGATTTAATAGATAAAGAAAAACAAAATAATTGGGTGTATGTTTTAAATTTAATGAATAATATCATTAAAGATTTGTTAAATTTATTAGCAATTGATATTCCAAGTAAAATGTAAAGGAGAGATATTATGCAGACACGTTATGGAACCAATCCGAAAGATTTTAAAAAATATGATACTACAGAAATTAGGGAAGAATTTTTGGTAGAAAAAATATTTGCTAGTGATGAGATAAATTTAACCTATTCGCATATTGATCGAATTATTTTTGGTGGGGCCATGCCCGTTAAAAATAAATTGAATTTAGAAACAGCCGTAAATTCGTCTAAAGACTTAGGCAGTAATTACTTTTTAGAAAATAGAGAGTTAGGTATTATTAATATCGGTGGTCAAGGAAAAATTATCGTTGATGAAGAAGAATATATTTTAGATAATCTAAATGCTTTATATATTGGTAAAGACCATCAAAAAGTGGAATTTATAAACCTTGATAATCCCAAATTTTTCTTAGCTTCTTGTGCTGCTCATCAAGAAAAACCCAATGTTTTTATTGATAATGCCAAAGCTCGTAAAGTGCCTTGTGGGGATAATTTAACCAGTAATAAAAGAGTTATAAATCAACTAATTCATCCTAGTTTAGTTGATACTTGTCAATTATTAATGGGCTGTACCGAACTTTTAGATGGTAGTGTTTATAATACGATGCCACCTCATACGCATGAAAGAAGAATGGAAGTATATTTTTACTTTGATATAGACACTGAAAATGTTGTTTTCCATTTTATGGGTGAGCCTTCTCAAACAAGACATATAGTAGTAAAAAATGAGCAAGCTGTTATATCTCCTAGTTGGTCTATTCATGCGGGTAGTGGAACTAGTAGTTATAAATTCATATGGGCTATGTGTGGCGAAAATAAAGAATTTGATGATATGGATCCTATCGCCATTAAAGATTTAAAGTAAAGCTTTTTCCCGAAAGCTTTTTTTCTATATAAGTAGACCTTTTTTCTAAATTAGTTTATAATTAAATAGGTGATAGTAATGATTTATTTAGATTATAGTGCCACAACACCAGTAATAAATGATGTTATTGATTCTTATAATAAGGCTAGTAAAGATTATATAGGTAATCCTAATTCCATTCATGAGTTAGGCCTAAAATCTAAAAAATTATTAGAAAATGCTTTAGAACAAATGGCTAATTTATTAAATGTTTCTGATGATGAGCTTACTATAACTAGTGGAGCTACAGAAGCAAATAATATGGCTTTTAAGGGGTTGTTAAAATTTCTACCAGAAAATAAAAAGAACATTGTTGTTTCTAAATTAGAACATCCTTCTATTTATAAAATCTGTGAATATTTAGAAACTTTAGGTTATACTATTTCCTATGTTGAGAATGATCAAAATGGGATTATTGATTTTGAAGATTTAAAAAAGAAAATAACTGCCGAAACTTTTTTAGTTAGTGTATGTGCCGTTAATAGTGAAGTAGGGATTAGACAACCTTTAAAAACAATTCGGCAAATCATCAAAAAAGAAGATCCTAATATTTTGTTCCATTCGGATATAACGCAGGCTTTAGGTAAAGTGAATGTAAATTTACACGATGTTGATTTAGCTTCCGCTTCCGCTCATAAAATATACGGTCCCAAAGGCATTGGCTTTTTATATAAATCTAAAAAAATAAGATTGGAGCCGCTTATTCATGGTAGTAGTAAAAATTTTAATAAACTCAATCCCGGAACACCACCTTTACCATTAATAGTTGCTTTTTCTAAAGCTTTACGTTTAGCTTTAACAGATTTAGATCAAAAAGAAAGCTTTGTAACTAAACTAAATGAGAAAATCATTCGCAAACTTGAAAAGTACGAAAAAATTAAAATAAATAAAACAAGTTATTCTATTCCGCATATATTAAATATAAGCTTAATGGATATTAAAAGCGAAACCTTTGTGCATGCCATGGCTCAAGAAGAAATATATATTGGTACGAAAACAGCGTGTTCAAAAGGCGAGTTAAGTAATACCGTTATGGCTTTATATAATGACAAAAAAAGAGCTCAGACAACGATTCGTATAAGTATTTCTTATTTAACTACTTTGGACGAAATCAATAAATTTATTAGTATTTTTGAACAAAAATATGAAGAGTTAAATTCTTTAAATCAAAATGATTAGTTAGGATGATTAATTATGGATATATTTGCTCCGGATATATATCAACAGAGTATTTTTACAATTAATTACAGAGCTTTGAAAAAATCGGGGATAAAATGTCTTTTATTTGATTTAGATAATACTTTAGCACCAATTAATGCTAGTGTTCCAGGGATAAAAGAAAAAGAACTATTGGAAGGTTTAAAAGAAATGGGATTTAAAGTAATCATTATGTCAAATAGTGGCAAAACGCGTTTGGAACCTTTTAAAGAGGGGTTTAATGTTGACACGGCGTTCTTATCTCGCAAGCCTTTGAAGAAAAAATATCAAAAAATCATGAATGTATACAATTTTAAAGATATTGAAATAGCTGCAATCGGTGATCAAATATTGACTGATGTTTTTGGAGCTAATAGAATGGGGTTTACAAGTATCTTAGTTAATCCTATTAGTAGAGAAGATTTCATTTGGACCAAATTTAATCGTATGATAGAAAGAATGATAATGAAAAAACTAGCTAAGAAAGGCTTATTTACTAAAGGAGAATATCATGACTAAAAAATGTATAGGCTGTGGGTATGAATTACAAACTACGGATGCAAGTAAATTAGGGTACGTACCTAAAACAGCTAATAAAAAAGCCGATTTATGTGAAAGATGTTTTAAAATAATTCATTATAATGACGCTAAAGTAGTGACTTTACCAACAGATGAAAAAAATATTATAGATATTGTTAATCAAAGTAAAAGTCATGTCTTATTTTTAATTGATTTTTTAAATATTAATCTTAAAACGATAAAGTTATATCAAAAAATAAAAAGGCCTAAAACTTTGCTAATTAGTAAAAGTGATATTATTCCTTATTCTTTTAATCGTAATAAGATAATAGCTTGGCTTAATGATTATTATAAAATTGATGATGAAATCATTTTCATAAGTGCTTTAAAAAATCGAAATATAAATACTTTATTGAATTATTTAGAAGCCAAAAAAATTTCTAAAGCTTATCTTTTAGGTTTTACAAATGTAGGAAAAAGTAGTTTAGTAAATAGTATTGTTCAGTTTAAAGAACTAAATCATCATGCGATTACAACTAGTTTAGTACCAAATACTACTTTGGATTTTATGAACATTAAAATAAATGAACATTTAACTATTGTTGATTCTCCTGGATTTGCTTTAAAAAATAACATATATGATAATAATGATTTAAATTTTATTAAAAAAGTAAATCCGAAAAAGTTTTTAAAACCAATCACTTATCAATTAAAAGAAGGCGCTTCTATCTTAATTGATGATAAAATTCGCATCGAAAACTTAGAAAAAAAGAATAACTTTACTTTTTATCTTAGTAATCAGATACCTTTAACAAGAGTTTTTGGATCGAAGAAATTAGAAAATTTAAAGGCACAAGAGTTTGATATACCTTCAAATAATGATATTGTTATTTTAGGTTTAGGTTTTATTAATTGCAAAAATGCTTGTAAAGTAAAGATATATATAAATGATTTAGATTTAATAGAAGTGAGAAAGTCATTTTTTTAAAAATTTAAAAACATTCTTTCAGAAAGTAATGAATAAAGATCGTTACTTTTTTAATTGGTAAAAAGCTTGAAAATATGGTAATATTTTTAATATAAGAAAAGAGAAGTAAGTATGAGTAAAATAAAAGTAATGAGTGAAATCTTGGCCAATAAAATTTCGGCTGGAGAAGTAGTGGAAAAATGTGCTTCAGTAGTAAAAGAACTAGTGGAAAATAGTATTGATGCCTTAGCTACAGATATAAAAATAAATTTAATTGATGCGGGGATAAAAAGTATAAAAGTAACTGATAATGGCATCGGTATGGATAGTCAAGACGCTAAGCTTGCTTTTTCCCGTCATGCTACATCTAAATTGTTAAAAGAGGATGACTTATTTTTTATAGGTACTTTAGGTTTTCGAGGCGAAGCTTTACCTTCAATAGCCAGTGTCTCTAAAGTTTGCTTACAAACAGCCCAAGGGGAAAAAGGGACACAAATTATTATTGAAGGTGGAAAGTTGATTTCCGAAA
Source organism: uncultured Bacilli bacterium (assembly GCA_947629935.1). Classification (GTDB taxonomy): domain Bacteria; phylum Bacillota_I; class Bacilli_A; order RF39; family UBA660; genus HGM10766. The sequence continues at coordinate 50,202 of CANRFQ010000001.1, read as the reverse complement.
GTAGTTGTGCTTTAAATCAAGGGACTATAATTGAGATAAAGAGTTTATTTTATAATACTCCAGCACGTTTAAAATATTTAAAGAGTGAAACAACGGAACTTGCTAATACTACAAGTTTTATTGAGAAAATAGCTTTGTCACATCCTCAAATTCGTTTTACTCTTACTAATAACGAAAAAGTTATTCTTAAAACTAGTGGCAGTGGAAATTTACATAAAACAATTCACGAATTATATGGTCTTAATGTTTCTTCGAATATGATTGAAATAAAAAATAGTAATGATGATTTTGATATTTATGGGTATATTTGTAAACCACAGATATTAAAATCCAATCGTAATCATATGATAACTATTGTTAATGGGCGAGTTGTCCGTAATAATGATTTAAATAAAATAATTAATGAGGCCTATTATACTTATAAACCTGACATAAAATATCCCATTGTAGTGATTTTAATTAATACAGATCCCACCTTAATAGATGTTAATATTCATCCCACTAAACAAGATATTAAAATTAGTAAAATGAATGAATTAACAACACTTTTATATGACACTATAAAAAATGCTTTATATCAAAATTTATTAATTCCTAAAATTGAAATTACTCCTTTAGAAAATGATGTTAAAGATACTTACATAGAACAGATTGTTAAAAAAGATGAACCCTCTGTAGTTAAAGAAGAACAGGTCGTTTTTGATTTAGGTGTCCAAGAAAATGTAACACAACCAGTAGTAATAAATAAAGAATTAAAATCTTTAAAACTATACCCTGTTGGTTTAGCTTTGGGCACATATATTATTGCTCAAAATGATGAAGGCGTTTATTTAATTGATCAACATGCCGCTCAAGAACGCGTAAATTATGAAAAATATTTAAAAGCTTTACAAAATGAAAAAGTATCAACAACTGCTTTATTATTTCCCATTAGTATTGAACTTTCCGCTAGTGATTATTTAACAATTAAAGAAAATAGGGAAGTTTTAACTAATCTCGGCTTTAACATTGAAGATTTTGGTGTAAATACGATTATTATTAAAGAGCATCCAACTTGGCTTAAAAAAGGATATGAAGAAGAACAAATCAGAAAAATAATAGATTTAGTTATTGTTAATAAAAATAATTTTGATCGGGTAAAATTTAATGAACATATTGCGATTACATTAGCTTGTAAAACAAGTATTAAAGGAAATACTAATATTAGTATGGAATCAATTGAAGAAATACTTGATAGTTTAGTCCAAACTGATAATCCCTATAATTGTCCGCATGGACGACCTACTATTATTAAATTTAGTATTTATGAATTAGAAAGAATGTTTAAAAGAGTTATGAACTAATTTGACAAATTCATAACAAAATAGTATTATACTAAGCGCTAAAGGGGTAATGGGAATGAAAAATAATTTAGTTTTAACTTCCGGTGAATATACTTATTATAAAAATGCTCCCGAAGTTGGACGCATTATTAATGGTATGCCAACTGGACACGGTAATGATGGGAAAGTAGTTTTTTATAATAAGAAAAATGTTATGAAACTTTGGTATGATCAAGATTCTCCTTATGAATTATTACCAGAAGTTAAAGAAAATTATATTCACAATATTCGCGATTTAAACACCGCAACATATCACTATCATTATATTTATATACCTAAAGTACCAGTGGAATATTTAGGAGAAGTTGTCGGTTATTTACTTGCTTATTTTCCGGGCCGTAACTTAGATATTTTAAGTGATTTAATATTATTTCGTGCTTTTTTGAACGGGTTAAAAAGATTAGAAAAAGAATTATTGATTTTTTCTCAAGAGGGTTTTATGTTAAATGATATTCATGCTAAAAACTTAATGGTGTTACAAAAACATAAAATTGTTTCTTTTGGTCTTATGGATCCTGATTCTTGGCAAAAAACTTCAAAAGACTTCCAAAAATTATATGAACATAACATTAATGAAATAAGAAATATTATCTTTGCCCAAATAATAACAGAACCACTTAAAGAATTTATTGAATCTAATCAAAATTTGAGAGGTAACTTTGCTTTAATAAAAAATAATCAAAGTACAATATTAACAGATTTTTTAAGAAAATTGCACCATGAATTAGAAAAAGAAAAAATTGTGAAAATTAAAACAATGGGGGACTTTCGAAATATTTAAAAGGGCGGTGAAAAAATGATTATATGTGTTTGCGGACCAACTGGCGTAGGGAAAACAAAAATGTCAATTGCTCTTGCCCAAAAATATAAGGGAATTATTATTAATTGTGATGCCATGCAAGTCTATAAAGATTTAGATATTGGTACTGCTAAAATTAAAGAAGAAGAAAAAGAAAATATTCCTCATTATTTATTGGATTATGTCGATGTTGCTGAAAATTATACAGTATATGATTATCAAAAAGATGGTCGTAAAGTTATAGAAGAACATAAAGATCAAAATATCATTATAGTTGGTGGTTCGGGCTTATACATGAAAGCCTTGTTATATAACTATGAGTTTCAAGAAGAAACAAATTTCAATAGTTATGATAATTTAACAAATGAAGAACTTTATATTAGGGCTTTAAAAAAAGATAAAAATATGGATATTCATCCTCACAATCGCCAAAGATTAATTCGTTTTTTAAATAGAGAAACAGATGCTTATAATAAAGATCAGTTATTATATGATAATGTGCATTTTATTGGTCTTACAACACCTAGAGAAAACTTATATAATTTGATTAATAAGCGCGTAGATGAAATGTTTGCTGAGGGATTATTAGAAGAAGTAAAAACTTTATATGACAAAGGTATTCATAGTAAAGCGATTATGACAGCGATTGGCTATAAAGAGTTGTATGCTTATTTTGATAAGAAAATATCTTTAGAAGAGGCTAAAGAGATGATTAAACAAAAATCTCGTAAGTATGCTAAAAGACAATATACTTGGTATGCTCATCAAATGGACGTTAAATGGTTTAATGTTGATTACGCTAATTTCCAAAATACAATTAAGGAAGTTATAGATTATTTAGAGAAGTAGGGAGATTTATGGATAGATTTGTAGAACTATCTAAAGACGAATATGCCGAAATAACATCTCATCAATGTTTAGGTGAGGGTCAATGTGGCAAAGTTTATGAATTAGATGAAAAAAACATAATTAAATTATGGCATCCTCAAATTATAAATGGGACTATATTAATATCGAATATTCCTTTTGATTTTACGGATTTTTATTATCAAATTAGTGCTCTTGTAAATAAGGGAATAGAAAGTGATGCTTTTATATTCCCTATGCATTTAGTATTTTATTTGGATCAGTTTTATGGTTATATAGCCAAGAAAGTAATTGGAAATGATTTTACTGATGAGGATTTTTTAAACTTAAATTTAGAAACATTATATAATGAGATAAAGAAAATTCAAGAAGAAATAATAAGATTAAGTCTAGAATATCACTTGGCTATTAAGGATATTAAATTTGCCAATATGATTCTAGAACAAGAAAATAAAAATTTATGGATATTAGATACCGATTTATATCTGCTTTTACCAAAAGAGAATAAAAATAATATTTGCCAAAAAAATCTTAAAAATTTTAATGTTATGTTTTTTCGAGCTTTCGTAAGAAATAATGTAGCGAATTATATTACTAATTATAAGGTGAGAAATCTTTTAAATGACTTTCTTAATACCCAGTTTTCGGATTTCTTATATTGTATTTTAGAAAATAAAGAAGATAAAATTCAGACGTTCCAAGATATAAAAACATACTCTTTAAAATGAGTATGTTATTTTAATTCTAAGTAGACTGTCCTATCAAATTCATGTTGATTAGTTTCAGTATCTAAGGATGCTAAATCACTAGCATTTACTAAAAAATATTTATAATATAAATAATCTTCATTAGTAGTTGTAATTGGATCATCCCATGTTAAATCTAGTTGTTTCCAAACACCATTTATATAAACAGAATTCCAAATATGTAAGGAACTTGCTACTTTAAAACTTTTAAGATCAAACTTTTCTAAAAATAATTCCATTGCATCAGCATATCCACTACAAATGGCATATCCTTCAAATAAAGGCCCGAGTGCTGTATTAGAATGGTAAGGACTTTGATTTGTGTCATTGCGAATAGTATCATATTTAGTATTGTTAATTATATAATCATGAATGGTTTTTATTTTCGTAACATCATCCATATCATTGGTAATTAATGTGGCTATTAATCTATCAACTTCAGCATTAATTCTATTTATATCATCTTCGGAATATAATTTAGTTATTTCAATTGTTACTTCACCAGATTTATAGTAACTTGTCACAATATTATCAAAATTATTAAAAGGATGAACATAATTGTTGATATTAGTTAATAGTACATTATCTTTCGAAATTCTTTCCACATCATTTAGACATTCTGCATATTCATCAGGACAATAGAAAGTAAACTTTTGCCAGCCGTTATTTAACATGGTATAAATTATATTTAATAATCCTTGATAACTATAAGGAACAAAATCTTCCGTTTGTTGGACAAATTCAAAATCATAATTGCGATAGTATTCATTTGTGGGCTCGATTACAATTTTTGGCTCATTTTCTAAAACATTAGCTATAGTATTGGTTATTGGTTCAATATATATTGCTACTAATAAAAGAATAACACACAAAATGATAGGTACGATAACTCTTTTCATTTCATCACCATCTTATCTTGATTTTACCAAAAAAAAATGAAGTAATCAATTCTTACTTCATACCTTTAACTTTGTTTACAAGTCTTGATTTTTGTCTAGCAGCAGTACCTTTTTTTACTAATCCTTTGCTAGCAGCTTTATCAATATTTTTTTGAACATCTTTAACTAATTTTTCAGCATTTTCTGTATCTTTGGCAGCAATTGCTTTTTCTAAATTTTTAATAGAATTTTTAACTCTAGCTTTATATTCATGAGCAGCATCAGTTTTTTTAGCAATAACTTTTACAGCTTTCTTTGAACTTTTAATATTAGGCATACAAAATCTCCCTTCCATAAATACAATATCAATTTTATCAAAACATTATGACTTTTGCAATAAAAAAGTGCTTTCCGGCCAAAATAATATTGGTGAGATTATGAAAAATAAACTTTTTTTAGATTTAGCAGAATCGACATTTAAAAATAACGGTTATAAATTAGAAGAAAGCATTAAAAATGATATTAAAACATCCTTCTTTGCAGTCGATGAGGAAAAGAAAAAATATTTAAAAAGAGATGTTGGGCAATATTTTACTATTTGTTTTAAAGATAATGTTTTAAACAACTATCCTAAAACAATAAAAAAAGAAATAATAAAAGTTTTAAGACATTTTAAAAAGGCGATTCCTAACTATGGTACTACGTTAATTATTGGACTCGGTAACTCCAGTATTTTATGTGATTCATTAGGACCAAAGACGACTAATAAAGTAATAGCGACTAATCAATATGTAGATTTTTTAACTATTCCCAAAGTAGCTTTATTTGTTCCGGAAGTTATTGGGAAAACGGGAATAAGTTCTTTTGCTCTAATTAAAATGTTAGTAAATTCTTTAAAACCAAGCTCTATTATAGTTATTGATTCTTTGGCTACTAATAATCCCAAGAACTTAAATAGATGTATTGAAATTTCGGATACAGGAATTATTCCTGGCAGTGCCATTAAAACAAATAGAAAAATTAGTTTTAAAACTTTTAATATTCCATTAATATCTATAGGGGTACCTGTAGTAATCGATATTAATAAAAGAATGTATAGTTCTTTAAATATTGAAGAAGAAATAAATAAATTGAGTGATATTATAGCCAGTTCTTTAAATGAGTTATTTTTGAAATGAGATTTTATGCAAAATTTTTAAATATGTTTGGTAGGAAAATGTAAAAATATTTTCTTTATCATATACATAGTATATAATATTTTTATAGAAAGAAGGCAATAATAAAAGAAGTAACAACAGTAAAATTTAAACCCTGAAGTCAAGAAGAAATAGATGCAATTCATAGAAGAGGAAAAATAACACCGGAAGAAAAAATAATCAAATGGAAAAAATTGGGAGTATGTGCTCCGGGCGATATGATTGGAAGTGCAGCTTGGAGATGTCATACATTTAAAAACTGTCATGAGTGTTTAACTGATTATGCTAATACTTTTGATGAATGGGATCCTTTTAGATTTGTAGTATCAGAACATTTAAGCAATCTCCTTAAAACACCTACAACTATCAAAAATCAAAATTTAGATAATATTAATGATGATAATATGCATAGAACTTTGATTTTAAACAGAAGAAACAAAAAGTAAATGTAAAAAATAATTGTAAAATAAAAAAAGAAAGTATATAATAAAAATGTAAGTGCTAAATGAATAGCATCTACACTTTTGTTGCAGACGCCATGTTAAAAAGATTACTCTTTCTAACGGGCGTCATTTTATTTTAAATATCTTTTAGGATATTTAAAATTTTTATAATGATAATCATTTTTGGTATATCTAAAAGTTTTCTCATAACACATCCACTTCCTTATAAACCAAAACCCCATAGGATTATGTTTTATCAAGATGTAAAATGGTAGATGCCCCAGATAGCACTCGAGTAAATATTATAAAAAGCTAAACAATAAAGCTAAATTAAAATCGTTCGTCAAATTCTGACGAATTTTTCGGCTACATGAAAATTTATATAGGCTGATACTAGTTTGCAGGTGCTGGTATAAAAGTGTGGAACTGAGCAAGATCCTTATGTTGTTAAATAACTGTTTAAATTATCCTAAAATCAACAATTTTTTTAAAAGAAATTCAGTACAATGATTTTAGGATGGGATAAATATGAAAAGATTTAAAGCGAAAAAGAAAAGAAAATATTATTTAATTAAAATATTATTTATAATTGGATTAGTATATATATCTTTTTCTTATAGCTTTAAATTTTTATATAATAAAAAAATTAAAGATAAAGTTTCTAACAAAGTAATAATTAATTATCTTTTAAAAACAAGTGCTAATAATTTAATTGAAACTAATAAAAATAATGATTTATTTAATATTAATTTTAATTCTTCTTCGTTATTATTAAAAACTAGCATGAATCATTTAATTGATGATAGTGCTGTAGTATTTGAAGATAGTTATGATGAAGAATCAATAGTTACTAAGTATTTTGAAGATCCTAATAAGTACAATGTTAAAAAACCTTTAATTTATTTATATAATTCCCACCAATTAGAAGATTATAGTAATAGCAATGTTAATATGTATGACGCTTCTCCTAATGTTTTAATGGCGAGCTATATTTTAAAAGAAAAATTAAATGATTTAAATATTCCGACTATTGTGGAAGAGACAGATATAACCGAATTATTAAATATAAATAATTGGAAATATAGTTATTCTTATAAAGCTAGTCGTATGTTGGTTGAGGATGCCCTTGCCAAAAATGATTCTTTAAAATATATTATTGATATTCATAGAGATTCTGTTCCGAAAAATACAACTACTTTAACCCTAAATAATAAGTCATATGCTAAAATTTTATTTGTTGTTGGTATTGAACATGAAAATTATGAACAAAATATAGCTATAGCCCAAAAATTAAGTGATATAGTTAATTCTAAATGTGACTCTTTGTCGAAAGGGATTTTAAAAAAAGGGGGAAAAGGCAATAACGGTATATATAATCAGGATTTGAGTAGTAACGCTTTGTTAATCGAAGTAGGTGGACCAGAAAATACTATTGATGAAGTAACAAATACTTTAACCGTAATAGCTAATTCTTTATATGATTTGGTGAATAGTCAGCAATGAAAAAGAAGAAATCTAATAAATTTTTCTGGTTCATTTTAATTAGTTTATTTGTTGTTTATATGGGACTTTATATAGCTAATTCTTCAGGTTATTATGAAAGCAAGTTAAATGATCGAGTAAAGCTTACGAATGAAGCTATTCAAAAATTTGAAAAAGATGTTGCCCAAGGAAAAGATGTCACAATTGATGATTATTTAACAAAAGAAACAAAAGATTACAGTAATAAAGCTTCGAAAATAGGCCTTAGTTTTTCGAAAAAAGTAGAAAGTTTTATGACAACTGGATTATCAAAATTTTTAAAAGTTATTGGTAAATTATTTTCTTAGTGCTATACTTTTGTATGAGGTAGATAATATGATTTATGAAATAAAAAATGATAAAATTGTTTTATCTGCTAGTAAACTAACAGATAAAAGTACCGGCTTAATTTGTATTTTTAGCGAAGAAGAGTGGCAAGAATATAATTTGATTGAAAACAGTGCACAGGAGAAAATTAAGTTCTGTAAAATTGAAGATGCCAAAAAATATATGTATGGGACATTATGTGTGCCTATTAAAAATAAATTTCCTGCTAATTATTGTTGTTATTTTTATTTTTATAATAAAAATTTAATCTTTATTGAAAAAGAAGCAAGAATCAATACTTTAATTGAAGAAATAATTAATACTAAAAGTAAAAAAGATTATACTATAGTAAAGTTTTTCCATGATTTATTAGAAATAATTATTAAAGATGATTTAAGCTATTTAGAAAAATTAGAAGAAAGATTATCTTCTTTAGAAGCGAAAGTAATAAAAAATGAAGTTAATAATTTTAATGAAACGATTATTAGAATAAAAAAAGAAATTTTAAGGTTTTATCATTACTATAATCAACTTCTAGATTTAACTGATACTCTAATTGATAGTTATATAACAACGGAAGAAATATTTGGGGTCTATTCGGATCGAGTAGGACGCTTGCAGAGTGAAGCCTTATTATTACGAGAGTATACTCAAGAATTACAAAATTTGTATGAATCACAAATAAGTTTACATCAAAATGATGTAATGAAAGTATTAACAATTGTGACCACTATTTTCTTGCCTCTTACTTTAATTACTGGTTGGTATGGTATGAATTTTAAATATATGCCAGAGTTAACTTGGGAATTTGGCTATCCGATGATTTTCATTGTTTTCGCTTTAATAATAATTATTTGTCTAATAATTTTTAAAAAAAGAAAATTTTGGTAAAAATAAAAGGCACGGTTGTGTCTTTTATTTTACAATTAAATTAGCATTTTGGTAGTCTATTGTAATAGTAGAGTTAAATTTAATTTTATCTAATATGATATTTTGGGCTATTAATGTTTCGATATTCCGAGCGACAAAACGTTTGATGGGACGAGCTCCATATCGTTCATCGTAAGCTGAATTTATAATGTAATCTTTAGCTTCTTGAGTTAATTCTAATTTTAAACGTTTATCACTTAAGCGAGATTCAATATCCTTAATTATTTTGTCTAAAATACTATAAACTACTTCTTTAGATAAACTATTAAAGATAATTATTTCATCTATTCGATTTATAAACTCTGGTTTAAATGTTTGACGTAATTGCATATCAATTAATTCATTAGCATTTTCTTTAGCCTCTAAAATATATTCGCTTCCTAAATTAGATGTCATAATTATAATAGTATTTTTAAAATCAACAGTTCGGCCTTGCGAATCAGTAATTCGACCATCATCCAAAATTTGTAAAAGAATATTAAAAACATCTTTATGAGCTTTTTCAATTTCGTCAAATAAAACTATGCTATAAGGATTTCGGCGGACGGCTTCTGTTAGTTGGCCACCTTCATCATAACCGATATATCCAGGAGGCGCTCCGACTAAACGGGAAACACTATGAGCTTCCATGTATTCACTCATATCAATACGAATCATATGCCGTTCATCATCAAATAGCTCATAGGCTAGACTGCGAGCTACTTCGGTTTTTCCTACGCCTGTTGGACCTAAAAAGATAAAGGAACCAATAGGACGATTAGGATCTTTAATACCACTACGCGCTCTTATGATGGCTTCGCTTACTAATTTTAAGGCTTGATCTTGACCTTTAACGCGTTTTTCTAAGTTTGTTTGTAAATTAATTAGTTTCTCTTTTTCGCCACTAACTAATTTGCTGATAGGAATATTGGTCCATTTAGAAATAATAGCAGCAATAGATTCATCATCGACCACATCACTTAAAATTTTACTTTGGGAACTTTCTTTGAGTTTATCCAATTCTTCTTGTAATTTTGGAATAGTTCCATGTCTTAATTTAGCAGCTTTTTCAAGATCGTAAGTACTTTCAGCGATTTCCAATTCTTGGCTAGCTTTTTCTAGTTCTTCTTTTTTCTTATTAATATTAGTACTGAGATTTTTTTCATTATTCCATTCTTCGCGAAGTTTCGTTTCTTTTTCTTGTAATTTAGCAATTTCTTCATCAAGTTCACTTAAACGATTTTTAGATAATTCGTCTTTTTCTTTTTTTAAAGCCTCGCGTTCGATTTGGAGTTGCATAATTTTTTTGGTTAAAACATCTAAATCAACAGGGACAGATTCCATTTGCACTTTAATAGTAGCACAAGCCTCATCAACTAAATCGATAGCTTTATCGGGAAGATAACGATTAGTTATATAACGATCAGATAAAGAAGCAGCAGCGACTAAGGCTTTATCTTTAATAGTAACACCATGATAAACTTCAAAACGAGATTTTAAACCACGTAAAATAGTAATTGTATCTTCAACATTTGGTTCGGAAACTAAAATCTTTTGAAAACGTCTTTCTAAGGCGCCATCTTTTTCAATATATTTTCGATATTCATTGAGTGTCGTCGCTCCAATACAATGAATTTCTCCACGTGCTAGCATCGGTTTTAACATATTACCGGCATCCATTGCACCTTCTAAAGCGCCTGCTCCGACAATCATGTGAATTTCATCGATGAACATAATTATTTCGCCATCTGATTCTTTAATCTTTTTTAAAACGGCTTTTAATCTTTCTTCGAATTCACCACGATACTTAGCTCCCGCAATTAAGGCACCCATGTCAAGTTCCCAAATAGTTTTATTTTTTAAAGAATCAGGTACATCACCTTTAACTATTCTTTGCGCTAGACCTTCTACAATAGCAGTTTTTCCAACGCCAGGGTCGCCGATTAAAACGGGGTTGTTTTTCGTTTTACGAGACAAAATACGAGTTATATTACGAATTTCTTCATCACGACCAATAACGGGATCATTTTTCCCATTTTTGACGCCATCAACAATATTACGTCCATACTTTTCTAAAACATTTTCTTCTTGATTTGGATTTTGATTATACATACATCATCCCTCCTTGTAAACATATTATAGCACTTAATTAGCACTTGTCAAGATAGAGTGCTAATATTTTTAATTTACTAGGGATTGACAATGAATTATAATGTGATTGACAATGATTATAATTCTAAAGTATAATAGAATTGAAAAGAAATGGTGGTTATAATGTTAACATTTGAAATTGAGGAATTAAGAAAAACTTTAGAAAAGTACGAAGCAACAGATAAGCTAGATTTACTAGTGACTAAGGCGAATGAACTAAATGATCTTATTTATTCGGCTGGTTATACAGGAGTTATAGAAAATCCTATTATTACTTATGTCAATAATTATGCTAAATATTGTGTAATTGCCTTAGAGCATTTTAAATTAACACGTGAAATAAAAGATTTAGCAAAGAAGAAAGAAGAGAATCCTGAAGATCAGACTATTGATGGAAAAATATCACATGTTCAAGCATCTTTAGATTTGGCTATGGAAGGTTTAACAAAATATAAAGGCAATATGGAAAAAAGTAAGGAATATATTAATTCTACAATTGCCGAACAACCTGATAAAAAAGATCAAGCTACAGTGAAGTTAGTCGAAATAGAGACTTTATGTTCGCAAATTGGGCATGAGTTCAATAAAAAACCAAGTCCTGAAAAAATGACTCACGAAGAATTATTAATAGCTTATAAGAACCTTTTAGATGAAAATGAAGAATTGAAATTGCAGAATGATAGTATAAATGCTCGATTAGAAGCTTTGGAAGCTAAACAAAAAGCTGGAGATGAAAAGAAAAATCAATCAATTTTAAGTAAATTAAAAAATGGTTTTAAAAAAGTAAAGAAAAAAGTTGTAGCAGTTAAAGACTTTACGGTTGAATTTGTCAAAGATAAAGCTGTTCCTTATATTAAAAATCATAAAAAAGAAGCTATTATAGCAGCAGTTGCTTTAGCAGGTATAGTTGGGTCTTGTGTAGTTTATGGCACACCTCTAGCAATTCCTGCGCGTATTGTTAGTTCTATGTGGGGACCTTTACATAATATTGGTTTAGGTGGAGCTCTTCATTCTATTAATGATTTCTTGATTGGTAAGTTAGGAGCTGGCAATTTTGATTTGGCGAGTGGTCTTTGGACTATTGGCTCTAAGGCAGTTAATAATATGAATATGTTAGAAGTTGTTTTAGGAAATATGGCAGGAGCTGCTGTTTTAGCAGGTGCTGGCTATGGATTATTTAAAGGCGGTAAACGTTTAATTAAATGGGCTAAAAAACGTGTAAAAGATCATAAAAAAGAAGAACCTGAATCTTTACCACCAGCATATAATTTTGAAACTTTAACAGACGAAGAATTAGAAAATAAAATATCCGAATTAGAAGCAATTTTAGATAGTGGAGAAATACCTTCAGAATATAAAGATTTATCATTAGAACAAATTGAAGAATTATTTAATATAGCGGCGGGAGAACAAGAATATCGTCAAAATTTAAATAATCCTATTAATGATAAAGATAATTTTGAATCATTAAATAAAAGATCTTGTAAAAAAGCTATTCGTAAATTAAATAAATTAATCAAAAAATGGACAGATAAAACTGAACCGCAAGAAATAGATATTAATGGTGAATATTTTATGATTAATAATGTCGATGAAGCTAAACAATTATATGATGAGATAAGCTATATTTATGAGCTTAAGTTTGGAGGAAGAACTAGATGAAAAAGGGGCAAATAATAACGCTAGAGGATAATGAGAAATACTTATTATTAATGGATACTATGCAAGAAGGACATAAATTCTTTTATGCTAATAAATTAACTCCTGATGAAAAAACAACAAGTGAGTACGAATACTTTGAAGAAACTGTTGAAGGTGAAGATACTTACATGGAAATTGTTATGGATGAAGAAATTAAAGAATTTCTGCATACGGTCTTTACAACAGACTTACTAGATATGGCTTTAGATATTGAAGCGGGAAATATTAGCTTTGAAGATGATGATGAAAATTAATCATCTTTTTTTATGAAACAAGGAAATCTAATTTTTAAGGATAATATATTAATTAGAAGGAGAGATTATGACTAATAATATATTATCAAATATATGCGGGTATGCATTAGATGAACAGCAGCAAAAAGTGGTAAAAGATAACAGCCATTATTTGTTAGTTATTGCCGCTGCCGGGGCGGGGAAAACGCTAACAATTATTGGCAAGATTCGTTATTTAATTGAAGTTAAAAAATTAAATCAAGAAGATATTTTATGTATATCTTTTACAAATGAAGCGACTAATTCCTTAAAAAATAAATTGAAGATTAATTATGATTATGATATAGATGTTTTAACTTTTCATAAGCTAGCTTTAAATATTTTAAAAGATAATGAATTAAAAATTACAACAGAAGAGGAATTGGAAGATATCATAAAGATCTTTTTAAATACAAAAATTTTTAATTATCCTTTTTTAATTAAATGTATCTTACGATATTATAAAATCTTGTTTAATAAACACAATTATTTAAAAAAATACCAAAGATTTTTAAAAAAAGAAAACTATTTTACCTTATTAAAGACTATTAGTAGATTTATAAATTTAGCTAAGGCAAATCATTATAATCCTTCCGATTTAAAAATTTTTATCTTTCAACCACTTAGAAAAAAAGATAGATTTTTATTAATTGTTATTTATGCTTTATATTTAGAATATGAAAAAGAATTATTTTCCCGCCAGACGATTGATTTTAATGATATGATATCTCTAGCCATTAAAAATGATGAAACATTTTTGCCAAAATATAAATATATTATTGTTGATGAATATCAAGATACTTCTTATCTGCGTTATGAACTTTTAAATAAATTGTGTACTCATCTTCAGGCCAAATTAATGGTGGTTGGGGATGACTGGCAATCTATTTATCGATTTAATGGGTGTTCTTTGGCCATTTTTCTAAATTTTAAGCAGTATTTTAAAAATAGCAACATTTTAAATATTACGCACACTTATCGTAATCCGCAAAGTTTAATAAATATTGCTGGTCAATTTATTAATAAAAATCCCTTTCAATTAAAAAAAGAATTGCAAGCCATAAAAAATATCGAAAATCCTATCATTATTATTTATTATAAAGAACAAAAAAATGATTTTACCAATTTAATTGAAAAATTAACTACTCAAGGATCTTTATTTATTTTAGGACGCAATAATTTTGATATAAAAAAATATTTAGATTTGCAAAAGTTTAATGTTGATAGTAAAGGTTATATTACTTGCAAGGAAAAATCTCTAAATGAAATTCGTTTTTTAACAGTACATAAAGCTAAAGGTTTAGAAAGCGATAATGTGATTATTATTAATTTAGAAAATAGTAAATATGGATTTCCTTCACAAGTAGTTGAAGAGCCCCTTTTGGAATATATAAATCAACAAGATAATTATCCCTATGCTGAAGAACGACGTCTTTTTTATGTGGCTTTAACAAGGAGTAAGAATCGGGTTTATCTTTATGTTAATAAAGAAAATGAATCAATTTTTGTAAAAGAACTAAAAAAATTAATTAAATTAAATTATTTAAGATAGATTGAAAAATTTTAATATGATTTTCTTCATCTAAAATAATTCTTTTTAAAATTTTGGTTATATTCTCATCTTTGGCTTCTATAATTATTTGTTTATAAAGATTAATGGCTGTTTGTTCATCCCTAATATTTTCTCTGAGACATTTAGTTAAATCAGTTTCATAACTAATGAGATTACTTTGCCAATAACTTTCATTGTCAACCGAATTAAATGTAGTATAAGTAGGAGAAATTCCTAATTTTTTAATCATAGTTCCTAAGATATCTAAATGTTTCATTTCAATAATAGCAATTTTTTTTAAAACAGTTTTAATCTCGGTAATATCACTATTAAAGTTAATATGTTCAAATATATATTTAGTTATACAAGAAAGTTCACTAATAGGTCCGGCGTAAGCCTCTTTTAATTTATAAGCTAATTTTACATTAGGTTTTAAATCTCCAATAGGAGGATAGGGAATATCTAAATTAATTTGAATTCCATTAATCATATTATATATCACAAATATCACCATTATAATTATATGTATTTTGGAACATATAATTTATAGAGCAAAAAAAAATTAATTATTTATTAATTTTTTGTGTAAAGATATAAATAGCAATAAAAGCTGCTAAAGTAATTAAAATGATGATTGTTACTTCATGAGGAAAGAATTTATCAAAAGCTCCTATCACTACGTTAAAAGCATCAACAAAGAATTTCCCGATTTTACCAAAAAAGTTCCCTAATGTTTCTTCTAATTTTTCAAAATTAATAGCAATAATCATTATAATCAATCCCTTTAAAAAAATTATAACGCAATCTTTATTAGTTTTTAACATTTTTAGTGATTTTATTTACAGTTATTTTACCTAAATAAAAATTGCTTAATAAACGGAGTAATGGTATAATTTAACTGGCGATTTGTGAAGGTGGTATTATGCCGGGTGTTGGTATAGGGGTAATTATATTAAATAAAGAGAATAAGGTTTTACTCATTTTACGAAATGAAAATCCAGAACTAGCCGATAGTGATATGCATTTAGAAGGGACATGGACTCTTCCTGCCGGAAAGGTAAAATATGGAGAAATTTTAGAAGATGCAGTCCAAAGAAAAGTGAAAGAGGAAACTAATTTAGATGTTGATGATTTAAAAATAATTTCAATAACTGATGATATTAATTCTTACACCCATTTTGTAACAATCGGTTTTATTGCTTTAAAAGTATCTGGTAAAATTGATTTAGGGTCTTCCTTGGAGCATGTAGCTTATGCGTATTTTCCTTTAGATAACTTACCAGACAATACTTGTGAACCTTCCCTTAAAATCCTAGATAATTATCTTAATAAAAGAATTTATAAAAGATAGGAGAAAGAATATGAAAGAAAAATATTATATATCAACAGCAATTGCTTATACTTCAGCAAAACCTCATATTGGCAATACTTATGAAATTGTTTTGGCGGATGCTATTGCCCGTTATAAAAGACTTTGTGGTTATGATGTTTATTTTCAAACAGGAACTGATGAACATGGGGAAAAAATTGAACAAAAAGCGAAAGAATGTGGGATAACTCCCCAAGAATATGTTGATAATATCGCGGGTGAAATTAAAAAAATCTGGGATATTATGGATACGACATATGATAAGTTTGTTAGAACTACAGATAAAGAGCATGAAAGAAAAGTCCAAGATATTTTTAAAAAATTATACGATCAAGGGGATATTTATAAAGGGGAATATACGGGATTATATTGTACTCCTTGTGAATCTTTTTGGACAGAATCTCAACTTATAGATGGTAAGTGTCCGGATTGCGGGCGAGAAGTTCATGAAACTAGTGAAGAAGCTTATTTTTTGCGCTTGTCTAAATATCAAGACCGTTTAATAGAATATATAGAATCTCATCCGGAATTTATTAAACCGGAAGCTCGTAAAAATGAAATGATTAATAATTTTTTGCGCCCTGGTTTACAAGATTTATGTGTTTCGCGTACTTCTTTTAAATGGGGAATACCTGTTACTTTCGATGATAAACATATTGTATATGTTTGGATTGATGCTTTATCAAACTATATAACTAATATTGGTTATGAAGTTGATAATTCTCATCCGGAATTTCAAAAATTATGGCCAGCTGACTTACATTTAATAGGAAAAGATATTGTTCGTTTCCATACTATTTATTGGCCAATTATTTTAATGGCTTTAGATTTACCTTTACCAAAACAAGTATTTGGTCATCCATGGTTATTATTTGGCAATGACAAAATGAGTAAGTCTAAAGGTAATATTATGTATGCTGATGATTTAGTTCAAAAATACGGTTTAGATACTATTAGATATTATGTTTTACATGAAATACCTTACGCCGCTGATGGCAATATAACCGATGAATTAATTGTGGAAAGACATAATTCGGATTTAGCTAATATTTTAGGAAATTTAGTAAATAGGACTATATCGATGGCTTATAAATATTTTGATGGTATAATTCAAAAACCAGTTGCAAAAGAAGATATTGATAATGATTTAATTAATAGTGCACTAGCTTTAAAAGATGTAGTTGCTCAAAAGATGGAAGAACTTAGAATTGGTGAAAGCATTGATGAAATATTTAATGTATTAAGAAAATGTAATAAATATATTGATGAAGTGACACCGTGGACTTTAGCGAAAGATGAAAATAAAAAAACAAGATTGGGAACAGTATTATACAATCTTTTAGAATCTATTCGTATTTGTGCAGTTTTATTACAGCCTTTTATTCCACAAACAGCACAGAATATATTTAATCAATTGAATACGACAAAAAATGATTTAGCTTCCCTAAATTCTTTTGATGGTCTAAGACCAAAAGATAAATTAAATGAACCAAAAATTCTATTTGAAAGAATAGTATAAACAAGTAAAAAAACTTGTTTTTTTTATAAAGAAAATTGAAAATATAATATTTATTTGATATACTTATCGTAAAGTAAAAAATATGAAAGTAGGAAATAAAATGAAAAGTTCTGAAGATAAAAATATTTTTGTAAACAAAAAATTTAAAGAAAAATTCATTAACCTTGATGATTTAAAAAAAGAATTAAAAAATGAACAATTTGATATGGTAAGATCTGTATTACAAGATGCTTATCCTAATACGGATATAAAGAATTCTTGGGTTATGAGTTGTGTAGAGCTTATTGATAAAGAGCATGACCAAATTGTGTATTTACCAAAAGATTTAGCTGTCGAAAAAAATAGTAATGTTTTAAGTTTTCGTTTTGAAAGTCGTAAAAAAAGTTTTGTTTTGTTGCTATTATTTTTAGCTACTTTTTTAGCAACATCTATAGGAACTATGTATGTAACGTTAAGTTACATTGAAAAAAGGTATCTCAATAAAGATATCGATAAAGATGGTATTTCGGATTTAAATATTGATAATAATAAAGATGGTAGGAACGATATAAATATTGATATAAATAAAGATAACATTCCGGATTTGAATATTGATTATAAAGGTAATAGAAAAGCCGTATTCAATTTAGACAAAAATAAAGATGGCAAAGCGGATTTTAATCTTGTTCATGATGCCACAACACCAGAAAAAAGGAAAACATGTAGTCTAAACTGTGATGTTAATGGTAATGGCTGGCCTGATACTAATGTTGATCTAGATGGAGATGGCAAAGCGGATGTTGACATTGATATTGATAGGGATGGTAAACCGGATTTAAATCTTGATTTAGATGGAGATGGAATTCCTGATATTCTTCTCGATCCGCAAGGAATAGGAAAATGTACGGAAAGATGTTTAGAAACGGAAAAAAATAAAGAAGAAGTCGTAGATTCTTCAAAACAGAGTGGTCCATCATCAGTTACTGGACCATCATCAAGTACTGAAGGATCATCACCAACTCCTGGTGGGTCACCAGATTCAGAAGTAACTGTCACTGCTAATTTAGTTATTGCTTATTCGGGCTCTGGAGCTCCAAGTATAAATGTCTTACCTAATGATATGCCTGACCATGTAGATATTGAAGATAGACATTTTACTATTAGAAATGAATCTGATTATAACTTAAAATATCGCTTAGTTTGGACCAATGTTTCTAATGATTTTCAAACAGATCATTTGAAATATAAAATTACAGGAACAAATGGAGGAATTAGTCAGGATTTTAGGCCGGTACCTAAATCTAATGGTGTAATTCAAAGAAGTATAACTATTCCTGCGCATGTTACACAAAGCTATACCTTATCATTTGTCCTAGAAGGAACAAATACTGAACAAAATATTGATGCCGGGCGAACCTTCGTTGGAGTTGTAACAGCTGAGATAGATGAACAATAGATAAAATTCTATTGTTTTTTTAGCAATTTAATTGAAATTTTGGAAAAATCATATATAATATTACATTGTTTAGGGGGATTTAGGGTGACAAGGGAAGTCAATAATTTTTTAAACAAATTACAAAAGGAAAATTCAGCTCAGCACTTTTTGTTTTTAAAATTTTATTTTTATCCAGAAACATTTTTAAATAAAGATGATCAAGGTAATAATTTCTATAAAAATTCTTATTTTAAATTTTTGATGCATAATAATTTTTTTGTTTTTTTAGATTTATGCCTTAATGATAAACATTTTCAAGCTAAAATGGATTATAATTTGTTTATAGAAATAAAAAATTTGTTAATTGATTGTTTATTTTTTGTGGAAAACTATAAAAAAGACTTGGAAAATGAACGATTACAGAAATGGTTTAGGAATGATGAAACAATAAACTATTGGCCACATAAATACACTTATTTTGATTTATGGCAATTAAAAGCTTCCTTTAAAAAAGTAGAATGGATGTATCAATTGGGACTAAAAAAGCAAAAGTTAGATATCAAGAAATTAAATCAGTTAATATTTAAAACTAATATTCAAATTGAAAATCATTTTCATAAATCTATTTATCCTGTAAATGAGCGTAAAAAGATATTAAATAAGATAATAAATGATAATTATGAGCATGATTATGAGACTTTTTTGGCCAGTCATAATGGCCATAGTCAGGAAATTTTATTAACCATAGTATGTGATAATGAATTTTTAAATATATGTGAAGAATTTTTAATGAGCCAAAATTTATCACCCATTGTCTTAAATAATATTATTGATATTTTAGAAGTCAGTATTGCCTTTAAAACAATTGATTATAGTTTATGCCATGATTTTGTTACGCAGTATAAAAAGATTCCTAAAGATAAATTAAAAGCATTTGATTACCAAAAAGCAAGATGTTTAGTAAAAGAGTTCAAAGCCAAATATAAACCATGTATTAAATTAATTAAATTCTAACCATGTCAATAATATACATTTTATTTGACTTTTTTTTACTTACAAGAGTATACTTTATTATAGAGATAGGATTTGAAGAAAATGAAAAAAAGAATTTTAAGCGCAGCTATCTTAATTGCAATTTTTGTTCCTCTTATAATTATAGGAGGATTACCTTTTAAAATAGGGGTAGGTATTGTAAGTATTTTAGCATTTAAGGAAGTTATAGATTTAAAAAAGAAAGAAAAAAATTTACCTAGTATTATTAAAGTATTAGGAATGATAAGTTTGCTTATATTAATTTTTACTTCAAAAAATGATTATTTGTTAAACTTAGGTCTTTCGTTTCGAACTATTGGCTATTTATTAATTTTGCTTTTAGGTCCTACCATTTTTTATGGCGCTAATGATAAATATACGACGAAAGATGCATTTTATTTAATTGGTTGGATTTTACTATTAGGAGTTTTCTTTAATATATTAATTGTTTTAGTTGATTATAATGTTTTATTATTAGTATTTTTAGTATTAATTACAGTATTAAATGATACTTTTGCTTTAATATTTGGTAAATTAATTGGTAAACATAAATTGATAGTTAGTGTTTCCCCTGGTAAAACATGGGAAGGAAGCCTTTGTGGTATTGTTTTAGGAACATTTGTTGCCGTTATGTTCTATCTAAATTTAATTAGCTCTAATGTTAATGTTATAAAGATATGTATATTTGTGGTAATATTATCTATCATAGGGCAAATAGGGGATTTAGTTTTTAGTAAAATTAAAAGAGAATCTAAGATTAAAGATTTTTCTAAATTAATTCCTGGTCATGGAGGAGTATTAGATAGATTAGATAGTTTAATATTTGTAGTTATAGCATTTTTAATAATGTTTACAATATTATAAGGAGGATTTATTATGTGGTTTGTTACTTTAATTGTTTTAATTTTTATTTTAGGCCTTTTAGTAATGATTCATGAATTTGGTCACTTTATTTTTGCTAAAAAATGTGGGGTTCACATTTATGAGTTTTCAATTGGTATGGGACCTATCTTATTTAAAAAAATTAGTAAAAAAGATGGAATTCAGTATTCGGTAAGAGCTCTACCTATTGGGGGATATGTCCAAATGGCAGGGGAAGTTTCCGAAGATGATAAAAATATACCTAAAGAAAAATTTATGTGTAATAAAACTGGTTTTCAACGTTTTTTAATTTTAGTTGCGGGGGTAACTTTTAATTTTGTTTTAGCCTTTGTTTTATTATTTTTATCGGCTCTAATTTGGGGTAGTTCTTCTTTAGAACCAGTTGTAGGTAAAGTAACTGAAGGTTATCCAATAGAAAAAGCTGGAATTGAAAAAGGCGACCGCATAATTGCTGTTAATGATAAAAAAGTTAATACTTGGGATAAAGCTCAAATTTTATTAAATATTAAAAGTAAAAACGATTATTATACTTTCAAAATTGAAAAAACTAATGGTGATATTAAAGATTATAAAATAAAACCAGTTACGGAAAAAGATGAAAAAGGTAATACTCGAAAAGTGTTCGGAGTCCAAATTGATACTACTAAGAAATATGGTTTTGTGCAAGCTTTAAAATATGCCGTTTTGAAATTTGGGGCTGTTATTGATTCAATGGCTATCGTAATAGTTAATTTATTCACAGGAGGATTAGGCCTTAGCTCTTTATCAGGACCAGTTGGTATTTATGGAGTAGTCGGTGAAAGTTTAACGGTAGGTATTCAACAAGTAATATATTTAATTGCGTTTTTGAGTATTAATTTAGGATTTATTAATATATTACCTTTCCCGGCATTTGATGGAGGTAGAATATTATTTCTAATAATTGAAAAAATAAAAGGTAGTCCTGTTAATTCTAAAGTAGAAAATGCATTCCATACAGTAGGGTTCATATTGTTACTCCTTTTAATGATATATATAACCTTGCAAGATATCTTAAAATTGTTTTGACAAAACAATTTTTTTTTACTATAATTTATCTAGAATACATGAGTAGGGAAGTGCAGTAAATGAGCAGTGCAAATATGGTTGTAAAATATTGTCCTAATTATTATAAAATTACGGAGTTTGAATTTTTAGAAAGTGATTATATTAGTGAAAGATTAATAGGATTTTATAAAAAGTATGTTTGTAATATTGATTTAAATAATGTTGAAGAAATTAAAAAAGCCACTTGTGTTGATAATATTATTTCTAAATATATTGATGATTATACTTTTCGAAATGAAATGAAAAAAGAGTTATTACAAGTTAGAGTAAAAAGTACGGTTACAAATGTTTTAAAGGTTATAATTGATAACATTATTAAAATTTTTGAAAGATATCAAGAGGGAATGACCCGTAATATTTATATAGCTCGTTGGATTTAATAGTGGTTATAAGCCCTGTTTTTTTTATAATTTTTGTTGTCAAAGATGTAATTATTTGTTATAATCATATTGCTTACTTTTTATGGCGGTGTAGCTCAGTTGGCTAGAGCACTCGGTTCATACCCGATAGGTCGAGGGTTCGAATCCCCCCGCCGCTACCAGATGGATAGGAAACTCGAACTTTTCGAGTATCAATATAAAACGACTTGTCAAAAAGTCGTTTTTATGTTATGATGAATATGTCAAGGAAACTTGCATAAAATAAAAAAGGATACATTTGATTGCGAGAATCAGGTGTTATCCCTTATTGGATGGCATCTGAAATCAACGATTGTTGAAATCAGATGTTTTTATTATCTAAATAGTAAGGTGATTACTACAAAGAATAATAGCAGAATTATAATAAATAGAGGAAGTTCTCTTTTTGTCATAATTAACCACCACCTTTCTCTTATCATTGGATAATTGAAAGGGAAAACATCTGATATTTCAAATGTATCCATGAATATTATATCAAATATTTGTTCTTTTTACAATAATACTTTATAAAAAAATAATAGTTTAGAAAATACAATTGCATATTGTAAAAGACAATAAATAAAAAAGAGGTAACGCTATGTGGGGAGCAGTCATAGGAGATTTAGCAGGTTCTATATATGAGTATCAACAAACTAAATATTTTTCAAAATTAAATCCTAAAAAGCTGATTAATGAAAAAAGTTTCTATAGTGATGATACTATATTAACTATAGCTATTTTGGATGCAATTTTAAATGATAAAAATTATGAGTATTATTTGAAAAAATACGCAAAAAACTTTTTAATATATAAACCTGATTTTTCACCTTATTTCAAAGGTATTTTTTCACCTGGATTTACAAAATGGGCATTGAATCAGAAAAATGGAAAAAGCATTGGTAATGGGGCAATGATGAGAATCTCTGCCGTTGGTTATTTGTTTAACAACAAAAAAGATATAATTAATAATGCTCGTTTGGCTACTATTCCATCCCACGATTCTTTAGAAGCAATAAATTCTGCCACCACTATTGCATTAATTATTTTTCTAGCACGTTTAGGTTTTTCGAAAGAAGAAATAATAAAAGAATTAAACTTAAAGTTAAATTATTCTGATTTTAATGGATTTAATACAACCTGTTATAAAACAATTGATAATTGTTTATATGCCTTATTTATTTCAAACAACTTTGAAGAATCATTGTTAAAAGTTATCTCTTTTGGTGGTGATACAGATACTAATGGTTGTATAGTTGGTTCAATGGCAGAGGCGTTATATGGAATTCCTAATGAATTAATAAAAGAAGCACGAGAAAAAATTCCTAATGATTTTACTAATTTATTAGATATAGGTTATTCTAAAGTTTTAAAAAAATAAAAGTATTTGTTGTACTTCTTCCTTTAAAACAATAGATTGATTCTCGAAAAAATTGAAATAGAAATTAAGATAAAATATATTATTTTTATATATTAAAGAAGCAAAACAAATGGTAAAGTCTTTAAAAAAAGTAGGATAGAATAATGTCAGACGGCCTATAAATAGGTAACTTATTAAAAAAATTTTGGATATTTTGTCTTTAGATTACTTGTAAACTGATAATCATATTTTGGAATAAAAAAGAATGCAACTTCATTTAAAATTGCTTGCAAAAAATGAAAAAAAATAATATAATGAACAAGTCGACCCAGCTTAAAAGCGTAGAAACTGACACAAGTTTTTGCGTTCTTTTTTTGGCTTAAAACGAGGGTTTAGATAACGAAAGGAGAAAAAATGGAAACTGAAAATAATAAATTTTTAGGAGAAGAAAAAATATCTAAATTGCTTTTAAAATTTTCCATACCTTGTATTTTATCTTTACTGATTAGTTCTTTATATAATATAGTAGATCAAATATTTATTGGTAATAGTAGTTTAGGATATTTAGGTAATGCTGCAACAGGTGTAGTATATCCTATAACGATTATCACAATGGCATTTGCTTGGGCTTTTGGAGATGGATCGGCCGCTTATCTATCTTTATGTCAAGGAAGAAAAGATACCAAAAATGCTCACAAAGCAATTGGTAATAGTGTATTAATAACTTTTATTATTAGTATTATTTTCTTAATTTTAGGATTTATTTTTAAAGATAACTTACTTTATTTATTTGGAGCTAGTTCGAAAAGTATAGGTTTAGCTAGCGACTATTATGTTATTATTTTAGCTGCAATTCCGGTTTATATGGTAGCAAATAGTATGAATGCGGTGATAAGGGCTGATGGTTCCCCAAGATTTTCCATGGCTGCGACTGCTATAGGAGCTTTAATAAATATTATCTTGGATCCTATTTTTATTTTTGGCTTTAACTTAGGCATAAAAGGGGCGGCTTATGCTACTATTATTGGTCAGATTGCATCTTTGATTATATCTATTATATATTTTACTCGGACTAAAACTTTTAAATTAACAAAGGAAAGTTTTAAAATAAACTTAGGAATATTTAAAAATGTAATTAAATTAGGAGTTTCAACGTTTATTACCCAAATGAGTATTGTAGCTATTTCTTTAATTTGCAATATTATGTTAGCTAAGTATGGCGCTTTAAGTAAATATGGAGCAGATATTCCAATTGCTGTTATAGGTATAGCTATGAAAGTATTCTCAATAGTTATAAATATCATCGTAGGTCTAATTGTTGGAGCTCAACCAATTTTAGGTTATAACTATGGGGCTAAAAATATTGATAGAGTTAAAGAAACATTTAAAAAGGTAGTTATTATTGCTTTAACTATTGGGGTAATATTTACGATTATCTTTGAATTGTGGCCAAATTTAATTATTCGTATTTTTGGTACTAACCAAAAATTATATATGGAATTTGCGGTTTTAACTTTTAGAATATTCTTAATGTTAGTAACTTTAACATGCTTGATAAAGTTATGTTCAATTTTCTTTCAAGCAGTTGGGGATCCTTTAAAAGCGACGATAGTTTCTCTTACTAGAGATATTGTTTGTTTTATTCCTTTAGTAATAATATTACCACAATTTATGGGAATAAAAGGCGTTTTAATCGCGGCGCCGATTGCCGATATAATGGGAATAATAGTAACGATTATTCTAGTAGCAATGTTTTTCCACAATTTATCTAAAGAAACTAAAGTAACTGATGAAGTAGCTTATCAAAACTCTAAAGCCGGTGTAATAATTACAATAGCCAGAGAACATGGTAGTCAGGGTAAAGCGATTGGAAAGCTCGTTGCTCAAAAATTAAATATTCCTTATTATTATAAAGAGATGGTTTCTTTAGCAGCTAAAGAAAGTGGCCTTGATAAAGAATTTGTTTCTAATATTAATCAAAGCAAAGATATACTACATGACTTATATTTAACAACGGCGCCTGTGAAGTATGCGATTGAAGCCCAAGAAAAAGCCATTAATATGATTGCTTCATGTGGTTCTTGTGTTATTGTTGGAAGAGCAGCGGATTATGTTTTACGAAATAATCCCAATTTAGTAAGAATATTTATTTATGCTAACTTAGATTATCGAATCGAAAAAGTAAGAGAGATGTATGGTGACACGAAAGATAAAGCAAAGAAAAATATTATTAAATCTGATAAAAATCGTGCTAGCTATTATGAAATAATTTCTAATCAAAAATGGAATAATCCCGAAAATTATGATTTATGTATAGATGCTTCGATTGGTCAAGAAAAGACGGCGGAGATAATTTGTAATTATATTCGTCAAAGAAGTAAGTAATTAAAGCTCAACTGTTGTTGAGTTTTAAAAAGCTTAATTTTAAATAAATAACACAATTAAAGGAATTATTGTTATAATAAAAGAAATAAAGGAGGGAAATTAATGATTAAAATAATTTTAAATGTTAAAGGTATGGTCTGTCATGGCTGTGAAAATAGAGTAGAAAATGCTTTAAAAAATATCGAAGGGGTTAAAAAGGTTAAAGCTAATTACCAAAAAGAAAGTGTGCAAGTTACTGCTAACGAAGAAATTTCTCAAACAATGCTTATTCAAGCCCTTGAAAATTTGGGATACGAAGTAGAGAAAGAAGCTTAAACGTGAAGAAAATAATTTTAAATATTGAAGGCATGACTTGTTCAGCTTGTTCTAACGCCATTGAAAAATATTTAAATAAACAAAAGGGCATTGTTGATGCTTCAGTTAATTTAGTTTTAGGGCAGGCTTTAGTTTGCTATGAAGATAATTTAACGGTAGAAGATTTAGCAGAATATGTTAATGCTACAGGTTATAAATACAATGGTATTTATGATGAAAAAGAGCACAATAAAAAAGATCATAGTAAAGTTTATTTGTTAATTTTGGGTATTCTTTTACTTTTTATTATGTATATTTCTATGGGACACATGATAAAATTACCAGTTATTCCTTTTTTAAATATGCATAATCATCCTCTAAATTTTTCTGTTAGTTTAGCTATTTTATCTATTGTATATTTAATTTACGGACGCGATATAATTGTCGCTGGGTTTAAAAATTTAAAAAATAAAACTCCTAATATGAATACATTAGTTACCTTGGGAGTAATCGTTAGTTTTGGTTATAGTGTTGGTAATTTGTTTTTGATAATCTTTGGTCATTCTAGTTTCGTAACAAATTTATATTTTGAATCGGTTTGTATGATAATTTTCTTTATTAAACTGGGAAGATATATTGATAAAAATAGTAAAGAGAAAACTAAAGAAGCAATTGAAGAATTGGTTAAAGTGACACCTGAAAAAGCTTTAAGAAAAAGCAAAACGCAAGAAGAAGAAATTACAATTGATGAAGTAAAAGTGGGGGATATCTTAATAGTAAAACCTGGAATGAAAGTGGCTGTGGATGGAGAAGTTATTAAAGGGTCTGCCCATTTTGATGAATCCTTTATTACCGGGGAATCTGCGCCTTCCAAAAAAAGTAAAGGTCAAAAAGTAGTCGCGGGAGCTATTAATTATGATGGTGTAGTAGAATACAAAGCGGAGAAAATTGGACCAAAATCAACTATTTCGGAAATGGTTCATTTAGTTTTAGAAGCAAGTAACACGAAAATGCCAATTGCTCGAATTGCTGATAAAGTAAGTTCTTATTTTGTGCCTAGTATAATGCTTATTGCTCTTTTAACATTTGGAGGATATTTATTATTGGGCTTTTCATTTAATGAAGCTTTAATTAGTTTGGTAACAGTGCTCGTTGTAGCTTGTCCCTGTGCTTTAGGATTAGCAACTCCTTTAGCAGTGGTAGTATCGGTGGGAACATCTTTACAAAAAGGAATTTTAATCAAATCTAGTGAAACCCTGGAAATTGCCTCTTTATTAGATACGATAGTCTTTGATAAAACCGGAACATTGACAAATGGTAAGTTAAGCGTAAGTAAAATATTTAATTACTCAAATTATAGCGATCAAAAATTATTAAATATTGTAAGTAATATTGAAAAAAACTCGTCTCATCCAATTTCTCAAGCTTTTGCTAGCTACAAACAAACCGATTTAAAAGTTTTAGATTATCAAGAATTAGCTGGAGTTGGATTGGCGGCGAAAATAGGTAAGAAACAATATCTTCTAGGAAGTGCTAAAATTTTAAAGGATATTAAAAATCCTTATCAAAGTGATGAAGATAAGCTTTTACAAGAAGGTAATAGTATTGTCTATGTTACCGAAAACGCTAAAATTATTGCTTTAATAGGTATTAAAGATGTTCTTCGTCAAGAAGCTAAAAAAACGATAGAGGCTTTAAAAAGAAAAAATTTGAATGTTATTATGCTTTCGGGGGATAATGAAGTAACTGCAAACTTTATTGGCCAAGAATTAGGAATTGAGCACATTGTTGCTGGATGTCTTCCTCGAGATAAAACCCAATATATTAAAGATTTAAGAAAACAGGGTCACAAAGTAGCCATGGTTGGTGATGGAATTAATGATGCTCCTTCTTTAACAACTGCGGATGTAGGAATTAGTTTTAAAAGTAGTACAGATATTGCGAATAATTCGGCTAGTGTCATCATCACCAATGATAATATTCATGGTATTTTAGAATTTTTAAATATTGGTAAAAAAACCTTAAGAAATATTAAGCAAAATTTATTTTGGGCTTTTTTCTATAATATTTTAATGATTCCAATTGCCATGGGCTTATTTAAAAATTGGGGTTTGCAAATTAATCCCATGCTGGCTAGTGGAGCGATGATGTTATCAAGTTTATGTGTCGTCTTTAATGCTTTAAGATTAAAAAAATAATAGCTTGGGAGTAGAGAATATGGAAAGATATCAAGAAATAGAAAGAAGTATTATCAAAAAGTTTCGAAAAGAAATCTGGAGTAAATTTATTCGGGCTGTTAATGATTATGAACTAATTAAAGAAAACGATAAAATAATGGTTTGTCTAAGTGGGGGGTAAAGATTCCTTTTTGTTGGCCAAATGTATCCAGGAGATAAAAAAACATGGCAAGATAAAGTTTGATGCCTATTATGTGGTAATGGATCCTGGTTATAAGCAAAAAAATAGAGACTTGATTTTAACAAACGCTAAGCTTTTAAATATTCCAATTAAAATTTTTGAAAGTGATATATTTGCGGTAGTGGATAAAATTGCCACTAAAAGTCCTTGCTATTTATGTGCGCGCATGCGTAGAGGATATTTATACAATGAAGCCAAAGAAATGGGCTGTAATAAAATAGCTTTAGGCCATCATTTTGACGATGTTATTGAAACTACTTTGCTTTCTATGTTTTATGGAGCAGAAGTTAAAACTATGATGCCAAAATTGCATAGTGATAATTTTGCCGGTTTAGAGCTTATTAGGCCTTTATATTTGGTGAAAGAACAAGCTATTATATCATGGGCAAATACCAATAAACTTACTTTTTTAAACTGTGCATGTAAAGTGACTGAAAAAAAAGAGTTAGATGATACTAGCAAACGTTTGGAGATTAAAAAACTTATTAATCAATTACGTCATACTTATCAAGATATCGATTATAATATTTTTAAAGCTTTAGATAATATTAACTTAAATTGTGTTTTGGGAACTAAAAAAGATGGTAATTACCATAGCTTTTTAGATGAATATGATGATTAATTTATTGTATTATTTATTAAAGTTTTATATTATATAGATAAGGGATGATGAAAATGCCGAAAAATAAGAAATTGATTGCAACCATAATTAGTTGCTTTTGTGCTTTAGCTCTATTAGGAATATTAGGATACTTTATTTATTTAAAAAGTGCTTTTATTTCTAAAGAACAAGTGAAAGAAATAGTTATAAAAGATACTCAACTTAGCGAAAATGATATTTCGTTTAAAGAAATTGATTTAGATTTAGAAGAAGAAACGAAAAAGTACGATGTGGAATTTTATTATAATCGAGTAGAATATAATTATGCAATTGAAGCCAAAACTGGAAAGATAATCTATAGTAATTATAATAATAATCAAAATATTGATAATAATAGTTCGTCAATAGTTACTGAAAATTATATAAGCGCAGAGGAAGCCAAGAGTATTGCTTTAGCCGATGCAGGCTTAAATAATAATGAAGTTACTTTTGTGGATATTGATTTAGATTTAAGAAATAATCAAGCTATTTATGAGATTGACTTTGAAACTAATACTTTAGAATATGATTATAAAATAGATGGCTTTTCAAAAAATATTATCAATAAAAATACTGAACCTCGTGATTAAGTTCATACATTAATAAAAAAGTGGTAAAATAAAAAAGGAGTGAGAGATAATGGAAAAACCAAAAGTATATTTTACAAAGGAATT
This sequence comes from uncultured Bacilli bacterium, assembly GCA_947629935.1. Classification (GTDB taxonomy): domain Bacteria; phylum Bacillota_I; class Bacilli_A; order RF39; family UBA660; genus HGM10766. Next base: position 19,990 of record CANRFQ010000001.1, on the reverse strand, counting down.
AACTTCCGAAGCAGTTGTAAAAATTTATCAGAAATTAGGCAAAACTTTACCAGGAAAAGTAGCTGTTAAAGTCCATTCAGGGGAAGAAGGTAATCAAAATTATTTGCGTCCAGAATTTTTAAAACCAATGATTGAGTATGTTAAAGGAACCGTTGTGGAATGTAACACTGCTTATGATGGGGCAAGAGATACTACAGAAAAACATCAAAAATTAATGGATAGTCATAAATGGACAACTTATTTTGATGTCGACATTATGGATAGTGAAGGTCCTGATAAAATTTTGGATATCCCTAATGGCAAAGTAATAAAGAAAAATTATGTGGGCAAGAATATTGAAAATTATGATTCAATGTTAGTGTTATCACATTTCAAAGGCCATCCAATGGGTGGTTATGGAGGAGCTTTAAAACAATTATCAATTGGTGTCGCATCCTCTAAAGGTAAAAGATACATTCATTGCATTGGGGCTGAAGATGGTTCATATGAAGATATGTTTAACGTTGACCAAAGAAAATTTTTAGAATCAATGGCCGATGCTGCTTCTTCTGTAGTCAATTATTTTAAAGATAACATTGTATATATTAATATTATGTGTAATATGTCAGTTGATTGTGATTGCTGTGCTGTCGCTAAAGATCCTTGTATGAAAGATATTGGTATTTTAGCTTCTACCAATCCTGTTGCAATTGATCAAGCCTGCATTGATTTAGTGACTAATTCCGATGATCTAGGCAAAGATACTTTATTAGAAAGAATTAATTCGCGTGATGGTATCCATACTATTGAAGCAGCCGCTGCGTTAGGTATAGGTTCGCGCGAATATGAACTGATAAATTTAGATTAAACTACTTATAGAGTAGTTTTTTTATGCTTTACAATATTCAATTGATGCATAATGTCAACCGTTTTAAACTTGATGTAAATATAAAATTACAGTTATGACTGAACATTTAAATAATTAATAATGTTTTTAAAAGTGTAAACTAAGTCCTTTGCGCAAAGGAAAATAATTGACGAGGCAAAGTGTCATTGGCTACAATTGTATTATAAAGGAGGAGCTTAGATGAAAAAAATTTTGTGGGGTGTTTTGGCATTTGGTCTTTTACTAAGTGTAACAACTAATGTAAAGGCTTTGACTAATTATAAGACAAAGGATTGGCAAACAATTATGCCTACCGATACTCAAGAAACTAAGGACACATTAAGCGGTAAGACAGTGGGAAATGTATCACCAGATGGATCTAATAAGACTATCCTGACCGGTAATGATGAAGAAAATGGCATGAAATATGGCCCTTATATCACGGGGGATGGAACTACAGTTAAAGACGGAATTAATGAAGAATTATATATTGCTTTAGGGACAGATAAATTAGAATATGGGGAATTATTTGAAATATCTTTATCTCTTAAAGATTCTGCCTATCCCAATCATTTCGGGTATGTTAATGAAGTAAATGTGCAAACCCAAAATGTTAACGGAACGGAAATTAAAGTGGGTGTTAATGGTGTAGGTGATGTCGCAACTATTACGGAAAGTGGTATTTATAAATATTCTTGGAGTATTAAAAGAAATGAAGAAAAAACTCATGTAGTCTTTACTATATCTACAGAAGATGGAATCGAAAAAGGTAAAAGTGAATTTGATATTGAAGATAAATTTCCTAAATCAGGAGATATTCAAGATATTACCGATAATACCACAATGAGATGGTTATGGTTCTGTAATATTAAGGCTTCGCAAGTTGAATTAATATCTAAGCAAGATATTACTGTTAATGATTACGATCCTAATAATACGATGGATAGTTCTGTTAAAGTCGAAAGTGATAATGTTAGTCAAATTCTAAAAGAATCTTTTCTAAAACAATTTGGTAGTAAATATAATACTGATGTAAATATTAATGTCGAAGCAAAAGAAACTAAAACAGTCGATGAAGAAATTAAAAAGGTCGTGGCAGAGAAGTTAAAAAATGCCAAAATAGTAGAATATTTAGATATTAATATTGATGTAATGGATAGTGCAAATAAACATTTAGAATATATTACAGACTTAACGGAGGCAATTAAATTAAATGTCGAAATACCTAAGAATATTCCTGCTGTAGCTGATGGATATAGTCGTAAATACTATATTATTAGAAATCATGAAGGAACAATTGATATAATTTATCCCACGGTATCTAAAGATGGTAAAATTTTATCATTCTCCTCAGACAAATTTTCAACTTATGCTTTAGCTTATACGGATAGTAAAACAGCCGAAGCCTCAAATCCTGATACATCTGATAAATTACTTCCTGCTATATTAATTATAGCAATTAGTGTTTTGGGTGTTGGTTGCGGTTATTTAATAAAAAAAAGATTTCAATAACGTAGTCTAGAAGACTGAATTTAAAAAAGGAGGTTTAGTCTCTTTTTTTAGTAAAAAGTTTACGTAATTTATATAACGTTTATCCATGATGAGAAGTTTATATTTTATTTAATTAATCTTAATAATAATCTTAATAAAATATTGTATATTTTAATTCAGTAGTTTATAATTATTTTAGGAAGTGTGGTTCAAAATGGAAAAAAAGATAATTGGTCAAACTGTACCAGCAATTGAATTTACCTTAAATAAAGGAGAGAGCTTATACACGCAATCCGGAGCAATGACTTGGATGTCACCTAATATAAGTTTGGAAACTAATACTAAAGGTGGAATCATGAAAGGTTTAGGAAGAGTATTTTCTGGAGAATCATTATTTATGAATACTTATACGGCAACTGAAGATAATCAGCAAATTGCTTTTGCTGCTACTGTTCCAGGTGCTATTCTAGACTTAAATTTAACGAGTGATCATCCAGGATTAATTGTGCAAAAAGGTTCGTTTTTATGTGCTGAACCAACAATTGAATTAAAAGTAGCATTTAGAAAAAAATTAGGAGCAGGTCTATTTGGTGGTGAAGGTTTCATCTTAGAAGATATAAGTGGAACTGGTAATGTCTTTTTAGAAGTAGATGGCGATCAAATTGTTAAAGAACTACAACCTGGGGAAGTAATCAAAATTGATACTGGTAATGTTGTAGCGTTTGAAAAAACCGTAAATTATGAAATTGAAAGAGTGCATGGAGTTAAAAATATCTTATTTGGTGGCGAAGGATTATTTTTAACCAAATTAACGGGACCAGGTAAAATAATATTACAAACTCAAAACTTTGGTGATTTTGCGGGACGAATTATTGCTTTAATGCCAAAAAGTGGTAATTAATAATTTAAAACAAAATAAAAATAAAACCTCGTTTTTAAGCGAGATTTTATTTTGCTATTTTTTCCATTTAATTGCAGCAGAGAAAAATGCTAATGTTGCTCCTACTAAGATGAAAAATCCATATAGAGTTCTTTCAGAGTGTAATGCCGGTACAAAGAAATATAAAAGAATAAATACAATAGCAAAGATTGTCGTCCAAATAGCGTCACTAAATTTTTTCATATAGAAAACTCCTCTCACAAAGATTTTATCATTATATATATTGTTAGTCAATTTATTGAAATCATTTAAAATTAGTAAAAAATGTTAAATATTTTCAAATTAGTAAAAAAATGTTATAATTTTGTCATAGAAAAGAGGTAGTATATTTTATGTTGGAAAAAATTAGAAAATTTCCAATAATAGTAGCTATAATTGCTTTAGCAATTGGTTATTGTGGAATTCAATATCTTCCATATGATGGAAGTAGTGTTATGCAAATGACATTGGTTCGTGTTCTATTAAGTGCTATTTTAATAGGAATAATGATTTTAATGGGAGCAAAGAAAATATTTGCAAAAGTTAAAGATGGTTTTGGCTTTTCTTTGAAATCATGTATCTACTTTTTAATTGTTGCAGCACTTCCCGGAATCGGATCTGTTATAATGGCTATCGCTAAAAATAATATTCCTGATAATTGGTTAATGTTAGAAATTTCTTATTTTATTTTAGCTCTTAGCGTAGGAATATTTGAAGAAAGTTTATTTAGAGGTGTAGCTTTAAATAGTACATTAAGAAAAAGTGGTAAAACTCGTAAAGGAATATGGGCAGCTATAATAATTTCTTCATTTATTTTTGGAACTTTCCATGTTACTGATTATATTTTTGGGGGAAGTTATGATTTAATAGGAATTTTACAAACTATCGGTAAAATTCTTCAAACCGGAATATTTGGTGTATTATTATGTGCATTATTTTTAAAAACTAGAAATTTTTGGGGAATAGCTTTTGCTCATGCAATAAATGATTTCTTGGCTTTTCAAGCTTTAATCTTTGTGCAAAACGCAACAGTAGGAAATTATGTTAAATCAGGTGATGCTGGTGTTCAATCAGTAATATTGTATGGAGTTATGTTAGTTTTATATATACCAGTATTAGTTAAAGCAATTAAAACAATGAAACAAGTAAAAGAACCAGAATATGGTATGTTTAAAGAAAAATAGGAGTTGTTAAACTCTTTTTTTAATGATTATTAACAAAATTAATGATTGTAAAATTGGAATTATTTTTGTAATATAAAATAAATATTTTAGGGAGGTAACAGATATAAAAAAATTAAATATAAGAAAAATGGCATTTAGTATATCACTATTTGTATTTCTAATTTTAATTGGTATTACATCTGTTAATGCCAAAACAACTATGACTGCCACTCTAGATTTAACAAATCATGCCACTGAAGATAAATCAGCTGACGAAGGTTGGTCTTGGGATAATGATACTAAAACCTTAAAATTAGAAGATGCCACTTGTGAAATAACTGATACAGATACAAAAAATCCTTGTATTAAATTTTTAAGTTCAGATGATATAACAGTTATCTTTGAGGGAATTAATAATTTAACCTCAGATAAAGGGTCTGTCTTTTATGGAAGTGATGAAAGTGGAAAAGGTGGTACATTAACATTTAAAAGTACAAATAATGGAACATTAAATCTTAACATAAAAGGATATTATACAACAGGTGGTGGAAATGCTGGTAATACTATTGGTTATCCTTATAACTTAAATATAGAATCAGGTACTATTAATAGTTATGGAGGTTTTTTTGTTGATGGAGTTGTTACTATAAGTGGTGGTAATCTTAATATTGATGCTCGTAGTTTTCCAAATACTAAAGGAATTTATGCTTTAAGACAAGTAAATATTACAGGAGGTAATGTTGATATAAAATCTAGTGGCTCGGCTATTATGGTTACTGGAGTACCAGGAGGGAATTGATTACCCAGATGGAGTAATTATTAATGGGGGAAATATTACTTTAACTGCAACTAATGAAAGAAATCCTTCGATTTACGCTGGCTTTTCTCAACATAAAAATATTATTATTAATGGTGGCAATATTACTTTAAATAGTGATTTTGGAATTTATACTGCTGAAGGTGTTATTTCATTAAATAATGTTGATAGCTTTAATGCTAATGTTCGATTTGATGTGTTTAAAATTGGTGAAAAAGAAGAAAATGATATTAAAATTAAAAATGCAGATTATAGTAAAGTAGATGAAGCTATTTCTAAAGCAAAAAGTTTAAACCAAGAAGATTATAAAGATTTTAGTGAAGTTGAATCTGCTATTAATGCCGTAATAAGAGAAAAAACAATTTTAGAGCAATCCGAAGTTGATGCTATGGCTATGGCGATAATAAATGCCATCAATGCATTAGAATTGAAAAATGTTCCTGTAGCACCTAATAATGATAAACCAAATGTTAATGATAGTAAAATAATTGTAGATAATGTTAATCAAGATGAGGTTTTAGAAGAACAAGAAACTATTAATGAAAATCTAATAGATATACCAAATCCAAATACTTCAGATGTTATTTTAGTATATGATTTATCTTTTATTTTAAGTGTTGCTGGTCTTGGCGTTTTATCTATTCTTTTTAAGAAAATATTTCATACTACAATTTATTGAGTTCTTATCAACTCTTTTTAATATGCAATAAATTAAAAATTGCTAGTTTTAGTTATTTAAATAGAAAAGTACTTTTATTTGACTTACCTAACAAATTCCAATATAATAAAAGCGTAATTTTTAGAAAATTATGTTAAATATTTGGCTATAGCGAATATTTTATAATAGGAGGAGTATTGCATTTATGTTAAGATTAGAAAATATTCAAAAAAGCTATAAAGTAGGAAACAATAAACAGCATGTTTTAAAAGGCATAAGCGTTGATTTTCGTGATAATGAATTTGTTTCTATTTTAGGGCAAAGTGGTAGTGGTAAAACAACCCTTTTAAATATTATTGGGGGATTAGATCATTATGATAGTGGAAATTTAGTAATAGAGGGTGTTTCTACTAAACAATATAAGGATAAAGATTGGGATAGTTATCGTAATCATCGTGTTGGTTTTATCTTTCAAAGTTATAACTTAATTTCCCATCAAACAATTCTTGCTAATGTTGAACTTGCTTTAACTTTATCAGGAATTCCTAAAAAAGAAAGAAGAGAAAAAGCTATTGAGGCTTTAACTAAAGTAGGATTAAAAGAACATATAAATAAAAGACCTAATCAACTTTCTGGTGGGCAAATGCAAAGAGTTTCTATTGCTCGAGCTTTAGTTAATAATCCCGATATCATTTTAGCCGATGAACCAACTGGTGCTTTAGATTCCCATACAAGTGTTCAGATTATGAATATCTTAAAAGAAATAGCAGAAGATAAATTAGTTATCATGGTTACGCATAACCCTGAACTGGCTCATGAGTATTCAACGAGAATAATTGAATTAAAAGATGGAAAAATTTTAGATGATTCTAATCCTTATAATGAAAAAAAGGATAAGAAAAAAAGTACTGAAGAAAGTACTACTCCAAAAACTTCAATGTCATTTTTAGCTTCATTAAGTTTATCGTTTAATAACTTAATGACTAAAAAAGGAAGAACTTTCTTAACAGCATTTGCTGGAAGTATGGGAATTATTGGTATTGCCTTAATTTTAGCTTTATCAAATGGTGTATCCGGCTTTGTTTCTTATCGGGAAAAAGAGTCACTTCAAAACTTTCCTTTAACAGTCGAAGAAGAAGCTTTCAATGTTTCTTCGTATATAACAGATGGATTATTTGGAAGTGATGATGATAAATGTCCTGATAATAAATTATGTTCTAAAGACGATATAAATAGTGAAGTCCAATCTCTTACGAATGATGTTGTTAAACAAAATAATATGGAAGAATTTAAAAAATATTTAGATGAAACTAAAGAATTTAAAGAATATGCTTCTCAAATTCAATATTCATATAATTTAGATTTACAAATTTATTCTACCAAACATGATAATTATGTTAGAGTAAATCCCAATAGTTTTAATCTTTTAACTATTGCCAATATTAAAGATACATCTGGGGAACTTGCCGGATATATTGATACAGAGCCACAACCAATATTTACCGAATTATTAGAAAGTGATGATAATGATGATAGTAAATATGAGGTATTAGCTGGGCATTATCCTAAAAATTATAATGAACTGGTTTTAATTGTCGATGAAAATGGCGTTGTTCCTGATTCAGTTTTATATGGTCTTGATATTAAAGATCGTAATCAAATAAATGAAGTATTAGGTAAAGACAAAAAAGTAAAAGCTACTAAGTATAATTATGATGATATTTTAAATACTTCATATAAATTAATTTTAAATACTGATTATTATAAAAAGGTTGGTGGAGTATATCGCGATTATTCTAGTGATAACAATTATATGAAAAACATCATTGATAATGGTGTTGATATGACCATAGTTGGTATTGTTAAAGTTAAAGGCTCTACTGATCAAGAAAATTTAGTTGGTTATAAGCATTCTTTAGTTGACTATGTCATTGAAAATGTTGCTAAAACCGATATTTATAAAGAACAAACAGAAAATAAAGATGTAAACGTTTTAACTGGTCTACCATTTGATAATGAAACTAATAATTATGAAAGTGTTTGTAAAACCCTTGGCATAGTTGATGTTAATAAACCAAGTAGAATTAGTTTTTATCCAAAAGATTTCGAATCAAAAGATAAAATCGTAGAATTAATGGATAAATATAACGAGAAACAAGAAAAAGCGGGACATAAAGAAAATGTTATTTCTTATACAGACATATTAAAAACTTTAATTAGTAGTATTACATCAGTAGTTAATATTATTACTTATGTCTTAATTGGTTTTGTCGCTATTAGTTTAATTGTATCTAGTATTATGATTGCCATTATTACTCATATTAGTGTTCTTGAAAGAACAAAAGAAATCGGTATATTAAGAGCCATTGGTGCTAGTAAAAAAGATGTTAAACGAGTATTTAGAGCGGAAACTATCATTGAAGGTTTTGTGGCTGGTGTAATGGGTGTAATAATGTGTGTCTTAGTGTCATTTGTAATTAATAAAGTTGTTGCTCACTTTATGGGTTATGATAATATTGCTCATTTACCATTATTAAGTGCTGTCCTTCTAATCGTTTTAAGTACTTTACTTACTGTACTAGCTGGTAGAAGACCATCTAAGATGGCAAGTAAAAAAGACCCAGTTGAGGCATTAAGAACAGAATAGAAAAACAACAAAATTTGTATATAAGTCGATTCTTGATTAAAAGTTATCGGCTTTTTTGATGTCAACAAATTGGCAAAATATTGTATAAATAAATATTTTGAGATAAAATAAAAAAGAAAGTAACTGATGTCAATTGAAAACAAACGAGAAAAAAAAGAAAATTTTTAAAAAAGTATTTAATATATTATTCTTTATTGGCATAGCGGGGTTAACTTTTTGGCTAATTTTTAAGAATAATGATATTAATAAAATTATTTTTAATTTGTCTAAAGCTAAAAAAATTTATTTGCTTTTAGCTATTTTTGCAATGTTTGTCTATATTTTTTGTGAAGGATTAAATATTTATCGAATATTAAAAAACCTAAAAGATGATGTTTCGCTTTTCCAAACTTTTAAATATAGTTTAGTTGGTTTTTTCTTTTCTTCGATAACGCCTTCTTCAACAGGTGGACAACCAATGCAACTTTATTTTATGAATAAAGATAAATTATCTATTTCTCATAGTGCTTTGTCTTTATTAATTCAACTTTTAAGTTTTCAATTTATGACTTTGGTTTTAGCTTTAATAGGTTTTGCTTTTAATTATGATCTTTTACTTAACAAAATAGGAAATATAAAATATTTAATGTTTTTAGGTATAACGATTAATTTGATTATTCAAACATTTTTAATTATTATGATATTTTCCAAAAAGTTAGGTTTAAAATTAATTAATGGCATTTGTAATCTTTTAGATAAAATGCATATTAAAAGTGCAAGTACTATTAAAAAGAAATCTATCGCGCAGTTAGATGAATATCACGAATGTGCTATATATCTTAAAAATAACAAAATTATGATTATCAAAATATTTTTAACAACTTTATTACAATTAAGTTTATACCATAGCATTCCATATTTTGTCTTTAAAGCTTTTGGCTTACAGGGATACTCAATATTTACTTTTATTTCTTTACAAGCAGTTTTATATATTTCTGTCGCTTCTTTGCCTTTACCAGGAGCCATGGGGGCTAGTGAAGGAAGCTTTATGATAATCTTTAAATTATTATTCCCTGCCACTTTACTTAGTAGTGCCATGCTTATATCAAGAGGAATTAGCTTCTATCTTTTTGTTATTATCAGTGCAGTATTAATTTTCGGATTTATCGTTTATGATAAAATTAAACTTGCTAAAGTTAGTAAAAGGGGAATATTATGCAAGTAACAAATATTAATCATCATGGTAATACAACGACTATTTCCAGTACTACCTACAACGGACCAATTGGGCATATTAAAGGAATAATTTTTAGTTCTTTTATCTGTTTAGTAGGAATACTTCTAACGCTTTTAAATATTTTATTATGCATTCAATATTTAAAAATAAAAGATTTTCCTTCTACGCAAGCAGTTATTGTAAATAGAGATAATGATCCGGAAATGGAAAATTTTACTTTAGCTTATAATATAGCTGGTCAAGATTACACGTATGACAAAGCATTTAAGATTGATAAAAATATAGGCGAAAGTATAACTATATATTATAATCCTGCTAATCATAAAGATATTTATTGGGATGATTCCAAACCTAATTTCATGTTTGCTCTTTTGGCTTTTCTTTTTGATACTGTGGGTGTCAGTGCTTTGGTGCGAAATATCAAAAAATTATTACATTTTATTAATCCTCAAAAGTATGAAGAGGTAAAAGATGAAGATGATACAATGCTTGCTTTTGGCGAGGGTGGCTTTAAAAATAGTCCTTTTGATGATGAATATTCGGAGGGAAGCCATACAGAGATTAAATTTTAAAAATCTTTTCTAAATAATAAATTGATAAAATGGTATACTAGTACAGGAAGGTGAAATTATGCAAAAATATATGGAAATCTATGCTGATATTTTATTAAAAAAGTGTTTAAAACTAAAAAAAGGGGAACCTTTACTAATTCAAGGACCAATGGAAAGATATGATTTTGTCCGTATTTTAGTGGATAAAGCTTATAAAATGGGAGTTAAAGACATCAAAATAAATTTAAAAGATGCCTACATGAAACATAGCAGTCTTAAAAATTTAACTTTAGACGAGTTAAAAAAAGATGAAATGTGGAGTGGTAAATGTTTGGAAGAATATGCAAAAAAAGGCGGGGCATTTTTAAGCTTAAGTGCCGAATATCCTGATTTAATGAAAGATATTGATGCGGATATATTAACGCAGTTGCAACTGCATTCAGTAAGTGAAAGTAAAACATTTGATGAACGTCGTCGCAAAAATGAACTGGCTTGGTGTATTGCTTCGGTTCCTACTCAAGATTGGGCAGATAAATTATTTCCGAAAGAAAAAGATAATTTAAAAAAATTATGGAAAACTATTTTTGACATCTGCCAAATTAGTAAAAGAGATCCAGAGAAAGCCTTGGATCAAAAAATTAAAATTAGTCATGCAAGAGCTAAGAAATTAAATAATTTAAAATTAAAATATTTAAAATATAGTAATTCGCTTGGAACAGACTTAACAATTAAATTACCAGAAAATTATGTTTTTCATAATATTGAAATGAAACTAGCTGATGGCCGTATTATATTACCTAATATGCCTAGCGAAGAAGTTTATTCTAGTCCTGATAAATATGGAACAAATGGAATTGTCTATGCTTCTAAACCCTTAATTCATAATGGGAAAATTGTGGATAATTTTTGGCTAGAGTTTAAAAATGGCAAAGTAATTAATTATGGAGCTAAAAAAGGTAAAGATGTTTTAAAAAGTATTATTAATTTTGATAAAACTTCCATGTATTTAGGAGAAGTAGCCTTAGTAGATTACAACTCGCCAATATCTAAGACTAATATGCTATTTTATACTACTTTATATGATGAAAATGCTTCTTGTCATATTGCTTTAGGCCAAGCTTTTAGTGATTGTATTCAAGATGGAGAAAAGAAAAGTAAGGAGCAATTAGAAAAATTAGGAATAAATCAATCAAAAACTCATGTTGACTTTATGATTGGAACAAAAGATTTAAAAATTACGGGTATAACTCAAAATGATGAAGAAGTAATTATATTTAAAAATGGTAATGGGGTTTTATAAAAAGAGTTATAATTGTTTTTGCTACAAAAAAAGGATATAATCATTTTAGGAGGGTTTATGAAAAGCCAATTTGTTGTTAAAAGAGATAATGTTTATGCAGGCATTTTAATTCAAGATAATATAATAGTTAGGTTAATATTATTTAAAATTGGAGAGAACAATCTAGCAAATGATTTAATTTATAATACTTTTAATGATTATTATATTGATGGTATCAGCACTGAGTTAACAGATTATAATTTAAAAATAATTAAACCAACTAATTTGAATACTTTACTAGAGCATTTTCATTTTAAAGAAAATCTAACCCAAAAAGATATTAATAAAGTATATCGCCGCTTGTTAGTCCAAAAAAGATGGAATAATATTTGTAATTCTTTATTTAATCAAATAGCATCTTTTGATAAAAGACCAGTAAAAGAATTAACCCTAGATGAATATTGGAATTTACAAAGCATTAATACTATTGATGTAACAAAACCAAATGAAAAAGAACCTTATTATTCTTTAATTAGAAAAAGATAAAATATGTCTTTTTCTTTTTGTATAAAAATAAAGGAAATTCCTCAGAATGTAAATGGAGGAAGAAACATGAGCAAATATAAAGTAGATATTACGGGGATAAATACAAGTGAGATTAAAGTTTTAACTAATGAAGAACAAATGGCGTTATTTGCCCAACTTCGTAGTGGAGATTTAGAAGCAAAAGACAAATTGACAGAAGGAAATTTAAAATTAGTTTTAAGTATTTTAAGACGATTTAATAATCAAAAGTATAATATGGATGATTTATTTCAAATTGGTTGTGTAGGCTTAATTAAAGCAATTGATAATTTTGACCCTTCTTATGGAGTAATGTTTTCTACTTATGCTGTTCCTTTAATTTTAGGTGAAGTAAAAAGATATGTTCGCGACAATAGTCCTGTTCGGGTTAGCCGTAGCATTAAAGATTTAGCTTATAAAATATTAAAGTTTAAAGAAGATTATTTTGCTAAAAATGGGAAAGAACCATCTAATGAAATGGTCGCTAAAGCGCTTGATATTGAAGAGTATCAATTAGCGGCGGCGATTGATTCTTTAAAAGATCCTATGAGCATATTCGAACCTATATATAATGATGGAGGAGATACTATTTATTTACTTGACCAAATTGCCGATAAAAAAGAATCTAAAAAGGATAAAGATATGTTAATTTCCTTAAATAAAGCTTTAAAACAAATTAAAAAAAGGGAAAGAGAAGTTTTAATTGAACGATATATAATTGGGAAAACGCAAATGGAAATTGCTGATTCTTTAGATATATCCCAAGCCCAAGTATCGCGGATTGAAAAAAATGCAATTAACAATGTAAAAAGATTAATCAAATAAAATATTGCATATATTTAATTAGAGGTGTCTCATGAATTTATCGGATATTCAAGCCAAAGAGATCGTAAGTTTAATAGACGGGCGAAAATTGGGGCGAGTAGTTGATGTTAATATTAATGCTGAGGATGGCAAGATAAATTATTTCGTTGCCGAACATCGCCGTTTTTTTAAAAGACTTTTTGGTAAAGATGGGGAAACTAAGTTTACATTTGCTAACATTGAAAAGATAGGCGAAGATGTAATCTTAGTTAAATTATGATATAATTTGGCTTAGGGAAGTGCTATATGAATAAAAAGATTTTACTTATTTCGACAATAGTTTTAGCTTTAGATCAAATTAGTAAAGCTTTAATTGATATAACAATGAAATTTGGACAAAGTATTCCGGTGCTGAAAAACTTTTTTCATATTACCTATTATCAAAATAGTGGTGCAGCCTGGGGGATTATGAACAGCCTTACTTTTCTTTTAATTTTATTGACTATATTCATTTTGATAATCATTTATCGATATATGTATTCCTTTAAACAAAATAAACGAAATATTCTGGCTTTTGGTTTGTTAATTGGCGGCATAGTTGGTAATCTATTAGATCGAATTATTTTTGGTTATGTTAGGGACTTTTTAGATTTTTATATTTTTAATTATGACTTTCCTGTTTTTAATGTTAGTGATATGGCTATTGTAGCGGGCATATTTTTACTAATTATTGCTATAGTCAAGGGAGAAGAAGTAAATGGAAGAGATAAAGGTAAAAGAAACAAAAAGCCGGCTTGATAAATTTTTGACTAAACAGTTAGATAAAAGTCGCAGTATTATCTTAAAAATGATAAATGAGGGTTATGTCTTAGTCAATGGCTTACAAGTTAAAGCTAGTAAAACTTTAAAAGAAAATGATGTTGTGACAATAAAAGATGGATTTACATTAACTACCGATATACCCGCAACTAAAATGCCTTTAGATATCGTTTTTGAAGATGAAAATGTCATATTAATAAATAAGCCTAGTGGTCTTACTGTCCATCCTGGTAGTGGCAATTATGATCATACTTTAGTTAATGGTTTAATGTATTATACGAAAAACTTAAGTGATGTAAATGGGGAAGAAAGGCCTGGTATTGTCCACCGTATTGATAAAGATACCTCAGGTTTAATCCTTATTGCTAAGAATAATAAAGCTCATCAAATTTTAGCTGATGATTTTAAACATAAAAGAGTAGAAAGAGAATACATTGCTTTAGTAAATGGGGTTTTTCCTCATAACAAAGCAACAATTGATGCCCCAATTGGTCGAGACGAAAACAATCGTAAGCAAATGACTGTTACAGCTAAAAATTCGAAAAATGCTGTTACCCATTTAACAGTTATTAAAAGATATAAAAATCATACTTTGCTCAGGTTGAAATTGGATACAGGACGGACCCATCAAATTAGAGTTCATATGAAATATATTGGCTACCCAATTTATAATGATCCAGTTTATTCGGATAAAAAATGTAGTGATTTTGGTCAATTTTTACATTCTGCTAAAATAAAGTTTACTGAACCAATCACTAAAGAGCAATTGGAATTTACCGTTGATTTGCCGAAAGAATTTAAAGATTACTTAAATTCTTTAGAAGAAATATAATAGAAGTAGAGGATTTAAAAATGGAAGAAATAGAAATAAAAAATGTTACGGAAGAAGAGTATAAAGCCGTAAAATCAATTATAGAAGAGGATAATGAAGCATTTAAAGCTAGAGGTAAAGACCCTTATGTTAATTTTATAAATTATTATTCTGATAGATTGAAAGGAGTTTATTTTAAAGGGACTTTAGTGGGTTTTGTTGATTTAGGATATTTTCGAGGTGACTTAGAAATTCAACTTTATATATTACCTCAATATCGTGGTCATAATATTGCTTATTTATTAACTAGAAAAGTAGTAGAAGAAACAAGTGCCAATTATCCAACTGCCAAAGAAATTGTTAGTCAAGTAGAAAGGGACAATGAGTCCTCTTTGCGAGTTATGGAAAAATTGGGATGGGCTCACGATTATGAGCATGAAGAAGCGGTTTTTCATGAGGAAGATAAAGTACGCAATGTATTTTATACTTTAAATCCTCATTATGAAAAAGAAAAGGGGATAACTAAATGATTCAAAATAAAAAAGTCTTAATATTAGGAATGGCACGAAGTGGGATTGCTATTGCTAAACTTCTAGCTAATTATCAAAATGAAATTATAATTACAGATTTAAAAAAGCAGGAAGAAGAAGTTAGACAAGAATTAGAATCTTTAAATATTAAAATTGTAATTACGGAAAAGCAGGAAGAACTTATTGATAATTCTTTGGATCTAGTAATTAAAAATCCCGCTATAATTAGAACAAATCCTGCTGTTTTAAAAGCCAAAAGTTTAAACATTCCGGTTATAAATGAAATGGAAGCTAGTTTTCCATTACTGCCTAAAAATGTTACAATAATTGGTATTACGGGATCTAATGGAAAGACCACGACCACAACAATGGTGTACGAAATGTTAAAAAGAAGTGGTAAAGAAGTTTATTTAGGTGGAAATATAGGTACGCCTTTAGCGAGTCTTATTCCTAATATTAAAGAAAGTAGTATTTTAGTTTTGGAAATATCTGATCACCAATTATGTGATATGTATAAATTTAAGACTAATATTAGTGTATTAACTAATTTATCCCAAGTTCATTTAGATTTTCATAGCAACTCATATGAAACGTATAAAAATACAAAAAAGAAAATCTTTAATAACCATAATAAGGAAGATATAGCTATTTTAAATAAAGAAGATCAAGATGTTATTAATTTGACTGAAGATATTCCTTCTTCAAAGCTTTATTTTTCTTCTAAAGAAAAAGCGGATGCTTATTTAGATGGTCACGATATAATTTGTTATAATGATAAAATTATTGAAATAGATGATATAACTGTTAAAGGCACTCATAATTATGAAAATATTATGGTAGCTTTACTTATTGCCAAAAAGTTTGGGGTTTCTAATGAAATTATTAGAGATTTCTTAAAAGAATTTAAAGGCGTTGAGCACCGAATTGAGTTTGTAAGAGAAATAAATAAACGTAAATTTTATAACGATTCCAAAGCCACTAATAATAAATCGACAATTATTGCGCTTGCGGCATTTAATAGTCCTGTAATTTTATTAATGGGAGGGCTAGATCGAAATATTCCTTTTGATGAAATTGCTCCGTATTTGACAAATGTCAAAACAATAATTTGTTTTGGCCAAACAAAAGAAAAGATTGCTCAATTTGCTGAAAAAAACAACAAAGAAGTAATCATTTTAGAAAATTTAGAAGAAGCCACAAAAAAAGCCTATGAAATAAGCCAAGAAGAAGATACGATTTTACTTTCACCAGCTTGTGCTTCTTGGGATCAATATCCCGACTTTGAAACAAGAGGGAAAGAATTTAAAAATGTTGTTAATAATTTAAAATAAGCAATTAAATTTGCAAATTTAATTAAGAAAATAAATTGTGACATATAAGATTGTGGCAAAGACAATCCACAATTGATAAGGAATAAGCAAATAGAAGGATATTTTATTTGCTTTTTTTGTTTCTTTTAATAAATAGATTGTACTAATAAATAAAAGAATTGTTACATATAAAGTTAAAGTTAAATTGTTTAAATAAAAGAATACTAAAGAAAAGGATTGATTTAAAATATAGTTTAAAAGATAAGCAAATAAATAATTTTTGTTTATCTCATTCTTTTTTAAAATTAAATAAAAAGATAAAGCAATTAAAGCATACAATATAGGCCAAACTATTGCAAAAACTAGTCCAGGAGGATTAAAGAAAGGTAAATTTAAAGTTTGATAAAATTCGGCATTAAAAGGAAATAGCAAACTAGAGATAAACCATGGAATAAGGATAATAAAATAAATTAAAAATTTCATATATTTCAACTCCTTTACTAATTTTATGAAATATATTAAAATATTATGAAGAAAGAGGTTTCTTATGGACAAATTAATCGTGAACAAAAAAGATGAAATAATTATGAAATTAATGCATTTTTTTGTAACTGAAGAAAATTATACGCCTATTATTGTTAGTGGAGTAAAAGATGAGATTTGGTTAGAAAATCAAGATGCATATTATAAAATAATCAGAATAAATGCTAATTATATACATAATGAAGAACAATATAATTTTGATATATTTAAAGCTAAGAAAATTATTAAACAAATTAAGAAAAAAACTTTATCATTAAAAGTACATGCTTTAAATATTCTTCTTGACTTAAATGAAGATATTAAAATAAAAGAAGATAAAATTTTAAGTTCTTTAAGTATCAAGAATGTTAAAGATATTAAATCTACAAAAGGCCTAGGTTTTATATTTCCTAATATTAAAAATAATCCTTTAAATAATGATAAAGGATTAGATTTACTAATAAATGTTACTAAAGATATTAATGAAACAACGGCGAAGAAAAATCAAGATTACGAAGATGTTTTCAAACAAAAGAAAATATTAGTAACTTATATTTTAATGGGCATAAATATTGCTATGTTTATTTTAACTTACTTGTTGTTTTATTTATCAAAAGGCAATATCAATTTAGAGAGTTTATTTTCTGTTAATGCAGCGGCGATTAAAAGTGGAGAATACTATCGTTTAATTACGGGAACATTTTTACACGCCGGTCCTTTATATATGCCAATTCATTTATTATTTAATATGTATGCTTTATACATCATCGGTTCACAAGTAGAAAATTTTGTAGGAAAATGGAAATATCTTATTATTTACTTTGCTTCGGCATTAATGGGAAGTTTACTATCTACTGTTATTTTACATGCCAACAGCATTGGCGCGAGTGGAGCTATTTTTGGCCTAATGGGAAGTTTAGCTTATTTTGGGTATCATTATCGAATTTATTTTGGCAACGTATTAAAATCCCAAATTATACCTTTAATAATTATTAATCTATTGATGGGCTTTATGTTCTCAGGTATTGACAATGTGGCTCATATTGGTGGTCTTGTGGGAGGAATACTTTCTACTATGGCAGTAGGACTTAAACATAAGAGTCAGAAATCTGAACAAATTAATGGATGTATTGTTTATTTGTTATTAGTAGCATTCTTAATATTTATGTTAGTCAAATATTAAAAAAAGGTTTTTAAATTTAAACCTTTTTTATATTTGTCTATATAAGCCAATTGCTATTCCTAAAATGGTGACATTTTCTAATATAATGGGTTCCATAGTATCATTTTCCGGTTGCAAGCGAATATGATTTTTTTCTTTATAAAAAGTTTTTAATGTTACTTCGTTTTCGGCAGTCATTGCTACTACTATTTGACCGTTTCTAGCTACTTTGGAACGTTCTACAATAACAATATCTCCATCAAATATCCCCGCATTTATCATACTTTCACCGCTAACTTTTAAAGTAAATACTTCTTTTTTATGGGCAATTAAAGAAGCGGGTAGATCAAAGAAGTTATTGGGCATTTCAATGGCTTCGATGGGACTTCCAGCGGTTATTTTTCCTAATAATGGAACTTTAACAATATCCTCATTTTTCTTTTCAAATTCGTTTTCCACTAAAACTTCAATAGTACGAAATTTCGAGTTGGTCTTCCGAATACATCCAGCTTCTTCTAAGTGTTTTAAATGGACGTGAACGGTCGCTGGAGAAGATAGATTTAAACCAGCACATATTTCTCTAATTGAAGGGGGAAAACCATGTTTTACAGTATATTTTTTGATATATTGTAAAACCTCTTGTTGTTTTTTAGTTATTTTTTTCTTCATAACTTACCTCCATTTTCATGTTAACACATAAAACGTAAAAAGTCAAACAATTGTTCTAAATGTTCTAGACAAGAAACAAATGTTCGCTTATAATGGTTTTAGAAAGAAGGGATAAAATGAAAAACAAAATCAAAGAGTATAAAGGAGTAATAGGGTTTTATTTAATTATTGTATTGTGTATCTTTTTAGTTAGTACTAATAATAATTATCTAAATAATCATAATTCCGAGGGAATTAAAATTAATACTTCTATTAATCAAAAATAACTTATCACAAAAATTCTACAAAAATTTTAGTTACTCTTTAGTACAATATCAATGGTGATATTTATGCGAACCTTTTATATATTTAAAATAAATAATGAATTTGCCACCTTAACCAAAAATTGCCCATACAATTTATTTAAAAGTATGGAGCAAATATATTATGCTGATAAAAATGACGTATCCGCAGCATATAATATTTATGAACAAATCATTTTACCTTTAAATAAAATGAAAATTAATTTAGATTTATTTGCCCAATATAGAGAAGATGATCATTATACAAAATTTCGAGATACCCACATGATTAATAATTTTTATAATGATGAACAAACTAAATTAATTGTCAATTCTTCTTATATGGTTTTAAAAAGTACCAAATCTTCGCCCACATTTTTAGATGATTTAAGAGAACTAGAAAATTTATTTGTTTGTGATTTTGAAAATAAAGACTATTTTTGGCTCGAAAAAATACTGGTATAACTTGCAACAAAAAATTAAATTTAGTAAAATAAAAAAGAAGGAAGTGATATTAATGTTAAAAGATATATTGTTAATTGTTATTGGTCTTGTTGTGGGCGTAATCATTGGTTTTTTGATTTCCAAAAAATTAACGCAAAAATATTTAAAGAAAAATCCCCCAATTAATGAAAAAATGATTGAAGCTTTAATGAGCGGAATGGGTCGAAAACCTTCTCAAAAGCAAATTAAACAAATGATGAATCAAATGAACAGATATATGTAAAGACTTTAAATAGAAGTCTCAGATTGTTGACAAAGTGGTATATTCAAAATGAATATACTACTTTTTTAGATGTAATTTTGATAAATTGAGCAAATTTTGAATAAATAAGGAGTGTGTAAGGAAATCTGTGTAAATGAAACTTTCCACGATAGGAAGTAAGTTAAAACTTGCTTCTTTTTTGTTAC